>NZ_JBYTEC010000003.1:0-411639 GCF_058792075.1 Ensifer sp. EB106-03-01-XG145 | reverse complement strand
AACTCTAGAGCGAAGGTCGTCGTCGCCAGCAGCGCCGCCGCCCTCGTCAGTGATCGGGCTTATAGACCCCCATCCTCACAGACGTCAACAGCGATCTTCAAAAAAACTTCAAAAAAGAACAAGCCATTGAATCTAAATATGTTTTTCGACTGTTGATAAACTCTGTCGATTTCGAGGAGCGAAAACCTCCGGAATCGCACCGCGAATCTTTGATCAAACGGTCAAATTCCTTCCGGATCGCTGCACGACATCAAACATCGTCGTTTTGTCTCGGAACGATGCGAGCGCTGCCTTAGCTGAAGGACGTCTCGTTCCGCTATATAGGGAGCACTCGGCCAGCCCTGGATCCCAGCCGCAGATCTATGCGAACTTGCTCTTCGCAGGGCACACAAATGGGCGGTGCCTTGCCCTTCGATGGCCTCTTACCGTACTTGCGAGATGTTCGCCGTGCCCGACACAATGACCATATGGCCGGTATATCGATCATTCTTGTGCGCTACGCTCCGCCCGATCCGGACGGCAGAGCGTCACACCACATCGAAAACGGGGCGGAGGCCCAGACGTGACGACACATCTTCCTGCCCTGCCGGTTCGCGAGGTCCTGCCTCAATTGGCGCACGCACTCGCCGCAGGGCCGTCGGCAGTGCTCTCGGCTCCGCCCGGCGCCGGCAAGACGACGCTCGTTCCGCTCTTCCTGCTCGAGCAGGGCTGGGCGAAAGGCGGCAAGATCATTCTGCTTGAACCACGGCGGCTGGCGGCACGGGCTGCCGCCGGACGCATGGCGGAGCTTCTCGGCGAGAAGGTCGGCGAAACCGTCGGCTATCGCATGCGTCTCGACAACCGCATCTCTGCCAGGACGCGCATCGAGGTCGTGACCGAAGGCGTGTTCGCTCGCATGATCCTCGACGACCCGGAACTTAAGGGCGTCGCGGCCGTGCTGTTCGACGAATTCCACGAGCGTTCGCTTGACGCGGACTTCGGCCTCGCGCTCGCACTCGACGTACAGGCGGCGCTGCGCGACGACCTCAAGATCATCGTCATGTCGGCGACGCTCGATGTCGAACGGGTCTCAGGCCTGCTCGGCGGCGCGCCTATCATAGAGAGCCAGGGCCGCAGCTATCCGATCGACATCCGCTACCAGGACCGCGGCGGGGAGAGTGTCGAGGATGCCATGGTGCGCGCCATTGCTGAAGCGCACCGCACGGAAGACGGCTCCGTCCTCGCCTTCCTGCCCGGCCAGGCCGAGATCGCCCGTGTCGCCGCGCGGCTCCAGGACCGCTTCGATGCAAACACGACCGTTGTGCCGCTCTACGGCAACCTGACCCAGAAGGAGCAGGATGCGGCGATCCGCCCGGCGCCCAAGGGAACGCGCAAGATCGTGCTTGCCACCTCGATCGCCGAGACCTCGATCACCATCGACGGCGTGCGCATTATCGTAGACAGCGGCCTGCAGCGACTGCCGGTCTTTGAAGCCGCGACCGGGATCACCCGGCTGGAGACGGTGCGCGTCTCGCGCGCCTCTGCCGATCAACGCGCCGGCCGCGCGGGACGGACGGAACCCGGCATCGCGATCCGCCTCTGGCACAGCGGCCAGACCGCAGCACTTGCCGCCTTTACGCCACCACAGATTCTCGCCAGCGACCTTTCGGGCCTGCTGCTCGACTGCGCCCATTGGGGCGTCAGTGATCCGACCACCCTCGCCTTCATCGACTCACCGCCCGAAACGACGCTGACCGAGGCCAGGAAATTGCTGGCATCGCTCGGCGCGCTCGACCAAGCCGGCGCGTTGACGGCGAAAGGTCGCAAGATCCGCGATCTGGCGTTACCGCCGCGTCTCGCCGCAATGGCGGTTGCCGCAGCCGAAGAGGGCCAGGCTGAAGCTGCGTGTCTGCTCGCGGTCATGCTCACCGAACAGGGCCTCGGCGGCACCAGCATCGATCTCGAAGATCGGCTGCGCCGCTTCCGCCAGGAGCGTGGCGACCGCGCCGAGGCATCGCGCAATCTGGCGCGCCGCATGGCGGCGGAGCTGAAGGGCGCGCCGAAATCTAACGAACCGGTCCAGCCGGGCGCGCTGCTGATGCATGCCTTCCCCGATCGCATCGCGCTTCAGCGCGGCGGCCGCGGCCGGTTCGTGATGGCCAACGGACGCGGCGCGGAGATCCCGGAGACGGAGCGGCTTGCGGCCGCGCCGATGCTTGTCATCGCTGACCTCACGGGACGGGCCGGCGGTCAGCGGGTGCTGGCGGCCGCCGAACTGTCGCGCGCCGAGGTCGAAGAGCATATGCCCGAAGCGATTACCCGCGAAGACCAGAGCTTCTTCGACCGGCAGAGCCGGCAGGTGCGCGCGCGCCGCGTGACCAGGCTCGACGCGATCATCCTCGAGGAGGCGCCGCTTGCCAGGCCAACCGGCGAAGCTACCGCGCGCGCGCTTGCCGACGGCGTGCGCCAGCTCGGCCTCGCCGTCTTGCCGTTTTCGAAAGAGGCGATGCAGATGCGCGACCGCATCGGCTTCCTCAACCGCTCGATCGGCGAGCCTTGGCCGGATGTCTCCGATCAGGCGCTGCTCGATCGTCTCGACGACTGGTTCGTGCCTTTCCAGCATGGCGTCACAGCCATTGCCGACATCAAGGCGTCCAACCTTTCGGACGCCCTGCTCTCCCTCATTCCGCACGAGCGGCAGCGGGAACTCGGCAGGCTCGCCCCGACGCATTTCGAGGCGCCGACCGGGCAAAGGCACCCAATTCACTACGACGGCGACGAGCCGCTTCTGTCGATCCGGGTGCAGGAGCTCTTCGGCCTGAAGATCCACCCGGCGATCGGCGACGGCCGCCTGCCGCTGCTGCTGGAACTGATCTCGCCGGGCCATCGCCCGATCCAGACGACGCGCGACCTGCCCGGCTTCTGGGCGGGCTCGTGGCGGGATGTGCGGGCGGACATGCGCGGCCGCTACCCGAAACACCCCTGGCCCGAAGATCCGGCCAATGCGGCGCCGACGACACGGGCAAAGCCGCGTGGTACATGAGACGAAACCTCCGATGACTGGAATGCAGGCACGAATGACCACAGTTGCGCTCGAACACAACAACGACCAGACCAGTAACCGCAGCCTGCGCCTGCAGACGCTCGTCCGGCTGCGCTGGCTTGCCGTCGGCGGCCAGTCGATCGCCGTCCTCATTACCGCCTTCTGGCTGCAATTTCCGCTGCCGCTGATTTCCTGCCTGGTGCTGATTGCGAGCCTGGCGCTGGTCAACTCCTATGTGACGCTGCGCTATCCGCCAACCCACCGGCTGCAGCCGCCGGCCGCTTTCGCGCTTCTAGGCCTCGATCTCGCGCAGATCACCGGGCTGCTGTACATCACCGGCGGGCTTACCAATCCCTTCGCGCCGCTGCTTTGCGTCCCCGTCATCATCTCTTCGGCATCGCAGCCGAAATCGCACAGCATCATCCTTGCCGGCCTTGCGGTGATTGCGATCACAGCACTTGCCTTCTCGCCCTTTCCACTGCCCTGGTATCCGGGCACGGTGTTGCTGATGCCGCGGGTTTTGACCGCCGGCATCTGGTTTGCGATCGTCTCGATGACCGCCTTTGCCGCCTTCTACACCTACCGCGTCTCCCTGGAAGCGAGCGAACTGTCGGAGGCTCTGACGGCGACAGAACTCGTTCTGCAGCGGGAAAAGCACCTGTCGCAACTCGATGGACTGGCGGCAGCGGCCGCTCACGAACTCGGCACGCCGCTGGCGACCATCAGTGTCGTCGCCAAGGAGATGGAGCGCGAGCTTGGTAACGATCCACGCTTCGGCGAGGACGTGCATCTGCTGCGCAGCCAGAGCGAACGCTGCCGCGATATCCTGAAGCGGCTGACGACGCTCTCCTCCGAAAGCGAGGAGCACATGCGGATGCTGCCGCTGTCGTCGCTGATCGAAGAGGTGATGGCGCCGCACCGCGAGTTCGGCATCCACATCAATCTCGTCGAGAAAGGTGACCGCGCCACCGAGCCGGTCGGCAACCGCAATGCCGGCATCCTTTATGGGCTCGGCAACCTGCTCGAAAATGCTGTCGACTATGCCAAGAAGGAAGTTGCCGTGACGGTCGAGCACACCGCGGACCGCGTGAAAGTGACGATCGAGGACGATGGCGACGGCTTCGCCCCGGATATCCTGCAGCGCATCGGCGAGCCCTATGTGACGCGGCGGCAGAAGGACGACAGCGCCGGTGGCCTCGGGCTCGGCCTCTTCATCGCCAAGACCCTGCTTGAACGTTCGGGCGCGCGCCTGCGCTTCGAAAATGGCGGACCCGACAGGCCAGGCGCCCGGGTCAGCGTCGAATGGCCGCGCGCCCTGATGGATACGAAACTGGCGAAATGACATTTCGCAGTTTATTGAACGAGACCAGAAGAAACCTATAATCTCGGCGAAAGCGCAGGTTTTCGCTCAAGGATTCCAGAATGACCGACAAATCGACAGCTTCGCCCAGCACACCCGCACAGGACGCCGAACTGATCGGACCGGACCGCACCCTGCTGCTCGTCGACGACGACGCACCCTTCCTCAGGCGCCTTGCCCGCGCCATGGAAGCCCGCGGCTTTTCAGTCGACATTGCCGAATCAGTGGCTGAAGGCATTGCCAAGGCCAAGGGCAACCCGCCGAAATATGCCGTCATCGACCTTCGGCTCGGTGATGGCAGCGGTCTCGACGTGATCGAGGCGATCCGCGGACGGCGCGATGACACGCGCATGATCATGCTGACCGGCTACGGCAATATTGCCACCGCCGTAAACGCCGTGAAGCTCGGCGCCGTCGACTATCTTGCCAAGCCGGCCGATGCAGACGACATCTTTGCGGCGCTCGTTCAGCGCCAGGGCGAGCGCGTCGAGCCGCCGGAAAACCCGATGTCGGCCGATCGGGTTCGCTGGGAACACATCCAGCGTGTCTATGAGATGTGCGAGCGCAATGTTTCGGAAACGGCGCGCCGCCTCAACATGCATCGCCGGACGCTGCAACGCATTCTTGCAAAGCGCGCGCCGAAGTAACGGCGTCAGCCGCCGCTGTCGCGGTTGCCCGTGAGGATGTCGCCGATCTGATCGCCGAGTTCGCCGTTGCGCTCGGCTGCCCACTCCGCAAGCATCAGGCGCTGCGCCGCCGTGCGGGCAAAGAGCTGCAAGACCGATTTGCGCGTCGCCGGCGGCAGTTTGTGTTCGGGCGCCTCGCGAACGATGTGCCCTTCATAACCATCCGAAAGCAGCAAGCCGCATTCCTCGGGGAAGATATCGAGCGGCACGCCGGCATGGGTTGCGAAGAACAGCCGGTCGCAATGCTGCCGGTAATCCGGCCATTTGCGGTCGACGCGAAAGTCCTCGATCGAGGTCTTGATCTCGACAATCCAGATTTCGCCCTTGACCGACAGCGAGATCAGGTCGGCGCGCCTCCCGCTCGCCAGCGTCAGTTCAGGCAGGACGGAATGGCGCAGTTCAGCGAAAAGCCGCTGCACGCCGCGACGCACCATCATCGCGCGATTCGACTGTCGGCCGTCGATCAGCGGGTTGTCGTCATGGATGGAGAGGATGGTCATGCGCCCGGTGTCCCTTTGGGCCGGTCATTTTGTTGCAAAAAAACAAGGGTCATGGAATTTGCACTTTCCAGCCAAATTGTGGCCGCGCAATCTCTTGCATAGCACAGACTAATCGAAAATAACCGTAGTCACTGACGGTCGCGGCGACCCAGTTTTTACTTCGCTTCTTTTTTAAGAGACTCCCATGCGCTTCCGCAATGCCTTCCTCTTGTGCGGCCTCGCGGCGACACTCGCTGTTGCCGGCTGCTCGACGACATCGTCCAAGCCCGAAACGGCTGCGAACGAACCCGCTCCCGTAGCGCAAACGGTCGCTACGAATCAGATTTTCAACGGCGATTATGGCGCAGTTGAGGATCACGGTTACGCGCTGCCCGCCATTCCGATCAACAAGGTCGATACCCGGTTCCATCGCCAGATCGTCGACTACACCACCAGCGAGCGCCCTGGAACGATCGTCGTCAACACGCCGAATCGTTTCCTCTATTACGTGCTGCCCGGCGGCAAGGCCGTTCGTTACGGCATCGGCGTCGGCAAGGCCGGCTTTGCATGGGAAGGCGAAGCCTACATTGCCTGGAAGCAGGAATGGCCGATGTGGCATCCGCCGAAGGAAATGGCCGAGCGCAAGCCGGAAGTCGCCAAGTATGTCGAGGAAGGCATGGGTCCCGGCCTCAAGAACCCGCTCGGCGCCCGCGCACTCTATCTCTTCAACGACCAGGGCAAGGACACGCTGTTCCGCCTGCACGGTACGCCGGAATGGTCGTCGATCGGCACCGCCGCTTCGTCCGGCTGCATCCGCCTGATCAACCAGGACATCATCGATCTCTATTCGCGCGTTCGCCCCGGCAAGAACGCCCGCGTCGTCGTCCAGCAGTAACCGGGCTGCATCAGCCATCCGAAGCCGCCGACACCAGTCGGCGGCTTTTTTTACGTCGTTACTCAACCACCATTTGCCGGTGATGCGATGCTGCAACGGAGCGCTTCAACCACGCACAGTTGCCGTTCGAAAACACCCTCAAATCAGGGTCGCGAAAACCGGCTGCGTGACGCGGAAAAGTTCAAATTCGACTTAAATTCAGCCGCTTATTAAGTAAGCGTTATCTAAACAAACGAAAGAGTGTGCCCAGAAATTCCGCTCGGGAGGGACTGGCATGCTGATCAAGACCAAGCTTATCGGCGCGATTGCGCTTCTGTCATCCATAGCCATCGGCATCGCCATTTACAGTCAGAGCACGCTGTCGGAAACCGGCGACATGATGGATGCGGTCTATGCCGATCGCATCGTGCCGCTAAAGAACCTCAAGGCGACTTCCGATGCCTTTGCAGTCTCGATCGTCGATGCTGCACACAAGGTCCGCAACGGCAACGAAACGATGGAGAGCGGGCTTGCCTCGGTCAATGCCGCGCGAGAGACGATCAAGACCAACTGGGATGCCTATGCGGCAACCTCGATGACCGATGAGGAACGACGGCTCGTCGACAATGCGCGGAGCCAGATGGTCGTTGCGATGGATTCGATCATGGCGCTGACGCAAATTCTCTCCGCCAAGGACGAGAAGGCACTCGATGCCTTCGTGCGCGACAAGCTCTATGCGACAATCGATCCGCTGACGGCGACGATCTCCGAGATCTCGGACCTGCAGGTCGAACTTTCCGGCACGGCCTTTGAAGCCAAGCATCGCGAGTTCGAAACGGTGCAGACGCTCAGCATTGCCATCATCGTTCTCGTCATGGCGCTTGCCGGCGGCACCTTCCTTGTGGTGCTGCGCGGCGTCGTCGGACCGCTCGGGCGCCAGATCGCCGCCATGCGCCGGCTGATCGACGGCCACGTCGAAGATGCCGACGAGCCGGTAAACGGCAAGGACGAGATCGCCGACATGGCCCGTGCCATCCAGTCCTTCCGGGAGGCCGCGCGATCGAATCTGCGGCTGCAGGCGGAGGCCGAGGAGACTCTCCGCACCGGCGAGGCCGAGCGCGTTCGCGTGCAGAGACAGGCGGAACAGGACGCACAGCAGCGGCTGACGCAAGCGACCGCCGGTCTTGCCGCCGGGCTGCAGCGGCTTGCCAATGGCGATCTCGCCGTTCGGCTGCACGAGCCCTTCGCCGCCGAGTTCGAACAGCTGCGGCATGACCTCAACAAGGCCGCCGGACAGTTGAACGACGCGCTGCTGGCTGTCGCCGACAGCGCCGGCAACATCGGCATGGGCACGCGCGAGATCAGCCAGAGCGCCGACGATCTCTCCAAGCGGACAGAACAGCAGGCCGCGGCGCTCGAGGAGACAGCCGCCGCGCTCGACCAGATCACCGCCAATGTCAGCAACTCTTCGAGACGGACGGAGGAGGCGCGCGACGTCGCCGGCGAGGCGAAGACCAGCGCGGCCCAGTCGGCCGTCGTCGTCGCCAATGCCGTCGAGGCGATGCGGCGGATCGAAGAATCCTCCAGCCAGATATCCAGCATCATCGGCGTCATCGACGAGATCGCCTTCCAGACGAACCTCCTGGCGCTGAACGCCGGCGTCGAGGCGGCGCGGGCCGGCGAAGCGGGCAAAGGCTTTGCCGTGGTCGCCCAGGAAGTGCGCGAACTTGCCCAGCGCTCGGCCAAGGCCGCGAAGGAAATCAAGGATCTCATCCGCACATCGAGCCAGGAGGTCGAAAACGGCGTGCGCCTGGTGCGCGACACCGGCGAAGCGCTGCAAACGATCGAGGCGCATGTAATCACCATCAACGAACATATGGCTGCGATCGCCACGTCCGCCCGGGAACAGTCCGTGGGCTTGAGCGAGGTCAACACGGCCGTCAACCAAATGGATCAGGTGACGCAGAGGAACGCGGCGATGGTCGAGGAAGCCAATGCCGCCTCCGCCACCCTGGCGCAGGAAGGTACCAACCTGCGTAACCTGATCGGACGCTTCATCCTCGCCGGCGAGACGCAGGCAAAGGGCGGATCGAGGCCTCCTGCCCCGGCAGCCGCTGCAACCGCAGTCCGCGACCAGGGGCGGACTGTTGCCCAGGCAGCCCGGCGACCAGCCGTCTATGCAACACAGGGCAACGCCGCACTCGCCACAGACGGCTGGGCCGAATTTTAGGCCACCGGCGGAGACGACTGGCGGGCGCATGGAGGCTGGGACCGCGCTTGAAAAAACAGAGCCGTGCGTTCAGACGAACACACGGCCCTGCACCAATATTCAGACGTCAGGGATGAATCAGGCGGCGTTCAGCGCCTTCAGCTCCAGCCGACGGCGGTGGAGGACTGGCTCGGTGTAGCCGTTCGGCTGCTCGCGACCCTTGAGAACCAGGTCGAGGGCCGCCTGGAAGGCGATCGAGCCGTCGAAATTGCCGGCGATCGCGACATAGAGCGGATCGTCGGCGTTCTGTCCGTCGACGACGGCGGCCATGCGCTTCATCGTGTCGACGACCTGGGCTTCGGTGACGACGCCGTGGTGCAGCCAGTTGGCCATGTGCTGGGCGGAGATGCGCAGCGTCGCGCGGTCTTCCATCAGGCCGACATTGTTGATGTCGGGCACCTTCGAGCAGCCGACGCCCTGGTCGACCCAGCGCACGACGTAGCCCAGGATCCCTTGAGCGTTGTTGTCGAGTTCGCGCTGGATCTCCTCCGGCGTCCAGTTCGGCCGGACCGCAACCGGCACCGACAGAATGTCGGAGAGCTTGGCGCGGGTGCGGCTCTTCAGGCTTGCCTGGACCTCGGCGACATTGACGCGGTGGTAATGCGTCGCATGCAACGTCGCGGCCGTCGGCGACGGAACCCAGGCGGTGTTGGCGCCGGCCTTCGGGTGGGCGATCTTCTGCTCGAGCATCGCTGCCATCAGATCGGGCATGGCCCACATGCCCTTGCCGATCTGGGCGTGGCCGGAAAGGCCGCACTCGAGGCCGATATCGACGTTCCAGTTTTCGTACGCGCCGATCCAGGCAGCCTGCTTCATGTCGCCCTTGCGGATCATCGGGCCGGCTTCCATCGAGGTATGGATCTCGTCGCCGGTGCGATCGAGGAAGCCGGTGTTGATGAAGACGACGCGCTCGCGGGCAGCGCGGATGCATTCCTTGAGGTTGACCGTGGTGCGGCGCTCCTCGTCCATGATGCCCATCTTCATGGTGTTGGCTGGCATGCCGAGCGCCTTTTCGACGCGCGTGAAGATCTCGCAGGCAAAGGCGACTTCTTCCGGTCCGTGCATCTTCGGCTTGACGACATACATCGATCCCTCGCGGGAGTTCATGCGGCGGCCGCCGTTGCCGATATCGTGCAGGGCAATCAGCGCGGTGACCATGGCGTCCATGATACCCTCGGGCACTTCCTTGCCGTCGCGGTCGAGGATAGCCGGATTCGTCATGAGGTGTCCGACATTGCGGACCAGCATCAGCGACCGGCCGGGGAGCGACAGCGTGCCGCCTGAAGCGGCCTGATAGGTGCGGTCGGCATTGAGGCGGCGGGTGAAGGTCTTGCCGCCCTTGGCGACTTCTTCTTCGAGGTCGCCCTTCATCAGGCCGAGCCAGTTGCCGTAGACGACGACCTTGTCTTCGGCATCGACGGCCGCGACCGAATCTTCGCAATCCATGATCGTGGTGATCGCCGATTCGAGGATGACGTCCGAGATACCGGCCGGGTCCTCCTTGCCGATCGGCGTGGAGGCGTCGAGGACGACGATCGCATGCAGATTATTGTGCCGGAGAACGATCTCCGACCGCGTGCCTTCGGCGCCGGAATAGCCGGCGAATTGAGCGGCGTTGCGCAGCGTCGTGTTCGAGCCGTCCTTAAGGCCAATCTCCAGCGCGCCACCCGCAACCTTGAGCGAGGTGACGTCGGCCCAATTACCCTTCGCCAGCGGGGCGCTGGCATCGAGGAAGTCGCGTGCCCAGGCGATGACCTTGGCGCCGCGCTTTGGATTGTAACCGCGGCCCTTCTCGGCGCCATCGGCGTCCGAAATCGCGTCCGTACCGTAGAGCGCGTCATAGAGCGAGCCCCAGCGCGCATTGGCAGCGTTGAGCGCATAGCGCGCATTCATGACCGGGACGACGAGCTGCGGACCGGCGATCGTCGCGATTTCCGGATCAACATTGGCGGTCGAAACGCTGAAGTCGCCACCTTCCGACAGCAGGTAGCCGATATCGCGGAGAAAGGCCTGGTAGGTCTCGATGTCGCTGGGGGCGCCGTTCTGCCTGTACCAGGCGTCGAGTTTGGCCTGCAGCTCGTCGCGCTTGGCGAGCAGCGCCCGGTTCTTCGGCGCCAGATCGTGCACGAGGGCGGAAAGCTGCTCGAAGAAATGTTCTGCATCGATGCCGGTGCCCGGCATCGCCTCTTCCACCAGGAAGCGATGGAGACCCGCATCTATCTTCAACCCAAACTTCTCAATGCGGTCCATCTGCCAACTCCTTGAAATAGACGTAAGGAGCGTCACCGATCCGGACGGATGCGATGAGAACGCCCCAACATGTTGATCTTGCGCCTGTAGCCGATCGCGGACCAGCCCATGCGCAACGCGCGCGTGAAACGGCCGCAGTTTCTCACCAATTCATTCCCTGTCAATTCTGCAAGGATGCGAAGAATTGTTTCCGAAATGGAAAAGATCAGTCGTGGGCAATGCGCGGACGTCCGCTGGCGGACGCGATGAACCGGGCCTCGATCAGCTTGCGGCTGCCCTCGACTTCCGGCGCATCGATTTCCTCGCGCAGCATCGAAGCGGGATCGTCCGCTCCATTGGTGCGCGCCGTTTCCAGCGCCACGGCTTCGGCTCGCCGCCGGGCGGCGCCGAAAGCCTGTTCCTGGTCGAGAAACCGTTCGCTGGCCCCGGCACCGTTGACGACGAAGATGCCTTCCTCCGGCATCGTCACGAAAACCGTGACCGTAGCGCTGACCTGGCCGACCACGGCGCCAACGGCATTGGCGACGCCGGCCTCTTCGGGAATGGCGGCATCCGTTCCGAGCATCTCGGCGATATCAGGGTAATAAACCGGCGCCGAAGCGCCGAGGCCGACGAGCGGACGGTCGAGACCAAGCGAGAAGCGGACGATGCCCGGCGTGCGCGTGAGCGCCCGGTCGACGGCCTGCGAAACGGCGGGATCGATCGCGCCGGCGCCATCTTCACCGAGACAGGCCTGCAGGATGACCTCCGAGGATTGCCGCGTCAGCCGGTCGACGATCATCTGCGCCATGGCTTCCGGGGAGGAAGCGATTGGCTGACCGGAGCCGTCGCGGGTGCGCGCTGCAAGCTGAATGCCAAGCTGAGCCGCTTCAAGGTTCCATTGCGATTGCCGGCCGAGCACATGCATGGCGTCCGACGGCGTCAGGCCACAGATATGCACGAGCCCGCGCCCCACCAGCCGATCGAGCGTCGCCTTCTGCGGGGTCGAGACCAACAGGGTCTCCAACGCCAGCGGAACCGCACCGATGCGCTCATAGAGCGCCTGCTCCTGCGGTTGCAGGCCGCTGGCAAGGTGATCCGGCAGGCCGGTGCGGACCGCAAACCGTCCATTGTTGCGCCCGGTATGCTGGGCGCGCATCTGTTTTTCGAGCACCGAGATGACGGCGTCGCCATGCAGGGCGGCGGCGAGGCTGAGCGGCATCAGCCGGCGCGGCCCGAGATCGATCTTCGCCTTCAAGCCGCGGTCGTTGATGCGCACTTCCGAATCGCCGCCCAGGCCATAGGTCCGCATCGCCACCGCCTCGACCATGGTGCGGAAGCCGCCGACGACCGCGCCCTCGGCATCGAGCCGCGGACGCCCGCCTTCCAGAACCGCGACGTCGGTCGTGGTGCCGCCGATATCGGAGACCACCGCATTGTCGAGGCCGGTCAGATGCCGCGCGCCGACAAGGCTTGCGGCCGGACCGGAGAGGATCGTCTCGATCGGGCGCAGCCGCGCCTCCTCCGCCGAGATCAAGGCGCCGTCACCGCGCACGACCATCATCGGCACGTCGATGCCACGCGCCTTCAGGAAGCCTTCACAGGAGCCGATCAGCCGGTCGATCATCGACACCAGCCGGGCGTTGAGCAGGGTCGTCAAGGCACGGCGCGGGCCGCCGAGCTTCGAGGACAGTTCATGGCTGCAGGTCACCGGCAGATGCGAGACTTCGCGAATGCGGTCGCGGACGCGCTTTTCATGATCCGGATTCCGAACGGCGAAGTAGCCGGCAATGGCGAAGGAGGAGACCTGGCCGGCAAGCGCCGGCAGCGTGGCATCGAGCTCGCTCATGTCGAGTGGGGTTTCGCCGCCGTGCACATTGTGGCCGCCCGGCAGGAAGATCACCGGATCGGAGCCCAGCGCCTCCAAGAGACCATCGCGCTTCAGATCGTCGGGGCCAAAGCCGATCATGACAAGACCGGCGCGGCCGCCCTGCCCTTCGACGAGCGCATTGGTTGCAAGCGTCGTCGACAGCGAGACCATGCTGATTGCAGAAACCGGCACTTTCGCCTGATCGAGCACCGCTTCGACCGCGCCGGAAATACCGACTGCGAGGTCGTGGCGGGTCGTAAGCGCCTTGGCTTTGGCGACCACCCCTTGCGTTTCCGAGAAGAGAGCGGCGTCGGTATAGGTGCCGCCGGTGTCGATGCCGAGAAGAAAATGAGAGGTCAATTCGCGCAGTCCGGAATTCGCGCGGGGCGCAAGGCCCCGGGTTCAATGGGGATCGATGCGGTGATATGACATATTTCAAGAGAAAACCATCGTGCCGCAGACATAGATGATCAACTGGGCGACACGGGTCAAAAGATGGGGACACCTGCGCATGCTCGAAGGCCGCCGTCCGTCTATTTTCGTCTGGCTCCCGTTTGCCGCTTTCATCTGGTTTCCGCTGAACCTGGCCCAAGCACAGGACGCGGAGGAAGAAGAGTACAAGCCGCAACTTCCGGATGTCGCGATCTACAAGGCGATGCTCGACGCCAACAAGCAGACCGGCTGGGTGCAGTTTCGCGACTATGACGACCGGCAACTGATCTACTTCACCGCATTGCAGACGATGCATTGCCGGCTATCGGAAATTCGATATTCGATCAATTCGGACACGCTCGATCAGCGCTTTCCGCTGGCGAAGTGCAATCCGCAGATCCCGTTCAACCTGCCGGCCGATGAGACGGCCGAGTATGTCTATATCTCGCTGCCGGCCGACACCGCGAAGACGCTGACGATCCAGGCGGTGTGGGACGATGGTGCCGGAAGCGAGATTGTCGTCTACAAACCGTGCGACAATGTCGGCGACGCCACCTGCGCCCAGATCAAGACGATCAAGAAACCGTCGAAGATACTGCAGCAGCCGAAGCCGGCCGACTCGCCGGTGCGCTCGGTACAGTCGCCGATCCCCGGCAAGACCTTCAGCGAACCGACACCTTCATCGGCAACCCGCCCCGCGGTTGAGTAGTGAGGCGCTGCACCGGCCAGGGATTTGTCTCCTCGGTCAGATCGAAACGGTAGCGATGCATCATCACGGCGAGCGCGATCACGGCTTCCTGTAGCGCGAAAGTGGCGCCGATGCAGACGCGCGGGCCGGCGCCGAAGGGCAAATATTGGTAACGATGCAGCTTCTCGCGGTTCTCCGGCAGGAAACGCTCGGGCATGAACGCGCGGGGCTTATCCCAGTAAAGAACGTGGCGGTGCAGCGTCCACGGCATGATCAGCACCGCGATGCCCTTGGGGATGCGTACCCGCTTTCCGGTGGGGGAAGTCCACTCGTCCTCTTCGATCGCGGCCCGGTTGATCGACGGCGCCGGCGGATAGAGCCGCATCGCCTCCTCGAAGGCGGCAAGGACATGCGGCATCAGGCCGAGCCATTCGACCGGATCGGCACCGCTTGCGATCGCGGCATCGATCTCGGCCTCCATCGTCTCGCGATAGGCCGGCGTGTTGGCGATGCAATAGAGCGTCCAGGCGAGCGCCCGGGCGGTTGTCTCGTGCCCGGCACCGATGAAGGTCAGGATGTTATCCTCGATCTCCGCAGTCGAAAGGCCCTGACTGCCCTCGATCTCCAAAAGCAGGGTCAGGAAATCCTTGGGCGTGCCCTCGGGATCCGCCGCCATCTTGCGCCGCCGGATCGCCATGGTCTCGGACACGATCGAGCGGAACCGGTTCATCACCTTCTTGCCGCCGATCCGGGTTGGGCGCGGTATCCATTCCGGCGCGAGCAGAATGTCCATGGGATCGACGCGGCCCATGCGGTGCAGGAGTTCCTCGACGCTCTGGACAAACCCTTCCCGCTCCACCGCCACCTCACCGGAAAACAGCGTTTCGGCAAGAATGTCGAAGGTGAGTTCCGTCATGTCGTTGGCGATGTTGGTCGTGAACGGAGCTGTCTTGGCGCCGGCATAGCGCTCGACGAATGCTTCCGAGCTTCGCAACATCTGGCCTGCGAAACCCTTGGCGTGGCGCGGTGTGAACACCGGCGCCATGGCTTTCCGCGAGCGCTTCCAGACCTCGCCTTCGGCCGTCAGCAAGCCGTCGCGCAGGATCGGCCTGAGGATCAGCCGGCGAACCTTCGACATTTCGTAGTTGCCGACATTGTCGACGAGGATGTGACGGATGAGACCGGGATCGTTGACGATCAAAGTGCGCTGGGTGACGAACTTCGTCTCGATCCAGGGCAAGGTGTAGGATGGCTCGCCCCACAGTTCGAGCGGATTGCGTAAGACCGTCCTGATGATCTGCAGGTAGGAAGGGATGCCCACTCGAGGAACGGGAGCCGGCGGTTCGAAGGGCTCCGGACGCATGTCCATGGTGATTGCCTTTCTCGATTGCGCCAATGATTTCAGGTTTTTACGGCGCAATCAAGGAAAGTGCTTCACGTGAATCACAACAGGCTTTCAAGCTCCGAAAGCTTGTCGTTGACGAGCCAGCCGTAATAATTCTCCTCCGGCCATTGCGCTTGTCCGCTCTGGATCTTGGCGGCAAGGGCAGCTGCGCGGCCGTCCGGATTGCCGACATTGTAGAGCGTCGCCGTGATGCCGGGATTGTCGGAAATGTCGAGGCCGGCGATCGACTTGTAGGCGTCGATCGAATGGCGGATCGAGGCCGCCATATAGGCGAGCGACACATCCGGATCCATGATCGCCTCATAGACTCCGGCGGCATTGTTCTCGTCGAGACGGTCATAGCCGGACGTCTTTGCGACGATGTCGGTCAGCATCAGCGCCGTCAGCGGGTTGATCTGGCCGAGGCCGAAGGTCTGGCCGGCAAAGAACGGCTGGAAGAAAACGGCGCTGAAGCGGTTGTTCGGGAAGGACTTGCCGCCAACCGACTTGCCGCGGAAGTCGTTGTCCCAGACCCGCTCGCGGCAGCTCCAGAGCGCATAGGCACCCTTCTTGGCGCCGCACTCGGAAAATTGCGGCCGGGCTACGAACTCGGCGACCGTTTCGCCATCATAGCCGAACTGGAAGCTGTTGCCGGCGTAAGCGGCCGCCTTGACGTAATAGGACTGCAGCCGGTCATAGGCGTCGACATTGTAGGTATGCTCGCCGACGATGGCGCCGACCATGTGGATCGGCGCGATGCCATAGGCGCGCGACACGGACTTGATCTTGCTGATCAGCTGTTTGTCGGTCGCCAGCAGATCCCGGACTTTCTCGAACTTGGCATCGAAGGAGGTGCGGCCGGCCTTGGTTCGGCGCACGGAAGCGCCGGGGATACCGGGCTGCTCGACGTTGCGGTTGCCCGGCGGAACGGCGGTCGCCGCGATTGTCTGGCTTGCGGTCAGGCAAAACGTGGCGATAGCGAGCATGCAGGCGGTAAAACGCACGATCTCTTCTTCCTGTGACTGGTGGAGGCTGCCTCGGTCGGCGGGGCGGCTCTTACGCCAAGATCATGTCGGAAAGATGCCCGGGCCACGATCAATTTCCGTGTCCGTGTTAGAAAAAATGCGGGCGCCTGTCGAGAGACAGGCGCCCGGTCTATTCTGGGTTGCGGGCGTTTGCGCGCCTCGACGACCGAAATGTCACAGGATGTAGCGCGACAGATCGGTGTTGGCAGCGAGATCGCCGACATGCTTGCGCACATACTCCGCGTCGATCGTCACCGCCTGTCCGGCGCTGTCGGGCGCATTGAACGAGATCTCGTCCAGTACGCGCTCCATCACCGTCTGCAGGCGGCGGGCGCCGATGTTCTCGACACTGGCATTCAGCTGCACCGCGACATCGGCGAGCGCATCGATCGCGTCGTCGGTGAAGTCGAGCTTCACCTCTTCCGTGTCCAAGAGCGCCTTGTACTGGCGGATGAGGCTCGCTTCGGTTTCCGTCAGGATCCGGCGGAAATCTTCCTTGGTGAGCGCACGGAGCTCAACGCGGATCGGCAGACGGCCCTGCAATTCCGGAAGCAGGTCCGAGGGCTTTGCCACATGGAAGGCGCCGGAAGCGATGAACAGGATGTGGTCGGTCTTGACCGGTCCATACTTCGTCGCAACCGTCGTGCCTTCAACGAGCGGCAACAGGTCGCGCTGCACGCCTTCGCGCGACACGCCGGCGCCCATGCCGCCCTCACGCGAGGCGATCTTGTCGATCTCGTCGAGAAAGACGATGCCGTCGTCTTCGGCCGCGCGCATTGCCTCGCGCTGGATCTGCTCGTTGTCGAGCAGTTTGTCCGACTCGTCGTTGATGAGCAGCTCATAGGAGGCCTTGACCGTCGTCTTGACCTTCTTGGTGCGGGCGCCCATCGCCTTGCCGAACATTTCCGAAAGGTTGAGCACACCGATATTGGCGCCCGGCATGCCCGGAATTTCGAAACCACCCGGCGCACCGGTCTCGGCGAGGTCGACCTCGATCTCCTTGTCGTCGAGTTCGTTGGCGCGCAGCTTCTTGCGGAACGAATCGCGCGTCGCCGGCGAGGCCGTGGCGCCGACCAGTGCATCGAGCACGCGCTCTTCGGCGTTCTGGTGCGCCTTGGCCTTGACTTCGGCGCGGCGTTTTTCGCGCACGAGGCCGATCCCGACCTCGACGAGGTCACGGATGATCTGCTCGACGTCGCGGCCGACATAGCCGACCTCGGTGAACTTGGTCGCCTCAACCTTGACGAAGGGCGCGCCGGCGAGCTTGGCCAGACGCCTGGAAATCTCGGTCTTGCCGACACCGGTCGGGCCGATCATCAGGATGTTCTTCGGCATGACCTCATCGCGCAGCTCGTCGCCGAGCTGCTGGCGGCGCCAACGGTTGCGTAGCGCAATGGCGACGGCGCGTTTAGCGTCGTTCTGGCCGATGATGAAACGGTCGAGTTCCGACACGATCTCTCTGGGTGAAAACGTACTCATGTAGTCCTCTCAAATTCGGTCCGCGTCAGTTCCATCAGGAGCGTGCGACCGGATACATCTATCCATTCTGCGTAGGGCACGAAGCCGGCCTTGGTGTAGGCGCTGACCGCCCGGCGGTTGCCCGCATCAGGGTCGATCACGATGCGGGACGCGCCGGCGGCAAAGAGCCGTTCGGCAAAAGCTCGGAGCGCCAGCGAGGCGACACCCCTGCCCGTCAATTCCGCGGGGCCGACGAAGATATCGATACCGGGCACATCGGCCGGCAGATCCTTCGCCCAGGGCTCCTCGTCCGGGTACTGAAAAGGCATCCAGGACTGGATGTAGCCAGCCGGCTCGCCGGCCACGTGGAAGATGAAGCCCTCCACCTCTCCGGTCGCGCAGCCTTCGCGGATCAGTTCCACTTCCTTGTCCGGATCGCCCCACCATTGCCGCACATGCGGTTCACTCAGCCAGGCATGCAGCAGCGGCAGATGGTCATCAACCACCGGCGCGAAGCTGACATGCTTGGGCTCATTCGGCATCCAACGTCTCCACCACGATATTGTGGTTGGTATAGACGCAGATGTCCCCGGCGATCTGCAGCGCCCGCCGGGCGATATCCTCGGCCGACTTGTCGCTGTCCATCAGGGCGCGCGCTGCGGCAAAGGCGTAGTTGCCGCCGGAGCCGATGGCGATGGTGCCGTGTTCCGGCTCAAGTACGTCGCCATTGCCGGTGATCGCCAGGGTTATCGACTTGTCGGCGACCAGCATCATCGCTTCGAGATTGCGCAGATACTTGTTGGTGCGCCAGTCCTTGGCAAGTTCGACCGCCGCGCGCATCAGCTGGTCGGGGTACTGTTCAAGCTTGGCCTCGAGCCTTTCGAGCAGCGTGAAGGCGTCGGCGGTCGCGCCGGCAAAGCCGGCGATCACGTCGCCCTTCGCGAGACGCCGCACCTTGCGCGCATTGCTCTTCATCACGGTCTGGCCGAGGCTCACCTGGCCGTCGCCGGCCATCACCACCTTGCCATCCTTGCGTACCGTGATGATGGTCGTCGCATGCATCGTTCCGTAGGGATTGTGTTCACTCATGAAGATACCTGTCGGCCCCTGATACTTGGGGGCGTTTACTTGGGGCGTTGCGGCTCGTGACACGAGCCTGGTTGCTTGAGGCCTATGTAAGTACGGCAGACACATTTGCAAATGGCAACCGCCCGAGGGTGCAATCTTCGTTCAGGGCCCGGTGTCGGATGATTCGAATCAACGCTCAAGTTCTGGATATTTCAGCATTTGCCTGATAAGGAGCGGCCGAGATCGCAAGCGAGCGCGAGATGAGGAAACCGCACAGACTTTCCTCCCCCCGCACTGGCGCATACAGGAGAGCCCGATGGCAGAAGCCACGTCCAGCCGCACCGCACAGGTTTCGCGTAAAACCAACGAGACCGCGGTGTCCGTATCGGTCAACATCGACGGCACCGGCGTTTCGAAGATTTCGACCGGTGTCGGCTTCTTCGACCATATGCTGGACCAGCTCGCCCGCCATTCGCTCATCGACATGGAGATCAAGACCGACGGCGACCTGCATGTCGACGACCACCATACGGTCGAGGACACCGGCATTGCCATCGGCCAGGCGCTCGCCAAGGCGCTCGGCGACCGGCGCGGCATCGCCCGTTACGCCTCGCTCGACCTTGCCATGGACGAGACGATGACCCGCGCGGCAGTGGACGTTTCCGGCCGGCCGTTCCTCGTCTGGAACGTTGCCTTCAGCGCGCCGAAGATCGGCACCTTCGACACGGAACTCGTGCGTGAGTTCTTCCAGGCGCTCGCCCAGCATGCCGGGATCACGCTGCATATCCAGAACATCTACGGCGCCAACAACCATCATATCGCCGAGACCTGCTTCAAGTCCGTCGCCCGCGTGCTCCGCACCGCAACCGAAATCGACCCGCGCCAGGCCGGCCGCGTTCCCTCGACCAAGGGGACCCTTGCCTAAGCGGCCAGTCACTGGCTGAACCCATGGCTTCTTACCTGATCCTCACCCCGCCGGGTGCGCGCGCCGACGACGAGCGAACACGCTTCGTTGCCGACGGCTTCTCCTGGGGCGCCTTTCTCTTCCCGGCGCTCTGGCTTCTCTTCAAGCGGCAATGGGCAATCGGAATCGCAGTTGCTGTTCTGCAGATTTCGTTAATCTCCCTGTCGAGTCTCGCAGGCGGTTTCCTTGCATCGGTGCTGGTGCAGCTCGCGCTGCGGCTGCTCGTCGCGCTGGAAGGGCCAGTTCTGGTGGCACGCAGCCTGACGGCTCGTGACTGGACGCTTCGTTCCATCGTGCCGGCACCCAATCTGGAGACGGCGGAAGAGATCTATTTCACGAGCGTGGCACCGGGCGAGACAAAGCCCGCCACCCCTTCCCCGGCCGATTGGACCGCGCGCAAGCCCTCAAACGGCGGACCCGGCCTCGGCCTTTTTGATTCCTACGGAGAACGCTGATGCGCGTCGCCATCATCGACTACGGCTCGGGCAACCTGCGCTCAGCCACCAAGGCCTTCGAACGGGCCGCTCGCGAAGCCGGCATTTCAGCCGAGATCGACCTCACCGACAAGCCGGAGCGGGTGGCGAGCGCCGACCGCATCGTGCTTCCGGGTGTCGGTGCCTATGCCGACTGCCGCCGTGGCCTTGCCGCCGTCGACGGCATGGAGCAGGCGCTGACCGAAGCGGTGGAACAGGCCGCCCGGCCGTTCCTCGGCATCTGCGTCGGCATGCAGCTGATGTCGTCGCGCGGGCTCGAAAAGACCATCACCCACGGCTTCGGCTGGATCCCCGGCGATGTCGTCGAGATGACGCCCACTGATACCGCACTGAAGATCCCGCAGATCGGCTGGAACACGCTCACGCTCAAGCGCGAACATCCGCTGTTTGACGGCATCCGGGTTGGCGAAGGCGGCCTGCACGCCTATTTCGTGCATTCGTACCATCTGGCCGCCGAGAACGCCGGCGACGTTGTCGCCGAAGCGGATTACGGCGGTCCGGTCACCGCCTTCGTCGCCAACGGCAACAAGGCCGGCTCGCAGTTCCACCCGGAAAAGAGCCAGGCCCTCGGCCTTGCCCTCATCTCGAATTTCCTGCGCTGGAAGCCCTGAGCTTTCGCCTCTCTCGATTGGACAGACCCATGATCCTATTTCCCGCGATCGACCTGAAAGACGGGCAATGCGTACGCCTGAAGCTCGGCGACATGGACCAGGCGACGGTTTACAACCCCGACCCGGCGGCCCAGGCCCGCGCCTTTGAAGAACAGGGCTTCGAATGGCTGCACGTGGTCGACCTCAACGGCGCCTTTGCCGGCGAGACGGTCAACGGCGCGGCCGTCGACGCCATCCTCAAGGCGACCCGTAACCCGGTGCAGCTCGGCGGCGGCATCCGCACGCTTGACCATATCGAAAACTGGCTGTCGCGCGGCCTTGCCCGCGTCATCCTCGGCACGGTCGCTGTGCGCGATCCGGCACTCGTCATAGAAGCCTGCCGCAAGTTCCCCGGCAAGGTCGCCGTCGGCATCGACGCCAAGGGCGGCAAGGTCGCCGTCGAGGGCTGGGCCGAGGCCTCCGAGCTCGGCGTGATCGAGCTTGCCAAGAAGTTCGAGGGCGCCGGCGTTTCGGCGATCATCTATACCGATATCGACCGCGACGGCATCCTGACCGGCATCAACTGGCCCTCGACGCTGGAGCTGGCGGATGCGGTTTCCATTCCGGTCATCGCGTCAGGCGGTCTTGCCTCGATGGACGACATCCGCCGCATGGTTGCCCCGGACGCACACAAACTCGAAGGTGCCATCTCCGGCCGCGCGCTCTATGACGGCCGCATCGACCCGCAGGAAGCGCTGGATCTGATCCGCGCCGCGAGAAAGGCCTGACCATGTCCCTCAAAGCCCGCGTTATCCCCTGCCTCGACGTCAAGGACGGTCGTGTGGTCAAGGGTGTCAACTTCGTCGACCTGATCGACGCCGGCGACCCGGTTGAGGCGGCCCGCGCCTATGATGCCGCCGGCGCCGACGAACTCTGCTTCCTCGACATCACCGCCTCGTCGGACAATCGCGAGACGATCTTCGACGTCATCGCCCGCACCGCCGAACAGTGCTTCATGCCGCTGACCGTCGGCGGTGGCGTGCGCCAGGTCTCCGACATCCGCAAGCTGCTGCTTGCCGGCGCCGACAAGGTGTCGATCAATACCGCTGCCGTGAAGAACCCGGACTTCGTTGCGGAAGCCGCCGACAAGTTCGGCAACCAGTGCATCGTCGTCGCCATCGACGCCAAGAAGGTGTCGACGGACGGCGAAGCGGACCGCTGGGAGATCTTCACCCATGGCGGACGCCAGCCGACCGGCATCGACGCGATCGAGTTTGCCCGCCGCGTCGTCGACCTCGGCGCCGGCGAGATCCTTTTGACCTCGATGGATCGCGACGGAACGAAGAGCGGCTACGACATCGCGCTCACCCGTGCCGTGGCCGATGCGGTGCGTGCCCCAGTCATCGCGTCCGGCGGCGTCGGAAACCTCGACCACATGGTTGCCGGCATCCGCGACGGTCATGCGACCGCCGTGCTCGCCGCCTCTATCTTCCACTTCGGCACCTATAGCATTGGCGAAACCAAGCGCTATATGGCGGAGCATGGCATCGCCATGCGCCTCGACTGAGCTTCAGGATCTTCCATGGCTGACTTCACACTTTCCGATCTCGAGGCCATCGTCGCGACACGCGCGAAGGCGGCGCCGGACGAATCCTGGACGGCAAAGCTGGTCGCGAGCGGCCAGCCGAAGGCGGCCAAGAAACTCGGGGAAGAGGCGGTCGAGACGGTGATCGCGGCCGTCAGCAACGACCGCGCGAATCTCGTCGCCGAAAGCGCCGATCTCATCTATCATCTGATGGTCGTATTGAAGATCGCCGACGTTCCGTTGCAGGATGTGCTGAACGAGCTCGCGCGGCGAACCAACCAATCTGGCCTGCAGGAAAAGGCAAATCGGCAGACCCCATGACGATAGCGGCCAAAGACATCGAAGCGGCGGACCTGCCGGACAATCTGCAGCAGCGGGACTATTCCCCCTATCATTTCTTCACCGCCGAGGAATGGTCGCGCTTTCGCGCCGATACGCCGCTGACGCTGACGGCCGACGAAGTGCAGCGGCTGCGCTCGCTGAACGACCCCGTCGATCTCGGTGAAGTCCGGCAGATCTACCTGTCGCTATCGCGCCTGCTTTCGACCCATGTGGAATCGTCGCAGATGCTCTTCGAGCAGCGCAAGCGCTTCCTCAGCATGTCCGAAACGAAGACGCCCTTCGTCATCGGCATTGCCGGATCGGTCGCCGTCGGCAAATCGACCACGGCCCGTATCCTTGCGCAGCTCCTGTCGCGCTGGCCATCAAGCCCGAAGGTCGATCTGGTGACGACCGACGGCTTTCTCTACCCGAACGCCGTGCTCCAGCGCGAAAACATGATGGATCGCAAGGGCTTTCCGGAAAGCTACGACGTGGGCGCGCTCCTGCGCTTCCTGTCAGCGATCAAGGCGGGCCAACCGAACGTCAAGGCGCCGAGCTACTCGCACCTGACCTATGACGTGCTGCCGGACCAGTTCACCGTCATCGACCGCCCGGATATCCTGATCTTCGAGGGCATCAACGTGCTGCAGTCGCGCAACCTACCGGCCGACGGCAAGATCGTGCCGATGGTCTCGGATTTCTTCGACTTCTCGATCTATATCGATGCCGAGGAGAGCCTGATCCATAGCTGGTACGTCAACCGCTTCATGCGGTTGCGCGAAACCGCCTTCAAGAACCCGGAATCCTACTTCCATCGTTATGCCACGATCAGCGAGGATGCGGCGCGCGCCATCGCCGAGGGCCTGTGGCACAACATCAACCTGAAGAACCTGCACCAGAACATCCTGCCGACGCGCCCGCGCGCCGACCTGATCCTGCAAAAGGGCCCGAACCACCTGACGGAAAAGGTGGCGCTCAGAAAACTCTGAGCGCTCGATAAGCCCGTCATGGATTGACGCGACGCAGCGTCAGGTTGACCCGACCACCGTTCTTCAGCAGCGTCGACGTGTTCGGATAGATCCGGTCGACGCCATGGAACGCGAGCCGCCCTTCTCCACCGAGCACGACGACATCGCCGCTTTCGAGCCGGAAGGACATGGTCTGTCCCCCGCGCTGATTGCTGCCGACGCGGAAAAGGCAGCTGTCGCCGAGCGAGATCGAGACGACGGCCGTTTCCAGATCACGCTCGTCGCGATCCTGGTGCAGACCCATGCGGGCCTCCTCGGAATAGAAGTTCACAAGACAGGCTTCCGGCATCTTTTGGCTGGCGGAAACCGCCTGCCAGATCTCGAGCACTATGTCCGGCATCGGCGGCCAGCGCCGGCCGGTCACCGGATGCTGAGCCTGGTAACGATAGCCGCGATCGCGATCCGTGACCCAGCCGAGCAAGCCGCAATTGGTCATGCGAACCGACATGGGTTTTCCGGTCTTCGGCATTTCCGGCACGAAGAGCGGTGCTTCGGCAACGACACGACGAATCGCTTCGACGAGTTGTTCCTGCCGGGTGCGATCGAGATAGCCCGGGATATGTCTGATCCCTTTCGGGAGCACCTGCATTGGAAGCCCCTATTGCTCCAGGCCGAGAAGTGCTGCCGGCACGCCGTAGCGAAGCGGCCAGCCGGCATAGGCGACATCCGTCGGCCCGACCACGTGATCGACGAGGTTCCAGCGGCTATTCTGGAAGCTGACCAGTGCAAACACCGTCAGACCATCCATCATGTCAGCCTCGTCACGCAACCCGGTTTGCGCAAGGTCGATAGTGCCGCCACCGGGACGTTGCGGCTCGACCTGCAGGAAGGCCCAGTTGGGTGCTGCACGTATCGTCGTGACGACGAACTCGACCGGACCGCGCATTTCGGCCTCCACCGCCGGACGGATCGCGTCGAGGATGGCGGCACGCTCAGTACTGCCCTTGGCCGGTTCACGGAACGGTTGCGCCAGACAAGCGCCGGCAAGCCAAAGGCTCGCCAGCGTCGCGATTGCAAGAGGACGCGTGAACGACACGCTCAAGCGGCGTCCAGATCCGGAATGCGCAGAACCTGGCCGGGGTAGATTTTGTCCGGATGCGTCAGCATCGGCTTGTTGGCTTCGAAAATGACGGTGTGCTTGGCACCCTTGCCCTTGCCGTACTGTGCCTCGGCGATCTTCCAGAGGTTGTCGCCCTTTTTGACCGTATAGAAGACCGGCGCCTTGGCGGGTGCCGGTGCAGCACCAGCATCGGCAACCTTGAGCTCCGAGGCTTCAACCGCCGAGACGCCGAGCGTGTTGCCGACGGCGACCACGGCCTTTTCGAAGACGCTCTGGTCCTTCACGACACCCTTCAGCACGACCTTGTCACCGGCCACTTCGACCTGCACGTCCTTTGTGCCGAGATCGTGGGATGCAAGTTCCTTCTGAACGCTTTCGGCATCCGGGGCGTCATCGTCGCCGCCGATGCCAAGCTTCTTGCCGGCGTTCTTGATAAAGCTGAAAAGACCCATGAATATCTCCTTTTGCGAAAACACTGCTCGGTAAGAGAGGGCGCCGCCTGCCAAAGGCAAGGAGCGGCAAAAAAGAAATCAGTCGCCGGCCGGCCGCCCCCGAAGCTTCTTGATCTCGCCGCGCCCGGACTTCTCCTTGAGACGGCGCTCGACGGAGCCGCGGGTCGGTTTCGTCTTCTTGCGTGGCGGTGGTGGCGGCTCCGCGGCCTTGAGAATCAGTTCCTTCAGTCGCTCGCGCGCATCTTCGCGGTTGCGCTCCTGGCTGCGAAACCGGCTGGCCTCGATCATCAGCACGCCCTCTTTCGAGGCACGACGCCCAGCAATCTTCAGGGCGTTGGCCTTGATGCGATCGGAAAGCGCCGGAGAGGCCAGCACGTTGAAGAACAGCTGAACGGCGGTCGACACCTTGTTGACGTTTTGCCCACCCGGCCCGCCGGCCAGCACGAATTGCTCCGTCAGCTCCCAGCCGGCAATCATTATGTTGTCGTTTATGTAGAGCGGATCGCTAGCCATGGTTCACCTCGCCCCGATCTATGGCACAGAGCGAACCTCTTGAAAACATTCGCCACGAAAACGAAAAACCCGGCCGTGGGAGGCCGGGTTTCACGTGAATCATAGCTGACGATATTTATTCGGCGGCAAGCTTGGTGCCGGGAGCCGCATCGCGAACGCTGCCATCAACATGTTCTTCGAACTTGGCGAAGTTGGCGATGAACATATCGACGAGGCGGCGCGCCTGCGCGTCATAGGCCGCACCATCGGCCCAGGTCGAGCGCGGATCGAGGATGCCGTCGTCGACGCCGGGGACCGAGACCGGAACGGCGAAGCCGAAGTTGGCGTCGGTGCGCAGTTCAGCGGCGTTCAGCGAGCCGTCGAGTGCTGCGGCGAGCAGAGCGCGGGTCACCTTGATCGGCATGCGGCTGCCGGTGCCGTAGGCGCCGCCGGTCCAGCCGGTGTTGACCAGCCAGCAGGTGACGCCGTTCTTGGCGATCAGGTCCTTCAGGAGATTGCCGTATTCCGACGGATGCCGCGGCATGAACGGCGCGCCGAAGCAAGTCGAGAAGGTGGCTTCCGGCTCGGTGACGCCCTTTTCCGTACCGGCAACCTTGGCCGTGTAGCCGGAGAGGAAGTGGTACATCGCCTGTTCCGGCGTCAGCTTGGCGATCGGTGGCATCACGCCGAAGGCATCGGCCGTCAGCATGATGATCGTGCGCGGCTGCGGCGCGGTGCCGGTGGCGCTGGCGTTCGGGATGAAGTCGAGCGGATAGGCGCAGCGGGTGTTTTCCGTCAGCGAACCATCGTCGAAATCCGGAACGCGGCGCTCATCGAGAACGACGTTTTCCATGACCGTGCCGAAGCGGCGGGTCGTCGCGTAGATTTCCGGCTCGGCAGCTTCCGACAGGCGGATCGCCTTGGCATAGCAGCCGCCTTCGAAGTTGAAGACGCCGTGCTCGCCCCAGCCGTGCTCGTCGTCGCCGATCAGCGTGCGGGTCGGGTCGGCCGAAAGCGTCGTCTTGCCGGTGCCGGAGAGACCGAAGAAGATCGCCGTATCACCGGCCGGGCCGACATTGGCCGAGCAATGCATCGGCATCACGCCCTTCTTGGGCAGCAGGTAGTTGAGAACCGTGAAGACCGACTTCTTCATTTCGCCTGCATAGGACGTGCCGCCGATGAGGATCAGACCGTTGGTGAAGTCGCAGGCAATCACCGTCTCCGTGCGGCAGCCGTAGCGCTCCGGGTCAGCTTTGAAGCTCGGCAGATCGATGATCGTCAGCTTCGGCAGGAAGGAGCCGAGTGCCTCGCGGGCCGGACGAATCAGTAGATTGCGGATGAACAGCGAGTGCCAGGCATATTCGGTGACAACGCGGGTCGGAAGAGCGTTGTCGGCATCGGCGCCGCCAACTAAATCCTGCACATAAAGCGACATGCCCTTGGCGTGATCGAGCATGTCCTTTCGCAGCAGGGCGAAATGCTCCGGAGACATCGGCTTGTTGTTGTCCCACCAGATCTGGTCGTCGGTGTTCGCATCGCGAACCACGAACTTGTCCTTCGGCGAACGACCGGTGTGCTGGCCGGTACGGGCAACAAGCGCCCCGTGTGCCGTCAGTTCAGCCTCGCCGCGGCGAAGAGCTTCCTCATAAAGCTCTGCGGCTTCGAGGTTGTACCGAACCGTTTCCAGGTCGGTAAAGCCGAGTTTTTCCAAGCCGTTCGCGAGATTGCGAGTGCCGAGTTGCTCCATGGTCAAGCTTCCTTCGTGTTTGGCCATTGGCGTTGAATTTCGCCGGACCATACTTGCATGCTCGCTCAAAAACAAGGCGGCGTCAAAAAAAGAATAATGATTTCAGTATATTAATCGATTTAAAGAAAATTATCGTTTTTTTAATCGGTTGAATTCGGCCTGCCGAACACCGATCTGACAGGACCTATCCTATCGTTACGACAGGTACTTTTTGGGCTTCGCCACAATTTGTTCCACCTTTATACTCACTAACGCACCCGTGACTCGCGAATGCCGGAGTTTTCGGGGACGAGACCGGCACCTCAAAAGACGGAGTTGAACACGATGCAGACCATCGCGCTTGTCGATGATGACCGGAATATTCTGACGTCCGTATCCATCGCCCTGGAGGCAGAAGGCTACAAGGTCGAGACCTATACCGACGGTGCTTCCGCGCTTGAGGGCCTGCTCGCCCGGCCGCCGCAGCTTGCGATCTTCGACATCAAGATGCCGCGCATGGACGGCATGGAATTGCTGCGCCGCCTGCGACAGAAGTCCGACCTGCCGGTGATCTTCCTCACCTCCAAGGATGAAGAGATCGATGAACTCTTCGGCCTGAAGATGGGTGCCGACGACTTCATCACCAAGCCCTTCTCGCAGCGCCTGCTGGTCGAACGCGTCAAGGCGATCCTGCGTCGCGCCGCAAACCGCGAAGCGGCTGCCGCCAACCCGACGAATCCCGCCAAGGCCTCCGACACGCCGTCGCGCTCGCTCGAGCGCGGGCAACTGGTGATGGACCAGGAGCGCCACACCTGCACCTGGAAGAGCGAGCCGGTAACGCTGACGGTGACCGAATTCCTCATCCTCCATTCGCTGGCGCAGCGCCCGGGCGTGGTGAAGAGCCGCGACGCGCTGATGGACGCCGCCTATGACGAGCAGGTCTATGTCGACGACCGCACCATCGACAGCCACATCAAGCGGCTGCGCAAGAAGTTCAAGATGGTCGACAACGACTTCGACATGATCGAGACCCTCTACGGTGTCGGCTATCGTTTCCGCGAGACAGCCTGAGCCGCGGGACTTGCCATCGCGCCGATTGTGGCGCATTCAGAAACGGCGCGACGGGAGCACGGCCAAGGCTGCCTTTGAAACCCCGCCGCGCCATCGGACCTCTGGGCCGGAACCACACAAAGTGAACGACGGCGTCGCGCCCGGCACTCGGGCCGTGTCAGCGTTGCAATCGAGAGAACGTGACGGAAGTCCGCGCGGGAGCGGGACATTTGGTAGAAGTCTTGCAGGGCGACATCGAAGACAGTGACGGACGTGCGCAGGCACATATGGGCCAGCGCCGCTGGGCACATCCTTTCACGCTGATTCGCCGCCTGTTCGGCAATGCCGTCTTCTCGAGCCTCACCCGCCGCATCGTCTTCTTCAACCTGGTGGCACTCGTCGTCCTCGTCGGCGGCATCATGTATCTCAACCAGTTCCGCGAGGGGCTGATCGACGCCCGCGTCGAAAGCCTGCTGACCCAGGGCGAAATCATCGCCGGCGCCATCTCAGCTTCCGCCTCGGTCGATACCAACTCGATCACCATCGATCCCGAAAAGCTGCTCGAACTGCAGGCCGGCCAGAGCATTACGCCGCTGCCCAGCGACGAGGATCTCGATTTCCCGATCATCCAGGAACGTGTTGCGCCGGTTCTCAGGCGGCTGATTTCGCCGACGCGCACCCGCGCCCGCCTCTTCGATGCCGATGCCGACCTGCTGCTCGATTCCCGACACCTTTATAGCGGCGGCCAGGTGCTGCGCTTCGACCTGCCGCCGATCGAGCCGGAATCGACGGGCATCGGCGGAAAGCTCAACAGCTGGCTGAACAAGCTGCTGCAGCCCGGCAATCTACCACTCTACAAGGAACCGCCGGGTGGCAACGGCTCGATCTATCCTGAGGTCACCAACGCGCTGACCGGCGTGCGCGGCTATGTCGAACGCGTCACCGAGAAGGGCGAGCTCATCGTTTCAGTGGCCGTTCCCGTCCAGCGGTTCCGCGCCGTGCTCGGCGTTCTCTTGCTTTCGACGCAAGCCGGCGACATCGACAAGATCGTCCAGGCCGAGCGCCTCGCCATCATCCGCGTCTTCGGCGTGGCTGCCCTCGTCAACATCATCCTGTCGCTGCTTCTCTCCTCGACCATCGCCAACCCGCTTCGAAGGCTCGCAGCGGCGGCAGTCCGCGTGCGGCGCGGCGGTGCCAAGGAGCGCGAGGAGATCCCGGATTTCTCCTCTCGCCAGGACGAGATCGGCAACCTGTCCGTCGCGCTCCGGGAAATGACGACCGCGCTCTACGATCGGATCGCGGCGATCGAGAATTTCGCGGCCGATGTCAGTCACGAGCTGAAAAACCCCCTCACCTCGCTGCGCAGCGCCGTCGAGACCCTGCCGCTTGCGCGGACCGACGAATCGAAGAAGCGCTTGATGGACGTCATCCAGCATGACGTCCGCCGCCTCGATCGCCTGATCAGCGATATTTCGGACGCCTCGCGCCTCGACGCGGAACTTGCCCGCAGCGATGCCAGGATCATCGACCTCGAAAGACTTCTGGGCGACCTCGTCGATATTTCGCGCCAGGTCCGCAGCAAGAAGAAGACGGTGCTGCTCGATTTCGTCATCGACCGCAAGGACAGTCCCAAGGCCCGCTTCGCCGTCAACGGCCACGACCTGCGCATCGGCCAGATTATCACCAACCTGATCGAGAACGCCCGGTCCTTCGTTCCCGAAGACAGCGGGCGGATCGTCGTGCGCCTCACACGGTCGCGATCGCGCTGCCTCGTCTATGTCGAGGACAACGGCCCCGGCATCCAGGCGGAAGACATCGACCGCATTTTCGAACGCTTCTACACCGATCGGCCGGAAGGAGAGGATTTCGGCCAGAACTCCGGCCTCGGCCTGTCGATTTCCAGGCAGATCGCCGAAGCCCACGGCGGTACGCTGAAGGCGGAAAACATCGTCGCGCAGGACGGCCACGTCAGCGGCGCGCGCTTCATCCTGTCGCTACCCGCCGAGCCGCACGCGTGACGACGGGCGCCAATGTCCACGGCACTGCCATCGTGCTCGGGACGCGCGGCTTCCTGATCACGGGCCCTTCCGGCATCGGCAAATCCAGGCTGGCGCTTGCATGCATCACGGCCGCACGACAGGCCGGGCACTTCGCGGCACTCGTCGCCGACGATCGGGTGGATCTGAGCCTGGAACACGACAGGATCGTCGCCCGCTGTCCGCCCTCCATTCACGGCCTGATCGAAATACGCGGCGCCGGCATCGGCAAGATCGAAACCGTGCCTGCCGCGGTGATGGACTGGGCCATGCTGCCCGTGAGTGCGCCTTTCGACCCGCGGTTACCGCTGGAAGACGAGACGTTGCCCCTACCATTCGGGCGAGTACTCCCGATTGTTCGCGTTCCCGTTGAAGAGGGGGCGTATGTTCTCAATATTTTGCAGGCGCTCATCGCTGAAAAAATGGGATCCTAGCCCGATTTACCGTCAGCGAGGCTGGTTTTTCAGCATTTTTGGCTTGCACTTCCCCTTTTCCTTGCCAAGATGGCCGCCCCAACAGGTGGACGAAATTGCTGCATTGCGATATCTGGCCATCAGTGAATTGCGCGTGCAGTTGGAGCGAAGATACCCATGATCGGACTTGTGCTTGTCACACATGGCAAGCTGGCTGAGGAATTTCGACTTGCACTCGAGCATGTCGTCGGTCCGCAAAAAGCTATAGAGACCGTCTGCATCGGTCCCGAGGACGACATGGACCAGCGTCGGCAGGATATCCTCGACGCGGTCACCAAGGTCGACGAGGGCCACGGCGTCATCATCCTGACCGACATGTTCGGCGGAACGCCCTCCAACCTCGCCATCTCGGTCATGCGCAGCGGCTCGGTCGAAGTGATTGCCGGCGTCAACCTGCCGATGCTGATCAAACTCGCCGGCGTGCGCGGTGAGAGCGACATGGACAAGGCGCTGGTCGAGGCCTCGGAAGCCGGACGGAAATACATCAACGTCGCCAGCCGCGTCCTGAGTGGTAAGTAATGGATCATCGCCCCGACATGTTGCTGACGCGCGAACTGCTGATCATCAACAAGCGAGGCCTGCACGCGCGGGCATCTGCGAAGTTCGTACAGACGGTCGAGGCCTATGAAGCCGAGATTACCGTGTCGAAGGACGGCATGACGGTCGGCGGAACGTCCATTATGGGCCTGATGATGCTGGCTGCCAGCACCGGCTGCAGCGTATGCGTGACCGCGAGCGGCGCGCAGGCCGAAGAGGCGTTGAACGCGCTTGATGCGCTGGTCGCCGACAAGTTCGGCGAAGAAATGTGACGGACAATATAAAGATATAAAGACTTCTTTATATCGATATTGCCCTCTCCCCTGATTCCTGATAGATCGGTCGCACTCTCACCGTGTCGGTAGGCGCGGGAGGCATAATCGCGCCGCAGTTCGGTTGAAGCCATGCGGCTTGAAGAGATCAGCCCGGAGAATTCCATGACCACCACTCAGGACTATATCGTCGCCGACATCGGTCTCGCCGATTTCGGGCGCAAGGAAATTGCGATCGCCGAAACGGAAATGCCGGGCCTGATGGCCTGCCGTGAAGAGTTCGGCGCTGCGAAGCCGCTGAAGGGCGCGCGCATCACCGGCTCGCTGCACATGACCATCCAGACCGCCGTCCTGATCGAGACGCTGGTTGCCCTCGGCGCCGACGTGCGCTGGGCCTCGTGCAACATCTTCTCGACCCAGGATCACGCTGCCGCTGCCATCGCCGCAAGCGGCGTTCCGGTCTTCGCCGTCAAGGGCGAAACGCTCGAAGAATACTGGACCTACACGGACAAGATCTTCCAGTGGGCCGATGGCGGCGTCTCGAACATGATCCTCGACGATGGTGGCGACGCCACCATGTACATCCTGCTCGGCGCCCGCGCCGAAGCCGGTGAAGACGTACTCTCCAACCCGGGCTCCGAAGAAGAAGAGATCCTCGTCGCACAGATCAAGAAGCGCCTCCAGGCTTCGCCGGGCTGGTTCACCAAGCAGCGCGACGCCATCAAGGGCGTGACCGAAGAAACCACCACCGGCGTCAACCGCCTGTACCAGCTTCAGGCCAAGGGCCTGCTGCCCTTCCCGGCGATCAACGTCAACGATTCGGTCACCAAGTCGAAGTTCGACAACAAGTACGGCTGCAAGGAATCGCTCGTTGACGGCATCCGCCGCGGCACCGACGTGATGATGGCCGGCAAGGTCGCCGTCGTCTGCGGTTACGGCGATGTCGGCAAGGGCTCGGCAGCTTCGCTTTCCGGCGCCGGCGCCCGCGTCAAGGTCACCGAAATCGACCCGATCTGCGCGCTCCAGGCGGCGATGGACGGTTTCGAAGTCGTTCAACTCGAAGACGTCGTCTCGTCGGCCGACATCTTCATCACGACGACCGGCAACAAGGACGTCATCCGCATGGACCACATGCGCGAGATGAAGGACATGGCGATCGTCGGCAACATCGGCCACTTCGACAACGAAATTCAGGTCTCCGCACTGCGTAACCTGAAGTGGACAAACATCAAGCCGCAGGTCGACATGATCGAGTTCCCGAAGGGCAACCGCATGATCCTGCTCTCGGAAGGCCGCCTGCTGAACCTCGGCAACGCCACCGGCCACCCGTCCTTCGTGATGTCGGCTTCGTTCTCCAACCAGGTCCTGGCGCAGATCGAGCTCTTCACCAAGGGTGAGAAGTACAAGAACGAAGTCTACGTCCTGCCGAAGGCGCTCGACGAGAAGGTCGCTCGCCTGCACCTGAAGAAGCTCGGCGCTAAGCTCTCCGAACTTTCCGAAGAGCAGGCCGACTACATCGGCGTGAAGACGCAGGGCCCGTTCAAGGCTGAGCACTACCGGTACTAATCCTTACCCGGGCAATCCACAACATCTTGTGGCCGCGTTCTTGACAAGAGAGCGCGGCCGCTTTTTTGGGCCTCTCCCTTCCCGACGATTCGACTAGGAAGTATGCTCTAACCCATTGATTCGTGATGTCGGTGCGGACCTTGGACATCGCGGATGGGATGTCTTGTCGATAAGCGGCAAACAGACGGAGACAGACCGGGGATGCAATCGGAACTGACGCAGGCCCTTGACCAGGGCCTCGATGGAACTGTGCAAGGCGCAACAAGGCCGGCAGCACCCTTCGGACAGACGGGGATGGCAGCGCCATGAACAGAGACCAAACAGCTATTCCGGGCACCCGCCGCAAGGGCCCGAAGTTCCTGCGCCACCTTCTGGCCGGTACCACTCTCTTTGCAGCAACAGATGCGCTCGCCCAGGTCGCGCCGCAGAAGGCAAATATCTTCGGCTCGTCGGAGGTCGTCACCTTCTCCGTGCTCATCGGCGTCGTTTCCGCAGCGATGATTTCGGCGATCTGGCTGATCCGCCAGCGCGGCAATATCGAAGCCGAGAACCGCGAATTGCGCTCCGATCTGTCGGACGCCAACCAGCGCCTCTCGCGCTATCAGGCGCTGGTGGCCGACAAGAACCGCCGGATCGTCGTCTGGGACGGGCTGCTCGAGCGGGCTGAGCTGCTCGGCCAGCTGCCGCCCGAAACCGGCGCGCCGGCAGACGACCGCGAGTTCCTGGCCTTCGGCCGCTGGATCAAGGCGCAATCCGCCGGGGAACTGGAAAATGCGATCGACGCGCTGCGCACCCAGGCGCGCAGCTTCGACCTGGTGCTCGAAACGCAGCGCAACGAAGTCCTGGAGGCCCAGGGACGGGTCTCGGGCGGGCGCGCTTTCGTACGCTTCATCGCTCTCAACAATATGCGCGCAGAACTCGCTGAGCTGAAGCTTGAGCACGATCGGCTCAATACTGCGCTCGTGTCCTTCCGCACCCTTCTCGACGCCATCGATCTGCCGGTGTGGCAACGCGGCACGGATGGCGCCCTCACCTGGGTCAACGAGGCCTATGCCGACGCCGTCGAGGCTCCTGATGTCGCGGTCGCGGTTGCCGAAGGGCGCGAGCTGCTCGCAACCGTCGCGCGCGAAAAGATCCGCGCGGTTTCCACCTTCGACACACCGTTCCGCGACAAGGTTTCGACCGTCGTCAGGGGTAACCGCACCTTCTTCGAAGTCGTCGATGCCCGCAGCCCTGCCGGCTCGGCCGGCGTCGCCGTCGACGTATCCGGCATCGAGGCCGTGCGCGAGGAACTCAACCGGACGCTCAAGAGCCATGCCGAAACGCTCGATCATCTGGCGACCCCCGTCGCGATCTTCGACGGCAATCAGCGCCTGCAGTTCTACAACCAGGCCTTCCAGCGTCTGTGGAACCTCGACATCGGCTTCCTCGAGCGCAAGCCCGACAACGGCGAAGTGCTTGACCGGCTGCGCGCCGGCGGCCAGCTGCCGGAGCAGCTCAACTGGAAACAGTGGAAGGCCACCGCGCTTTCCGTCTATCAGGCGCTCGACACGCAGAGCGACCTCTGGCACCTGCCGAACGGCCAGACGCTGCGCGTCTTCGCGACCGCCCGCCCACAGGGCGGGGTCACCTGGGTGTTCGAGAACCTGACCGAGAAGGTCGATCTCGAAACGCGCTACAATACGCTCGTTCAGGTTCAAGGCGAGACGATCGACCATCTCGCGGAAGGCGTAGCTGTGTTCGGGCCCGACGGCCGCATTCGTCTCTCGAACCCGGCGTTCCGGGCGATCTGGGGCATCAGCGAGGCGGAGGCCAAGCCCGGCACCCATATCCGGGCGATCGAGCAGGCCTGCCTCATCTCCTACGACCAGCCTGACGGGTGGAAACGTTTCACCCACATCATCACCAGCTTCGACGACGAACGGCCCTCCAGCCGCGGCATCCTTGAGCTTCGAACCGGACTGATCCTCGACTACGCCGTCATCCCGCTGCCGAACGCGCAGACGATGCTGACCTTCGTCAACATCACCGACAGCGTCCGGGTCGAGCGCGCGCTCACCGAAAAGAACGAGGCGCTGCGCAAGGCGGATGCGCTGAAGAACGACTTCGTGCACCACGTTTCCTATGAACTGCGTTCGCCGCTCACCAACATCATCGGCTTCGCCGACCTGTTGAAGACGCCGGCTTTCGGCGATCTCAACGAGCGGCAGGCGGAGTATGTCGACCACATCGCCACCTCCTCGTCGCTGCTGCTGACGATCGTCAACGACATCCTGGATCTCGCGACCGTCGATGCCGGCATCGTCCAACTCGACATGTCCGACATCAGTCTCACCGACTTCCTCGATGATATTGCCCACCAGATGGCCGACCGGCTGCTCGAGAGCGGCGTGACCCTGAGGATCGCCGCCCCTGACAATCTCGGCCGCATGGTCGCCGACCAGCAGCGGCTGAAGCAGATCTTCGTCAAGCTGCTCACCAATGCCGCAAACTTTGCGCCCGATGGCAGCGCCATCGACCTGAAGTGCCGCCGCGAGGGCAGCGACTTCATCTTCTCTGTCTCAGACAGCGGCCCCGGCATACCGCAGGACGTGCTCGATACCGTGTTCAACCGCTTCGAAAGCTACGGCCAGCGCGGCGGCGCAGGCCTCGGCCTTTCGATCGTCGAGAGCTTCGTCAGCCTGCACCACGGCACCGTCTCCATCCGCAGCAAGGAAGGCGAAGGCACGGAAGTGACCTGCCGCATTCCCTCGGCCGAAGTGCCGGCGATCGTCGCGGCCGAATGATGCCGGCGATCGAGCGCTTCCTGACGGACGAGGCGGCAACGATCGAGCTCGGCGAAGATCTGGCGCTGGCCCTGAAGGCCGGCGACTGCGTCGCGCTCTCGGGTGATCTCGGGGCCGGCAAGTCGACCTTGGCACGCGCCTTCCTTCGGGCGCTTGCCGATGACGACGGGCTGGAGGTCCCCAGCCCGACCTTTACGCTGGTCCAAACCTATGAACTGCGCATTCCGGTCGCGCATTTCGATCTCTATCGGCTGGCTGATTCCAGCGAACTGGACGAACTCGGCTTCGACGAGGCGCTATCGCTAGGCGTCTGTCTCGTCGAATGGCCGGAACGGGCTGACGACGCCCTACCCACCAGCCGCATCACGCTGAGCATCACCCATGAAGGCGATGGTCGCCGCGTCGAAATTTCCGGTCCGGACGAAAAGCTGCAGCGCATCGCCCGCACGCTGGCGATCCGCGACTTCCTCGATCAGAACGATCACCCAAACGCACGGCGCCGGCACCTCAGCGGCGACGCCTCGATCCGGGCCTATGAGCGCATTTACCCGGCAGACGGCTCCGTTAGCCGGATTCTGATGGATTCGCCACGACACAAGCCCGGCCCCGTCCTCCAGGACGGAAAATACTACCAGCAGCTCGCGCATATCGCCGAAGACGTCGTTCCCTTCGTCGCGATCGACCAGCTGCTCATTGCACGCGGCTTTGCAGCGCCGACGATCTACGCCCGCGATCTCGACCGGGGCATCCTGCTGATCGAGGACCTTGGGTCGGATGGCGTTCTCGACGCGGCCGGCCAGCCGATCGACGAGCGCTACATCGAAAGCGTACGACTGCTCGCCCGCCTCCATGCCAAGCAGACCGACAGGGAGATCAACCTCGACAGAGCGGTCATCCACCGCATTCCGGATTTCGACCGGACGGCGATGAAGATCGAGACGCGGCTTTTGACCGACTGGTACCTGCCGTGGAAGCGCGGTGCGCCGGCAAGCGATGACGAAAAACGTGAATACGGAGAGATCTGGGACGGGCTGATTGATCTTCTCCAGACCTCCGAGACGAACCTGCTCTTGCGAGATTTTCACTCGCCGAACATCATCTGGCGCGGAGAGCGCCAGGGATTGGATCGGATTGGCCTCATCGATTTCCAGGACGCGATGATCGGCCCGACGGCCTATGACGTGGCATCGCTGGTGCAGGACGCGCGCGTGACCGTCGCGCCTCCGCTCGCCAACCGGATGATGGAAACCTATCTCGCCGAACGGCAGGCAAGCGGCAACTTCGACGAGGCGACTTTCTTGCGCGACTGGCATTTGATGTCGGCGCAGCGCAACTGCAAGCTCGTCGGCATCTGGGTGCGGCTGATGCAGCGGGACGGCAAACCCGGCTACATGAAACATATGCCCCGCACTTTCGCCTATCTTCAGGCGGCGCTCACACATGAATCGCTGAAACCCTTGCACGACTGGTGTATGAAGACCGGAATCCTAGATTCCGAATCAACGAACTGACAGAGAAGCAATGTCGATCAGCAATGCGATGGTGCTCGCCGCGGGCCTCGGCACCCGGCTCCGCCCGATCACCAACACCATGCCGAAGCCGCTCGTAGAGATCGCGGGCAAGCCGATGATCGACTACGTGCTGGATCTGCTGGCAGAGGCCGGCATCACCAAGGCCGCGGTCAACGTGCATCATTTCGCCGACCAGATGGAAGGACATCTCAGCCAGAGAAGAAGCCCGGAGATCCTGATTTCCGACGAGCGCGATGCGCTGATGAATTCCGGCGGCGGCCTGGCCAAGGGCCTGAAACTGCTGCCGGAAGGCCCCGTACTGGTGATGAATGCCGACCTCTTCTGGGTCGGGGAACCGGTCGGCGTTCCCAGCAACCTGACGCGCCTCGCCGCAGCCTTCGATGCGGACCGCATGGACATGCTGCTCCTGTGCGTGCGCGATGAGGACACGACCGGTCACAACGGCAAGAAGGACTTTTCGCTCGGTGCCGACGGCAAGCTGACGCGATACACCGAAGGTCTGCCAAACCCGGTGGTCTATGCCGGCGCGATCGCGCTTCACTCCCGGCTCTTTGCCGACGCGCCTGATGATGCCTTCAACCTCAACATCTACTTCGATCGCGCTGCCCAAAAAGGGCGCCTCCACGGCCTCCTGCTCGATGGCCACTGGATGACGGTCGGCACGCCCGACGCGATCGGCGAAGCGGAAGCGGCGATCCGCCGCCACCAGCCAGGAGGATGAGCGTGCGCGGCCGCCGGTCCAACGTCTTCACGATCCCGCCTGGCCTCCCCTTCCTGAAGACGCTCGCCGAAAAGCTTTGCGACGGTATCCTGACTCCGGACTTCCGCTACGATCCGGCCGATCCCTTGCCGCTTGCCGGCGTCACGATCTTCGTGCCGACGCGGCGTTCGGCCCGTGTGCTCAGATCCGAATTCGTCGACCTGCTCGACGGCCGCTCCACCATCCTGCCCACCATCAAGGCGCTCGGCGAGACCGATGATGACAGCGGCTTCTTCGACGCCGAAGTACCGGCAATCCTCGATCTTGCGCCGCCGCTGCCGGGCACGGCACGGCTGATCGAGCTTGGCCGGCTGATTCTCGCCTGGCGCAACCGGCTACCAAAGGTCGTGCTCGACATCCATGCGGAAAGCCCGCTGATCGCGCCGGCAAGTCCTGCCGATGCGATCTGGCTGGCACGCAATCTTGCCGATCTCATCGATGCGATGGAGACGGAAGAGCTGGACTGGGACGCGCTCGACCGGCTCGACGCCGGCGAGCATGCGCTGTGGTGGCAGCTGACGCTCGAATTCCTCAAGATCGCCCGAACCTACTGGCCGGAACGGCTCGAGGAACTCAAGCAATCCTCGCCCGCACGCCATCGCAACGCCATCCTTCAGGCCGAAACGCAGCGCATCGCCGGCGGCAAGATCGAAGGCCCGATCATCATCGCCGGCTCGACCGGTTCCATTCCCGCCACGGCCGCGCTGATTGCCGCCGTGCAGAAGCTTCAGAACGGCACGATCGTGTTGCCTGGTCTCGACCAGACGATGAGCGATGCCGAATGGGACATGATCGTCGCCGACGCTGCCTTTGACGGCAGGCCGGACCCGGCAAGCCGCAGCCACCCGCAATACGGCTTCTACAGGCTGCTGAAGCGCATGGGCGTCATCCGCTCGGATGTGGGCGCGCTAGCCGGCGCCCAAACCGACCTCGATTTCCGCGCGGCGATCCTCTCGCACGCCCTTTTGCCGGCAAAGGCCACCGATGCCTGGACCGAAATGCGCAGCGAACTCGACGGCGAATTGCTGCGCGCTGCCTTCGGCGATACGGCTCTCATCGAAACCGCCAACGAACGCGAGGAGGCGGCGGCGATTGCCGTTGCGCTAAGGCTTGCGCTGGAAGGCAGCGAGGATAGCCAGGCGGCGTTGATCACGCCCGACCGAAATCTCGCGCGGCGGGTCGGCGCCGAGCTCGCCCGCTTCGGCATCGAGGCGGACGATTCCGCCGGCACGCCTTTGTCCTCGACGCCCCAGGGCAGCTTCATGCGTCTGCTTCTGGAGGCAAGCCTGCGCCCCGGCGATCCCGTGCCCTTCGTTGCGCTGCTCAAGCACCCGCTGGCGCGCTTCGGGCTTTCGCGTGATGAGATGCGCCAGGGCGCCGACGCGCTCGAACGCATGGCGCTGCGCGGCAGCACCGCAACCGTCGATATCCTCGCCCTGGAGCCGTTGCTCGATGCGGCGATTGCCGGCCACAAGGTCGATCGCCACCCGCCGGAATGGCGTGCCGGCATCGGCGCCGAGGAGCTTCAGGCAGCACGCGATCTGGCGATCAAGATCGGCCTCGCGGTGGCGCCGCTGGCTTCCGCGCTCACGCGCAGCAAGGACGGCAGCCGCGTGTTCTCGGACGAATTCACCTTTGCCGACTGGGCGACGCGTACCGGCCAGGCGTTGGAAGCGGCCTCGGCCGACGAGCGCGGCGATCTCGGTGGGCTCTGGTCCGGCGAGGCGGCCGATACGCTGGCGACCCTGCTTCGCGGCATTATCGAAACCGATGGCCAGATGACGGCGGACGGGCCGCAATGGTGCGACGTCATGGAGGCGCTTGCTGCAGGTGCAGCGGTCAAGCCGCGGTCCATGCGCCATCCGCGGGTCTTCATCTTCGGCGCGCTGGAATCACGCCTGCAGAGCATGGATCTCGTGGTGCTCGGCGCCATGAACGAGGGCAATTGGCCAGGCCAGACCGCCAACGACCCGTTCCTGTCGCGCACGATGAAGACGGGCATCGGTCTCGAGCCCCCCGAGCGGCGCATCGGCCAGCTCGCGCATGACTTCCAGATGGCCTGCGGCACACGGCGGCTGATCTTCACCCGCTCGATGCGCCAGGGAGCAACACCCACCGTTGCCTCGCGCTGGCTGCAGCGGCTGCTCGCGCTTGGCGGCGAACGGCTGACTGCGGCCTTGCAGGCCAATGGCGCCGACTATCTGGCCTGGGCCCGGATGCTCGACGACGGAGGGCGGCAGCCGCTTGCCGAACGCCCTGCGCCCAAGCCGCCGGCGGACCTGCAGCCGCGCAAATATTCTTTTAGCGAGGTATCGCGGCTGAGGCGCGACCCCTACGCGATCTACGCCCGGCGCATTCTTCGCCTGCATCCGCTGCTGCCGTTCAACAGCGATCCCGGTCCGGCCGAGCGCGGCACGCTCTATCACCAGATCGTCGAGCGCTTTGTTCGCGGCGGCTTCGACCTCATGTCCCCCGCAGCCGAAGAGGCCATGCATCGGCTGCTGAATGAGGCCTTCGACGAGGCGCGGCTGCCCACACATATCGACACGATCTGGCGGCCACGCTTCGCCGCCGTCGGCTTGGCTTTCATCAAATGGGAGCGGGACCGCGCACGCTTCATCCGCCGCTCGCGCACGGAAGCTCCGGCATCGATGGAGCTCGGCGTCGCCGCTATGCGGCTGACGGGCATTGCCGACCGGCTCGATATGCTGACCGACGGCAGCGTGGAGATCATCGACTACAAGACCGGCTCCAGCCCATCGGTCAAGGAAGCCCGAGTGCTGCTCGACCCGCAGCTCGCCCTCGAAGCCGCAGCCCTCAAGGCCGGCGCCTTCAAGGATATGCCGCCGAGCCATCCGCAATCGCTGCTCTATGTCCGGCTGAAGCCTGGATCGCGTTTCAAGCAGGAGACCGTGAACAACGAGGGCAGTAAGGCGAAGGAAACCAAATCCGCCGACCAGCTCGCGGACGAATCCCTCACCGAGCTCAGAAAGCTGCTGAGTGCGCTGCTTTCGGGCAAGCACGGCTTTGCATCGCGCGTGATTGTTCAGAAAGAGCGCGACTACGGCGGTGAATACGACCATTTGGCACGCGTTGCCGAATGGTCGACGGCCGATAGCGAGGAGGAGGACGGCGATGAGGGATGACAGCCTCGGCCCCGACCAGGCGACGCCGCAAGCCTGGCTCGACTGGACCTCGCGTCGGCAATCGCTAGCCTCCGATCCCGCGCGTTCTGCCTGGGTTTCGGCCAATGCCGGATCCGGCAAGACACATGTGCTGACCCAGCGGGTGATCCGGCTGCTGCTTGCGGGCTGCCGACCCTCGGCGATCCTCTGCCTGACCTATACCAAGGCGGCGGCCTCCGAAATGTCGAACCGCGTCTTCGAACGGCTGGCCGAATGGGTAACGCTCGACGACGCGACGCTCGAAAAACGGATCGAGGCGATCGAGGGCGAGCGGCCTGGTCTTCTGAAGCTGCAGGAGGCACGCCGCCTGTTCGCCCGCGCGCTGGAGACACCCGGCGGCCTCAAGATCCAGACGATCCACGCCTTCTGCGAGGCGCTGCTGCATCAGTTTCCACTGGAAGCCAACGTCGCCGGACATTTCTCTGTTCTCGACGACCGCGCTGCCGCCGTGCTGCTTGCCGATGCGCGCCGCATGCTGCTGACGGCGACGGCGGCCAAGGACGATCCGGAACTGGCGCGCGCTTTCGCCACCGTGCTCGACCTCGCCGACGATACCGGGCTTGAAAAACTGCTCGCGGCGATCGTCGAGAACCGCACCGCGATCCAGTCCTTTCTCGAACATGCCGACGCGCTCGGCGGCACCGAGGCCGAGTTGCGCCGCGCCCTGAAGCTGGCGCCGGATGAAAGCGTCGACAGCGCCTTGGCCGCGATCTGGCCGTTGGCGGGCCTGAACGGTGCGTCCCTGGAACGCTACTTCTCACTCGCCACGAGCGTTGGCGGAACGAAGGTTCTGGAATTTGCAGAGGGACTTCGGACCGTCTGCAAGCTCACTGACTTGGGCGCGCGCTATGACGGTCTCAGGCATTTGTTCTTCACCGGCACCGGCAAGCCCCGGGCACAATCGGCCTTCCTCAACAGGGCGATGCAGCAGGCGGCCCCCGATCTCATAGACCTGGTGGACGAAGCCCACCGCCATGTCGTCGCCTGCATCGATCACATCAGCATTCTTAGGATGTTCGAGGCGACGCTGGCGGCTCTGACCCTCGCCGAAAGGCTCAACGTCGACTACGAGGAGCTGAAGCGGCGACGCAGCCAGCTCGATTTCGAGGACCTGATCAACCGCACGGCGGCGCTCTTTGCCCGCGGCGATGTCAGCGCCTGGGTCCACTACAAGCTCGACCAGGGGATCGACCATATCCTCGTCGACGAGGCTCAGGATACCAGCCCGGCGCAGTGGACTATCATCCAGGCGCTGGCGGCTGACTTCTTCTCCGGCGAAAGCGCCCGTGGCGCCAACCGCACCATGTTCGCCGTCGGTGACGAGAAACAGTCGATCTACTCCTTCCAGGGCGCACGGCCGGAACGGTTCTCGCATGAGAGCCAGGAAACTGAACGGCGGGTGCGCGACGGCGGCAAGGCCTTCGAGCCCATCCGTCTTCAGCTCTCCTTCCGCTCTACCGTCGACGTGCTTTCGGCCGTCGATACGGTCTTCGCCAATCCGGCGCATGCACGGGGCCTCAGCGCCCGCAACGAGCCCGTCGTTCATGCTTCGAACCGTATCGGCCATCCCGGCGCCGTCGATATCTGGGACGTGATTGCCGCCGAACCGATCGATACGGACGAAGAATGGACCGCAGCCTTCGACGCAACGCCTGAGAGCGCACCGGTCAATATCCTCGCACGCCGGATCGCCGGCGTCTTGGAGAGCTGGATCGGCAAGGAAACGATCGTCGAGAAGGGTATTCGCCGACCGATGCGTCCGGGCGACGTGATCGTGCTGGTCCGTAAGCGCGACGCCTTCGTCAATGCGCTGACCCGGGCGCTCAAGCGCCGCAACAACATTCCGGTCGCCGGCGCCGACCGGCTGGTGCTCACCAAGCATATTGCCGTTCAGGACCTGCTCGCGCTCGGGCGCTTCGTCCTCTTGCCGCAGGACGACCTGTCACTCGCCGCGCTGCTGAAAAGCCCGCTGTTCAATCTCGGCGAAGACGCGCTGTTCGAGCTCGCGGCGCGGCGCAAAGAAGGCGAAAGCCTCTGGCAGAGGCTCCAGGCCGAGGCGGCCGAGGGCATCCTGTTCCACCAGGCAGCAAGGGCGCTGAAAAGCTATGTGGCGCTCGCGAACGCGCTTGCACCGCACGATTTTTATGCCCGCATCCTTGGCGTTCATGGCGGCCGGGCGGCCTTCCTGGCGCGGCTCGGCACCGAGGTCAGCGACATTCTTGACGAGTTCCTCACCTTCGCCCTCGATCAGGAAAGAAGCGGCCTCCCCGGTCTGCAGGCCTTCGTTTCGACGCTCGAAATGGAAGCGCCGACGGTCAAGCGCGAGCAGGACAAGGAACGCGACGAAGTCCGGATCATGACGGTGCACGCCGCCAAGGGTCTCGAAGCGCCGGTCGTCTTCCTCGTCGACGGCGGCGGTGCGCCGTTCAGCAACCAGCATGTCCCTTCCCTTCGCTTCCTCGAGCTCGCTCAAAGGGATGGCGCCGTCCTGTCGTTGCCGGTGTGGCGCGCACCGGGCTCGGAATCGAACACGCTCGTGGCCGCCGACAGCGATCGCCTGAAGACGCTCGCCGAGGAAGAGTATCGACGCCTGCTCTATGTCGGCATGACCCGTGCCGCCGACCGCCTGATCGTCTGTGGCTATCGCGGACAGCGGGCCGTCGCCGAAACATGGCATGCCATGGTTCAGGCGAGCCTCGCCGGGGACGAAAATGGCCGCGGCCACCCGAAGACCTTTCACACCGGCGGCGAGGAATGGTCCGGCCATGCCTGGCGCGAGAAGCAGCTCGAGCGCGACCTTCCCTCCAAGCAAGCGCCCACGCCGGACGCCAGCCGCCCGGCCACCGGCCTGCCGAAGGCCTTTTCGACGCCGCTGCCACCGCAAAAGCGGCTGCCGCGGCCGCTCAGCCCCTCCGGCGTCGGTATCGCCATCGACGAGGACGACGGCGATGGGCTTGTCGGATCCGCCCTGTTTTCTGAGAAGGCACCGGCAAATCTCTCGATGTTGCGCGGTGCCATCCTGCACCGCCTGCTGCAGGTCCTGCCCTCCATTGCGGGCAATGATCGCCGCGCCGCGGCCGAGCGCTACCTCGTGCGTTCCGTGCCCCGCTGGTCGCCGGAGCAGCGCGCCGCGCTGATTGACGCTGTCGAGAATGTGCTCGACCATCCCGATCTTCAGGCGCTCTTCTCGGCCGGCAGCCGCGCCGAAGTCTCGGTCATGGGCACGCTGACCCTCGGCACGCGCGAGCACGCGGTCTCCGGCCGTATCGATCGGCTCGCCGTCAGCGACGGGATCGTGACCATTGCCGATTTCAAGACGAACCGGCAGGTGCCGGCTTCGCAGGGTGACATACCCTTCGCCTACAGGGCACAGCTTGCGATCTATCGCGAGCTGTTGCGGCCGCTCTATCCCGGGCACGCATTCCGATGCGTGCTGATCTTCACCGAAGGACCGGCAATCCACGTGGTTACGGATCAGGCGCTCGACAGGAGCCTTGAAGACCTCGCGACAAAGTGAGATACCCGATATTGAAAATCCAGCGGTGCCATCTCACATGAGACACAACATCTGGATACTGCCATTCCGAACGCAAGGAGCAGCCTATGGCTACCGTAAAGGTCGATACGTCCAATTTTCAGCAGGAAGTGCTGAACTCCGCCGAGCCCGTGGTTGTCGATTTCTGGGCTGAATGGTGCGGCCCCTGCAAAATGATCGCGCCGAGCCTCGAGGAAATCTCGAACGAGCTCGCCGGCAAGGTCAAGGTCGTCAAGCTCAACATCGACGAAAACCCGGAACTGGCTGCCCAGTACGGCGTTCGCTCGATCCCGACGCTCGCCATGTTCAAGGCCGGCGAAGTGGCCGACATCAAGGTTGGCGCTGCGCCGAAGACGGCCCTTTCCTCGTGGATCTCCACGGCGGTCGCCTGAGACCTTCGCTGACTACCGCAGCAGAAAGCCCGGCATGCCGGGCTTTTTTCTTGTCTTGAACTTGGCTGCTATCGGGATGGCGGCGCCACCTCCGGATCACTTCGGCGGCGTACCGTTGTCGGCGAGAACGTCGCCCACCAGATAGAGCGAGCCGCCGATCAGGATGCGCGGCGGCGCCGGATCCTCATCGACCAGATTGGCAACGATCGTCAGCGCTTCGGCGACGGAAGAGACAGCCGCAGCCTCAAATCCGACAGCAGCCGCGTCGCTTGCAAGCGCCACCGGATCAAGACCTGCATCGGAACCACGGATCGGAACGGTGAAGACCTGTTCGGCAAGATCCATAAACGCCCGGAAATAGCCGACCGGATCCTTGGTGTTGATCATGCCGATGATCAGGAACAAGGGGCGCGATTCGCGTTCTTCGAAGGTCGCCATCGCTTCGGCGATCACCTGGCCGGCACCCGGATTATGGCCGCCGTCGACCCAGATTTCCGCATCGGCCGGACCGTAACGCGTAAGTTTGCCGCTGGTCAGGCGCTGCAGGCGCCCGGGCCACTCGACGCCGGCAAGCCCCTTCTCGATCGCCGCCTCCGAAACGTCGAAGCCCGCAGCCCGCACCGCGCGAACGGCCGCGGCGGCATTGGCGTATTGGTGGCGTCCCGGCAGCTTCGGCAGCGGCAGATCGGCGAGACCGCTTTCGTCCTGATAGACAAGGCGGCCGAATTCCTCATGCGCCATGAAGTCCTGGCCGTAGACGAACATCGGGCAGCCGAGCCGCTCGGCCGTCGAGATCAGCACATCGCGCGCAGCCTCTTCTTCCTGCTGACCGATCACGACGGAGCAGCCACGCTTCATGATACCGGCTTTTTCCGCAGCTATCAGTTCCACCCGATCGCCGAGATAGGCCTGGTGATCGAGCGAGATCGGCATGATGACAGAGACGGCCGGTCGAGCAATGACATTGGTCGCGTCGAAGCGGCCGCCGAGGCCAACCTCGATGATCGCGACATCCGCCGGATGCTCGGCAAAGAGAAGGAAGGTGACGGCGGTCAGGATTTCGAAGACGGTGATCTTCTCCCCGCCATTGGCTTCGGCGACGCGACGCACCGCATCGGCCAGAACGGGGTCGCTGACGAGCCGTCCCTTGCCGCCCTTGACGCCGAGGCGATAGCGCTCGTGCCAATTGACGAGATGCGGCGACGTGTGGACGTGAACGCTGAGACCGGCCGCTTCGAGGATCGCCCGCGAAAACGCGGTTGCCGAACCCTTGCCATTGGTACCGGCGACATGGATCACCGGTGGCAGGCGGTCCTGCGGATTGCCGAGCGCGGCGAGCAGCCGGGTGATCCTGTCCAGCGACAGGTCGAACCCCTTGGGGTGGAGGGCAAGGAGTTTTTCGATCTCATAGCCCGCTTCGCTGGCTTCCACCGCTGTCATCTCTCACCCCGACCCGACAAGCTTCACTGCCAAACATCTCCGGTCTGGCAGAGATGTTCATTCTCGTTCTGCGCAATTCCGGGAAAACCGGTTCACGCTTTCCCCGGAATTGCTTTTAAGCGCTCGCCGCGACCGGCAAGGCAGCCGGCTGCGTGCCGCCGTTGAGCTTCGAGGCTTCCGCCGGCTTCTTCATCAGGATCTTCAGGACCCGGGCAAGCGTCGACGGCAGATCATGGCGCTTGACCACCATGTCGACCATGCCGTGCTCCAGCAGGTATTCAGAAGTCTGGAAACCTTCCGGCAGCTTCTCGCGCAGCGTCTGCTCGATCACGCGCTTGCCGGCAAAGCCGATTTCGGCACCAGGCTCGGCCATATGGATATCGCCAAGCATCGCATAGGATGCGGTGACGCCACCGGTCGTCGGGTTGGTGAGCACGACGATATAGGGAAGACCGGCTTCCTTCAGCATGTTGACGGCAACCGTGGTGCGCGGCAGCTGCATCAGCGACAGGATACCTTCCTGCATGCGTGCGCCGCCCGATGCCGGGAAAATGACCAGCGGGCACTTCTCGGCGATCGCCCTTTCGAAGGCCTTGATGATCGCCTCGCCGGCAGCCATGCCGAGCGAACCGCCAATGAAGTTGAACTCGTGCACGACGGCGACGAGCTTGACGCCCTGAACGCGGCCGAGACCGGCGACGATCGTGTCTTCGAGCTCGGTCTTCACGCGGCTGTCGCGCAGACGGTCGGAGTACTTCTTGGAATCGCGGAACTTCAGCGGGTCCTGAGCAACCTTCGGCTGCGGAAACGCTTCATAGATGCCGCCGTCGAACAGGTCCTTCAGCCGAGCCTTGGCCGGCATCTTCATGTGGAAGCCGGACTGCGGGATGACCCACTTGTTTTCTTCGAGATCGCGGTGGAACACCATCTCGCCGGTTTCCGGGCACTTGATCCAGAGATTTTCCGGAACTTCCCGGCGGCCCAGCATCGAGTTGATCTTCGGCCGAACGTAGTTTGTGATCCAGTTCACTTAGTAACTCCTGAAGATTTCCTTCGGGTTGTGCGCGCTAATATAGGCAATTATTCGGCTGCTGCGAGGCGTGCGGACCGCACGCCTGCCGAGAGCCCTCTGACCAGCGCTTCAACACCCGGAACCGTCGCGTCCGTCGCCTTGCCCTCTTCGGTCAGGCTCGACGCGATCTGGTTGACGATCGCCGTACCGACGACCACGCCATCGGCGGATGCTCCGATGGCCCTTGCATGCTCCGCCGTCTTGACGCCGAAACCGACGCAAACCGGCAGGTTGGTGTGCGCCTTGATACGGCCGACTGCGCCGGCAATCAACGACGGATCGGGCAGAGCCGAACCTGTGATGCCGTTCATCGATACGTAATAGACGAAACCGGAGGTGTTTTCGAGCACCTTCGGCAGGCGACGGTCGTCCGTGGTCGGCGTCGCGAGGCGAATGAAGCTGATGCCCTTCGCAAGCGCCGGGATGCAGAGTTCATCATCCATCTCCGGCGGCAGATCGACGACGATCAGGCCGTCGATGCCGGCGGCGAGCGCATCCGTCAGGAAGCGGTCGACGCCGTAGATATAGATCGGATTGTAGTAGCCCATCAGCACGATCGGCGTGCGCTGGTCGTCCTCGCGGAAGCGGCGGGCGATCTCGAGCGTCTTGGCAAGCGTCTGGCAGCCCTTCAGCGCGCGTTGACCGGCAAGCTGGATGGCCGGGCCATCGGCCATCGGGTCAGAGAAGGGCATGCCGAGTTCGATGACGTCGGCGCCGGCCTTCGGCAACGCCTTCATGATCGAGAGCGACGTCTCGAAATCCGGATCACCGGCCATGAAATAGGTGACGAGGACCGGCCGTCCCTCGGCCGCCACATCGGCAAATCTCTTGTCCATGCGTGCGGTCATGATCTTACAGCCCCATTCCCAGTAACTTGCCGACGGTGAAGATGTCCTTGTCGCCGCGACCGGAGAGGTTCATCAGGATGATCTCGTCCTTGCCCATTTTCGGCGCACGCTTGATGACCTCGGCAAGCGCATGCGACGGCTCGAGCGCCGGGATAATGCCTTCGAGGCGGGTCAGCGTCTGGAACGCCTCGAGCGCTTCGTGGTCCATGATCGGCACGTATTCGACGCGGCCGACATCGTTCAGCCAGGCATGTTCCGGGCCGATGCCGGGGTAGTCGAGGCCGGCAGAAATCGAGTGGCCTTCCTTGATCTGGCCGTCGCCGTCCTGCAGCAGATAGGTGCGGTTGCCATGCAGCACGCCGGGCGAACCGGCGGTGATCGACGCGCAATGCTCGTCGCCCTCGATGCCCTTGCCGCCGGCTTCGACGCCGACGATCTTGACGCTTTCATCATCAAGGAACGGATGGAAGATGCCGATCGCGTTGGAGCCACCGCCGACGGCAGCAACGACGAGATCCGGCAGCCGGCCTTCGGCGGCGAGCATCTGTTCCTTGGCTTCCTGGCCGATGACCGCCTGGAAATCGCGGACCATTTCCGGATAGGGATGCGGGCCGGCGGCCGTACCGATCAGATAGTAAGTGTTGTCGACATTGGTGACCCAGTCACGCAGGGCCTCGTTCATCGCGTCCTTGAGCGTGCCGCTGCCGGCGGTTACCGGCTTGACCTCGGCACCGAGCAGCTTCATGCGGAAAACGTTCGGCGCCTGGCGCTCGACGTCGGTCGCGCCCATGTAGACGACGCAAGGCAGGCCGAAGCGGGCCGCGACTGTCGCCGAAGCAACGCCATGCTGGCCGGCACCGGTTTCGGCGATGATGCGCGTCTTGCCCATGCGCTTAGCCAGCAGGATCTGGCCGATGCAGTTGTTGATCTTGTGCGAACCGGTGTGGTTCAGCTCTTCGCGCTTGAAATAGATCTTGGCGCCGCCGAGCTCAGCCGTCAGCCGCTCGGCGAAATAAAGCGGGCTCGGCCGGCCGATATAGTGAGCGCCGAGATGCGCCAGTTCCGCCTTGAAGGCCGGATCGTCCTTTGCCTTGTTCCACTCGGCCTGCAGGTCGAGGATCAGGGGCATCAATGTCTCGGCCACGAAGCGACCGCCAAAAATGCCGAAACGGCCGTCCTCGTCGGGACCGCCCCGGAAAGAATTCAACTTTGGCGCCTGGTTCACGTCCTGCTCCCTGACCGTGGCATGCCCGCCTCCGCCTGGCGAACGGCATTGAAAAACGATTCCATGAGCTTCAGATCCTTGACGCCCGGCGCGCTCTCGACGCCGGAGGAGATATCGATGGCGCGGGCGCGGGTCTGCACCATGGCCTCGCCAATGTTACTGGCGTTGAGACCACCGGAAAGCATGTAATCGACGCTTCCGTCAAGCGCGTCGAGCAGCTTCCAGTCAAAGGAAACGCCGTTACCGCCGGGCAAATCGGAACCTTGAGGCGGCTTGGCATCAAAGAGGAAGCGATCGGCAATGCCGATGTAGGGGTCGATCCTTTCGAGGTCCGATGCATCGCGCACCGAAAGGGCCTTCATGATAGGAAGCCCGTACATCGCCTTGACCGTCAGCAACCGTTCCGGATCTTCACTGCCGTGGAGCTGCAGGATATCCGGGTTGAGCGCCGAAACGATCTCGTCGAGTTCGTCATTGTCGGCATTGACCGTGACCGCGACGATCTTCGCCTGGCCGCGAATGCGGTCTGCCAGACGGCCGGCATCGTCAGGCTCGATGTTCCTGGGACTCTTTGGAAAAAAGATGAAGCCGGTATGGGATGCACCGAGCGCGACAGCACGCTCAACCGCTTCCGCGGTCTTCAGCCCGCATATCTTCACTTCGGTTTTCATGAGAAGCGACCTTGCATGAAATGTCGCGCGAGTCGAGCCAAAAACCGACGCGCAAGGCCCAGCCAGCGCCCCCTGCAACGATGGCCCGACGGCCGTTGCGCCCCTTGCGCGACAGGCGAGCTTTCACCATATGCATTTTACCACAATGGAGAGACTGATGCGCCTGTTGCTCGCGCTAATCCTGCCCTGGCTGCAGTTTTTCACCATCGGCCGTCCCTTTGCCGGCCTCGTCTGCCTGATCCTGCAGCTCACCCTAATCGGTTGGGTTCCGGCAGCGATCTGGTCGGTCTATGCGCTCAGCCAATACAAGACCGACGAGAAGATCCGCGACGCTCTGCGTTACCGCGCGTAACGCGCCATCGCTCTCCGCCTGGTTCAGTCGAAGTCGATCGCGTGAAGCATCGTGCCGTTGCGGCGGAGCCAGCGCTTGGCATCCTCCGTATCCGGGCACAGCCTCCCGCACAGCGTCCAAAAATCGGGGCCGTGGTTCATCTCCTGCAAATGTGCGACCTCGTGCGCTGCAAGATAGGCGATGACCTTCGGCGGCGCCATGACGATGCGCCAGGAGAAGCTCAGCGCCCCATCGGCCGAACAGGATCCCCAGCGGCTGCGGGTGTCCTTCAGCGACAGCGACTTCGCCCGTCGGCCGATGCGGCCGGTATAGATTGCCACCAGCCGATCAAGATCCTGACGGGCTTCCTTCTTGAGGAAATCGACGATGCGCCGATTCAGGTGCTCCTCGCCGCCGCTGACGCGCAGCACCGGTTCGTCATCGATCAAGACCGCTTCCGTCAGACCGCGGATATTGCCGGTCCGCTCGATCCGGTGGGAGATGCCTCGGATCAAGATGGAGCCGCCCTCCTCGATTTGGCTTTCGCCGGAGAAACGCGCGAGCTTCGTCATCAGCCAGCCCTGATGGCGGTTGAGAAAGGCGTTGACCTCACGCTCCGGCAAGCCTTGGGGGATCGTCATCTTCAGCGCCCGGCCGCCGGGCTCGATGCGCAGTGTCATGCGGGTCGCGCGCGCGTTCTGCTTGATCGTCAGCGGCAGGGACTTGCCGGCAACGTCGATCTGCCGCGTCATGGCGGGTGGAGCAGGTTGAATGCGCCGCTTGAAAGAAGGGAACATGCAGGCTTTCTAACCGATTCGCTGGGGCTTCGCCTACAGCGTCGAAAGGCGCGCAATGGATAATCCGGCGTTTCATGTGAAACGCCGGAAGCGTTGTCTTCGGATTAGTGAGCTTCGACCACCGGGCCGGAGCCGCCGTTCTTGCGGTCGCGCATGAAGCGGTCGAACTCTTCCTGGTCCTTGGCGCGGCGAAGCTCGCGCACATAGGTGTCGAACTCTTCGCGCATCGCGTCGAGCTTGCGGCGTTCCTCGTCGAGGCGGGCAAGCTCGGCTTCACGCCAGTCGTCGAAGGCGACGTTGCCGGTGCGATGCGTCCAGTTGGAACGGCGTCCATTGCGCTTGAATGCAGAGCACATGCCATCCACCGTGTCGTTGGCGTCTTTCTTGAAAGTCTTCAGCTTTTCGCCGAACAGGATGTAGGCGAGCATGGCCAGACCCAGTGGCCAGAAGACCACGAAGCCGAGCACCATCAGGGCGATGGTCGCGGGCGTCCAATCCGGACGGATCATTGCAGATTGGTTCATCTTCAGGATTCCTCGCAATCATCCGGGCCACCCATGCGGCCCGATGAAAACGATGTGGGAAGGCGCCCTTGGCTGTGCAAGACGCCCTCCCCCGGATTCGAACAAACCCTTGACTCTACGCGGTCAAAACGGCCCCGATCGCGAGGTTAGGCCAACTTGCCGCCCTTGATGAGCTGCTTCACCGGCTTCACGTGCCGCGAGTGCTCGCGGTGGAAAGCGACGATGCGCGGCGCGATTTCGCGGCGGAAGCGCGATCCGTTGAAGACGCCGTAGTGGCCGACATCCGGCTGCATGTAGTGCATGCGCATGTGATCAGGGATGTTGGTGCAGATCGTCTGCGCCGCCTTCGTCTGGCCAACGCCGGAAATGTCGTCGTTCTCGCCTTCGACGGTCAGCAGCGCGACCTTCTTGATCGCCGTCGTATCGACGCGCTTGCCGCGATGCATCATCTCGCCCTTCGGCAGCGCGTGCTGCATGAAGACCACCTGCACGGTCTGCAGGTAGAATTCGGCCGTCAGGTCCATGACGGCCAGATACTCGTCATAGAAGTCCCGGTGCTTCTCGGCGGCGTCACCATCGTTCTTCACCAGATGCGCGAAGAACTCTTTGTGGGCGATCAGGTGCCGGTCGAGGTTCATCGACATGAAGCCAGAGAGCTGCAGGAAGCCCGGATAGACCATGCGCATGAAGCCCGGCTGCGGCCACGGCACCGGCATGATGACGTTGTCGCGGAACCATTCGATCGGCCGCTGTTCGGCAAGCTGATTGACGCCCGTCGGATTGATGCGGGTGTCGATCGGTCCGCCCATCAGCGTCATCGTCGCCGGCGACAGCGGATCGTCCGCCGCTTCCATCAGGGCGACGGCGGCGAGCACAGGCACTGCCGGCTGACAGACGCCGATCACATGGGTGTTCGGGCCCAGGAAGTGGAGCATCTGGATGACGTAGTCGATGTAATCGTCGAGATCGAAAGTGCCTTCGCTGAGCGGCACCATGCGGGCGTCGATCCAGTCCGTGATGTAGATGTCGGAATGCGGCAGCAGGGCTTCCACGGTGCCGCGCAGCAGCGTCGCGTAGTGGCCGGACATCGGCGCGACGACCAGAACCTTCGGATCGGCGGCACGCCCCTTGGGCAAGGCGCGCTCGAAATGGATGAGGTTGCAGAAGGGTGAGCGCCAGACGATGCGCTCGTAGACGGAAACGGACGTGCCGTCGACCTCCGTCGCGGGAAGTCCGAACTCCGGTTTGCCATAGCGGCGGGTGGAGCGCTCGAACACTTCGAGCCCGGCGGCAGCGGCACGGCCGAAATAGGTGTGCGAGATGGGGTTCATCGGATTGCTGAAGGCAAGCCGCATGGCATCGGCGGCCGTACGCCACGGCGCCATCATTGCATGGTTCAATTCATAGAGCTGGTAGAACATGGGAAGCGTACCCCTTGGTTCAATCGACGACAACGCCGCTCCCGGTCGGACGCAAGCTTGCGATTGTTTGTCTTGGTGTCCGCAATCTCTGCCAGACTACCACTTTTCTTGTGCAGTGCAACAAATATACCCGTCTCGCCTCGATACAAGGCCTCAGGCCAGAATGAATCTGGATTCCTGACGATTTGCAAACGAGCTTGTCCGAAACTGGCGGTTTTCCGCAATTTTCGTGCGTTGAGTGCCGATGTCGGGCATTTTCGGGGAGAAAATGGCGACTCCGAAGAGCGACCGTCAGGCGCGACCTCTGCGGCAATGCAGCAAAGCCGCCATCGCTCATGCAGCTGCCACCTTGACGATTGCCTTGACCAGACCCGACTTTTCTTCCGCCCATCGCGGCAGATCGGCAACCGCGCCCGCAAGCGTCGTGCGGTGGGTGATCAACGCCTCGACCGGCACGAGGCCGGAAGCAATCGATGCAACGACGTGATCAAAGTCCTGGCGGGTCGCATTGCGGCTGCCGACCAAGGTCATCTCCCGCTTGTGAAACTCCGGATCGGAGAAGCAAATCTCGTCCTTGACAACGCTGACAAAGACCAGCGTGCCGCCATGGGCGACATAGGCGAAGGCGGCCTGCATCGAGCCACTATACCCGGTGGCATCGAAGACCACGTCGAACCCATCCCCTCCCGTCGCTTCGGCTATGCGTGACCCCATATCGGTTCCCGCGACGATGCCATTGGCAAAGCCGAGCTTCTCGGCAGCAAAATCCAGCCGTTCGTCGCTGGTATCGACGAGCGTCACCTGATGGCCGGCAATGCGCGAGAAGATCGCGGTGCCGAGGCCAATCGGCCCTGCGCCGATGACCAGCGCCCGTGAACCCGCATCCGTGGATGCTCGGCGCACCGCATGGGCACCGATTGCCAGGAATTCGACCGTTGCCGCAGCTTCGGCAGACAGACCGTGCGCCGGATAAAGATTACCCTCGGGCACGATGATCTCTTCGCAGAAGGCGCCATCCGTATGCACGCCGAGAACCTTGATGGCGGTGCAGCAGTTCGGCTTGCCCTTGCGACAGGCAACGCAGTTGCCGCAGGAGAGATAGGGGTTGACCACCACAGGCGTACCGGGCGCGACCTCAGTGCCGCGGCCACCGGAAATGACCGTTGCCGAGATCTCGTGACCCATGACCCTCGGGTATTCGAGGAACGGATGTTTGCCGGCGAAGATATGGTAGTCGGTACCGCAGATGCCGACATGGCTGACGGATAGACGCACCCACCCGTCAGGCACGTCTTCAGCCGGTGGACGGTCGACGACCTCCAGGCGGCCGGGTTCGAGGCAGAGCACGGCTTTCATGGCAGTTCCCGCGGAATGTTCGGTGGCAGCGCCTAGCGGGCGCTGCGGCGCCGGAGTTGGTCGAAATAGACGATGACGATGATCAGCGCGCCGGTGATGATGCGCTGCCAGAACGAGTTGACGTTGAGAAGATTGGCACCGTTGTTGATCGTCGCAAGGATGAAAGCGCCGAGCAGCGGCCCATGGACCGAGCCGACGGCCCCGAACAGACTGGTGCCGCCGATGACCGACGAGGCGATCGCCTGCAGTTCCCATCCCTCGGCTTGCGTCGCGTTACCGATGCCGATGCGCGAGGCGAGCAGCAGGCCGACGAAGGCGGCGCAGGTCGATGACAGGATATAGGCGAGATAGATGGTGCGGTGCACGTTGACGCCGGAGAGGCGCGCCGCCTCGTTGTTGGAGCCGACCGCGAAGAGATAACGGCCGAAGCGGCTCAAGTGCAGGAAGACATAGGCCGGGATCGCCACCACGATCACCATCCAGAACAGGCTCGGCACACCGAGGAAATCCGCGCGAGAGAAGTTGGTGAAGGCTTCATTGGTGATCGAGATCGTCGAACCGTTGGTGATCAGCAGGCCGATCCCGCGCAGCGATGTCAGGGTCGCAAGCGTTATGATGAAGGGCGGCAGACCCATGCGCACGATGCCGAAGGCATGGAAGGCGCCGATCAGCACCCCGAAGGCGAGCGTGAGGATGATGGCGGCCCAGAGCGGCATGCCAGCCGCAAGCAGCCAGGCGACGATGACGCTGGTGAAGCCGACCACCGCCCCCACCGAAAGATCGATGCCGGCGGTGATGATGACGAAGGTTTGGCCGACCGCGAGGATGGCCGTCATCGCCCCCTGGCGCAACAGGTTGCTGATGTTGTTTGGCGTCCAAAAACTGTTGGTGGCGAGGCCCAGCAGCAGCCAGAGGAACAGAAGCAGCCCCAGGAGGGTGAGGCCGAACAGAATGCTCACGCCCTTGCGTGGCGCCGCGCTGGCGCCGCTTTCCACCGTTTCCGCACTCATCGTCTTCCTCCCTGCGTCTCTCAGATTTCTTTTTATGTGTTCAAACACCGATCGCCTGCGTCAGCACTTCCTCGTGGCTCGCGGCGCGATAGTCGTGGCTAGCAACCAGCCGCCCGCGCCGGAACACGTGCAACTTGTCCGCAAGCTCGTAGACTTCAGGCAGATAGGACGAGATCAGGATGATGCCTGCCCCGTTCTCCAGAAGCCGCGCGAACAGGCGGTAGATCTCGGCCTTGGTGCCCACATCGACGCCGACGGTCGGCTCGTCGAAGATGAAGAGCTTGGCGCCATGGCTCAGCCACTTGCCGATAACGATCTTCTGCTGGTTGCCGCCGGACATGGCCGACGCCAGGACTCGTCGCGACGGCGTCTTGATCTTCAGGTCGCGGATCTGCCGGTCGGCATTCTCCCGCTCCTGCTGGCCGTTGATCGTCAGGCCACGCGTCAGCCGGTTGAACACCGGAAGATTGATGTTGAGGCCGATCGGCAGATTGAGGCACAGGCCCTGATCGCGGCGGCTTTCCGGCGCGAGCGCGATGCCGAGATTCATGGCGACACGCTCGCTGGCGATCTCGACCTTGCGCCCCTTCCAATAGACCTCGCCGGCGCTTGGACGATGCCGACCATAGAGGCCGAGCGCAAACTCGCTGCGCCCCGCTCCGATCAGCCCATAAAGGCCGACGATCTCGCCGGCGCGAACGGTCAGCGATACATCCTGAAAACCGGGGCCACTCAAGTTCCGCGTTTCGACGATGACCTCGCCGGGCGGAAAATGCTCCTTGTGATAGATCTGCTCTATGGTGCGGTTGATCATCAACGCGATCAGCTCCGCCTCGTTCGTCTCGCCAATCTTGCGGGTGCCGACATGGGTGCCGTCGCGCAGCACCGAGACGCGGTCGGCAATCTCGAAGACCTCCTCCATTCGGTGGCTGATATAGACGATGGTCACGCCTTCGGCCTGAAGCCTCTGGATCAGCCGGAAGAGCTGCGCCGATTCCTGTCGGGTGAGATAGGCGGTCGGCTCATCGAAGATCAGGAACTGCGTGCCACGCATGGCGGCGCGCGCCGTGGCAACGAGCTGCTGCTGGCCAATGGTGAGACTGCCGAGCACCGCGCCGGCCGGCAGATTGAAGCCGAGATCGTCGAGCACGCGCTGCGCCGCATCGGTCATGGCGCGCTTGCGCATCAGGCCGTTACGATTGATCTCGTCGCCGAGGAACATGTTGGCCGCCACAGACAGGTGCGCACAGAGTACGACCTCCTGGTGCACGGCGTTGATGCCGCGCTCGATCGCCTCATGTGGCGTGCCGAGTTGAACGGGTTTGCCGCACCAGAAGATTTCGCCTGACGTGCGCTTGATGACACCGGTCAGAAGTTTGATCAGCGTCGACTTGCCGGCGCCGTTCTCGCCCACGATGGCGTGGATCTCGCCGGATAAGAACGTCAGCGAGGCAGGCTTCAGCGCTTCGACGGCGCCATATTTCTTCTGCAAAGCGCGCAGTTCCAGAATCGGCTCCCCTTTGGGAACCGGATGACGCGTTGCCACCTGCAGTCCCTGGGTCCTGGTGTCGCGCGCCTCTTGCAACTCGGTCATCTGCGCATTCCTCCCATCGCAGAGATCGCTTGCGACCGGTCCTCGTTCCCGGTCGCAAGCGGGTGCGGCGGGCAATGGGCCCGCCGCGGCCGTCGTCACTTGACCTTCGGGTTCAAGAGAGCGTCGATCTTCGGTTCGGCCATATTGGCTTTGGTCACCAGATTGGCACCGGTGTCGACATTCGCCTCGACTTTTTCGCCCTTGGAGACGGCCAGTGCCGTCTTCACGCCATCATAGCCCATCCGGTAAGGATCCTGAACGACGAGACCCGCCAGAACGCCTTCCTTGAGGAAGCCGACGGTCTTGTCGTCGCTGTCGAAGCCGATCACCTTGATCTTGTCGCCGAGTTTGTTTTCGGCGATCGCCTGACCGACGCCCTGCGCCATGATCAGGTTCGACGCGAACACACCGACAAGGTTCGGATTGGCGGTGATCAGGTCGGTCATGATGTTGAGGCCGGTGGTCGCCTGCCCGTCGGCGTATTTGTCGACGACGACCTTGAAGCCCGGGTACTTGGTCTTGACCTGATCGAGGAAGCCTTCACGGCGCTGGTCGAGCGAGCCGACACCCGGAAGGCTGGTAATGATGGCGATTTCGCCCTCTTCCTTGCCGCTCATTTCCTTCACGGCGGCCGCAAGACCGTCGGCGGCAATACGGCCGCCCTGGACGTTGTCGGTGGTCAGGAACGAGGAGAATGCCTTGGAGTCGGCGCCGGAGTCGATACCGATGATCGGGACGGCCTTGGCCGCCTCATCGATCGGCTTGCCGAGTGCCTTGAACTCCGTCGGCGAGATCACGACGGCAGCCGGCGCGCCGGCAACCGCGTTTTCGAGAATGCTGATCTGGCCGTTGATGTCGGACTCGGACTGGGCGCCGAGTTCAGGTACATTGACACCCAGATCCTTGCCGGCGGCGCGGGCACCAGCAAGCACGATTTGCCAGTAGAAGGACGTGGTGTCCTTGACGATGATCGGGATCGTCACGTCCTGCGCAAAGGACGCGGCCGGCGACATGCCGGCGATCATCGCGGCACCGGCCAAAGCGGTGAAGGCGCGACGGGTAAGGCTGCTTTTCAGAATGCTCATCCCAGGTTTCTCCTCTCAGTGCACCGTGTTCCATTTCTTGGAGATCGATCGCAGGTGCTAGCTATCGACCTTTTATCGATAAAAAACATATTGGAATGCTAATACGACAATTCCGGCTTGGCAAGCTGCCGGAACAGCATTTCAGACCGAAACGCGGCCCCCGCCCGCTAAACGCGAACAGCCTCGTCGCCGAGCTCCGGCGCGACCAGCGTGAACGGTTCAAAAGCCGCGAAATCGGCCGCGGAAAACCGGTGTTCGGTGAGCGCCATGTTGCGCCTCAGACTCTCCGGCTTGGCGGTGCCGACCAGCACGGAGGCGACCTTGGGATGGCTCAGCGGAAACTGCATGGCTGGCGCGGCAAGCGGCACGTTCATACCGCGCGCGACCACCTCCATGGCACCGACCTTTTGCCGGATATCTTCCGTTGCCGGCATGTAATCGAAATGCGCCCCCTCGACCGGGCCCGTTGCCAGAATGCCCGAGTTGAAGACCCCGCCGACGACAAGCGAGGTCTGCTTCTTTTCACAGAGCGGCAACAGTTCGGCGACGGCCGAGCGGTCGAGCAGTGTATAGCGGCCGGCAAGCAGGATGCAGTCGATATCGGCCCGCCGCATGACCTCCAGGCAGACCGGTACCTCGTTCACACCGAGACCATAGGCGACGATCGCTCCTGAGGATTTCAGCTCCTCCAGCGCCTTGAGGCCGCCGTCCAGCAACTGCCTGATATAGACGGCATTGCGGGCGGCACCGTGGGTGTAGCCGCCGATGTCGTGGACATAGAGGATGTCGATGCGGCTGAGTCCGAGCCGAGCGTAGCTGAACTCGACGGAGCGCATGATGCCGTCATAGCTGTAGTCGTATCTGACATCGAAATTGAGCGGCCTCACATAGGAGTAGTCTGGCACCTTGTCTTCCGGCACCGGATGGAGGAGCCGGCCGACCTTGGTGGAGAGCACGAATTCGTCGCGCGGCTTGTCGCGCAGGAAGTCGCCGACCCGCCGTTCTCCAAGCCCGAGGCCGTAAAAAGGCGCCACATCAAAGTAGCGCATACCCGACTGCCAGGCCGCGTCCAGCGTCGCCATGGCGGCGTCGCGGGTACACTCCCGGTAGAGCCCGCCGAGACCGGCGGCGCCGAAGCTGTACTCGGTCACCGATAGTCCGGTTCGACCGATCCGTCTCGTCTGCATTCCCTGTTCTCCTCCTCCAAGGATGCCAGTCGTCACATGTCTAGAGCGTCGCCCCCAGATGCCAGGGCACGAACTCGTTGTCGCCGTAGCCGAAAAGCTCGCTCTTGGTCTTGCGGCCAGAGGCGGTCTCGACGATCAGGTCGAAGATCTCCCGGCCAAGCCCGGCAATGCTCGCCTCCCCCGAAGCGACCACCCCGCAATCGAAGTCCATGTCCTCTTCCATCGCCCGAAACAGCGCCGTGTTGCTGGTAAGCTTGATCGACGGCGCCGGCGTACAGCCGAAACAGCTGCCGCGGCCGGTGGTAAAGGCAATGACGTTGGCACCGCCGGCAACCTGGCCGGTGGCAGATACCGGATCGTAGCCGGGCGTATCCATGAAGACGAGCCCGTGCTCGGTGACCCGTTCGGCATACCGATAGACTGCGTTCAGCGGCGACCGGCCACCCTTGGCGACAGCACCGAGTGATTTTTCAAGAATGGTGGTTAGTCCACCGCGTTTGTTGCCCGGCGAAGGATTGTTGTCGAGCGATGCGCCATGCATCGCCACATAGTTCTCCCACCAGGCAATCAGGCCGTCGAGTTTCACCGCTACGGCCTCATTCACCGCCCGGCTGCGTAGCAGGTGCTCGGCACCATAGATCTCAGAGGTCTCCGAGAGGATCGCCGTGCCGCCGGCTGCAGCAAGGATATCGACGGCGGCGCCAAGCGCCGGATTGGCGGTGATGCCCGAAAGCCCGTCCGACCCGCCACATTGCAAGCCGACGATGATCTCGCTGACCGGAATGGCAATACGGCGCTCTTTTCCGATTTCGGCCGCGATTTCTTCGAGAATGCCGAGTGCCTTTTCCACGGAGCGGCGCGAGCCGCCGGCTTCCTGAATGTTGAAATGACGTTTCTCCGCGCCAGCGCCGCTCTGGCCATAGAGCGTCAATTGATTGACCTCGCAGCCGAGGCCCACCATCAGCACGCCGCCGAAATTGGCATGGCGGGCGTAACCGGCAAGCGTGCGGTGCAGATTGGCCATTCCGTCGCCGGTCGACGACATGCCGCAGCCCTGATCGTGCACGATCGGCACGAAGCCGTCGATGCCTTCGTATTTCGGCAGGATGCGGCGGTTCGCCTCCTCGGCGATGGCACGGCAGACCGTGGTGGAACAGTTAACGCTGGCGACGACACCGATATAGTTTCGCGTCGCAGCCCGGCCATCTGCGCGGCGATAGCCCTTGAAGGTGCGTGCCTTGTCGGCATCGCTTGCCGCCTCCGGCGTCCCTTGTGGACCGATCGCCAGACGATCCCGGTCGAAGGCAAGATTGTGGGAATGCACATGGTCGCCCGGCGCGATGTCGGCGGTCGCCCGTCCGATCGCCTGGGCGTATTTGACGACCGGTTCGCCGGCGCGAATGGGACGGATCGCAATCTTGTGGCCGGCATCGACCTTTACTGCGGCGCGAGCGCCGTTCGGCAAGGCATCACCAGCGGCAATCGCCAATGTCGCCACGACGACGTTGTCCTCCGGTGCGAGCAGGATGGTGGACGGCGCAGACACCGATTTCTCCATGATTGTTATCGTCTGTTCTTCTGTCTTTTATCTACAATAGACAGATCGTCGTCAATGGGTATTATAGCGAAAACATCGGCGACGACGCCGTGCCAACGACCGGACCGGGTGAATGGGAGGAACAGATGTTGACGACAGACGGAGACAAAACCGGATCGCCGCGATAGAGGAGCGTCCCTGACAAGCGCAGACAATTTCGAACCGGCCGGATCTTGCCATGGCAAAACAGAACACCGTCTTCAAGGATGCCTATAACCGCTGCCTGAAGCTTCTGGCGGAAACATCCTCGCTGCCCTCCGAGCCGGAACTTGGGCAGGTGCTCGGCGTCAGCCGGACGACGGTGCGCGCGATCCTCAGCCGCTTCGAGGAGGCGCAGCTCATCGCCTGGGACAAGCGCAAGAAGAACGTGCTGCGGCAGCCCCGCCCCGACGACTACTTCCCAACGGAAGAGACCGATTCGCTCGCCGAAATCATCGAGCGCAGTTTCATGCGCCGGATTCTCGCCGGCGGCGCCGAGCCCGGCATGCAGATCAACGAGCTTGAACTGGCGCGCGAGATCGGCACCGGAACGACCAGTGTGCGCGAGTTCCTGATCCGCTTCAGCCGCTTCGGCCTGATCGAAAAACGGCCAAACAGCCACTGGATCCTGAAAGGCTTCACGCGTGAATTCGCGCTGGAGCTGACGGAAGTGCGCGAGATGTTCGAGCTGCGCTCGGCCGCACGTTTCGTCTCGCTTCCGGATGATCACCCGGCCTGGGAGGAGCTCAGGGAAATCGAGACCCTGCACCGGGACATCCTCGCCGACATCGACAATCGCTACCGGGAGTTCTCCGAACTCGACGAGCAGTTTCACCTGCTGGTGCACAAGGCATCGAGCAACCGCTTCATCGTCGATTTCTACGACATCATCGCGATCGTCTTCCACTATCACTACCAGTGGAACAAGACGAATGCCCGCCAGCGCAACGCTCGCGCGCTGGAAGAACACCTCGCCTATATCGAAGCACTGCGTTCGCACGACCCGGCCAAGGCGGAACAGGCCTGTCGGCGACACCTCCAGTCCGCTCGCGAAACTCTCCTTCAATCCATTCCATAGCCAGCTACCGGAGCCACAGATGCCGACGCCGATCGTGCAATTCGGAACCAGCCGCTTTCTTCAAGCGCATGCCGATCTCTTCGTCAGCGACGCGCTGAAGGCGGGAAAGGCACCAGGCCCGATCACGATCGTGCAGACAACCGGATCCAGCGAGCGTTCCGGACGTCTTGCGGCGCTCGCGCGCCCCGAAGGCTTTCCCGTCATCATCCGCGGCATCCAAGACGGGGAGCGGATCGACGCGACGCAGCGGGTGACGAGCGTGACGCGGGCGCTTTCAACCGCTGAAAACTGGAGCGAGGTCCGGGAGATTGTTGCCCAGGAAGCGGAAATCCTGATCTCCAATACCGGCGATACGGGTTACCGGATCACCGACGACGACCTGGTCACGGACATTCCCCGTTCCTTTCCCGGCAAGCTGCTCCTGCTCCTGAAGGCCCGCTTTGAAGCGGGTGGGCGCGCCCTGACGATCCTTCCTTGCGAGCTCGTGTCACGCAACGGCGATGTGCTGAAGGCGCTGATGCTGGGGCTCGCGGCGGAGCGGGCCAAAGACACCGCTTTCACGAACTGGCTGAACACAGGTGTCGTCTGGGCAAACACATTGGTCGACCGCATCGTCTCCGAGCCTCTGGAGCCCGCCGGTGCGATTGCCGAACCCTATGCGCTCTGGGCGATCGAAAACCAGCCCGGCTTGCACCTTCCGTGCATTCATCCGTCCGTGAAGCTCGTTGATGACCTGACGCCTTACGAGAAGCTGAAGCTTCACATCCTCAATCTCGGCCACACCGTGCTGGCCGATCTCTGGCTGAGGGAGGGCCGTAACCCGCATGAGACCGTCCGGGAGACGCTCGCCGACGCCCGCGTAGCAGCATATCTCGACCGCATCTATCGATCCGAAGTCATTCCCGCTTTCGCCGCGAAGGACCTGCAAAGCGAAGCGACGGACTATGTCGCTGCGACGCTGGAGCGCTTCAGAAACCCGTTCCTCAATCATCGCCTAAGCGATATCGCCAACCATCACCGCGAAAAGATCGCGCGCCGGATCGGCGACCTCCGGCTCTGGAGCCCGGGCGTAGCAATGCCCGAGCTCACGGCAATCTCGGATCAGTAGCCGGATTCCTGCTTCTTTGGTGCCACCGCCACCTCGCCGAGAAACTCCTGGCGCAGCGCCGTCGTCGCGCGCACGAGCGACGTGACATCCGTGCCGATCGCCATGAAATCGGCGCCCATCTCGCGGTAGTCGCGTGCCTGACCGAGATCGAGCGTCATGATGCCCCTCGCCTTGCCGGCCTTCTTTATACGCTCGAACGCATCGGCGATTGCCGCGCGCACCTCCGGATGACCTGGCTTGCCGAGATAATCCATGTCGGCCGCCAGGTCGGAAGGGCCGATAAAGAGGCCGTCAACGCCATCAAGCGCGGCAATCTCATCGATCGCAGCAAGACCCGCGCGGCTCTCGATCTGCAGGATCAGGCAGATTTCATCACCGGCGGTCTGGAGATAGTCGCCGATGCGGCCGAATTGCGAGGCCCGACCGAGGGCGGCGCCGACGCCGCGAACGCCATGCGGCGGATAACGGGTGGCGCGCACCAGCTGCTGTGCCTGCGCCAGGCTCTCGACCATCGGGATCAGCAGGGTCTGCACACCGGTGTCGAGAATCTGCTTGATCAGCACCGTGTCGCCGACCGGCAGGCGAACCATCGGGTGGCTCGCCGATGCCGAGACCGCGCGAAACTGCGCCGACAGCAAGGGAATGTCATTCGGCGCATGCTCGCCGTCGATCAGCAGCCAGTCATAGCCGCTGCCGGAAACCACTTCCGCCGCGTATGGGCTGGCGAGCGCCACCCACAGCCCGAGCTGGAAGCGGTTTTCGCGCAGAGCCGCTTTAAAGGGGTTCTTCGGTGCCGGCATGCTGACTCTCCTTAAACTTAGCGTGGGATCGAGCTTCGCCCCTCATCCGCCTGCCGGCACCTTCGTCCTGGAAAAAGGAGGACGGACGATGCCGCACCGACTCAAGTCCCCTCGCCCCGCTTGCGGGGAGAGGCTAGGGTGAGGGGCAATCTCACGCCATCGATGGATTCGACTGCGAAGACTAACGCCTTGCTGGCAAAAGAAAACCGGCCAAAACGTTGGCCGGTTTGTTGCAAGTCGGATTTTCGCCTGTTTCAGGCCACGCCGCCGAGGCAGACGTATTTGATCTCGGTGAACTCTTCAATGCCGTAGCGCGAGCCCTCGCGGCCGAGACCGGAGAGTTTCACGCCCCCGAACGGCGCTTCCGCCGTCGAGATCAGGCCGGTGTTGACGCCGACCATGCCGTATTCCAGCGCTTCGGCCACCCGGAAAACCCGCGCCAGGTCCTTGGCATAGAAGTAGGAGGCAAGGCCGAACTCAGTGTCGTTTGCCTGTTCGACCACATCCGCCTCATCGGCGAAGCGGAAGAGCGGCGCCACCGGGCCAAAGGTCTCTTCGCGCGCCACCGCCATCGCCTGGGTGACATCGGCCAGAACCGTCGCCTCATAGAAGGTGCCGCCGAGCGTGTGACGCTTACCGCCCTGGATCACGCGCGCGCCCTTGGAGGTGGCGTCGGCAATATGCTCCTCGACCTTCTCCAGCGCCGCCTTGTCGATCAGCGGCCCGAGGATCACGCCCTCGTCGAGGCCGTTGCCGATCTTCAGCTTGGCGACCGCCTTGGCGAGCTTGTCGGAAAAGGCGTCGTAGACCTTGTCCTGCACATAGATGCGGTTAGCACAGACGCAGGTCTGGCCGTTGTTGCGGAACTTGGCGATCAGCGCGCCCTCAACCGCCGCATCGAGATCGGCATCGTCGAAGACGATGAAGGGAGCATTGCCGCCAAGCTCGAGGCCGAGCTTTTTGATGGTGGCGGCGCTCTGGCGATAGAGCTCGGCACCGACTTCGGTCGAGCCGGTGAAGGTCAGCTTGCGCACGACGGGGTTGGAGGTCATCTCGGCACCGATCTCGCGGGCCGAGCCGGTGATGACGCTGAACAGGCCCTTCGGCAAGCCGGCGCGTTCGGCGAGAATGGCGATCGCGATTGCCGAGAACGGCGTCTGTGCCGCCGGCTTCAACACCATCGCGCAACCTGCAGCGAAAGCCGGGCCGGCCTTGCGGGTGATCATCGCATTGGGGAAGTTCCAGGGCGTGATTGCCGCGACGACGCCGATCGGCTGCTTCATCACCAGGATGCGCTTGTCGGGCTGATGACCGGGGATCAGGTCGCCATAGAGGCGGCGCGCCTCTTCGGCGAACCACTCGACGAAACTTGCGCCATAGACGATTTCGCCCGTTGCTTCGGCAAGCGGCTTGCCCTGCTCCAGCGTCAGGATGCGGCCGAGATCTTCCTTATTCTCGATCATCAGCTCGAACCACTTGCGCAAAACGCCGGCGCGGTCCTTGGCCGTGCGCGCCGCCCAGCCCTTCTGGGCCACGCGCGCCGCCTCGATCGCCGCCCTGGTTTCCTTGGCGCCGAGCTTCGGCACCCGGCCGATGATCTCACCGGTCGCCGGGTTGTTCACCTCGATCGCGTTCGCCGCGTCCGCCTCGATCCACTCGCCGCCGACGAGCGCTGCCTGGCGAAACAATGATGGGTCTTTAAACGACATGATCCGTCCTCTCTCAAAGTCTACAGAACTTATACAACTTTTTTCTTGGAAACGGCAATGACCCACGCGACCGTTTCTGCACTTTCCTGGCGCGCCTCGCGTACCGACCGCGCTCGCGTTCCCGTGCGTCCAACCCGGTTTCATCCACACCCGTCCTCATGTAGCGTCCGAAACGAATCGAGCCATAGGCGCAGGTGACAGATCAGGCACCGAAGATCGGCCGAGGATATAGAGAACACATAGAAGAGGCATGTCCATGACGGCGACCAACAACAGAAAAGCCGATTATCCCATCGATGCCATGTTCCTGGAGCGCTGGTCGCCCCGCGCCTTCACCAACGAGGAGATCGAGGAACGCGAACTGCTTTCCTTCTTCGAAGCGGCCCGATGGGCGCCGTCTGCGAGCAACCGACAGCCCTGGCGCTTCGTCCATGCCCGTCGCGGAACGGAGCACTTTCCGGTGCTGCTCGACACGCTCGATGAAGGCAACCAGCGCTGGGCGAAGAACGCTGCCGCGCTTCTGATCGTTATTTCAAGAACCCACAACCAGGCACAGAACGGCGAGATGCGGCCGGCCTATACCCACGCCTTCGACACGGGCTCGGCCTGGTACAGCCTCGCTCTGCAGGCTTCCCTTGGCGGCTGGCATACCCATGGCATGGCCGGCATCGACCGCGACAAGGCGATGCGCGTTCTGAACGTTCCCGAGCATCACCGGGTCGAGGCCGCCGTGGCGATCGGACGGCTGGCTGACCCCTCGACGCTACCGGACGACCTGCGCGCACGCGAAATCCCGAGCCAGCGCAAGCCGGTCAGCGAGTTCGCCTTCGAAGGCCAGTTCAAGGGCGAATAACGAAAAATCCCGGCGCCGCAAGGCACCGGGATTCCAAGTGGTCACGATATCCGAGAAGATCAGATGTCGAGGTTGGCGACGCTCAGTGCGTTTTCCTGGATGAAGTCGCGGCGCGGCTCGACCTCGTCGCCCATCAGGCGCGAAAACAGGCCGTCGGCATCGGTGGCGTCGGTGACGCGGACCTGCAGCAGCGAGCGGACGTTCGGATCGAGCGTCGTTTCCCAGAGCTGCTCGGCATTCATTTCACCGAGGCCCTTGTAGCGCTGCATCGAGAGACCCTTGCGACCGGCCGCGAAGATCGCATCGAGAAGCGCACGCGGTCCGCTGATCTCCAGGGTACCGTCGCGACGCCGCAGGACCGGCGGGGCAGCATAGACTTCCTTGAGCTTCGCGGTGAGCTGGTCGATGTAGCGGGCATCGGACGAGCCGATCAGCGCCATATCGAGCACCGCGACTTCCTTGACGCCGCGGACCATGCGCTCGAGGCGAAGACCGCCTTCTGCCGTGACCGCACCGCTCCAGCCGCGTTCGGTTTCCTCGGCGATGACGTCGAGGCGACGAGCAACCTCCGCAGCGACCGCCTCATAGGCATCACGCTGGCCGTTGAGCTCGACATTCAGCGCGCCGGCAATCGCTGCCTGCTCAACGATCGAGCGGTTGTAGCGCGAATGCAGCCCGTTCATCAGATTGCGCAGGCGGAGTGCATCATTGATGACTTCGCGCAGATCCTGGCCGGCGCGCACTTCGCCTGATTCCAGCTCCAGCGTGGCTTCTTCCAGACCCATCGTGATCAGGTAGTCTTCCAGTGCCTGCTCGTTCTTGAGGTACTGAGCCGACTTGCCACGCGTCACCTTATAGAGCGGCGGCTGGGCGATATAGAGATGCCCGCGCTCGATCAATTCCGGCATCTGGCGGAAGAAGAAGGTGAGCAGCAGGGTGCGGATATGGGCGCCGTCGACGTCGGCGTCCGTCATGATGATGATCTTGTGATAACGCAGCTTGTCGGCGTTGAACTCGTCCTTGCCGATCGACGTACCCAGCGCGGTGATCAGCGTACCGATTTCCTGACTCGACAGCATCTTGTCGAAGCGCGCACGCTCGACATTGAGGATCTTGCCGCGCAGCGGCAGGATCGCCTGGTTTTCGCGCGAGCGGCCCTGCTTGGCGGAGCCACCTGCAGAGTCACCTTCCACCAGGAAGACTTCGGACTTGGCCGGGTCACGCTCGGAGCAATCGGCAAGCTTTCCGGGCAGCGACGAGATATCGAGCGCACCCTTGCGGCGCGTCAGTTCGCGGGCCTTGCGGGCGGCTTCGCGGGCAGCAGCCGCTTCGACCACCTTGCCGACGAGGATCTTGGCTTCGCTTGGATGCTCTTCGAACCAGGTGCTGAGCGCCTCGTTGACGAGGCTTTCGACAACCGGGCGCACTTCCGAGGACACCAGCTTGTCCTTCGTCTGCGAAGAGAACTTCGGATCTGGAACCTTCACCGAAAGAACAGCCGTGAGGCCTTCGCGGCAGTCCTCGCCCTGGAGCGTGACCTTTTCCCTCTTGGTGATACCCGAGGAATCCGCGTAGGAGGTGACCTGGCGCGTCAGCGCGCCACGGAAGCCCGCCATATGGGTGCCGCCGTCGCGCTGCGGAATGTTGTTGGTAAAGCAGAGCACGTTTTCGTGGTAGCTGTCGTTCCACCACATCGCGACTTCGACGGTGATGCCGTCCTTCTCGCCGCGGATCGACACGGGTTTATGCACCAGCGGCTTCTTCGCCCGGTCGAGATAGGCGACATAGGCCTCGAGACCGCCCTCATACATCATCTCGTCCTGGCGAATGTCCGAATGGCGCTTGTCGGTCAGAATGATATGAACGCCTGAATTGAGGAAGGCGAGTTCGCGAAGGCGGTGTTCCAGCGTGTTGTAATCGAACTCGGTCTTGGTGAAGGTTTCGCTGCTCGGCAGGAACGTCACCTCGGTTCCGGTCGCGTCGCCTGCGTCGCCGGTAACGGCCAGAGAGCCATCGGCGACGCCGTGCGTGAAGCTCATCTCGTGAATTTTGCCCGCGCGCCGGATTTTCAGCTTCAATGAAACCGACAGGGCGTTGACGACGGAGACGCCGACGCCGTGCAGACCGCCCGAAACCTTGTAGGAGTTCTGGTCGAATTTTCCGCCGGCGTGCAGCTGGGTCATGATGACCTCGGCTGCCGAGACGCCTTCTTCCTTGTGGATGTCGGTCGGGATGCCACGGCCATTGTCGGTCACCGTCACCGAGCCCTCCGGGTTGAGCGTCACCGTCACGATATCCGCGTGGCCGGCGAGCGCCTCGTCGATCGCGTTGTCGACGACCTCGTACACCATGTGGTGCAGACCGGAACCGTCATCCGTGTCGCCGATATACATGCCCGGCCGCTTGCGCACGGCATCCAGGCCCTTCAGCACCTTGATGGAATCGGCACCATATTCGGCGCTGGCGCCGGTTTCGGTCTCAGGATTGTCGGTCATTCAGCTACGGGTCTTTCCAGGTTGTTCGGACAGGGTGATTCGTTGCGAATCACGTCTCGGACGCCTCGTGGACTATAGAAAATTTGTCCACGGTTCCAAATCCCGGACCGCCGGGCAGCGGCCGGAAACAAGCATTCATCCCCTGTCATTATCAGGAAATGTGGCTTTTTCCAAAACATCTTCCAGGGCGCGGATCGTCTCAGGCGACAAAGCGCCGATTTGTTCGCTGAGCCGGTTGGCAAATGCCGTGTGCTCCGGCGTCAGGCCCGACGTGTCCAACACGACTTTCGGTGCGGAGACGTTGGCGATACGAAACAATTCCTCTGCCTCATCCCAGATCACATTGAAATAGCCGGCCACGCGCTGGAGAAAATCGAAGCTCGGCGCGCCGCGCTTTCCGTGTTCGAGGGCTGAAAGATAGGCGGCCGAAACGTTGATCGCCGCTGCCATCTGTTTCTGCGACACGCCCTTCCTGCGCCTGAGTTCGCGCAGCGCCTCGCCGAAGGGTGTCATATCGCGCTTCCCCTCACGCGCGCCAGGCGGACATAGAGAGCACCCTCGCCGCCATGGTTGCGGGCGGCCTGCTCGTAGGATGAGATCAGCGGCCGGAACTCGGGCAAGGAGAACCAGAGCGGTACCGCCCGCTTCAAAGCACCGTCGCTGCCGAACGAGGTGCCCTTGCCGGTTATGACGAGCACATGGCGCAGCCCGCGCTCATGCGCCCTTAAGAGAAACTGCAACAGCAAACCATGCGCTTCGCTCTGGATCATGCCATGCAGGTCGATCCGGGCTTCGAGTGTCAGGCGCCCCTTGGCGAGCTTGCGCTTGACCGGCTTCTCAAGCGGATGATGCAGTTTCTCGCCCGTCTTTTTCGTCAGCGCGATACCCGGCTGTTCGACGGCGCCGGTCGATTTCTGGTGCTGCTTGGCTTTCGGTTCTTCCTGCGCCTTCGGCTCTTCGTCTACGGCCAACATGTCCATCAGGTCGTCGAGCCGACCCGGCATCGGTCTCGTCGAGCGGGCAACCTTGCCCCAGAGAATGCGATCTTCAGACGAAAGCTCTTTTTTCTTAGGCATGGCCGTATCGTGCCGCGGCCGCCTTGGGAACGAAAACATAGAAGTCGGCCGGATTACGAACTGCCCCGGCCCGTTCGCCCGCCTCGAAGCCGGAACCGGTGAAGATGTCACCGCGCGCTGGACCGACGATTGCCGACCCCGTGTCGAGCGCCAGCATCAGGCGCTGGAAGGGCTTTCCGTCATCGAGGCGTGTCAGGCTCTCGCTCGCGATATAGAAGGGTACGCCGAAGGTATGGATCAGCCGGTCCACCGCCAAGGAACGTCCCGGCTCGAGCGAGACCTTGGCAGCGGCGATCGGACCCAAGTGCTCGTCCTCGACCGCGGCCTCGCGGAAGAAGATAAACGACCGGTTGTGCCAGAGGACCTCATCGACGTCGTCCGGATGCGCCTCCAGCCAGTCGCGAATGCTCATCATCGAGACGGTCGCGGCATCGATCTTGCCGCGTTCGATCAGCAGTTTGCCGACGGCTGAGAAATAGTGGCCGGTCTTGGCGGCATAGGTGACGCGGCGACGCGAACCATTCGGGAATAGGAGCCGCGCCGCACCCTGGACATGAACGAAGAAAACTTCGACCTTGGACTTCGCGTAGGCGATCTCCAGGCCGCGGCCGGCAAGGTAGCCCTGCTCGATTGCCCGCCTGTCCGGATACTCGCTGATCCGGCCATCCTCGGAAAGACCAAAGGCGAAATAGGGATCCATCCCGTCGGGCCGGTTGGTGTCGTCGATATCGACCAGATCCGCAGGGCGTCGGTAGAGCGGATAGCGATAGGTCTCGTCCGCTTCGGCGCGAACCTCGATTTCCGGTTCGTAGAAGGCGGTGACAAAGCCGGAACCCGCTTCCGGTTTGATCCGGAACGGTGCGAAGTGCTTCTCGAAGAAGGCCCGTGCGCCGTCAGCTGTGTCGACGTCGGCTGACGAAGCCGAAAAGGCCGGCATGAGATCATCGACGGAGATCCCCATCGACCCGGTGCGATAGGGCTTGTTCGAAACATGTTTCCGACAGCGGCGCATCGCCTCTATCACCTTGGTCGGGTCGTCGTCCCGCCAGCCCGGAAGATCGTCGAAACTGACGGGTTCAAGTCGAAAGGACATCGTCGCCACGGCCGCTCAATTTTCGGATTCGGTGGCGATCAGCTTCCAGTTCGGATCCCGCGAACGGATGTCGCGCGCAAAGGTCCAGAGATCATTGACCTCGGCAACCGATTCGGCATCGCCGTCGATCAGGCCACCCTGTTTGTCATAAGTCGCCGAAATCAGCTGGCTGACGATACGGACCGTGATGTTCTCTTCGCTGTCCTTCACTTCGGCGTGAATGATGTCGGCCTTGTCGATGCCGACGAAGGTTGACTTGACGACTTCGCCCTTGCGCTCCCGGTCGGTGATCGCCGCGTCGAAGCCTTCATAGACCTCGCGGGACAACAGGTTCTTCAGCGTCTTGCGGTCACCGTCAGCAAAGGCCATGACGATCATCTCGTAGGCCATCTTGGCGCCGTTGACGAATTCCTTGGGATCGAAGCTCGGATCAGCGTCGCTCAGCGCCCGAAGCTGGGTGTTCAGTGTTGTGCCAGCCTTGGCGAAGGCATCGATCGATTCGTAACGACCCGCTTCTTCTTCCGCGCTCTCGCGTCGCGGCAATTGCACGACTTTGCCCTTGTCGCCGTTTTCCGGCCCCTGGCTCATGTCACGCGGCGAATAGGGATCGAATGGCGGCCGTTCGCTTCCTGTCCGGCGGCCCAAAACGCTGCGCAGTTGCAGGAAAATGACCACCGCGGCGATCAGGAAAAAAAACGTGATGAAGTCAAAAGAGCCCATTTCCACCCGGAACCGCTGTTAGAATTTCTCGTGGCTATTCCATATAGTCCGCAAGAATAGATCATTCAAATGGCGATGTCGCACCCTTACAGCACCGAACGTCTTTTAAGACGCACAAAGGTCGCTGTGGCGCTTTAGAGTTGCTGCATGTTTTTGCTCTTAAGTCGGAGACGATTTAAGGGAACACCAGGTTTCATTTTCGGGCAGATTGATGCGCTCATTTCTTATTCCCCTTGTCATCCTCGGGCTCCCGCTCGCCGAGATCGCCGGTTTCGTCGTCGTCGGCCGAGAGATCGGACTTTTGATTACGCTGCTTCTGGTGCTTGCAAGCGCATTTGTGGGTGTGATCCTGCTCCGAGTCCAGGGATTTACCGTCATCCGCAGGATGCAGGATGCCACCCGCACCGGCAGTGACCCGGGCCGGGAGGTGATCGGCGGCGCCTTGCTGTTCGTGGCAGCGATCCTGCTCGTCGTGCCGGGTTTCGTCAGCGACGTGATCGGTCTCCTCCTGTTTCTGCCCTTTGTCCGCAACGCCGTGGCCGCCTATCTGCGCAAGAGGATGACGATCGTGACGGCGGCATCCGGGACGAACTGGTACCCACAAGACGACCCGCGGCAGCCACGACCCTCGACGCGCGTCATCGACCTCGACGAAGGCGAATTTTCGCGGAAGGACGACGAGGATCCGCCGCAAGGTGGGGACCGCGATCGCCCCTAGACGAGGAGCGTTTGGCGGAATGCGCATCCGGCACTCTGTCGCCCACATTCCGGAGCATAATCCTGGCTTGGCGGTTTGGAGCAAAGGTACGCGCATCCGCCTGAAAGCGCCGGGTCCGCAGGGTTGTAAGCCCTAGGCCGAAATGCTAGATGGCCTCACCGAATTGATGTCGAGGAACCCTTATGACGACTGATACCGCATCCAACGGCAACGGCAGCGCGCAGCAGAGCCCGTCGCTGAACATCCTCGCCCAGTATATCAAGGACCTTTCCTTCGAAAACCCGGGCGCTCCGCGTTCGCTGCAGGCTCGCGACAAGGCGCCGTCGATCAACATCAACGTCAATGTCAACGCCAATCCGCTCGCAGAGAACGATTTCGACGTCGTTCTGTCACTGAACGCCGAAGCCAAGGACGGCGACCGTGTTCTCTTCAATGTCGAGCTCGCCTATGGCGGCGTCTTCCGCGTTGCAGGCTTCCCGCAGGAGCACATGCTGCCGCTGCTCTTCATCGAGTGCCCGCGCCTGCTGTTCCCGTTCGCGCGCCAGATCGTTGCCGACGCGACCCGCAACGGTGGCTTCCCGCCGCTGATGATCGACCCGATCGACTTCGCGCAGATGTTCGCGCAGCGCATGGCAGAAGAAAAGGTCCGTGCTCAGGTTTCGAACTCGAACGAAACCGCGAACTGATCGAAAATCAGAACGCTGAAACAATGAAGCCCGGCTCACGCCGGGCTTTTTTGATGCCTGATTATTCCTGGGGATCGTATTTTGCCCAGATCGCCTTGGAGCCGATCTTGGCAATCAGCGCAGCGTGAGCCGCAAGTTCGTCCTCCGACAGCCGGCTCGGCAGCGGACGCGGACGCTGGCCAATGACGATCGGCACATCATCGAGCTCGATCGACTGCCCCGCCGATTTCGTCGAGACAAGGCCGAGCGCTGCCTGACGACCACCGATCATCTCAATATAGACTTCGGCGAGCAGTTCGGAGTCGAGAAGAGCGCCGTGTTTCGCGCGGTGCGAATTGTCGATGCCGTAACGACGGCAAAGCGCATCGAGCGAGTTCGGCCCCATCGGATGCTTGCGGCGAGCAAGCGCCAATGTGTCCGTCACCCGATCGATGGCGATCGGCGGCAGTCCCAGACGCGCGAACTCGGCGTTGACGAAGCCCATGTCGAAGGTGGCGTTGTGGGCGACCCAACGCGCATCGCCGAAGAAATCGAGGATCTCATCGACGACATCGGCGAAGGGCGGCTTGTCCTTCAGGAAGTCGTCGGTGATCCCGTGGATGGCGAGCGCATCCGGATGAACCTTGCGGCTGCCGGGATTGATGAAGATATGCAGCGTGCGGCCGGTTGGAAACTGGTTTTCGAGTTCGACACCGCCGATTTCGATCACCCGGTCCTCGCGATTGTCGAGCCCAGTCGTTTCCGTATCGAAGATGATCTCACGCATCCGCGTCTCCGTTTCTGGCTGCGAGTTCGTCGACGACTGCCTTCACCTGGCCGCGGGTGACGTCGAAACTGTCGCTGGTATCGATGATGTAGTCGGCGCGTTTACGCTTTTCGCTGTCCGGCACCTGCCGCGCAAGGATCATCGCGAGTTTTTCCTCTGTCATTCCCGGTCGCTTCAACGCCCTTTCGCGCTGGAGCTCGGCCGAACAGGTCACCACGACGACGCGGTCGACCCGTTTTTCCGCTCCCGTTTCAAACAACAGCGGGATGTCCAGGACGATAAGGGGCGCAGCCGTGGCCGCGTACTTTGCAAGGAACTCCTGTTCCTTCTTGCGCACGAGCGGATGTACGATCGCCTCGAGTTCGGACAGCCGTCCCGGCGCCTCCATGAGCTGGCGCGACAGTTCGGCCCGGTCAATCTCACGGTCTTTCGTCGTTCCGGGAAAAGCCGCCTCGACCGGCGCAACCGCCTCGCCGCGATAAAGTTGATGCACCACCTCATCGGCATCGTTCACCGGAACGCCGAAGTCACGGAACATCTGGGCGGCCGTCGACTTGCCCATGGCGATCGATCCTGTGAGCCCAAGGATAATCATCAATGCCTGTCCATGTCATCGATGATGCGTTGTCGAAGCGTGGCATCGACCGTCGGCCGACAGCCGAACCAGAGCTCGAAGCCGGGGACGGCCTGGTGCAGGAGCATGCCCAAACCGTCGACGATCGCAAAACCTTGCGCCTCTGCCTGTGCGAGGATCGGCGTCTTCAGGGGAACATAGACGATGTCCGTGACAACGGCGCTGGAAGCCATGACGCCGAAATCGAGCGCGAGCGCTTCGCTGCCATCCATGCCTAGTGACGTGGTGTTGATGAACAGGCCGGCACCCACCATTACGTCTTTGAGCGCGCCCATCGGATGCGCTTCGACCGCCGGGCCGAAACGATCGGCGAGTTCCTTCGCCCGCTCGACCGTCCGATTGACGACATGGATCGTCTTGATGCCGCGATCACGGACGGCCTGAATGATCGCCCGGCTGGCGCCGCCGGCGCCGAGGATGACTGCGGTCGACGTCTTGTCCCAGCCAGCCGCCCGCTCATCGAGATTGGCAACGAAGCCGCGGCCATCGGTGTTGGTAGCGTGCACCTCTCCATCCCTGAGCCACAGCGTGTTGGCGGCGCCGAGTTCCTGGCTCAGCTCATCCGGCCGATCCGCCAGGCGACAGGCGAGCTCCTTGTGCGGGATGGTGACGTTGCCGCCGCAGAAGCCGGATGTTCCGTCCTTGAGACTTTCGATGAAAGCGACAAAATCTTCCGGCCTTACCTCATGCGCGCGGTAGCTTCCGGCCAGACCGAGCTCATTCAGCCAATAACCGTGGATCAGAGGCGACCGGGAGTGTTTGATCGGATAGCCGGTGACGAAGGCGTGGTTAACAAATGTTTCACGTGAATCACGCATCGATCGTTCCCAGTTCACGAAGTTTGGCGAGCAGCGGCAGCATCGGAAGACCGAGGATGGTGAAGTAGTCGCCCTCGATCTTCTCGAAGAGCTGGATCCCCTCGCCCTCCAATTGATAGGCGCCGACGCTCGAAAGCGCCTTTTCGCCAACACGCTGCAAGTGGCGATCGACGAAAGCTGCCGTCAGCGGCCGCACGGTCATGTGGGCGGAAGAAACGTGCCGCCAGACAACCTCTTCACCGTGCAAAAGCACGATGGCGCTGTTCAGGCGATGGGTCTTGCCGGACAACGACAGCAAGTGCCGAGCCGCTTCCGCCATATCCTTCGGCTTATGATAGACCCGTGCTTCCAGAGACATGGTCTGGTCGGAGCCGATCACCAGCGCCTCGCCATAATGTCGGGCGACGTCGCGCGCCTTTGCCTCCGCCAGTGCGAGCGCTACCGTTTCGGGTGCAGCACCGGCTTCTTCGAGCGGCTTTTCCAGCGTACGTTCATCAATCTTAGCTGCCTTCGCCTCGAAAACGAGGCCGGCATTTTCCAGGAGCGCACGTCGAAACGGGCTTGCCGAGGCCAGGACGAGCGAAAGATTCATCATGCAGGTTCCCGTATTGTTCGATTCGGGTCTAGCGCAGACGCGGACGCAGGGCAACGATTGCCGCCGCGGTTTCCTCGATCGAACGGCGGGTGACGTCGATGACCGGCCAATTGTTGCGGGCGCAAAGCGACCGGGCATATTTCAGTTCCTCGGTAATCGAGGCCTTGTCCGTATATTGATCGCCGTGAAAACCCTGAGTCGTTCCGAGCACCCGGTGCTGGCGCACCTGCGAGATACGGTCGGCCGTGGCGATCAGGCCGACGACGAGCGGCCTCGTCGCCTCCATCAATCTTTCGGGTAGCGGCACGCCCGGGACGATCGGGATGTTGACCGTCTTGATGCCGCGGTTGGCGAGATAGATGCTGGTCGGCGTCTTCGACGTCCGGCTGATGCCGACCAGAACGACATCCGCCTCGTCGAAATCGGCGGGCAACTGACCGTCGTCATGGTCCATCGTGAAATTGAGGGCGTCGATGCGGGCGAAGTACTCCGCATCCATCACGTGCTGGGCGCCCGAGCGGCGGCGCGACGGCGATCCCAGATAGGACTGGAAGAGGTCGATGATCGGATCGAGCACCGAGACGCAAGGGACACCCATCTCGCGGCAACGCCGATCGATGACATCGGCGAGTTCGCGGTCGACAATCGTATAGAGCACGATGCCGGGCGCACCATCGATGGCGTCGAGGACCTGCAGCAACTGTTTGCGGTTGCGGATCAGCGGATAGACATGTTCCAGCGCATGCGAGCTCTGAAACTGAGCGGCAGCGGCGCGTCCGGCAGCAATCAGAGTCTCGCCCGTCGAGTCCGAAATCAGGTGAAGGTGGAAGTAGTTTTTCTTGTTCTCCACGCAATTCTCCTGGTGCTGTTGATAAGCCGGGATGAAAGACAGCTAACGACGGGGCGCCGACCCAGGCAAGTGGAAAACTGCCGACTTATTCACAATTGGCGCTGTCGCGGAAACCGTTTCGGGGCAAATGTGGAAAAGACTCGCGACGATGACAAAGTGTCACGCGTATCAACCGCTTGTCCACAAGCGCGAGTAAAACCGTGGTTCCGCTAATCGACTGAATCCAAAGGCCTTTATTCGCCTCTCTACACTGTTTTTCCAGATTGCCCAGACGCTATCCCATCGCGCGCCGTCCCGAGCAACAGCCGTGGACAAGTCAGTGGGTTGTTTTAATCCTTGATACTCACCGACTCTAAGAAATAGAAACCTTCTAAATATCTTTGATTTTATATTGGGAGAGATGATCCGTGACCGAAACGCGCAGAAAGGTTCTGGAGGTTTTGGCAGGGAAGACGGTGTCTCCTCCTCCGATCTGGCTGATGCGCCAGGCAGGCCGTTACCTGCCGGAGTACAGGGCAACACGGGCTACGGCCGGGAGCTTCCTCGATCTCTGTTACACACCCGATCTCGCAGTCGAGGTGACGCTGCAGCCGATCCGTCGATACGCCTTCGACGCTGCCATTCTCTTCTCCGATATCCTGGTCATTCCCGATGCTCTGAAACGCAATGTGCGCTTCGAGGAAGGTCATGGACCGCGAATGGATCCGATCGATGTCGACGGTATTTTGCGCCTGAAGCCGGAGGGCATCGCTGAACACCTCCAGCCTGTCTTTGAGACGGTGTCGCGGCTGCGTGCTGAACTTCCCGCCGAAACGACCCTGCTCGGCTTCTGTGGCGCTCCCTGGACGGTTGCGACCTATATGATCGCTGGACACGGGACGCCGGACCAAGCCCCGGCCCGGCTCTTCGCCTACCGCAACCCGGAGGCCTTCGATCACCTGCTGTCCTTCCTGGCGGATGTCTCTGCCGATTATCTCGTGCGACAGATCGATGCCGGCGCCGATGCGGTGCAGATCTTCGATTCCTGGGCCGGCGTTCTTGGCGAGGAGGAGTTTGCGCGCTACGCGGTCAAGCCGGTGCAGCGCATAATTGCTTCGGTCAGGGCGCAGCGGCCGAACGCGAAGATCATCGCCTTTGCAAAAGGCGCCGGTCAGCTGTTGAAGACCTATCGCCAGGCGACGGGCGCCGATGCCATCGGTCTCGACTGGACCGTGCCGCTTTCCTTCGCGAAGGATTTGCAGAAGGAAGGGCCGGTCCAGGGCAATCTCGATCCGATGCGGGTCGTGGCAGGCGGCGTGGCACTCGAGGAAGGCACCGATCGTATTCTCGATGCGCTTGGCCACGGACCGCTGATCTTCAATCTCGGCCATGGCATCACGCCGCAGGCCGATCCGGATCACGTGTCGGCGCTGGTTGCCCGGGTTCGCGGAGCGCAATGATGGCCGAGAAGCAGACCGATCTGGCGCCCGGCAACAGGGCGCGGCTCAGGGCAGCGATCGCGATTGGCGCTTTCGTGGCGCTTCTTGTCGGTCTCTTCGTCTGGCGGCCGGATGATTTCTATCTCTGGATCAAGGCGCTGCATGTCATCGCGGTGATGTCGTGGATGGCTGCCCTGCTCTACATGCCGCGCCTTTTCATCTACCACACCGATGCCGAGCCGGGTTCCGCGCAGTCGGAAACCTTCAAGATGATGGAGATGCGGCTGCTGAAGGTCATCATGAACCCGGCGATGATGATCTCCTGGGTGCTCGGCCTCTACCTCGCCTGGAGCGTCTATGGCTTCCAGGGCGGCTGGCTGCACGCCAAGCTGCTGTTCGTAGTGCTTTTGACGGCAGTCCACATGCGCTTCAGCCGTGCCGTTCGCGAATTCCAGCGGGACGAAAACAAGCACGATGCGCGTTATTGGCGGCTGATGAACGAGGCCCCGACGCTGCTGATGATTCTCATCGTGATCATGGTCGTGGTGAAGCCGTTCTGAATTTAATCGATTCGTGATTTGCAATAGTCGTTTCTAATTTGCGACAGCCCCTTGCAGGGTTTCACGTGAATCGCTATTTTCTGCCATCTCCTCTTCATGGCTTGTGACAAAGACAAGAGCCTGCCTCTTCCAGCCGCAGCTCCCCAACGAATACTCGCCATCTCTCCACTACCCATACCAAACATGGATCCTTCATGGCTGAAATGAAGCTACAAGAACTCAAGAACAAGACGCCGACCGATCTGCTCGCCTTTGCCGAGGAGCTCGAGGTGGAGAACGCCAGCACGATGCGCAAGCAGGAGCTGATGTTCGCGATCCTCAAGATGCTCGCGGCTCAGGATATCGAAATCATCGGCGAAGGCGTTGTTGAAGTGCTGCAGGATGGGTTCGGCTTTCTCCGGTCCGCGAATGCAAACTACCTTCCCGGCCCTGATGATATCTACATCTCGCCTTCCCAGATCCGCCGCTTCTCGCTGAAGACCGGCGACACGGTCGAGGGCCCGATCCGCGGACCGAAAGAAGGCGAGCGCTACTTCGCTCTCCTCAAAGTCAACACCATCAATTTCGACGATCCGGAAAAGATCCGTCACAAGGTTCACTTCGACAACCTGACGCCGCTCTATCCGAACGAGCGCTTCAAGATGGAGCTCGAGGTTCCGACGTCGAAAGATCTCTCCGCCCGCGTCATCGACCTGGTGGCGCCGCTCGGCAAAGGCCAGCGTGGTCTGATCGTCGCACCGCCGCGCACCGGTAAGACGGTTCTGTTGCAGAACATCGCGCACTCGATCACTGCCAATCATCCGGAATGCTATCTGATCGTTCTTCTGATCGACGAGCGTCCGGAAGAAGTGACGGACATGCAGCGCTCGGTGAAGGGCGAAGTCGTTTCATCGACCTTCGACGAGCCGGCGACGCGCCACGTCCAGGTCGCCGAAATGGTGATCGAAAAGGCGAAGCGTCTTGTCGAACACGGCCGCGACGTCGTCATCCTGCTCGACTCGATCACCCGCCTCGGCCGCGCCTACAACACGGTTGTTCCGTCATCGGGCAAGGTCCTGACCGGTGGTGTCGACGCCAATGCGCTGCAGCGTCCGAAGCGCTTCTTCGGTGCCGCCCGTAACATCGAAGAGGGTGGCTCGCTGACGATTATCGCGACCGCGCTGATCGATACCGGCAGCCGCATGGACGAAGTCATCTTCGAAGAATTCAAGGGCACCGGCAACTCGGAAATCGTGCTCGACCGCAAGGTCGCCGACAAGCGCATCTTCCCGGCGATGGACATTCTCAAGTCCGGCACGCGTAAGGAGGACCTGCTGGTGCCGCGCCAGGATCTGCAGAAGATCTTCGTGCTCCGCCGCATCCTGGCGCCGATGGGCACGACCGACGCGATCGAGTTCCTCATCGACAAGCTCAAGCAGACGAAGAACAATGGCGATTTCTTCGACTCGATGAACACGTAAGACCCGTTCGATATCCGATTTCAAAGACCGGTCGACCTATCGTCGACCGGTCTTTTGTTTTCCCAGAACCTTATCCGGATTCTTCTTCCTCATTGATTCGGCTTCGCAACAATCTCGTTCTCTTCGGGATCTGGGATCGGTGATCGCTCCGGCTGATTCACGTGAAACACACCGACGCTGTGAAACATGAGCGTGGCGGGACCTTGATATTTCGGCGCCGTTTCGGCATAAGCTCCCCGACCCTTTGAGATACCGTTTTCATTCTGCGTGAGCACGCTCCGCGAAGAATAAACAATCGGTCCGGAACTTCGACGATCCCCATTGTTTCGACCAGCGAGGCGCCCTTCCGTCTCCGCGGTCTTTTCAGGTGAGCCAATGACAGCAATGCACACGATATATGCGCTTTCCAGTGGAGCCCTGCCCGCTGGCGTCGCGGTCGTGCGTGTCAGCGGTCAGCGCACTGCGGCGGTCCTACGGGAATTGTGCGGCGATGTCCCGTTACCGCGGGCAGCAACGCTCAAAACGATTCGGACACGCAACGGTCTTGTGATCGATAGCGGTCTTGTTCTCTATTTTCACGGACCAGCCTCTTTCACGGGGGAAGACTGCGCCGAGTTTCAGATCCATGGCGGTCGCGCTGCGGTGAACGCCCTGCTCGAAGAGCTCTCCGAGTTCGAAGGTCTACGCCACGCCGAAGCGGGTGAGTTCTCACGACGCGCCTTCCAGAACGGCAAGCTGGATCTTGTGGAAGTCGAGGGTCTCGCCGACCTGATCGTCGCCGAGACCGAGATGCAGCGCCGCCTGGCGATCGAACACTCTGGCGGCGGGCAATCGCAGGTCTATGCGGCTTGGGCGAAACGTCTCACGCACGCGCGAGCGATGATCGAGGCCGAACTCGACTTTGCTGACGAGGACGATGTGCCGGGCTCGGTGAGCGAACGCATCTGGCAGGACATGTCCGTGCTTGCACAGGAGATCGCCGCACACATTGCCGATGCGCCGATTGCCGAGATCATCCGTGATGGGCTGAAGATCGTCATCGCCGGTGAGCCGAACGCCGGAAAGTCCAGCTTGCTCAATGCACTGGCGCAGAGAGATATCGCGATCGTCACGGAAATTGCCGGGACAACGCGTGACGTGCTCTCGGTGGATCTTTCATTAGCCGGATTCTCAGTCAAGCTTTATGACACCGCCGGTCTGCGTGAAACCGAGGAACGTGTCGAGCAAGAGGGCATACGTCGCGCGCGAGAAGTTATCGAGCGAGCAGATTTGATCCTCCTCCTTTCGGAGACGGCGAGCGGCTTTGATTCTCTGTCCGATATCACATCTGACGGCACTGCCGTCTTGCGTGTAGCAACGAAGATAGATCGAGATGATCGGCAATGGTCTCCTGATGAAGCCGATGTTTTGATCTCGACCCGGACGGGTGAGGGCATGGATCGCCTACTGGATGAGATCGCCGCCCATCTCCCCGACCTCAGCGGTCGAACGTCGCTTGCCTTGCCTTCACGTCGCCGTCACGTCGATAGTCTCCGGCAGGCTCTTCGGGCAATCGAAGAGAGCTTGGCGGGGCAACATTACGGCCTGGACATCCGAGCAGAGCAGCTTCGTCTTGCCGGAGACGCGATTGGACGGATTACCGGGCGGGTGGATGTCGAGAACCTTTTGGATGTGATATTTTCCGAATTCTGTATCGGAAAATAGTCTGTGGAAACAACGATACAACGTTTGCGAGTCCATCGTTGTGTTTCACGTGAAACGATTCGTGCCGGTGCAAAGGTGTGCTGGCTTGGAGATATGAGCAATGACCCAGTATGATGTTATCGTCATTGGCGGTGGACATGCCGGTTGCGAGGCGGCGGCCGCGGCTGCACGTCTCGGCGCCAACACGGCACTGATCACGCACAAGGCGTCGACCATCGGCGTGATGTCCTGCAATCCAGCGATTGGTGGATTGGGCAAGGGCCATCTCGTGCGCGAGATCGATGCCATGGATGGTCTGATGGGTCGGGTCGCCGATGCCGGCGGGATTCAGTTTCGCCTGCTCAACCGTCGCAAGGGCCCGGCTGTCCGCGGTCCGCGCACGCAGGCCGACCGGCGCCTTTATCGCGAAGCCATGCAGCGCGAAATAAGCGGCATTGCCAACCTCACGGTGGTTGAGGGTGACGCCTTCGACTTGATCGAGAGTGATGGCAAGGTCAGCGGTGTCGTCATGAAGGACGGCCGGACGTTTGCATCGACGTCCGTGGTTTTGACGACCGGCACCTTTCTGAAGGGGCTGATCCATATCGGCGACCAGAAGATCCCGGCTGGCCGCGTTGGTGAAGAACCCTCTGTTGGGCTTTCGGCGACACTGCTGCGCTATGGTCTGAAGCTGGGACGTCTGAAGACCGGTACGCCGGCACGCCTGGATGGGCGCACGATCGATTGGGACAGTGTCGGCCGACAAGGTCCCGACGAGCATCCTGTACCGTTCTCCTTCATGACCGACCGCATTCTGAACCGTCAGATTGATTGCGGCGTGACGCGCACGACCGAGGCCACCCACAAGATCATCGCCGACAATATCGGAAAGTCCGCGATGTATTCGGGTCAGATCGAAGGCGTCGGTCCGCGCTATTGCCCGTCGATCGAAGATAAGATCGTGCGTTTTGGCGAGCGCGACGGTCATCAGATCTTCTTGGAGCCGGAAGGCCTCGACGATGACACCATCTATCCGAATGGGATCTCGACCTCATTGCCGGCTGATATCCAGGAGGCGTTCATTCGAACAATTCCGGGATTGGAGAATGTGGCGATCCTGCAGCCCGGCTATGCCATCGAGTATGACCATGTGGATCCGCGCGAGTTGAACGCGACGCTGGCGGTGCGCAAGATGCCCGGCCTGTTCCTGGCAGGGCAGATCAACGGGACGACAGGTTACGAAGAAGCCGGCGCCCAGGGGCTGGTCGCGGGCCTGAATGCGGCGCTGCTGGCGACCGGTCGGCCCGAGGTGATCTTCAGCCGCACCAACTCCTATATCGGCGTCATGATCGACGACCTGACGTCGCGCGGCATTACCGAGCCTTACCGCATGTTTACATCTCGAGCGGAGTATCGTTTGTCGCTGCGCGCTGATAATGCCGATGCGCGACTGACGCCATTGGCGATGGAACTCGGCTGTATTTCAGATGCGCGCCGCGACCGCTTTACCGACTGGCAAGTACAGTTCGATGATGGACGGCAACTGTTGAAGAGCCTCTCGGTGACGCCAGCCGAAGGCAATCGTCATGGCCTGAAGCTGAACCAGGATGGCCAGCGGCGCACCGCCTTTGAAATCCTCTCCTATCTGGATCAATCGATTTCCGCCTTGGTGCCGATCTGGCCGGAGCTGTCGTCGATTGGTTCACGGGTCGTCGAGGCGCTGGAAATTGACGCCGCCTATGCGGTCTATATGGACAGGCAGGCGGCGGATATTGCAGGCATTCGCCGCGAGGAAAATCTGGTGATCCCTGAAGGCTTTGACTTTGACAGGCTGTCGGGATTGTCCAACGAGTTGAAGCAGAAGCTGAAGCAGCATGCCCCGCGCAATCTGTCGCAGGTGATGAAGGTTGATGGCATGACGCCCGCCGCCGCATCGCTGATCCTTGCCTGGCTGAAGCGTCAAAACGGAAGCGCAGAACGCGAAGAAAAGGCAAGTGCACAATGAAAACGAGTCCAATCGATGTGTTGAACGGACTGCGTGTTTCACGTGAAACGAATGAACGCCTGGAGCACTTTGCCCGCCTTTTTCAGAAGTGGGCGAAGTCGATCAATCTCGTAGCGCCTTCGACGATTGAGGATCTATGGCGCCGCCATATCGTTGATAGCTTGCAGCTTGTACAGTTGTCGCCCGAGCCAAAGACCTGGGTTGATCTGGGAAGCGGCGGCGGCTTCCCGGGCATCATTACGGCGATCTATCTCTCGGAGTTCGCTGACGGCTGGGTGCATCTCGTCGAAAGCAACAACAAGAAAGCCGCATTCTTGCGAGTCGCCTTGGCCGAAACGGGCGCGCGTGGCTCCGTTCACCCGATTCGAATCGAAGAAGCCGGCAAGGTGATTCCGCACGCCGACGCGGTTTCGGCGCGGGCCTTGGCCGATTTGACGCTCTTGCTCGACTACTCTGCGCCGTGGTTGCTGGCAGATGAGCGCAAAACGGTCGCCTATTTCCACAAAGGGCGGGATTACCAGCGCGAAATCGACAAAGCCATTGGCCGCTATCAGTTCGATCTGGTAAAACATCCAAGCGTCGTCGAGCCGGACTCTGTTGTGCTCGAGATCGCAAATCTATCACGCAAGGTTCAGTGATCGGCGAGCGGAAACATGTTTGGCGCAAGAAATCGGATCATCACAATCGCAAATCAGAAAGGTGGAGTCGGTAAGACGACGACCGCCATCAATCTGGCGACCGCTCTCGCGGCAATCGGCGAGCGAGTCCTCATCGTCGATCTCGATCCGCAAGGCAATGCCAGCACCGGTCTGGGTATTCAGCGGCGCGATCGGAACCTCTCATCCTACGAGCTGATGATGGGCTCGCACGGGATCAACGAGATAGCACAGCAAACCGCTGTGCCGAATCTTTCGATTGTGCCTTCGACTATGGATCTTCTCGGCGTCGAGATGGAGATTTCTCAGGAACCGGACCGGGTCTTCCGCCTGCGCAAAGCTTTGGTGAGCCCGGCGGCGATGGAGTACTCCTATGTGCTCGTCGATTGCCCGCCGTCGTTCAATCTCCTGACGATGAATGCCATGGCCGCAGCGCATTCCGTGCTGGTGCCGTTGCAGTGCGAGTTCTTCGCGCTGGAAGGTCTCAGCCAGCTGTTGGAAACTGTGGATCAGGTTCGCCGATCGGTGAATCCGTCGCTGGATATACAGGGTATCGTGCTGACGATGTTCGACTCGCGCAACAATCTCGCCCAGCAGGTCGTCAGTGATGTCCGGACCCATCTTGGCGACAAGGTCTATCACACGCTCATTCCGCGCAATGTTCGCGTTTCCGAGGCGCCGTCCTATGGCAAGCCTGCGATTCTCTATGATCTGAAATGCGCTGGAAGCCAGGCCTATCTGCAGTTGGCATCGGAAGTGATTCAGCGTGAACGCCAGCGCAAGGCTGCATAATCATTTCGGTAGCGTAATTTAAATCGGGTGACGATATGAACGACGATAGCTCGAAGAGACGGCTTGGTCGCGGACTGGCCGCGTTGATCGGCGAGATGGATCAACCGCTGCAGGCAGGTGCTTCCGCCCCTGCCCCGGTCAATCCGGACCGGCGTGTGCCGATTGAGTTCGTGTCGCGCAACCCGCGCAACCCGCGCCGGCAGTTCGACGAAGCCGAGCTTCAGGATCTCGCCAATTCGATTCGTCAGCACGGCATCGTTCAGCCCGTTGTCGCTCGCACGATCGGCGCCGACCGCTACGAGATCATCGCCGGCGAACGTCGTTGGCGGGCCGCACAGTTAGCCGGATTCACCGAGATTCCGGTCATTATCCGTGACGTCGACGATCGCACGGCGCTCGAGATCGCGATCGTCGAGAACGTTCAGCGCTCGGATCTCAACCCGCTCGACGAGGCGCTCGGCTATGAGCAGTTGATTGCCGAACACGGTTACACGCAGAACGATCTCGGCGAAATTATCGGCAAGAGCCGCAGCCACGTCGCAAACAGCCTGAGACTGCTGAAATTGCCGGAACCGGTGCGCGACATGCTGTCGGAAGGCGCGCTGTCTGCCGGGCATGCGCGAGCGCTGATTCCGACGTCGGATCCGGCGGCGCTGGCCCGCACGATCGTCTCCAAGGGGCTTTCGGTGCGTGATGCCGAGCGCATCGCCCAGAACGATATCCGCGCGCAGAACGACCCGAATTTCGGCAAGACGGCACGCCGCGACGAGAAGGATGCGGACACGCTGGCGCTTGAACGCACCCTGTCGGACAGCCTTGGCCTCGAGGTCACCGTCAATCACAAGGCTTCCGGCGGCCATCTTCGCATCGCTTACAAGACGCTCGATCAGCTCGAGGAGATCTGCCGTCTGCTCGAGCGCCGCTGAGCGCATACAAACGCCATTGTGAGAACAATCGAGAGGCGCCCCCTGCAAACAAGGGCGCGCCTTAATATATTGATTTCTCTAATCTTTCTGCGCGAACGGACCAGATTCAAAGGGATCGCCTGCAAGGACGCGGATCCATGCGTGTAAAGAGGCAATTCCAGCTAGGAAATGAAGGAAGCAAGCGAACTCAGCCGGCTGAGTTCCCCTGGGCCGAACGCATCAACGCCGTGCGGATTGCACCGCGATCGCCATGAGGTTCTGCAAGACCAGGCTTTCTTCGAGGCTGGCGCGACTGCGGCTTTGGAAGATGGTTGTCTGCAGGCGATTGAGTTCACGCCGTATCGCCGGCGCCGTCCATTGCTTCAGCGCGGCCTCGACGATCGGTTTGCGTCGGAAATGCAGACCACGCCCGAGCGTCGCAATCACTTGCCCTGCCTGTTGACGACTGGCGTCCATCTCGGCGCGCATCACGTCGAGCTGCTGGAACTGCCGCAGACAGGCCTGCAGTACCAGAAACGCCGGGGTCTTCGAGGTCGTGATCTTTTGCATCGCGTGCAGCAGGCCATCGAGATCGCCCTTGAGCACCGCATCGACCGCGTCATCGACGGAAATGGCGCTGGCATCGCCGACGATGTCGAGCACGTCCTCCTCGTCCACGGCCGTCTTCCCACGGCAGTAAAGGGCGAGCTTGCGCAGCTCGTTGCGTGACGCCAGACGGTCGCCGCCGAGAGCGTCCACGAGGCGCGCACGGGCGGCCGGCGTGATTCCCAGCTTCTCGTCGCCAAGTTCCTTATCAATCAAGGCCTGCAGGCCGCGAACGTCATCACTGTAGCAGGCGATACAGGCAACAGAGCGGGCCGTCTCGCCGATCTTGCGAAGGGCGGCACCCTTCTTCAGGTCACCGGCCTCGACGATCACATAGCTGCCTGAGGGCGGCTCGGCCGCCAAAAGCTGCATCGCGTCGACGAGTGACTTCTCGTTGGCTGCTCCCCGCACCCAGATGAGCTTCTCACCGCCAAACAGGCCGATGGAATTGACCTCGTCCAGCAGCCGGCCGGGCGATTGCGCCAGCTCGCTGACATCGAGCTTCAGGACGGAAAAGGGATCATCCAGCGGCACGCCGCAGCGCGCGGCGAGTGCGGACGCACGCTCGGATACGAGCCCGCGATCGGGCCCGTAGAGAATGAACAGCCGGTAGACCCCGACGGACTTCTGGAGGAAGGAGTCGAATTCGTGCGACTTGACTTCGCTCATCCCGACACCGGACTAGCGACTGAGGGCCGCGGCAACATCAGCCCGGATCAGCTCGGCCAATTCCTTTGCGGCGCGGTTTTCGCCATCGCGCACGGCGCGCACCTTGGCAAATTCCTGGACGGAGAAGTCGACAAGCGCGACCGCCGTGCGGTTGCCAGACTTGATCGTCTCGCCCGTTCCGATCTTCGTCAGGTTGTAGTCCGCCTTGACGACGATGCGTCCGGCGCTTGCCCGATCCACGCGGTCCTTGTTCTGATCATAGAGCACGCCCATGGCGCGGCTCGTGACGTCCAGCGACAGGTGATATTGCGGGTTTACCGGTTCGCCCTGCCCGCCCGCCACAAGGAAGATCAGCGCGTTGCGGACTTCCTGTTCGACGCGCTCGTCGGCATCGGAGATCTCGATCGCCGCCAGCGCCGTCGACGTACCGACAGGATCGGAGTAGAGCGGCCTGACCTGGCAGCCGGCGAGCGCGGTCAGCAAAAGAACACCTGCCAGCACCGGAAACGACCGGATACGGGAGCCAGCTCTATCAGACAACGACATTGACGATCCTCTGGGGCACGACGATGATTTTCTTGGGGCTGCTGCCGTTGAGCGCGGACTTGACGGCATCGAGCGCCAGGACGGCGCTTTCGATCGCACTCTGATCCGCATCGCGGGCGATTGTCAAATCGGCGCGCTTCTTGCCGTTGATCTGCACGGGAAGGGTGATTTCGTTCTCGACGACCAGCGCAGGATTGAACGTCGGCCAGCCGCGCTCCGCGATCAGCCCCTCGCCGCCGATTTCGCGCCAGCATTCCTCGGCGAGGTGCGGCGTCATCGGTGCAATCAGGCTGACCAGGATCGTCGTGGCGTCCTTTACAGCGCTCGCGAGCGCTGCGTCCGCCTTGCCGGCGGCAACCTGTGTCAGCGGTGCGGCAAGCGTGTTCACGAGCTCATAGATCCGCGCCACGGCCTTGTTGAAGGCCAGCTTGTCATAATCCGCCTCGACCGCGCGCAGCGTCTTGTGCGCGGCCTGAGAAACGGCAAGGGCTTCGCCTTCAAGCGCCGGTACGGCTTCGATCCCGCGCAGCTTTTCGGCCGCCTCGCTCATCAAGCGCCATACGCGCTGGACGAAGCGATGTGATCCTTCGACACCGGCTTCGGACCAGATGACGTCACGATCCGGCGGCGAATCGGAGAGAACGAAGAAGCGCGCGGTATCGGCGCCATAGGAAGCGATGATGTCATCGGGATCGACGACGTTCTTCTTCGACTTCGACATCTTCTCGATCGAGCCGATGGCGATTTCCTCGCCGGTCTCGAGCAGCACGGCGCGGCGGCGTCCGTCGATTTCCTCAATGCGGATCTCGGCCGGGGTCACCCATTCGCGCTGGGCACCCTCGCCGCGGCTATAGGTTTCGTGCACGACCATGCCCTGGGTGAAGAGACCCTTGAACGGCTCGTCGAGCGCGACATGACCGGTCGCCTTCATCGCGCGGGTGAAGAAGCGCGAGTAGAGCAGGTGCAGGATCGCGTGCTCGATGCCGCCGATATATTGATCCACCGGCAGCCAATGGTTGGCGACCTTGGGGTCGGTCGGATTGTCTTCCCACGGCGCGGTGAAGCGGGTGAAGTACCAGGACGAATCGACGAAGGTGTCCATCGTGTCCGTCTCGCGCCGGGCATCCTTGCCGCAATGCGGGCAGGCAACGTGGCGCCAGGTCGGGTGACGGTCGAGCGGATTGCCCGGCTTGTCGAAGGTGACGTCCGGCGGCAGAATGACCGGCAGGTCGGCCTTCGGAACCGGCACGACGCCACAATCATCACAATGGATGACCGGAATCGGGCAGCCCCAATAGCGCTGACGCGAAATGCCCCAGTCGCGCAGGCGGAAGTTCACCTTGCGCTCGGCGCGCCGCGTGCCGTCGAGCGTTTCCTGCTCGAGCTTCGAGGCGACTGTCTCAAATGCCTCTTCCGTCGACAGGCCGTCGAGGAAGCGCGAGTTGATCATCACGCCGTCGCCGATATAGGCCTCGTCGCCGATGGCGAAGGTTGCGGCATCGCCGTCCTTCGGCATAACGACCGGAACAACCGGCAGGTCGTACTTGCGGGCGAAGTCGAGGTCGCGCTGGTCACCGGAGGGGCAGCCGAAGATGGCGCCCGTGCCGTAGTCCATCAGTACGAAATTTGCGACATAAACAGGCAGTTCCCAGCTCGGATCGAGCGGGTGCTTGGCGCGAATGCCGGTATCGATGCCCTTCTTTTCCGCCGTTTCCAGCGCGGCGAGCGAGGTGCCGGCGCGGCGGCACTCCTCGCAGAAGGCATCGACTTCCGGATTGGTCGCCGCCGCCTGCCTAGCCAGCGGATGGTCGGCAGCGATCGCCAGGAAGGAAGCGCCGAAGAGCGTGTCCGGACGGGTCGTGTAGACGGTCAGCTCGGTCGCGTCACCGGCGGTGCCTTCGACCAGTTCCCAACGCAGCGACAGGCCTTCGGAGCGGCCGATCCAGTTCTTCTGCATCAGGCGCACCTTCTCGGGCCACTGATCCAGCGTGTCGAGCGCGTCGAGCAGTTCCTGGCTGAAGTCGGTGATGCGGAAGAACCACTGCGTCAGTTCGCGCTGTTCGACCAGCGCGCCCGACCGCCAGCCGCGGCCGTCGATCACCTGCTCATTGGCGAGCACGGTGTTGTCGACCGGGTCCCAGTTGACCTTCGACTGCTTGCGGTAGACGAGGCCCTTCTCCAGGAAGTCCAGGAACAGGTGCTGCTGGCGCTGGTAGTAGGCGGGGTCGCAGGTCGCGAATTCGCGGTTCCAGTCGAGCGACAGGCCCATGACCTTGAGCTGCGCCTTCATCGAGGCGATGTTCTGGTAGGTCCAGCTTGCCGGATGCACGCCGCGTTCCATGGCAGCGTTTTCGGCCGGCATGCCGAAGGCGTCCCAGCCCATCGGGTGCAGCACGTTGAAGCCGCGGGCGCGCTTGTAGCGCGCCACCACGTCACCCATGGTGTAGTTGCGCACGTGGCCCATATGGATGCGGCCCGACGGATAGGGGAACATCTCGAGCACGTAGTACTTTTCGCGCGGATCGTCGTTCTCGGTCTGGAAGACCTCGTTCTTTTCCCATTCCTGCTGCCAACGGGGCTCGGCATCACGCGGATTGTATCGTTCGCTAGACATGTCTTTTCGATGTTCCGGAAGTTCTGCGGCGCATAGGGCGCGCCTCATGATAGTTGGGGTGACCTTCACCACGAAACCGCCTGACGGTCAAGTTTTTGAAGGGTTTGCCGCGACACTTTGGCGGATTTGCGCCCGTCATGAGGGTGGCGGTCTTGGCAAGCCGATCAACTTTGCCTAATCCGCTCGGTGAGTGGTTTGAGAAATCCGTTTCGGAGAAAAGGTCCATGGAAGTCCAAGAGCGATTGCAGGATGTCGTGAGCCGGATTCAGGCGGCAGAGAAGTCTGCTCATCGCGCCAAGGGTGCAGCCACGCTGGTCGCCGTGTCCAAAACCTTCGACGCCGATGCAATCCGGCTGGTGATTTCCGCAGGCCAGCGGGTCTTCGGAGAGAACCGGGTTCAGGAAGCGCAAGGCAAGTGGCCGGTGCTGAAGGCTGAAACGCCCAGCCTCGAACTGCACCTGATCGGCCCGCTTCAGTCGAACAAGGCGGCTGAGGCAGTCGCCCTTTTCGACGTCATCGAGACGGTCGATCGCGAGAAGATTGCCCGCGCGCTTGCCGCGGAAATGCAGAAGCAGGGCCGGAACCTCAGGCTCTACGTTCAGGTCAACACCGGGCTGGAGCCGCAGAAGGCCGGCATCCCACCGGAGGAAACGGTCGCCTTCGTCGATCTTTGCCGCCAGGAGCTGGGTCTGCAGATAGAGGGGCTGATGTGCATTCCGCCGGTCGAGGAAAATCCCGGCCCGCATTTCGCCCTGCTCGCCAAGCTGGCCGCCGCCTGCAAGCTCGAGAAGCTGTCGATGGGCATGTCCGGCGATTTCGAGACGGCGGTGCAGTTCGGCGCCACCAGCGTCCGTGTCGGTTCGGCCATTTTCGGCGCGCGATAACGCCATTTCGCCGCATTACGCTTTCGTCGGGGTTCCCCTGCCCACCCATTAGCCTATCCTTGTGCACGAGGAGGCCGGACATGTCCGGCAAATGCATAGGGAGGAACGGAAATGGCGAGTCGCTATTCCGAAGTGTACGCCGCCTGGAAGGCGGATCCGCAAGGTTTCTGGTCCGGTGCTGCCGACGCCATCGACTGGTTCGAACGCCCGCAACGCGCTTTCGATGCCGCGGGCGGCACCTATGGGCACTGGTATGCCGGTGGCTCGACGAACACCTGCTATAACTGTCTCGACCGCCACGTCGAAGCCGGGCGCGGCGAGCAGATCGCTTTCATCTATGACAGTCCGGTCACCGGCCGTGTCGAGCGCATCTCCTATGCGGCATTGCTTGCCGATGTGGCAGCACTGGCTGCCGTCTATCGGAAGCTCGGTGTCGGCAAGGGTGATCGCATCATCATCTACATGCCGATGATCCCGCAGGCGGCGGTTGCCATGCTGGCCGCCGCCCGCATCGGCGCCGTTCATTCGGTGGTCTTCGGCGGTTTTGCCGCCAACGAACTGGCGGTGCGCATCGACGATTGCCAGGCTAAGCTCGTGGTGTCCGCAAGCTGCGGCATCGAACCCGGCCGAACCGTCGCCTATAAGCCGCTGCTCGATGCAGCGCTGGAGATCGCGACCCACAAGCCGGCGCATTGCCTCGTCTTCCAACGGGAGATGGCGGAAGCGGACATGATGGAGGGACGCGACATCGATTTCGCTGTGGCGCTGGCGGCGGCGAAGCAGGAGGGTGAAGAGGTCGGATGCACGCCCGTTGCCTCAACCGATCCGCTTTACGTGCTCTATACGTCGGGCACCACCGGCCAGCCCAAGGGCGTGGTGCGCGACAATGGCGGCCACATGGTTGCGCTCAAATGGTCCATGGAGAACTTCTTCGGCGTCCAGCCGGGAGAGGTATTCTGGGCCGCCTCCGATATCGGCTGGGTCGTCGGCCACTCCTATATCGTCTATGGCCCGCTCCTCAACGGCAGCACCTCGATCCTTTTCGAGGGCAAGCCGGTCGGCACGCCTGACCCCGGAACCTATTGGCGGATCATTGCCGAGCATGGTGTCGTGGTGATGTTTACGGCGCCGACCGCTCTGCGCGCGATCCGCAAGGACGATCCCGACGCGTCCTATGTCGGCCGCTATGACCTGTCGCGCTTCCGCGCGCTGTTCCTTGCCGGTGAGCGGGCGGATCCGGATACGATCCGCTGGGCGGAGAAGGCGCTTGGGGTGCCTGTTATCGACCACTGGTGGCAGACGGAGACCGGTTGGCCCGTGGCCGGCAATCCCATGGGCCTCGGCCTGCTGCCGGTCAAGTACGGTTCTCCGGCGGTCCCACTGCCAGGGTATGATGTCCAGATTCTCGACGATGCCGGACATCCGGTCGACCCGGGCACGCTCGGCAATGTCGTCGTAAAACTGCCGCTGCCGCCCGGCTGTCTGCCGACGCTCTGGAATGCCGACCATCGTTTCCGCGCGGCCTATCTCGAAGAATTCCCCGGTTACTACAAGACCGCCGATGCCGGCTATCTCGACGAGGATGGTTACATCTTCATCATGGCGCGCACCGACGACATCATCAACGTCGCCGGTCACCGCCTCTCGACCGGGGCAATGGAGGAAGTCTGCGCCAGCCATCCTGATGTCGCCGAATGCGCTGTGATCGGGATAGCCGATGATTTGAAGGGTCAGGTGCCAGCGGGCTTCCTCGTCATCAATTCCAATGTTTCCCGTGAAACGTCGGAGATCGAACGCGAAGTAATCAGCCTCGTGCGCGAGCGCATCGGGCCGGTGGCGGCCTTCCGCCTGGCGATTTGCGTCAAGCGACTACCGAAGACGCGGTCGGGCAAGATCCTGCGGGCGACGATCCAGAGGATTGCCGATCGCCAACCCTGGAAAATGCCGGCGACGATCGACGATCCGGTTGTCCTGGACGAGATCACGTTGGCGCTGCATGGCCGGGGAATCGGCATCTAGCGACGTCCTGAGCCGGCTTATGATGTGAGCGCCACTGCGCTTGCATCAAGACCTGACGACGGTCGCGAACCAGTCGCTGAAGATTGACACTGCCTTTGAGCGCGCGGTCTTGGTGATGAGAAAATAGCTCTCGTCTTCGAGAGTGGCGATGTCGGAGAGGATCACGAGGTCGCTACTTTCGATTTCGCGCCGGAAGACCTCGACCGGACAAAGGGCCACGCCATGGCCGGCGATGACGGCCGTGGCGAGAAGGTTGAAGTCCTGGAAGATGGGGCCTCGCAGGCTTTGTCCCGTCGTCACCCGTGCCCTGGCGAACCAATCGCGCCAGCGCGAGGTTGTCTCGTCGTGCAGCAGATCGGCGGAAGCGATCGCCTGCACTGCCCTCAACTCACCTTTCCGTTCGATGTAACGGGGGCTCGCAACTGGCCGATTGATTCGCGAAAACAGCCGGTCTGACCGCGTCCCTTCGCTCGTATCGGCGCCGAGAGTGATGAGGATATCACAGCCGGTTTCGCGCAATTGCTGTTCGGCCATGGCATAGACGACCTTGACGTCGACCTCGGGATGTCGGCCGAGAAATTCACCGAGTGCCGGTATCAGCCAGCGGGTGGCGATCGAGGGAATACAGGCGACGCTCACTTGCGCCTTGGCATTCAGCCGCAGCAACTCGGTTTCCGCGGCGATGCGCTCGAAAGCCGAGGTCAGCGCTGCTGCCAGGCTCTCGGCTTCCGCCGCCAGCCGCACACCACGTTTCTCCCGCACGAACAGCGGCCGGCCGAACCACTCCTCCAGCAGCCGGATCTGGTGGCTGACGGCCGCATGCGTCACGTGCAGTTCGTCGCCGGCACGGGAGAAACTTGCCAAACGCGCCGCGGCTTCGAAGGCGCGCAGCATGCCAAGTGGTGGCATCATCATCTGTAAATTATCCTCATCAATCCCTTGAGGAATCGTCGTTTGATTGGGTGCCGCTGTCAACGGATACTGGGACTATCCCGGTAGCGGGTCGGAATCCTCACCCGAAAACATTAGAAATCCTTACAGATGGAGAGAGCCATGTTCGTGCGCAGCCTGCAGCAGATCGAAGCAACCGATCATTTCGTCGAATGGGGCAGCGGCACCAGTCATCGGCTGCTTACCGAGAAGGATGGCATGGGCTTCACCGTCTGCCACACCGTGGTGCGCGCCGGCACGGTGTCTCTGCTCGAGTACCGCAATCATCTGGAGGCCTGCTACTGCATCGCCGGCCACGGCGAGGTCGAGGACATGCAGGGCAAGATCTTCCCGATCAACAAGGGCGACATCTACGTGCTGGACCAGCACGACAAACACTATCTGCGCGGCGGCAAGGGCGAGGATCTGATCCTCGTCAGCATCTTCAATCCGCCGCTTAAAGGGACCGAGCGCCACAACCTCAACGATCCATCCGGTTCGGCTTACTGAACACATATTGAACGCTGCCCAACAAAAAAGCCCGGATCGACGATCCGGGCTTTTTTCATCGAGCTGGACGGCGATCAATAGTGATCGTCTTCGTCCTCGTCCTTGCGGTCCGACTTCAGCGACTTGAGCTTGGCGAAGACGGCATCGGCGTCGATTTCCTTCTCTTCCTCACGCTCGTAGCTGAAGCCCAGCTTTTCGGTCTCCTGAGCCGATTCCAGCGTCTGGCCGAGTTCGGCAGCTGTCGGCAGCGGGCGGCCCTTGGAGGCGCGTTCGACTTCGAGGTCGAGGTCGATCTGCGAGCAGAGGCCGAGGGTCACCGGATCCATCGGCGTCAAGTTGGCGGAGTTCCAGTGGGTGCGCTCGCGGATCTGTTCGATCGTCGACTTGGTCGTGCCGACGAGGCGCGAAATCTGCGCGTCCTTCAACTCGGGATGGTTGCGAACGAGCCAGAGAATGGCGTTGGGGCGATCCTGGCGCTTGGAAACCGGGGTGTACCGCGGACCTTTACGCTTCGAGTCGGGAACGCGGACCTTCGGCTCGGAAAGCTTCAGCTTGTGGTTGGGGTTTCCTTCTGCGCGAGCGATCTCGTCACGCGAAAGCTGGCCCGTGGCAATCGGGTCGAGGCCCTTGATGCCCTGCGCGGATTCACCGTCGGCGATCGCCTTTACTTCAAGCGGGTGCAGCTTGCAAAACTGCGCGATCTGGTCGAAGGACAGCGCGGTATTGTCAACGAGCCAGACGGCTGTTGCCTTGGGCATAAGCAGTTGCTGAGCCATGGATATAGTCCTTTTGTCCGCCGCGCCGGTGTCGCGGGCCGTGGAGTCTACCACTGATTTCCGGGAAATGTGGGCCTCTATACCGTCCTTGTCTCAAAATTGCAATTCTTCAGTTCCAAATGTCCTTTTGTCTAATTGCGGCGGGCATTTGACCTGCTATGTATGTCCGCGAAACGGGCTGGCCCTGGGAGTGGCGAGCCGCACTAGGAATGCGTAGGGAGGAAAATATGTCCGCCAAAATCTATCCGGTGTTGAAGTCTGCCAAGAGCCGGACGCTGCTCGACAATGCCACTTACCTGAAGTGGTATGAGGAGAGTGTTTCGGACCCGGCAAAGTTCTGGGGCAAACACGGCAAACGGATCGATTGGTTCAAGCCCTATACCAAGGTCAAGAACACCTCCTTCAAGGGCAAGGTTTCGATCAAGTGGTATGAAGACGGCCTCACCAACGTCTCCTACAACTGTATCGACCGCCACCTGAAGACGCATGGCGAGAAGACGGCAATCATCTGGGAAGGTGACAACCCCTATATCGACAAGAAGATCACCTACAACCAGCTCTACGAGCAGGTTTGTCGCCTCGCCAACGTGCTGAAGAAGCACGGCGTCAAAAAGGGCGACCGCGTCACCATCTACATGCCGATGATCCCGGAAGCGGCCTATGCGATGCTTGCCTGCGCCCGCATCGGTGCCATCCATTCGGTCGTCTTCGGCGGTTTCTCGCCGGATGCGCTTGCCGGCCGTATCGTCGACTGCGAATCCACCTTCGTCATTACCTGCGATGAGGGCGTGCGCGGCGGCAAGCCGGTACCGCTCAAGGAAAACACCGACACCGCGATCGACATCGCGGCCAAGCAGCATGTCATCGTCAACAAGGTGCTCGTGGTCCGCCGCACCGGCGGCAAGACCGCCTGGGCGCCTGGCCGCGACCTCTGGTATCACCAGGAAATCGCCACGGTGAAGCCGCATTGCGAGCCGGCGAAGATGAAGGCGGAAGATCCGCTGTTCATCCTCTATACCTCAGGCTCGACCGGCAAGCCGAAGGGCGTGCTGCACACGACCGGCGGTTACCTCGTCTATGCGTCGATGACGCATGAATATGTCTTCGACTACCGCGACGGCGAAGTCTACTGGTGCACGGCCGACGTCGGCTGGGTCACCGGCCACTCTTATATCGTCTACGGCCCGCTGGCGAATGCGGCGACGACCGTCATGTTCGAAGGTGTCCCGAATTTCCCGGATGCTGGGCGCTTCTGGGAAGTGGTCGAAAAGCACAAGGTCAACGTCTTCTACACGGCGCCGACGGCGATCCGCTCGTTGATGGGTGCCGGTGACGACTTCGTCAAGCGCTCGTCGCGCTCGTCGCTCCGCCTGCTCGGCTCGGTTGGTGAGCCGATCAACCCGGAAGCCTGGGAGTGGTACTACAACGTCGTCGGCGAGCAGAAGTCGCCGATTGTCGATACCTGGTGGCAGACGGAGACCGGTGGCATCCTGATTACGCCGCTGCCGGGCGCAACCGATCTCAAGCCCGGTTCCGCCACCCGGCCGTTCTTCGGTGTGCAGCCGCAGCTGGTCGACAATGAAGGAAACGTGCTTGAGGGCGCCGCTGACGGCAACCTCTGCATCACCGACAGCTGGCCCGGCCAGATGCGCACGATCTACGGCGATCACGCGCGCTTCGGCCAGACCTACTTCGCCACCTACAAGGGCAAGTATTTCACCGGTGACGGCTGCCGTCGCGATGAGGACGGCTATTACTGGATCACCGGTCGCGTTGACGACGTTCTCAATGTTTCCGGCCACCGTCTCGGAACGGCAGAAGTCGAATCGGCGCTGGTATCGCATCACCTCGTTTCGGAAGCCGCCGTCGTCGGCTATCCGCATCCGATCAAGGGCCAGGGTATCTACTGCTATGTTTCGCTGATGGCCGGCGAAATCGGCAATGACGATCTTCGCGCGGCCTTGGTGAAGCACGTCCGTTCGGAAATCGGACCGATCGCTACGCCGGACAAGATCCAGTTCGCACCGGGTCTGCCGAAGACCCGCTCTGGCAAGATCATGCGACGCATCCTGCGCAAGATCGCCGAAGACGATTTTGGTGCGCTCGGCGATACCTCGACGCTCGCCGATCCGGCCGTCGTCGACGACCTGATCGCCAACCGTCAGAACAAGGCCTGATCCCTTGCGGCCGCCGCGCATCTCTTGGGTGCGCAGTGGCCGTTTCCACTGAAACAAATAAGCTTCGCTTTGATCTAAGACGTTATTTGCGCACGCCGCAACTTAGTGAGCCGGATTCAGACCGCGGCTAAAGGGCTGGCAGACGGCAGTCCCTGACTCAGAAGTCGATCGCCCGACCCTTGATCTCCCAGTCGCCGTAGCGGGCAGGATCTTCACCGCCGCGCCCGCCGATCTCTGGTGGCAGTTCCTTCTTCTCTTCCGCCTGACGCCGCTCTTCGGCTTCCTTCAGCGCGCGTATGGCTGCGGGCGGCAGTGGCCGTTTCGGGCGATCGGGAGCGTTGTCATTGTCGTTCTGCATCTGAACGGTATCCGGATTCGAGCATCAATATTGAAGAACGGGGCATTTGCACCCATCATATAGGATGCCGTTCCCACAACGGGAACCCTGATTCACGTGAAACATCGACGATCCGGAGACTTAGATGAACCTTGTCCGCACCGCCATGCTGCTTGCAGTCATGACCGCCCTGTTCATGGCGGTGGGCTTCGTCATCGGCGGACGCGGCGGCATGATGATCGCCTTCGTCATGGCTGCGGGCATGAACTTCTTCTCCTACTGGAACTCCGACAAGATGGTGCTGCGCTTGTATCGCGCCCAGGAAGTCGATGAGCGCAGCGCACCGGAGTATTATGGCATCGTGCGGAACCTTGCCCGGAATGCCGGCCTGCCGATGCCACGCGTCTATGTAATCGATAGCCCGCAGCCGAATGCCTTCGCCACCGGTCGCAACCCGGAAAATGCCGCGGTTGCCGCCTCCACCGGCCTGCTGCATGCGCTCAGCTATGATGAAGTGGCGGGCGTCATGGCGCACGAGCTGGCGCACGTGCAGAACCGTGATACCCTCACGATGACGCTGACGGCGACGCTTGCCGGCGCGATCTCGATGCTCGGCAACTTTGCCTTCTTCTTCGGCGGCAACCGTGAAAACAACAATCCGCTCGGTTTCATCGGCACGCTGGTCGCCATGATCGTGGCGCCGATGGCGGCGATGCTGGTGCAGATGGCGATCAGCCGTACCCGTGAATACTCGGCTGACCGGCGCGGCGCCGAGATCTGCGGCAAGCCCATGGCGCTGGCCTCGGCGCTGCAGAAGATTGCCGGTGCGGCGCAGCAGATTCACAATGACGACGCCGAACGCAATCCGGCGACGGCGCATATGTTCATCATCAACCCGCTCTCCGGCGAGCGGATGGACAACCTGTTCTCGACCCATCCGAACACCGAAAACCGGATTGCGGCCCTGCAGCAGATGGCCCAGGAAATGTCTTCGGTCTCGACGCCGCCGGTTCGGGCTGATAATCCGGTGCGCAAATCGCGCTCTGTACCCTCTACCGGTTGGGGTCGCGGTGGTTCCGAACCACCCAAAGGTCCCTGGTCCTGATGTCCGCAGATAACAAGAACGATTCACCCCCGAAACGATCGCACCGAAACGGCGCCGCAGCGAAATCGAAAAAAGCCGCCGATTCGCCTCGCGGCCCGGAAAAACCGGGGCTGAAAGCACGTCAGGCCGCCGCCAAGATTCTCGGCGCGGTGATCGACCGCAAGACGTCGCTCGACGGCATGCTCGACAGCGAGCACGGCAATCCGGCCTATCGCGAACTCAGTGAGGCCGACCGTGCTCTGGTGCGGGCGATCCTGAACTCAGGGCTTCGCCATCTCCCGCGCATCCAGGCCGCCATCAATTCGCTGCTGCAGACGCCTTTGCCGGAGGGCGCGCGCGCGCTTGATCATGTGCTTGCCGTCGCGGCAGCGCAGATCCTCTATCTCGATGTGCCTGATCATTCGGCCGTCGACCTCGCCGTCGAGCAGGCGCAGGCGGATCCCCGCAATCGGCGTTTCGCCAATCTCGTGAATGCTGTTCTTCGGCGCCTGTCACGTGAAAAGGATGCCATTCTCGAAGGTATGCGTGATGTCCCGGCGATGCCAGATTGGTTCTTCGAGCGCCTGGTCGCCCGCTATGGCGCTGGGCCAGCGCAACAGATCGCAGATGCGCAGCTGACGCCGGCGGCAATCGATTTGTCGGTCAAGTCTGAGCCCGCAGCTTGGGCCGAGCGTCTTGGTGGCATCGTCTTGCCGACAGGTTCGGTCCGTCTCGGCGCATTCTCTGGCTCCATCCCTTCCTTAGCCGGATTCGACGATGGCGCCTGGTGGGTTCAGGATGCTGCAGCGTCGATACCGGCGCGGCTGTTCGGCGACCTCAGCGGCAAGCGGGTCGTCGATCTCTGTGCCGCGCCGGGCGGCAAGACCGCACAGCTCATCCTTGCCGGCGCCGAAGTGACGGCGCTTGATCAGTCCGGCAGCCGTCTGCGTCGGCTGAAGGGCAATCTGAAGCGGCTTGGCCTGGAGGCGGAGACGAAGGAAGTCAACATGGCCGACTTCCAGCCGGAAACGCTATTCGATGCGGCCCTGCTCGATGCACCCTGCTCTTCCACCGGCACGACACGTCGTCACCCCGACGTGCTGTGGACCAAGGGGCCGGAGGATATCGCAAAGCTCGCCGCCTTGCAGGAGCGGCTGCTCCGCCATGCGCTCACCGTCGTCAAGCCCGGTGGCATCGTCGTCTTTTCCAATTGCTCTCTCGATCCGCTCGAAGGCGAAGAGGTTGTTGAGCGAGTGATCGGTTCCGGTGCTGCCTATGAACGGGTTGCGATTTCGGCTGCGGACTGGCCGGGGCTGGAGGACGCAATCACGCCGCTCGGCGAAATGCGCACCACGCCGGCGATGTTCCCGCTCGACGCGCCCTTTGCCAGTGGTCTCGACGGCTTCTACGCGGCGGTGATTCGCCGCAAATAGCAGCGCCAACCGAAGTTGAGTCGGTCAAAATGGGGCTCAAGGCCCTGTTTTGCCGCGTCATTTGACGCTATCGCGCCAGAGGCCTATCAAAGACGACAATATTGATAAAAGTTTAACGGTCTCTCTGACACCATGCGGCGGCTGGCGCGAGACCATCGCCCGTTCAGATGTTGAGCGGTCGTGCCAGAAATAAGGAAACCGGCGACCTTGATGTTGTTTTCCGGCAGGCGGAGGCTTTCTTACCTGTATGTGCGTGAAGGCTGGCGCCGCGTGTCGCGCCGGCTATCGATCGGTCGCGTCTCCACTTTGCGCTTTACCGGCTCGACGCCCAACCGCCTGATCGTCGCGCCCACCGATCTTAGAGCCGTCGATCCCTTTGTTGCCGAAGAAATTCTTGCTGGTCGTTTCCCGCTTGCCGGCCGCGTTGTCGATACGGAAGGCGAATCGCCGTTCGAGATCGACCTGCCGTCGCGCGAGTTCGCGGCGCGTCTGCACTCCTTCGGCTGGCTGAGGCACCTGCGTGCGATCCGCGAGGATGCCGGCTACGTGCGTTTGCGCCAGATCGTCGACGACTGGATCGCCACCCATGGCCGCGATCTCGGCGGCATTGCCTGGGATCCGGATATCATCGCCCAGCGCATCATTGCCTGGCTTTCCCACTCGCCCGTTGTTTTGCGCAATGCGGAGCATGGTTTCTATCGCCGTTTCCTGAAGAGTCTCGCGCTTCAGGTGCGCTACCTGCGCCATATCGCCGAGACGGTGCGCGATGGCGAGGCGAGGCTTCGGGTGCGGCTTGCGCTTGCCATGGCGTCGGTCGCCATGCCAGCTTCGCCGAGCGCCATTCGCAAAGCCTCGCGCCATCTCGACCTCGAACTCGATCGCCAGATCCTGCCGGATGGCAGCCATTGCTCGCGTAGCCCCCGGGCCGGGCTCGAATTGCTGCTCGATCTGCTGCCGCTTCGGCAGACCTACGTCAATCTCGGCCATGACGTGCCGTCGCGGCTGATCCCCTGCATCGACCGCATGTATCCGGCCCTGCGCTTTTTCCGCCATCAGGGCGGCGAGCTCGCGCTGTTCAACGGCGCGACGTCGGTCCTGGCGCACGAACTGGCCTCGGTGCTGCGTTATGACGAGACGGCAGGCGAACCGTTCCGTTCACTGCCCCATGCGCATTACGAGCGTCTGGCGATCGAGAACACGGTCGTCATCATGGATACCGGCCGGCCGCTTTCCGTCGATCTTTCGCGCAGCGCTCATGCCGGCTGCCTGTCCTTCGAAATGTCCTCGGGCAAGACCCGCTTTGTCGTCAATTCCGGCGCGCCGAAGTTTGCCGGCGACCGTTTCCGGCAGATGTCGCGTACGACCGCCGCGCATTCAACGGTCACCGTCAACGACACGTCCTCTTCGCGTTTCTCGCAGTCCCGTTTCCTGGGGCCGATCATGACGACAGGCGTTTCCAAGGTAACGGTGGCGCGGAAAGACGAGCCCGGCGGGCTGGAGTCGGTGACGGCAAGTCACGATGGTTATCTCGCTGCCTTCGACCTGGTCCACGAACGTGATATCGGCGTCCTGAACGGCGGCCGTATGATCCGTGGTCGAGACCGGCTGTCGCGGGCAGATGGCAGTGATCCGGACGAGGCCAATACGGCCACGGCGGTGGCGCGCTTCCACATCCATCCGGCCGTCGGCATCCGCCAGAATAATGCGCGCGAGATCTTTCTGACCGCGCCGGATGGCGAGATCTGGCTCTTTGCCTGCCAGGACGGGGAGCTTGCGGTGGAAGAGGATATCTTCTTTGCCGATCCCTCGGGCATCCGCGCGTCGTCGCAACTGACCGTAACCTTCGCCGTCGCCCGCCAGCCGGAGATCCAGTGGACCTTCTCGCGCGCGAACTGAGGTGCTTATTTTAGCGTTGCCGTCTCGTTGAGGTTCCTTCGGCAGACAAGCTATGCTAACGGGCAGCCATCCCAACCGCCGGAGCCTCCTCCCGGGCGTCCGGCGCCGCTAAAGGAGCATGGTTGATGGCTGTCGCCTCCAAGAAAATCCCCGCCCCGAACGAGGTTACGGTCCGCACCGCCCTCCTCTCCGTGTCCGATAAAACAGGCGTCGTCGATCTGGCGCGCGCTCTTCACGAAAAGGGCATCCGGCTCGTATCGACCGGCGGCACGCACAAGGCGCTGTCGGAGGCCGGCTTGCCGGTGAGCGACGTTTCCGAACTGACCGGCTTTCCTGAAGTCATGGATGGCCGCGTGAAGACGCTGCACCCGGGCGTGCACGGCGGCTTGCTCGCGATCCGCGACGATGCCGATCACGTCGCCGCGATGTCGACGCACGGCATCACCGCGATCGACCTTGCGATCATCAACCTCTATCCCTTCGAAGAAGTCCGCGCCCAGGGCGGCGACTATCCGACCACAGTCGAAAACATCGACATCGGCGGCCCGGCAATGATCCGCGCCTCGGCCAAGAACCATGCCTATGTGACGATCGTCACCGATCCGGCCGACTATCCGGTTCTTCTGGAAGAGCTTGCTGCCGGCAAGACGACCTATGCCTTCCGCCAGAAGATGGCGGCCAAGGCCTATGCCCGCACCGCGGCTTACGATGCAGCCATCTCCAACTGGTTCGCCGAGGCGCTCGATACGCCGATGCCGCGCCACCGGGTAATCGGCGGCGTGCTCAAGGAAGAGATGCGCTACGGCGAGAACCCGCATCAGAAGGCCGGGTTCTATCTCACCGGCGAGAACCGCCCGGGCGTCGCCACGGCAACGCTGCTGCAGGGCAAGCAGCTCTCCTACAACAACATCAACGACACGGACGCGGCCTTCGAACTGGTCGCCGAATTCCTACCCGAGAAGGCGCCGGCCTGCGCCATCATCAAGCACGCCAACCCCTGCGGCGTTGCGACGGCGCCGACGCTGGCGGAAGCCTATCGCCGGGCGCTTGCCTGCGATTCCACCTCGGCTTTTGGCGGCATCATTGCGCTCAACCAGGAGCTCGATGCCGAAACGGCGGAAGAAATCGTCAAGCTCTTCACCGAAGTGATCATCGCACCGTCTGTCAGCGATGCGGCCAAGGCGGTCATCGCCCGCAAGCCGAACCTGCGGCTGCTTTCGACCGGCGGCCTGCCGGACCCGCGCATCCCCGGTCTTGCCGCCAAAACCGTTTCCGGCGGCCTGCTGGTCCAGACGCGCGACAACGGCATGGTCGAAGATCTCGAGCTCAAGGTCGTGACCAAGCGCGCGCCGACGGCCCAGGAACTCGAGGACATGAAGTTCGCCTTCAAGGTGGCCAAGCACGTGAAGTCGAACGCGATCGTCTATGCCAAGGATGGCCAGACCGCCGGCATCGGCGCCGGCCAGATGAGCCGCGTCGATTCCGCCCGCATCGCTGCGATCAAGGCCGAGGAGGCGGCGAAGGCGCTCGGTCTCGCAACGCCGCTCACCAAGGGCTCCGCTGTCGCCTCCGAAGCCTTCCTGCCCTTTGCTGACGGTCTGCTGTCAGCGATCGCGGCGGGTGCCACCGCCGTCATCCAGCCGGGCGGCTCGATGCGTGACGAAGAGGTGATTGCCGCTGCCAACGAGCACGGCGTTGCCATGGTCTTCGCCGGTATGCGCCACTTCCGCCACTAAGGCGCGTGAACGACAAGTCAGAGGCCGTCGCGTCCGAAGGATGCGGCGGTTTTTTTGCGCCCGTCGTCAGCCGGATAGGGCGTGCGCAGGAGGATCAACAGGCCAACGACCAGAAACGCGATGAGGGCCATCATGCCGATGCGGGCCGAACCGGTGGCAAGCGTGATCGTCGCGACCGAGGCAGGGGCAAGGAACGACGTGGCGCGGCCGGAAAGCGCATAGAGACCGAAGTAGCGCCCGGCCTCGTCCAGGCTGACGCTGCGGGCAAGATATGAACGCGACGAGGCCTGAACCGGGCCGAAGGCTATGCCAACCAAGAGGCCATAGAGGATGTAGGCCTTCTCAGCCGCCGTGCCGAACAGGCCCCCGGTATCCTCCGTCGACAGCGGCATGAGACCGAACAGGGTGAAGCCCGGGCCGGTCGAGACGATGCCGATCGTTGCCAATGTCAGGCAGATCAGGCTGGCAGTGACGATGACCTTGGAGCCGAGCCGCGTATCAAGCCTGCTTGCATAGAGGCAGCCGCCGATGGCGACGACGTTCAAGATGATGCCGTAGATGCCGAGTTCCAGCGTCCGCCAGCCAAACATTGCGGCGGCGAAGGTGCCGCCAAGCGCCAGAAGGCCGTTGACGCCATCCTGGAAGATCATGCGCGCGATGAGGAAGCGCAGAATGCCCGTTCTTTCCTTGAGTTCGCCGAGCGTGCCCTTCAATTCCCGAAGGCCGGTGACGGTTGCCTTGCCAAGCGACATGGTCGCCTTAGTCGCATCCTGGGTGAACAGGAACATCGGCAGGATGAAGACGAGGTACCAAAGCGCCGAGATCGGGCCGGTGATGCGCGCATCCTCTCCCTTGGCAGGATCGAGACCAAACAACGGATCGATGCCGGCTGCCGTCTTGCCGGTCTCGGGGCTGCCGGCAAGGAGTGCCACGACGGCGATCAGCACGATCATGCCGCCGAGGTAGCCGAGCCCCCAGGCGATGTTGGAGATGCGGCCGACGTCTTTCTCCGGGACGAGGCGGGGCATCATCGAATCGTTGAAGACGATCGAGAACTCGGCCGCGATGCTTGCGAGGATCATGAAGATCGCCGGGTAGAGGATCGGCGAGCCTGGGGCTGCGAACCAAAGCATAGCCAGCGATATGATCTTGATGACCGCGAAGAAGGCGATCCAAGGTTTGCGCGGCCCGGTCGCGTCGGCAATCGAGCCGAGAACCGGTGAAAGGATCGCGATGATGATGCCGGAAACGGTGAGTGTGTAGCCCCACATCGCCTGGCCGACGGCGTGATCCTCCGTCAGTCGCGAGACGAAATAGGGGCCGAAGATGAAGGTGGTGATGACCGTGAAGAAGGGTTGCGCCGCCCAGTCGAACAGCATCCAGCCAGCGATGCCCGCGCGCGACGCCCGCGGTTGTTCCTCAGTCCTCTCGGCCGAAATCTGCAAGGTCCCCTCCCGAAACGACTGCGCCGCGCGTCCTCTCGAACGCGCGGCGCAGCCTATCTTCAATCCCACCGATTCCAAAAGGTCCAGAGCAGGATGCGGACGAAAAAACTGCCCGCATCTGCATTTGTCCCGTTCAGGCGGGTCGGATCCATCCAACCCGCGCCGATCGGTACGGGATAAACTGTCTTACTTCGCCCTACCGCGTGCGAGGTCATTGAGCAGACCAGCAGCAACGGTGATCTTGGCGAGCGTCGTTTCGCCCTTCTCGGTCAGGAGCCGCAGCTGGCCCGTCGCCTGGGCGACACGGACGCGTTCGGCCTCTTCCCAGGCGGCTACCGGATTGCGGTCCTTCTTCTGCTCGCGCAGCGCTGCCGCGGTGATATCCCGCCGCGCGGCGGCGATATCGGATACGGCTCGCGATAGAGCCATTGCCTCGAACTGCTCCGTTGCCGGAACACGATCGGACGCCGCAAGCAGGCGGTTGATCCGAAGCGTATCGGTGACGGCGAAGTAGCCCTGGGCCGTGCGGCTCAGCGTTTCACCGGTTTCAGCGGCAATCTGCATGATCTCGGGCACGAGCGTCATCAACGCCAGTTCCGAAATCTCCTCGGCGAGCTTGACGGGTACCCCGCCCTCGACGAAGGCAGCCGTCTTCAACCGGGCCTCTTCAGCACTCTCGCCGGAGACGGCGGTCCGCATGGTAGCGCGCAGCTTCTGCAGGCCGTCGCCGAGGCGCGATACGGCTTCGGAGACCGAGCCGGTCGCTGCATGGGTCCGCAGCGCCCGCTCGGTGACGAGCGTGAAGATGCGGCCGACTTCCTGGTAGAGGATGTTCTGCAGGCCGCCGCCGATCTTGTTGTCGAGTGCGTCGATCTCGTCATAGATGCGCGGCAGGTCGAAGCCGTCGAGCGCCAGCACAGCGGCCTTGACGACGTCGGCCGAGAAGAAGCCGGTCGCATCCGTCAGCGTCGAGACGAAAGCCGGGCCACCGCGGTTGATGACCTCGTTGGCGAGGATCGTCGCGATGATTTCGCGGCGCAGGCGATGGCCGTGAATGTCGCCGGCATAGGTCTTGCGCATCTTCGCCGGGAAGTAGCGCTCCACCGTTGCCGTGAAGTACGGATCGTCGGGCAGTTCGCTCGCGATCAGTTCATCGAAGAGAACGAGCTTGGAGTAGGAAAGCAACACGCCGATTTCCGCGCGGGTCAACGGCTTGCCTGCCTGGTAGCGCTCGGTCATCGCCTGGTCGGTCGGCAGCGTCTCGACCTTGCGGTTGAGATGGCCGTCGGCCTCGAGGCGCGTCATGAGCCGGCCAAGCGTCGTCCGGTTGCCGAGTCCTTGCATCGCGGTCAGCGAGATCGCCAGCGATTGCTCGTAGTTGTTGCGCAGCACCAGATGGCCCACTTCCTCGGTCATCGAGGCGAGCAGCGTATTGCGCTTCGGGCGGGTCAGGCGACCATCGCGCATGGCCGAAGCAAGCGCGATCTTGATGTTGACCTCGACGTCGGAGGAGTTGACGCCGGCCGAGTTGTCGATGGCGTCCGAGTTGCAGCGGCCGCCATTGAGGCCGAAGCCGATGCGGCCCTTCTGGGTAACGCCCAGGTTAGCGCCCTCGCCGATGACGCGGGCGCGGACCTCTTCGGCCGTCACACGGATGGCATCGTTGGCGCGGTCGCCGACTTCCGCATCCGTTTCGTTGCTGCCGCGGATGTAGGTGCCGATGCCGCCGAACCATAGCAGATCGACCTGGTTCTTCAGGATCGCATTCATGATCTCGAAGGGCGTTGCCTTCTGCTTGTCGAGGCCGATGGCGGCCATCGCCTGAGGCGTGAGCGTCACCGACTTTTCGGCACGCGAGATGATCATCGCGCCCTCGGAGAGCGTCTTGCGGTCATAGTCCTGCCAGCTCGAACGCGGCAGAGCGAACATGCGCGTGCGCTCGGCGAACGAGGCATCGATATCCGGATTCGGATCGATGAAGATGTCGCGGTGGTCGAAGGCCGCGATCAGGCGGATCTTCTCCGAGAGCAGCATGCCGTTGCCGAAGACGTCACCGGACATGTCGCCGACGCCGGCAACGGTGAAGGGCGTCGTCTGGATGTCGATGTCCATCTCGCGGAAGTGCCGCTTGACGGTCTCCCAGGCGCCGCGGGCGGTGATGCCCATCTTCTTGTGGTCGTAGCCGGCGGAGCCGCCCGAGGCGAAGGCGTCGTCAAGCCAGAAGCCCGCTTCCTGCGCCAGGCCGTTGGCCGTGTCGGAGAAGGTCGCAGTGCCCTTGTCGGCGGCAACGACGAAATAGGGGTCGTCACCATCGCGGCGCAGCGTATCGGCGGGCGGCACGATATCCTGGCTGACGATGTTGTCAGTCACCGAAAGCAGAGTGCGGATGTAGGTCTTGTAGGCTTCGGTACCGGCCCTGAAGACCTCGTCACGGGTGCCGCCGACGGGGAGTTGCTTCGGATAGAAGCCGCCCTTGGCGCCAACCGGCACGATGACGGCGTTCTTGACCTGCTGCGCCTTGACGAGGCCAAGCACTTCCGTGCGGTAGTCCTGGGCGCGGTCAGACCAGCGCAGGCCGCCACGGGCGACCTTGCCGAAGCGCAGGTGAACGCCCTCGACCTCGGTGCCGTAGACGAAGATTTCGCGGAACGGACGCGGTTCCGGCAGGCCGTCGAGCTGCTTCGGGTCAAGCTTAAAGGCGAGAACCGCGCGCGGCTTGCCGTCGGCGCCATGTTGGAAGTAGTTGGTCCGGAGCGTCGCTTCGATCGCGTTGACGTAGCGACGAAGGATGCGGTCCTCGTCAAGGCTCGGAACGGCAGACAGCGCGTCCTCGATCGCGGAAAGCAGGGCGCTGCACTTCTTTGCACGCGGCTTTTCCTCGAGCTTCGGATCCATCCGGGTCACGAACAGCTTGAAGATATCGGCTGCGATCGCCGGATACTTGTTCAGCGTGTCGGCGATATAGCCCTGCGAATAGGTGATGCCGGCCTGGCGCAGATAGCGGGAATAGGCGCGCAGCACTGTGACTTCACGGGCATTGAGGCCCGCAAGCAGGATCAGCCGGTTGAAGTTGTCGTCCTCGATCGTGCCGTTCCAGGCGGCGAGGAAGGCTTCCTCCAGCGCCGCACCCGACTTTTCGAGATTGAGCGCAAGGCCGTCGCGATGGATCAGCTCCATGTCGTGCAGCACCACGCGGTGCTTGTCCTCGCCGTGCCTGCCGACATTGAGGTCGTAGGTCTGTTCGCTGATGACCCGGAAGCCGAGGTTTTCCAGCAGCGGCACGCGGCGCGACAGCGACACGGGCTCGCCGGCATGGAAGATCTTCAGCTCGGCCGTGTCAGGACGGTTGACCGGGCGGTTATAGTTGTAGAACGAGATCCGGATCGGATCTTCCGCCTTGCAGGCGGCAATGTCTGCAAGGTCGGCATAGGCTTCCGCCGGCGTGAAGAACGACTGGTAGGCGCCGTCGACATCAAGCTCGATGCCGTCCTTACGGGCGAGAAGGTCGAACCGATCGATCCAGCGCGTGACGATGCCGCGAACGGCCTCTTCAAGCTTGGCCTGCGGAATGCGCGGGGTCTTGCCGCTGGTGCGGCCTATGATGAAGTGCACGCGCGCCAGACCGCCTTCGGGGAAGGCCGGGTAATAAGCCGAAACGCGGCCGTCATAGGCGGTCTTCAGGTAGTCGCCGATCTTTTCGCGTACGTCGGAATCATATTGTTCGCGCGGCACGAAGACGATGACCGAGACGAAGCGGTCGAAATGGTCGATGCGCGGCAGGACGCGGATGCGCGGCCGGTCGCCGAGTTCGTTGATCTGTTCGCAGAAGGCGGCGAGCAGACCGACATCGATCTGGAAGAGGTCGTCGCGCGGATAGGATTCGAGCGTGTTGTCCAGCATCTTGCCGGAGTGGCTCTGCGGGTCGTAGCCGAAATGGTCGACGATCTTCTCGATCTTGTGGCGCAGCAACGGGATTTCAGCCGCCTGGCGGGTATAGGCCGAGGAAGTGAACAGGCCGACGATGCGCAACTCGCCGGCGACATTGCCGTCGGCATCGAAGCGCTTGATGCCGATATAGTCCATATAGGCGCGGCGATGGACGACCGATTTCACGTTGGCCTTGGTGACGATCAGGAAATCGGGGCCGTCGAGGAAGGCGAGGATTTCCGGCGTGGTCAGTACTGCGTCCTTGCCCTGGCGCAGAACGCGCACGTCGGGGTTGGAGAGGATGCCGAGGCCCCTGCCCTTGCCGCGCTCGACCGTCGCCTTTCCGCCCTTGCCCGAGTAGGTATACTCGCGCATGCCGATAAAGGTGAAGTTGTTGTCGCGCAGCCAGCGAAGGAAGGCGAGCGCCTCATCACGGTCGCTCTTCTTGCGCGAGGCGTTGTAGGCCTCGAGTTCCTGCACGGCCTGGTCGAGCAGCGCCGTCATCGCCGGCCAGTCGTGTACCGTCTGGTGTACCTGCTCCAGCACGTCGCGGATGCGGTTGCTGAGCTGCTCGGCTTCGACGGGCGCCAGCTTCGTCAAGTGGATCTGGATGTGGCTGACGCGGTGCGCCGGATCGCTTGCCTCTTCCGGATCGAAGAGTTTTACCGGCTTGCCCGGTTCCTTGACCAGGATGGGATGGATCGCGAGGTGGATATCGCGGTGCGTGCTGGTGATTTCCCCCATGACCGAATCATAGAGGAACGGCATGTTGTGTTCGGTGATCGCGATGATCGAAACCTCGGTGCCACCCGGCGCGACGCCGGCGACGGTTTCGACCGAAACCTGCGGCTTGCCGCCATCCCAGCGGGCGAGTTCACGATGCGCATGGGCTGCAATCAGCGCCAGCATGTCCGCCGAATAAAGATCGAGGTCGTCGTTGCTGGCCCCACCGAAGAGGCTCTCCGGCGCCAGCGCGTCGACGCCCAGTTTGATGGCGGCCGCCTTTGCTGCGTCGATGTGTCTGTCCCGCTTCGGATTGTATTTCACGCCCATGAAGTCTCTCCCACTCATGATAGGCCAAACCCTATCAGAACCATGGCTAATGGCGACCGCTTTTTACGCCGATTTCGGCAAAATCGAGCCGAAAATTGGAGAATTTCACGTGAAAACAGCTTAAATCCATTTAAATCGAAGGCGATTTCGCGAAAATTGCTCGAAATTCGATGAAAAAGCACGAAAACGCCAGCGGCTTCCACCGGACGTATCTGCCATCGCCTGTTGACAGGGCGGTGACAGTCGGGTGATCAGAGTTTCTAGATCGAAGGATTGGACTCGTCGATGCCCGAAATGCCCTCCCTGCCCGGCGCCGTCATCGTCATCTCGAGCCATGTCGTGCGTGGCAAGGTCGGCAACCGGGCCGCGGTGTTCGCGTTGGAGACGCTGGGGCATCCGGTCTGGGCACTGCCGACGGTCATTCTTCCCTGGCATCCCGGACACGGGCGCTCGACCCGCGTCACCATTTCAGACGCGGATTTCCAGTCGATGATCGACGACCTCATTGCCGCGCCCTGGGTCGGCGAGGTGCGCGCCGTGCTTTCGGGCTATCTCGGATCGCCCGGCCAAGCCGAAGGCGTTGTGCGGTTGGTGACGACTCTCAGGGAACGTAATCCCAAGCTGATCTACGCCTGCGATCCCGTCATTGGCGATGCCGGCGGGCTCTATGTCCCGGAGGCGACCGCGACGGCCATCCGCGACCAACTGTTGCCGCTTGCCAACCTGGCGACGCCGAACCGCTTCGAGCTCGCCTGGCTCGCCGGCGCGACGCTGGAGACCAATACGGCGATCCTCGATGCCGCTCTCGGCCTCGGTCCGGCCCGCGTGCTGGTGACCTCGGCGGTGCCGATGATGAGCGGCGGTACCGGCAATCTCTTCCTCTCGGGCAATCACGCACTGCTCGCCGAACATCGGCTCGTCGAGAACCCGCCGAATGGCACCGGCGACTTGCTGACTGCCCTGTTTCTGGCGCGGCTTCTCGAAGGACTATCGGAAGAGCGAGCATTGCAGATGGCGACTGCAAGCGTCTTCGAAATCATCGCGCGGAGCGTCAAGCGCGGTGCCGACGAGCTGACAATCGAGCAGGACGCGTCGAGCCTTTCGACGCCGATGGCGATGGTGCAGATGCGCCGCCTGGTGCACCCGAATCAGATGCGGCGCAAATAGAAGAAACTGTTCATGGGCAGCAGCCCTTGTGGCATCGTGGATTGAACTTTAGGTCATGATGATATTCATGGCGGGGCGTGATGCGGGCGGAATTCCGCTCATCCCGCTCGAAGCAGCAGCGGAGTAATCGATGGACAAGCAGCAGCAGCGTTTTCCGGACCACCTTCTGAACGGCTACCACAACTTCATGAATGGCCGCTTCAGCGAACAGCAGAAGCGCTACAAGGTGCTAGCGGAAACCGGCCAGAAGCCGAGGACAATGGTTGTCGCCTGTTGCGATTCGCGGGCGGCGCCGGAAACGATTTTCGACAGCGGGCCGGGTGAACTCTTCGTCGTGCGCAACGTCGCCAATCTCATGCCGCCCTATGAGCCGGACGGCCATTACCATTCGACGTCGGCCGCGCTTGAGTTCGCCGTGCAGTCGCTCCGCGTCAGCGACATCGTCGTCATGGGGCATGGCCGCTGCGGCGGTATCAAGGCGGCGCTCGATCCGGATGCCGAGCCCTTGTCGTCGGGCGATTTCATCGGTCGCTGGATGAACCTCCTGAAGCCGGCCGCCGAGCAGATCCAAAGCAACGACGTCATGACCCAGGCGGAGCGGCAGCGTGCGCTCGAGCGGGTCTCGATCCGCAACTCGCTTGCCAACCTGCGCACCTTTCCTTGCGTTCAGATCCTCGAAGCCAAGGGCAAGCTGCATCTGCACGGCGCCTGGTTCGACATCTCGACCGGCGAGCTTTGGATCATGGATCCCACGACCGGCGACTTCTCCCGCCCGGGCATGTAACCGGCAAAAAAGCCCGGATCGACGATCCGGGCTTTGCAATCTTCCGAAAGGCATCGTGCATCCGGAGAGATGCGCGAATTGGGTTCGATCAGAGGCCGTCGATCTCGGCGCCGATGATGGCGATTGCCTGCTGGTAGACGGTTGCCGCGTTCCAGCCCTGGATCGCGCCGAAGTTCGCCTGGCCGGGCTGATAGCCGGCGCCAGGCTGCCAGCCATGGCCGCGCAGGAAGTTGGCGGTCGAGGCCAGCGCGTCGGCCTTGGAGCGAACCATGTCGATGTGGCCGTTGCCGTCGCCATCGACGCCGTATTTCAGGACGTTGGCCGGCAGGAACTGGGTCTGCCCGATCTCGCCGTGGGCAGCACCGCGCGCATCGGGGCTCAGGTCACCGCGCTGTACGAGCTGCAGGGCGGCATAGAGCTGGTCGGTGAAATAGTCCGAGCGGCGGCAGTCATAGGCGAGCGTCGAAACGGCCGAGAGCGTATGCTCCTTGCCCATGAAGCCGCCAAAGCCCGTTTCCATGCCCCAGATAGCGATCAGCGGGCCGGCAGGCACGCCGAAGCGGCGTTCAATGCTGGTGAAGAGCGCCGCATTCTGCTGCTTCATCTTCTTGCCGCGGGAAATGATCGTCTGACCGCCGCGCTTCTGCATGAACTGGTCGAGCGACAGCTTGAAGCTCTTCTGGCCGCGGTCGGCGCGGATCGTCGCCTTGTTGTAGGAGACGCTGGAAAGGGCGCGGTCGAGCACCGCAGGGCTGATGCCGCTGCCGGAGGCTTCCTGCTTGAAATTCTGCACCCAGGCCGCAAATCCGCTTCCGTCGTTGCCGCATTGGGCGGCGGAGGCCACCGCCGGAAAAACCACAGTCGAAACCAGGGCAGCAAGCCCCACCGCTACGCACTTTGCCCTGTGCATGAAATACCCCGTCATAGCCCGAATCTCATTGCTTTCAAAAATGCCAGCCTTGGCCGGCCATGTCACCTGCCGGAAGCGGCGGTAACTTTTTCGTGGTTTCACGTGAAGCCGGGGCGAAACGACCCGCGATTGTGAAACAGGAAACCCGCCAAGCCCGGATGGGCTCGGCGGGAACGAATTGCTCAATTGCCGTTTCAGGCGGCCTGCTTACGCGGCTTGATGAGACCGCGGTTGACCAGGAGCTCGGCAATCTGGATCGCGTTGAGTGCCGCACCCTTGCGCAGGTTGTCGGAAACGACCCAGATGTTGAGACCGTTTTCGACGGTTGCGTCCTCGCGGATGCGCGAGATGTAGGTCGCATCTTCGCCGGCGCATTCGTAAGGCGTGACGTAGCCACCGTTTTCGTGCTTGTCGACGACCAGGCAACCCGGTGCTTCGCGCAGGATGTCGCGGGCCTCGTCTGCGGTGATCTCGTTCTCGAACTCGATGTTGACCGATTCCGAATGGCCGATGAAGACGGGAACGCGCACAGCCGTGCAGGTCACCTTGATCTTCGGATCGAGCATCTTCTTGGTTTCGGCCAGGACCTTCCACTCTTCCTTCGTGTAGCCGTCTTCCATGAACACGTCGATGTGCGGGATGACGTTGAAGGCGATGCGCTTGGTGAACTTCTTCGATTCGATCGGATCAGCGACGAAGACGGCGCGGGTCTGGTTGAAGAGTTCGTCCATGCCGTCCTTGCCGGCGCCGGAAACCGACTGGTAGGTCGAGACGACGACGCGCTTGATCTTGGCATGGTCGTGCAGCGGCTTCAGCGCCACGACGAGCTGGGCCGTCGAGCAATTCGGGTTGGCGATGATGTTCTTCTTGGTGAAGAGCGAGATCGCGTCCGGGTTCACTTCCGGCACGATCAGCGGCACTTCGGCGTCGTAGCGCCAGGCCGAAGAGTTGTCGATGACGACGCAGCCCTGCTGGCCGATCTTCGGCGAATACTTGAGAGAAACAGCGCCGCCGGCCGACATCAGGCAGATATCGGTATCGGAAAAATCGTAGTTTTCGAGGTTCCTGACCTTGAGGGTCTTGTCGCCAAAGGAAACTTCCGTGCCCTGGGAGCGGGCGGAAGCAAGCGCGACCACTTCATCCGCGGGAAAGCCGCGTTCGGAAAGGATGTTCAGCATCTCCCGGCCGACATTGCCGGTGGCGCCTGCGACTGCAATCTTGAAACCCATGATCTAAGCTCTCTTTCTGTCTCTCCTCGTCGGGTGGAGGGGGAACCGCGCGCGTTGCCACGAAGGTTCCGGTCCCCGGCCTTACCGGGGAGAGAGCGGAGGGCCAGAGACGTCAGACGGTTTTCGTCGTCGTTTTGGCCGTTGTTTTGCAAGCGAACGAAAAATCGACATCCTGCCCCGCGGCAAGAGCCGGCAGGATCAAAGCAGCGATGGCTGGACCGATCGGTCGCATGGTGGTGATTTCCTCGTTCGTCGCTGCTCTTACGCGGTTTTGGGGAAGAGTCAAGACGCCGCTGCATCGTGGTGGCTTCCCCGGCGTGGTCCGCGGTCGATCGCCGCATTAGACGAAAGTCATAAGCCGAAAGCATCTCTGCCTGCGCCGCAGGTTTTCTGACATCCTCTTCAACAGGCGCACCACGTCCGGCGGTTCTAGGGAGGAATGCCGGACCAGCCAATGGGCGCTCCAACAAGCTGTTTTGGAGTGGAGGATAAACGAAATGGCAAATGTCGCGACAGTGGACGACGCAAAAACGCGTCCAATGACCGGCGAGGAGAAGAAGGTCATCTTCGCCTCGTCGCTTGGTACCGTGTTCGAATGGTACGATTTCTATCTTTACGGCTCGCTTGCCGTCTATATCGGCGCGACCTTCTTCAGTTCCTATCCGGAAACGACGCGTAACATTTTCGCGCTTCTGGCCTTTGCCGCGGGCTTCCTCGTTCGCCCGTTCGGCGCCCTGGTCTTCGGTCGCCTCGGTGACCTCGTCGGCCGCAAGTACACCTTCCTCGTGACGATCCTGATCATGGGTCTGTCGACCTTCCTGGTCGGCATCCTGCCCGGCGCTGCCTCGATCGGCATTGCCGCACCGATCCTGCTGATCGCGCTGCGCATGCTGCAGGGTCTGGCGCTCGGCGGTGAATATGGCGGTGCCGCCACTTATGTGGCCGAGCATGCGCCGCACGGGCGCCGCGGTTACTTCACCTCCTGGATCCAGACGACAGCGACGCTCGGTCTGTTCCTGTCGTTGGTGGTGATCCTCCTCGTCCAGTTCCTGGTCGGCAAGGAAGCCTTTGCTGCCTGGGGTTGGCGCATTCCGTTCCTCGTCTCCGTCGTGCTTCTCGGCGTTTCCGTCTGGATCCGCCTGAAGATGAACGAATCGCCGGCCTTCAAGAAGATGAAGGAAGAGGGCAAGGGCTCCAAGGCACCGTTGTCGGAAGCTTTCGGCCAGTGGAAGAATGCCAAGATCGCGCTTCTGGCACTGTTTGGTGCCGTCGTCGGCCAGGCCGTCGTCTGGTACTCCGGTCAGTTCTACGCGCTGTTCTTCCTGACGGGCGTGCTCAAGGTGGACGGCCAGTCGGCAAATATCATGGTCGCCGCTTCGCTCTTGATCGGTACGGGCTTCTTCGTGCTCTTCGGCTGGCTCTCCGACAAGATCGGCCGCAAGCCGATCATCATGGCCGGCCTGCTGCTTGCCATGCTCACCTACTTCCCGCTGTTCAAGGCGCTGACCTGGGCCGGTAACCCGGCACTCGCTCAAGCCCAGGCAACCGTCCGCGCGACGGTGACCGCGGCCCCCGGCGATTGCAAATTCCAGTTCAACCCGACGGGCACGGCGAAGTTCACCACCTCGTGCGACATCGCAACCGCATTCCTCACCAAGAACTCGGTGCCCTACGACGTGGTAACGACGGCCGCCGCGGGTACGGCCGCAACGGTCAAGGTCGGCGAAACCACGATCAACAGCTACGACGCGGTCGCCGCAGGCGATGGCGCCAAGGCTGCCAATGCCGCCTTCGAAAAGCAAACCAACACGGCGCTTCACAATGCCGGCTACCCGCTGGTTCGTGGTGCGGCAAAGGTTCCGGAATCCAAGCTTGACGGCTTTGTCGCCGCCAACCCGGAACTGGCGCTTGATCCGGCTGCCGTTCGCGGCGGCGAGAAGACCATGGTTCCGGCCGACAAGCTCGTCGCCGACAAGCTGTTGACGAAGGATGAAGTCGGCACTGCCACCGAAATGGCCGTCTACACGATCGCCGGCGGCGGCACCTACGCGATGGTGGCGGATCCCGCCAATGTCAACTGGACGACGATCATCGCCGTTCTGACCGTGCTCGTCATCTACGTGACCATGGTCTACGGCCCGATCGCTGCGCTGCTGGTCGAACTCTTCCCGACCCGCATCCGCTACACCGGCATGTCGCTGCCCTACCACATCGGCAACGGCTGGTTCGGTGGCCTGCTTCCGGCAACGGCCTTCGCGATGAGCGCGGCCCAGGGCGATATCTACTACGGCCTTTGGTACCCGATCGTCTTCGCAGGCATCACGCTGGTCATCGGCCTCCTGTTCCTGCCGGAAACGAAGGACCGCGACATTCACGCGATGGACTAAGTCTGCAGTCACGCGCTCCCGGGAGAACCATTTCCCGGGAGCGCACCAAATCTTCCCCGAGCTACTATGGCTCTCCTGACTCCGGCGCGGCCTTCCGCGCCGGCTTTTTTATGGGCGTGGATCGCTGCGCCCCACGAGCGGCCATCCACCCTCGCTCAGATGAAACAGCCGGTTCTGCCGCGCGAAGAGAAACGCCACCATCACGGATGTCCAGAGACCGAGCAGCAGCCCGGCAGCGACGTCGCTTGGGTAGTGTGCGCCGACGATGACGCGGGAAACGCCGATCGTCAGCGCCAGGATCAGAAAGAGTGGCCTCAGCTTCGGCATCAGCATGGCGAAGACACCGAAGAAGGCGCCGGCCGCGGTCGAATGGCCGGAGGGGAAACTTTCGTACAGACCGCTGTTGGCAAACGGCGTCAGGCTGTAGGCGCCGAGCTCGGTGAAGAGTTCCGGCCGGGCCCGGCCGACGATAATTTTCAGTGTGTGGACCAGCGCGCTGGCTGTGCCGATCGTCAGGAGGAAATAGGCCGCAAGATCGCGGGCGGCACTTGCCCTGCGCTGAAGCGGCCCCTGGTTTGCCGCGCGACGCAGGATGAACGTCGCTGCCAGGAGCCCAGCTGAAAGGTAGATCATCCAGGCGAACGTCCCGAAGTCCGTGATCATCCGATTGAAATCGACGATGCTTTCCGGCAGCGCCTGCGCGCTTTGCGACAGATATGGATCCAATGGAATGAGTGCGAGCACGAGGACGAAAGTAGTCAGTGCAATCCATCCGGTGGTCGCAAGTGGTCCGTTCATGAATCTCCGTCCTGCCGCCGCGTCGCATGTCTGCGCCGCGTTCGTTCTTCTCATGGCGTCTAGTTCCCCGATGTGTCGGTTCTTTCGGCAAATTCAAGGCCGTGCGACGCAAAACACCTCCGGATGCGCTCCGGAGGTGTCTGTTCTTGCCTGCAGGTCGGCGTCAGATCACGCCGACTGGAATCGTTGGTGGCTCAGGCCGACAGCGCCTTGAACGCGGCGAGGATGGCGTCGCCCATTTCCGTCGTGCCGACCTTCTTCGCACCCTCGGCCATGATGTCGCCGGTGCGGATGCCCTGATCGAGCACGGCGGCGATCGCCTTTTCCAGATTGTCGGCTTCCGTCACCAGGTTGAAGGAATAGCGCAGGCACATGGCAAAGGAGGCGATCATCGCGATCGGGTTGGCGATGCCCTTGCCGGCAATGTCGGGGGCCGAGCCGTGCACCGGCTCGTAGAGCGCCTTGCGCTTGCCGGTCACCGCATCCGGGGCGCCGAGCGAGGCCGACGGCAGCATGCCGAGCGAACCGGTGAGCATCGCTGCCACGTCCGACAGCATGTCGCCGAACAGGTTGTCGGTGACGATGACGTCGAACTGCTTGGGCTGGCGCACCAGCTGCATGCCGCCGGCGTCGGCCAGCATGTGCTCGAGCTGGACGTCGGCATATTTCGCCTTGTGCGTCTCGGTCACCACCTGGTTCCAGAGCACACCCGACTTCATGACGTTGCGCTTTTCCATCGAGCAGACGCGGTTCTGCCGCGTGCGCGCCAGCTCGAAGGCGACGCCGGCGATGCGCTCGATCTCGTAGGTGTCGTAGACCTGGGTGTCGATGCCGCGCTTCTGGCCGTTGCCGAGATCGATGATTTCCTTCGGCTCGCCGAAATAGACGCCGCCGGTCAGTTCGCGCACGATCAGGATGTCGAGGCCTTCGACGAGCTCCGGTTTCAGCGACGAGGCGGCAGCCAGCGCCGGGTAGCAGATCGCCGGGCGCAGGTTGGCGAACAGCTCGAGATCCTTGCGCAGGCGCAGCAGGCCGGCTTCCGGACGCACCTCGTAGGGCACCGCATCCCACTTCGGGCCGCCGACGGCGCCAAACAGCACCGCATCGGCGGCCAGCGCCTTCTTCATGTCCGCTTCCGAGATCGCCTGGCCATGGGCGTCATAGGCCGAACCGCCGACCAGGCCCTCGTCGGTCACGAAGCCGGCTGAAAGCTCGGCATTCATGTAGGCGATGATTTTGCGGACTTCCGCCATGGCTTCCGGGCCGATGCCGTCGCCGGGCAGAAGGAAGAGGGTGCGCACAGTCATGGATAGTCCTTCTCGCGGGGGAAAACTCGGCCGCGTTCTAGCGCAACTTCGTGTCGAGGGAAATCGCCGCGACGAAAGATTTGTGCGCGGCTGCGAGCGGCACGTTCCCGGCGGAACAGCTGCTCTACCGAGGAAGTGGGATGCTCTTTTCGAGGCCGCGCATCTTGCCCGGCCATCGATTCTCCGAGGAGAAAAACATGCGCAAGTTCGTCCATGCAGTCGCCACACATATCCGCGCCACGGCCAAGAATTTAACCTTTGCTGGCAAGCGGTCACCTGCGTCGTCATATAGCTGGCTTAGCTTTCCTCTTGACTGAATCGGTGCCTCCGGATCGAATGCGGGCAACACAACCGGGAACCCGCCATGTCCGAGACGCTGCTGATCGGAGCCTTTCTCGCCGCCCTTTCCTATGTCCTCATTCCCGGACCGGCGTTTCTGGCGTTGCTCGGCATCGGCGCCGGCCAGGGGCGCAAGGCAGGCGCCTTGTTCATGGGCGGGCACCTGGCGGGTGACGTTCTCTGGTCGACCCTGGCGCTGGTTGCCATCGTTGGCGCGCGCTCGGTCGGCACCACGATCTTCGATATTCTCGGGCTGTTCTGCGGTGCCTATCTCGGCTGGATCGGCTGGACGGCACTTCGTGCGAGGCCGGCGGGCGAGAACCGGGCACTTCTGACCGTCGAGCGTCCGCTGCGGCGCGGCCTGATCTTTGGGCTCACCAATCCCAAGGGATATCCGGTGGCGCTTGCAACCTTCACGGCGCTGCTTGCCAGCTCGGCGAACGCGCTTGAGTTCAACGCGCTTCCGGCGCTGCTTGGCGTCTCGCTCATCGGCTTTCTCGTTGCCGACCTGATCCTGATCGTCATCATCGGCACCTCTGTGGTGCGGCGTTTCTACCGACACCACGAATTGGCAATCGTCAGGCTCTCCGGTCTCCTGTTCATGGGCTTCGCCGCTCAAGCCGTCTGGCACGCCGCGCCGGGACTTCTCGGGCTGCGCAAACCTTGACGGTATCCCTACCGGCAACCACCTTCATGTTCGCCGCTTCCTCATGTCGGAGGTAGCCGGCCCCCTCCCCGGACCTAAGCCGGACCGCATGCGAAAGGATTTCTGATGACCACCAGCACCCCGCTCAATCCCGCGCTCACGTCATGGACAGGCCACGAGGGCCTGCCGCGTTTCGATCTGGTAAAGGACGAGGATTTCGCGCCGGCGTTCGAAGCGGCCTTCCGGGAGCACGAAGCGGAGATTGACGCGATTGCCGATAATTCCGCCGCTCCGACCTTCGGAAACACTATCGTTGCTCTCGAAATCGCCGGCGATGCACTTTCGCGCGTGTCCTCCATCTTCTGGAATAAGGCCGGGGCCGACACGAACGAAACGGTTCAGGCGCTGGAGCGCGATATCGCCCCGAAGATGTCGCGGCACTATTCCAAGATCGGCATGAATGCCGCGCTGTTCAAGCGCATCGACACGCTGTGGGAAGGCCGCCAGTCCCTGGGACTCGATCTTGAAGCGACCCGTGTGCTCGAGCGGCACTGGAAGGGTTTCGTCAAATCCGGCGCCAAGCTCGCTAAGCCCGAGCAGGAGCGGCTGGCCGCGATCAACGAAAAGCTCGCCGGCATCGGCGCGAAGTTCGGGCAGAACGTGCTTGCCGACGAGAAGAACTGGGTTCTGTTCCTCGAAAGCGAGGAACAGCTCGCCGGTGTGCCGGACTTCCTTCGCGACGCCATGGCGGCAGTGGCCGAGGACCGTGGCCAGAAGGGAAAATACGCGGTTACCCTGTCGCGCTCGATCATCGAACCGTTCCTGACCTTCTCGGAAAATCGCGAGCTCCGTGAACAGGCCTTCCGCGCCTGGGTCGCGCGAGGCGAAAACGGCGGCGACACCGACAATCGCGGGCTGATCGCCGAGATGCTGGCGCTGCGCGCGGAAAAGGCGAAGCTGCTCGGCTATGAAAACTTCGCGTCGCTGAAGCTCGACGACACCATGGCGAAGACGCCGGCCGCAGTGAACGGTCTCCTGATGCAGGTCTGGGAAAAGGCCGTTGCCCGCGCCCACGAGGAAGAGGCGGAGCTTGCCCGGCTCGTTGCCGGCGAGGGTCGCAATCACGACGTCATGCCTTGGGACTGGCGCCATTATGCCGAAAAGCTCCGGGCCGAGAAGTTCAATTTCTCCGAAGGCGAACTCAAGCCTTACCTGCAGCTCGAAAAGATCATCGAAGCTTGCTTCGACGTTGCCAAGCGCCTGTTCGGCATCACCGCGACGGAGAAGAAAGGCATCGCCGCCTATCATCCTGACGTGCGGGTCTTCGAGATCAAGGACGCGTCCGGCAAGCTGGTGGCCCTCTTCCTCGGCGATTATTTCGCCCGGTCGTCGAAGCGTTCCGGCGCCTGGATGAGCTCGTTCCAGTCGCAGCACAAGCTGAAACTGAAGAACGGCGCCGAAGGCGAACTGCCGATCATTTATAACGTCTGCAATTTTGCCAAACCCGCCGAGGGCAAGCCGGCACTGCTGTCGCTCGACGATGCCCGCACGCTCTTCCACGAGTTTGGCCATGCCTTGCATGGCATGCTATCCAACGTCACCTATCCGTCCGTTTCGGGTACCGGTGTGTCGCGCGATTTCGTCGAGCTGCCGTCGCAGCTCTACGAACATTGGCTGACGGTGCCGGAGATCCTCAAGCGCTACGCAGTGCATTACCAGACCGGCGAGCCGATGCCGCAGGCGCTGCTTGACAAGGTGCTCGCCGCCCGGACGTTTAACTCCGGCTTCGCCACCGTCGAGTTCACTTCTTCTGCTCTGGTCGACATGGCCTACCACACGGCCGAGGAGACGGCGGAGCCGATGGCGCTCGAAGCAAAGAAGCTCGATGAGATCGGCATGCCGAAATCCATCGTCATGCGCCACCGCAGCCCACATTTCCTGCACGTCTTCTCGGGCGACGGCTATTCGGCAGGCTACTATTCCTACATGTGGTCGGAAGTGCTCGACGCCGACGCCTTCGCGGCCTTCGAGGAAACCGGCAATGCCTTCGATCCGGCGATGGCCGCCCGCCTCAAGGACAATATCTATTCGGTCGGCGGCTCGATCGATCCGGAGGATGCTTACAAGGCGTTCCGCGGCAAGCTGCCGAGCCCGGATGCGATGCTGGCAAAGAAGGGCCTGGCGGCCTGAGGTGTCCTGAAACCTGCCCGGTTGGCTGGATATTGGAACGGCGCCCTCGGGCGCCGTTTTAGCATTCTGCTCAAGCGCTCTGCTCGACGCCAAATGTCGATAGCAGGCTTTGCATCCGTTGCGCCGCCAGTTCCGGCCGGTCGAGCACATTGGCGCGGTCGGCGAGACGGAAGATGTCGGCATAGTGCAGCGCCCCGCGGGCGGACTGCATGCCGGCGGGCATGGTGAAGTGGCGCTGGTGCCCGTTCAGCCAGGCAAGGAAAACGACCCCGGCCTTGTAGTATTGCGTAGGCGCCTCGAAGATCTTGCGTGACAACGGCACGGTCGGCTCGATCACGCCGCGGAAGGTGGCGAGGTCACTCTTGGCGAGTGCTGCGAGCGCCTTGGAGGCGGAGGGTGCCACCGCATCGAAAATGCCGAGCAGGGCGTGGCTAAACTTCGTGCCGTCGCCTTCGATCAGTTCCGCATAGTTGAAATCGTCGCCGGTAAAGCAGAGCACGCCGTCCGGCAGGCGGTTGCGTAGCGCCACTTCCCTGGCGTTGTCGAGCAGCGAGATCTTGATGCCTTCGACCTTGTCGCGGTTGGCTTCGATGATCGAGAGCACGGTATCGAGCGCCTGGTCGAAGTCCTCAGAGCCCCAGTAACCCCGAAGTTGCGGGTCGAACATGTCGCCGAGCCAGTGCAGCACGACCTTGTGTCGGGTCTGGCCGAGGATGCGCCCATAGACATGGCGATAGTCGTCGGCGGAGCGGGCAACGCGGGCGAGTGCGCGGCTTGCCATCATGATCGCCCTGCCCCCCTCGCCTTCGACGAAGCCGACCTGCTCTTCGTAGGCGGCAATCACGTCGTCCAGCGATCGCGCATCGGTCGGCGCCAGGTGGTCGGTGCCGGCACCGCAGGCAAGATCGGCGCCCGGAACCTGCCGCGCGTCCGCAAGCGAGCGGCGGATCAGTTCCTGCGCGCCCGGCCAGGCAAGGCCCATACCGCGTTGGGCGGTGTCCATCGCCTCGGCGATCTTGAAGCCAAGGCTCCAGAGATGGTGGCGAAACGCCATCGTCGCCCCCCAGTCGATCGCCGGATTGCCCCAGGGATCGAGATCCCGGAGAGGATCCGAGACCACATGGGCGGCCGCATAGGCGATGCGGTTGAAGGTCGGCGGCGTCTGCGGCCGTTCGATCGGGGTTCCCGTCAGGCGGTAGTGTTCGAGCGAGCCGTCTTGGTGCGGCAGCGTCAGGCTTGTCATCGGGGTAGGTCTCCTCCGCGGAAGTTTGTGTTGAAATACTTTGGATCGTTCCAAATGGCAAGTGGCATTGTTTTTGGGAATTCGCCAACAGTGTTATCGGTAGCGGCTCACGTGTGATTACATCGTTGTTTTGTATGGATTTATGTCATCAGGAAGGCGCCAGTATCACTGGCATTTAATGCCGATTGATCGCTAGAAGAGTCGTTGGTCCAGAAAAAAGTGATCAATCATCTCTTGACGAAATTGGAACGTTCCAATTATGAAAGAGAAAAGCAGGTACGAGAATTCGGGAGGATGCTGTGGTCAAGGAAAGGGTGACGGTCATCGATATTGCGCACGCCGCCGACGTGTCCAAGTCGACCGTGTCGCTCGTTCTGCAGGGCAGCTCGCTCGTCAACGAGGCGACGCGCGCCAAGGTGAATGCCGCGATCCGCGATCTCGGCTACGTCTACAACCGTGGAGCTGCCAATCTTCGCCAGGCGAAGTCCAAGATCATCGGCATCGTCGTCAACGATCTCACCAACAGCTTCTTTGCGGAGCTGGCCGTCGGTGTCGATGCCGTCGTGCAGTCGGCTGGCTTCGTGCAGTTCCTTGCCAACACCGGTGAAAAGATCGAGCGTCAGCGCGAAGTGGTGGCGTCGATGCGTGAGCACGGCGTCTCCGGCCTGATCGTCTCTCCGGCGCGCGGCACGGAAGTTGCCGATCTCGCGCCTCTGGTCGATAGCGGCATTCCCGTCGTGCTTGTCGTGCGCGACATTGCCGGCGCCGACGTTTCTTCATTGATATCCGACAATCACGCCGGTGCCATGGCGGCCGTGCGTCACCTGATCGAGCGTGGCCACCAGCGCATCGCCTTTCTCGGCGGCTTTCCCGATACTGCCGTCTTCGAGGCGCGCATGCGCGGCTACCGCGATGCTCTCATCGAGGCCGGTATTGCAGGCTCCGATGCGTTGATCATCGGTTCGGCGCCATCGCGCGCCGGCGGGGTAACGGCGGTGGAACAGGCAATGATGCTCGCCGACCGCCCGACGGCGGCGCTCTGCTTCAACGATGCGGTCGCCTTCGGCGTCTGCGACGGCCTTCGGGCGCGGCGGCTGGAGCCGGGCGCCGATTTCGCCGTCATCGGCTTCGACGACGTGATCGAGGCAAAGACCGCCGTGCCGGCACTGACGACGGTTTCCGTCGATCCGCAGGGCATGGGTCAGCGGGCCGCCGAACTGCTGCTGAAGCAGATCAAGGCCGGCAAGGCGGAACCCGAAGCGATCGTCAGTTCGGTGCGCCTCGTCGTTCGCCAGAGCTGCGGCGCTGCGGTGGAGAGAAAAAGGGAGGCATTGGCATGACGCGGTGGGGTCTGATCGGCGCAAGCACGATTGCGCGCGAATGGGTGATTGGCGCGATCCGCGCCGCCGGTGGCGAGGTCGTCTCGGTCATGAGCACCAATGCCGAGCGCGGCGCTGCCTATGCCGAGGAAAACGGCATTCCGAAGTCGGTGACGTCAGTTGCTGAACTGGTCGGTGATCCCGACGTCGATGCGGTCTATGTCTCGACCACCAACGAATTGCATCGCGAACAGACGCTGGCGGCGATCGCTGCCGGCAAACACGTGCTTTGCGAAAAGCCGCTGGCGATGAATCTCAATGATGGCTGCGAGATGGTGCTGAAGGCGTGTGAGGCGGGCGTCGTGCTCGCCACCAACCACCATCTGCGCAATGCCGCCCCCCATCGCGCCATGCGTGAAGCGATCGCCGCGGGCCGAATCGGCAGGCCGATTGCGGCACGCGTCTTCCATGCCGTCTATCTGCCACCGCACCTCCAGGGCTGGCGGCTCGACAGGCCGGAAGCCGGCGGCGGCGTCATTCTCGACATCACCGTGCATGATGTCGATACGCTGCGCTACGTGCTCGACGACGACCCGATCGAAGCGGTCGCCATCAGCCACAGCGCCGGCATGGGCAAGGAAGGCCTGGAAGACGGCGTCATGGGCGTGCTGCACTTCCGCTCCGGCGTCATCGCCCAGTTCCATGACGCCTTTACCACCAGGTTCGCCGATACCGGCCTCGAGGTGCATGGAACCGAGGGCTCGCTGATCGGCCGCAAGGTCATGACCCAGCGACCGGTCGGAACCGTGACGCTGCGCAATGCCGATGGTGAGACCGAGCTGTCGCTCGACCATCGCAACCTCTACGAAACCGCACTTTCCGCCTTCCACGCCGCAGTCAAGGGCGAAGGCCGTCCTTCGGCCACGGGTGAAGACGGCGTGTGGTCGCTGGCGACGGGTCTTGCCGTGGTCAAGGCGGCTGCGACCGGCCAGGCGGTGGCGATCGAAACGGGACTTTGAACTCATGTCGATGAACAAGCATATCTCGCCGGCCGAAGCGGCCGCCCTGATCCCGGATGGCGCGGTGGTTTCCGTCTCGTCGTCCAGTGGACTCGGCTGCCCCGACCTGATGCTGAAGGCGATCGGTGAGCGCTTCGAGGCGACCGGTCATCCGCGCGATCTCACGACACTGCACCCGATCGCCGCCGGCGACATGAGCGGCATCAAAGGTGTCGACTACATCGCGAAGAAGGGCCTGCTGAAGAAGATCATCGGCGGCTCCTATCCCTCCGGTCCGTCCAGCGCCGAGCCGCCGCTGATCTGGCAGATGATCGGCGCCAACGAAGTGGCCGCCTACAACGTCCCGTCCGGCATCCTGTTCGACATGCATCGCGAAGCTGCGGCCAAGCGGCCGGGCGTGATGACCAAAGTCGGCCTCGACACCTTTGTCGACCCATCGCGCGAGGGCTGCGCGATGAACGCTTCGGCGGCGGCCGAACCGGTGGTCAAGAAGGTCTCGTTCGAGGGCGAGGACTGGCTCTATTTCAAGGCGATCGCGCCTGAGGTGGCCATTATCCGCGCCACGACCGCGGACGAGCGCGGCAACCTCACCTATGAACACGAGGGCGCCTATCTCGGCGGCCTCGACCAGGCGCTCGCCGCCCGCAACAACGGCGGCATCGTCATTGCCCAGGTCAAGCGCATCACCAAGGAAGGCTCGTTGAAGCCGCACGACGTGCGCGTGCCGGGCGTCCTCGTGGATTATGTCGTCGTCGATCCCGACCAGAAGCAGACGACCCAGACGCTCTACGATCCGGCGATCTCAGGCGAAATCTTCCGACCGCTCGAGAGCTTCCGCGTGCCGGAATTCAACATCCAGAAGGTCATTGCCCGCCGTGTGGCGCAGGAACTGGAAGCCGGCAGCGCCGTCAATCTCGGCTTCGGCATCTCGGCCAACGTGCCGCGCATCCTGCTCGAAGAAGGCCTGCATGGCGCGGTCACCTGGGTGATCGAGCAGGGCGCCGTCGGCGGCGTGCCGCTTCTCGATTTCGCTTTCGGCTGCGCCTCGAACGCTGATGCCTTCATGCCTTCGCCCTACCAGTTCACCTATTTCCAGGGTGCCGGCTTCGACGCGTCGCTGCTCTCCTTCCTCGAGATCGACCGTCACGGCTCGGTCAATGTCTCAAAGCTCTCGTTCCGTCCGCATGTGACGGCCGGCGCCGGCGGCTTCGTCGACATCACGGCGCGGGCGAAGAAGATCGTCTTTTCCGGCATGTTCAATGCCGGCGCCAAGCTTTCGATCGGCGATGGCAAGCTGGTGATCGAGAAGGAAGGCAAGCTGAAGAAGCTGGTCAACGAGGTCGAACACGTCACCTTCTCCGGCCGTCGCGGCATCGAGCAAGGCCAGGACATCACCTATGTGACCGAGCGCTGCGTGATGAAGCTGACGCCTGAGGGCGTCATGCTGACGGAGATCGCGCCGGGCGTCGATCTGCAGACCCATATTCTTGATCAGTCGGAGTTTCCGCTGATCGTGTCCAATCAGCTGAAAACGATGGATGCTGCCCTCTTCCAGGACGCACTGATCGGGCTTGAGCTGCCGAAAAAGGCGCAGCGTCGGCTCGACGGAGGCCACCATGGCTGAGGGGCGCATCCGAATTGAGATAGAAGGCGCGATCGCGACCATGACGGTCGCCCGCCCGGAAAAGCTCAACGCCTTCGACATCGACATGCTGAAGGCCCTGGCCGCCGCCTGCGATACGGTAGAGGCCGACCGCAACATCCGCGTTGTCATCCTCACCGGTGAGGGCAAGGCGTTTTCGGCCGGCGGCGACATCAAGGCCTGGGGCGGCATGGATGCGCCCGCATTCGGTCATGACTGGGTGCGCTTCGGCCATCGTGTGTTCGAGCGGCTGGCGACGTTGCGCATGCCTGTGATCGCCGCGCTCAACGGCCACGCGCTCGGAGGCGGGCTGGAGCTTGCGGCCGCGGCCGACATCCGCCTGGCCGAGGCGCAGATCAAGATCGGTCTGCCGGAAACGAGCCTCGGCATGGTTCCCGGTTGGTCGGGCACGCAGCGCCTGGTCTCGCGCTTCGGTGCCCAGATCGTGCGGCGCATGGTGCTGGGTGGCGAGATGTTCACTGCCGAGACTGCGCTCAAGGAAGGTTTGGTCGATGCCGTCGTCGAGACCGGCACGGTCCTTGCCGCCGCCCGCGACTACGCGGCGCGTGTTGCGAAGCGCGGCCCGGCGGCGCTCGAAATCTCGAAACTGATGATCGCTTCGGCGAATGGCGAAGACAATGGCTCGGCGGTCGAGGCTCTCGGCTCGATCCTCGTCGCCAAGACCGGTGATCTCAAGGAAGGCGTTGCCGCCTTTTCCGAAAAGCGTGAAGCCCAATTCAAGGGAGAATGGTAATGACCGTGCTCGTGAAACCCAAGGCGCTTGGCGACCACAAGGTCCGCGCCTTCCAGATGCTGATCGACGGCAAATGGGTGGACAGCGCCGAGCGGCGCATGATCGAGCGCGTGTCGCCGGGCCATGGCGTCGTCGTCAGCCGCTACCAAGCGGGCACCAAGGCCGACGCCGAAAAGGCGATCGCCGCGGCTCGCCGTGCTTTCGACGAAGGCGCCTGGCCGCGCATGACCGCTTCGCAGCGCTCGCTCGTGCTGCTGCGGGCGGCCGATATGATTGCCGAGCGCGCCGATGAACTCGCCTATCTCGACGCGATCGAATCCGGCAAGCCGATCAGCCAGGCCAAGGGCGAGCTTGGCGGCGCGGCCGATATCTGGCGCTATGCCGCGGCCCTTGCCCGCGATCTGCATGGCGAAAGCTACAACACGCTCGGCGATGGCACGCTTGGTGTCGTGCTGCGCGAAGCGATTGGCGTCGTCTCGATCATCACGCCCTGGAACTTCCCGTTCCTGATCGTCAGCCAGAAGCTGCCCTTCGCCTTGGCGGCGGGCTGCACCACGGTGGTCAAGCCGTCCGAACTGACCTCGGCTTCGACGCTGCTGCTCGGCGAAATCCTCGAAGCGGCTGGCGTCCCTGCTGGCGTCGTCAACATCATCACCGGCACGGGGCCGGAGGTCGGCGCGCCGATGACGACGCATCCGGATGTGGACATGGTGTCCTTCACCGGTTCGACCGGCGTTGGTCGCCTGACCATGGCCAATGCCGCACAGACGCTGAAGAAGGTGTCGCTGGAACTCGGCGGCAAGAACCCGCAGATCGTCTTCCCCGACGCCAATCTCGACGAATTCATCGATGCGGCCGTCTTCGGCGCCTATTTCAATGCCGGCGAATGCTGCAATGCCGGCTCGCGTCTGATCCTGCATCGCGATATCGCCGACGAGGTGACGCGGCGGATCGCCGAGCTTTCGGCCAAGGTCAAGGTCGGCGATCCGCTGGATCCGGAAACCCAGGTCGGCGCGATCATCACGCCGCAGCATCTGGAAAAGATTGCCGGCTATGTTTCTGCTGCATCCAAGGATGGCGCTGCGGTCGCGCATGGCGGCACGGCCCTCGATCTCGGCATGGGTCAGTTCATGGCGCCGACGATCCTCTCGGCCGTGCGCCCCGACATGGCGGTGGCGCGCGAGGAAGTGTTCGGCCCGGTTCTTTCGGTATTGACCTTCGAGACGACCGAGGAAGCGATCAGCATCGCCAATGCGATCGACTACGGTCTTTCGGCCGGCGTCTGGAGCCGCGACTTCGACACCTGCCTGATGATCGGCCGCCGCGTGCGCGCCGGCACCATCTGGATGAATACCTTCATGGATGGCGCGTCCGAGCTGCCCTTCGGCGGTTACCGCCAGTCCGGCCTCGGCCGCGAGCTCGGCCGACATTCGGTCGAGGATTACACCGAGACCAAGACGCTCAACATGCATATGGGGCCGCGCACCGGCTGGTGGATGCCGCGTTAAGGCGCTGCTGAGGGAGGAGAAGACATGCGGATCGAGGGCGGAGATCAGAGGCGGCAGGAGGCAGCGTCACGCGACGCGGCCTTGCGCATCTTTTCCGCCCGCTCAGCCCGCCGTGCTGAAACTCGCGGGGATCTGCGGACAGAGCAACAGTTGCAGCTTACTGACGTCGCTTTCGCCGCCGATCTTCTGCAGGAGCACCCGGCCCATGTCCTCGCCGGTTGCCGTCAGGTCTTCGTAGATCGTCTCGACCTGCGGCTGGATGGCGCTCAGCAGATGCGAGGTCTGCTTGGCGACGATGTCGTATTCGCGGCCAAGCGTCAGCCCGCAATCGCTCATGCCGGTGATGGTTGCGAGCGCGCAGACCTCCCCGCCGCACATGAAACTGTCCGGCGGACCGGGCTCGGCGTAGCGCTGCCGGATACGGTCGCGGATCGCGCCGGCGGGACTGTCGAGGTCGATGCCGGTGAGGATCTCATAGGCGCAGCCGGCCTCGCGCACGGCGGTCATGAAGCCATGCTGCAGATGACCGGCGAAGGTGAAGTCGGCGGGGCCGCTGATCAGCGCCGGCTTGCGCCTGCCCTTGGCGATCAGCCGTTTCGTCGCCTGATAGGAAAAGGTGAAATTGTCGTAGTCGACATAGGGGTGCGGGGTGGAAAGCTCGGTGCGCCCGTGGGTGACGAAGGGAAAGCCGAGATCGGACAGCAGCCGGACGCGGGGATCGAGCGGTTCCGTGCGCGAGAAGATCAGGCCATCGGCCATGCCGTTGCGGGTGATGTAGTTGACCGCCTCGACATTGGTCGAATTCAGGAAGTTCGGCATGACGATCAGGTGAAACGCCGTGCCCTGCAGCGCCTTGGCGATGCCGCTCATGATCGAAGTGCCGTAGCCGAGGATTTCCTCATGCGGGTCGAGCAGCACGCCGATGACATTGGTGCGGCCGGTCTTCAGGCGCTGGGCGGCGCGGTCGGGCGAGTAGCCGATCTCATCGGCGACCTCGCGCACCCGCTTGCGGGTATCGAGCGAAATCTGCGGCGCATCGGAAAGCGCGCGGGATACGGTGGTGACCGCAAGGCCGGTGATTTCCGCGATCGTGCGAAGGGTCGGCTTGCCGCGCTTGGCGGTGGAGCCACCGTCTTCGCGATGGGCGGGCTTGGAGGGATCGGCCAATGCAAGTCATCCTGAGAGCGGGCGAGAGCGGGTTTTGTAACGTGGTGCGAACGCTTAGGCAATCGAATCATGAAAACGTTTTAAATCTCGCATCGCGGCATGGTTTGCTGCACTGCAAAAGCCAATGTGTGCTATATAATTCAGCAAATTCAATCGGTTCTGAAGGTGCTAAAATACAAAATGGCGCAATGCTTGACTTGCTGAATTTATAACGTTTTAAATGGCCAGCCGCTGGCTAGAGCGGCGCGAATTCCGGGGTGGAAGGAGGTTCCACTTCGAAAACTTGCAAACGGGAGGATAACGATGCGCAAGTTGATGACGACGACGGCCGTTGTGGCGCTGATGATGGCGGCCACCGCCGCGCGCGCAGCCGAAAACGTGGAAGTTCTGCACTGGTGGACATCCGGTGGCGAAGCTGCCGCACTCGACGTCCTGAAGAAGGATCTGGAAAGCAAGGGCATCACCTGGACCGACATGCCGGTTGCCGGCGGTGGCGGTACGGAAGCCATGACCGTTCTGCGCGCTCGCGTCACCGCGGGCAACGCTCCGACCGCCGTTCAGATGCTCGGCTTCGACATTCTCGACTGGGCCAAGGAAGGCGCGCTCGGCAACCTCGATGAAACCGCTGCCAAGGAAGGCTGGGACAAGGTTGTGCCGACGGCCCTGCAGCAGTTCTCGAAGTATGACGGCCACTGGATCGCAGCTCCGGTCAACGTCCACTCGACCAACTGGGTCTGGATCAACAAGGCCGCACTGGACAAGGCTGGCGGCAAGGAACCGGCCAATTGGGACGAACTGATCGCGCTGCTCGACAACTTCAAGGCTCAAGGGATCACCCCGATCGCCCATGGCGGCCAGCCCTGGCAGGATGCGACGATCTTCGACGCTGTCGTGCTTTCGCTCGGCACCGACTTCTACAAGCAGGCCTTTATCGACCTCGACCCGGCAGCGCTCGGCGGCGACAAGATGAAGGAAGCCTTCGATCGCATGACGAAGCTGCGCTCGTATGTCGACGACAACTTCTCCGGTCGCGACTGGAACCTCGCTTCCGCCATGGTCATCGAGAACAAGGCCGGCCTGCAGTTCATGGGCGACTGGGCGAAGGGCGAGTTCCTGAAGGCCAAGAAGGTGCCTGGCACCGATTTCGTCTGCATGCGCTTCCCGGGCACGCAAGGCTCGGTCACCTTCAACTCCGACCAGTTCGCGATGTTCAAGGTTGCTGACGACAAGGTTCCGGCGCAGCTCGCCATGGCTTCGGCCATCGAAAGCCCGACCTTCCAGTCGGCCTTCAACGTGGTCAAGGGTTCGGTCCCGGCCCGCACCGACGTTCCGGACACGGACTTCGACGCTTGCGGCAAGAAGGGCATCAAGGACCTCGCCGAAGCCAACAGCAACGGCAAGCTTTTCGGTTCCATGGCGCATGGCCATGCCAACCCGGCTGCCGTCAAGAACGCGATCTACGACGTCGTGACGCGTGAGTTCAACGGCGAACTGACGTCCGAAGAGGCCGTCAAGGAACTGGTCACAGCGGTCGAGGCCGCGAAGTAACGGGCTCGTTCCGGGGCGCTCAAAGCGCCCCGGACACCCATTCCGACATGCAAGCGTCGTCGTACCGCCGTGGCCAATAGGACGCGGGGAAGGGCGCTTCGATACCCAGAACCTCGCGCGGATGCCGATATCAGGGATTTCCCGACGGCCGCGCCAGAAGTGGTGAACGTTCATGGATAGCCGCAGCCGCCTGCAGGACCTGATACCGAAGCTGGTCCTTGCCCCGAGCTTCCTTATCGTCCTGATCTTTGTCTATGGCTTCATTGCCTATACCGGCTTCCTGTCGATGACGGACAGCAAGATGCTGCCGTCCTACAATTTCGTCGGGTTCAGCAATTACGCGAAGCTGTGGGCACTGCCGCACTGGTGGCGGGCGGTGAGCAACCTGGCGATCTTCGCCGCGCTCTATATCGCCATCTGCTCCGTGCTCGGCCTTGGGTTGGCGATCCTGCTCGACCAGAAGATCCGGGCCGAAGGTTTCCTGCGGCCGATCTACCTCTATCCGATGGCGCTCTCGTTCATCGTGACGGGAACGGCTTGGAAGTGGTTCCTCGATCCTGGCATCGGTCTTGAAAACACCATGCATCTCTGGGGCTGGGAGAGCTTCTCCTTCAACTGGATCAAGGACCGCAACTACGCGATCTACTGCGTCGTGATTGCCGCTGTCTGGCAGTCGACCGGCTTCATCATGGCGATGTTCCTGGCCGGCCTTCGCGGCGTCGACAACGAGATTATCAAGGCAGCACAGATCGACGGCGCCAAGACCTCGACGATCTATCGCCGGATCATCATTCCCTTGATGCGGCCGGTGTTCCTGTCGGCCTTCGTGGTGCTCGCGCACCTGGCGATCAAGGCCTACGACCTGATCATCGCCTTGACCGGCGGCGGCCCGGGGCAGGCGACCGAACTGCCAGCGACCTTCATGTATTCCTACACCTTCACCCGCAACCAGATGGGCATCGGCGCGTCCTCGGCGATCATCATGCTGGTGATGATCTTCTCGATCATCGTTCCGTATCTCTATTCCGAAATCCGGGGAGCAAAACGCTGATGAGCGCTCCGAGCCCAGACAACATCATCTCGCACAACCGCCTCACCCGCGCGCTGATCTACACCGCGCTGATCCTCTTCGCGCTCTATTCGCTGCTGCCGCTCTATGTGATGCTGGTGAACTCGGTGAAGCCGCTCGATGAGATCCGCCAGGGCGGCATGCTCAACCTGCCGCAAACCTGGACGATCGAGCCCTGGCTTCAGGCCTGGTCGACGGCGCAGATCGGCGTTCAGCCGACTGGCCTCAAGCCATTCTTCATCAACTCGATCCTGATGGTCGTTCCGGCCGTGGCGATCTCGACGATCATCGGCGCGCTCAACGGTTATGTGCTGACGAAGTGGCGCTTCCCGGGTGCCAACATCTTCTTCGGCATGCTGCTGCTCTCGTGCTTCATCCCGTTCCAGATCGTGCTGATCCCGATGGCGCGTATCCTTGGCATCCTCGGGCTCGCCGGTTCGATCTGGGGCCTGATCTTCGTCCATGTGATCTACGGCCTCGGCTTCACGACGCTTTACTTCCGCAACTACTACGAGGCGTTTCCGACGGAACTGGTGCGCGCGGCGCAGATCGATGGCGCCAGCTTCTTCCAGATCTTCTGGCGTATCCTCCTGCCGTCGTCTGGCCCGATCATCGTCGTTTCGGTCATCTGGCAGTTCACCAATATCTGGAATGACTTCCTGTTCGGTGCGTCTTTCTCCGGCCCCTATTCGACGCCGATGACGGTTGCGCTCAACAACCTCGTTTCGTCCTCGACAGGCGTCAAGGAATACAACGTTCACTTCGCGGGCGCGATCCTTGCCGCCCTGCCAACGCTCATCGTCTACATCGTGTCCGGCCGCTACTTCGTTCGCGGGCTGATGTCGGGCGCCGTGAAAGGATAGGCTCATGTCTTTCTTGAAAATCAGCAACCTGCGCAAATCCTATGGCTCGCTCGAGATCCTGAAGGACATCAACCTGGAGATTGAAAAGGGTGGTTTCCTCGTGCTCGTCGGCCCCTCGGGCTGCGGCAAGTCCACGCTGCTCAACACGATTGCCGGGCTGGAGCCGATCACGTCGGGGGAGATCGCCATCAATGGCCGCTCGGTCGCCGATCTGCATCCGTCGAAGCGCGACATCGCCATGGTGTTCCAGTCCTACGCGCTCTATCCGAACATGACGGTCGCCGGAAACATCGCCTTCGGCATGGAAATCCGCGGCGTGCCGAAGGACGAGCGCGAAAAGGCGATCAAGCAGGTCGCCGACATGCTGCAGATCGGCCATTTGCTCGACCGCAAGCCGAGCCAGCTTTCCGGCGGTCAGCGCCAGCGCGTCGCCATGGGCCGTGCGCTGGTGCGCAACCCGCAGGTCTTCCTGTTCGACGAGCCGCTGTCCAACCTCGACGCCAAGCTGCGCGTCGACATGCGCACCGAGATCAAGCGCCTGCACCATCGCATGAAGACGACGATCGTCTACGTCACGCACGACCAGATCGAGGCGATGACGCTGGCGACCAAGATCGCGGTCTTGAAGGACGGCGTGCTGCAGCAGTTCGGAACGCCGGCGGAGATCTACAACAATCCGGCCAACATGTTCGTCGCCGACTTCATGGGCTCGCCGGCCATGAACCTGTTGACGGCGCGCATCGAAAAGAGCGGTTCCGACGTTGCCGTCACGCTCGCGCGCCCGAACGCCGAGCCGATGAAGCTGGCGGTGCCGCATAACGGCGCACTCGCCGCCTATGCCGGCAAGGACGTCGTCTTCGGCATCCGTCCGGAAGCGCTGACCGATCCTGACGGGGCCGACCGCAATGCCAAGGCGATCGTCGAAGGTGAATGCCTGATCGAGGTGGTTGAGCCCGCGGGTTCGGACACTTTCGCGGTGACCCGTCTCGGCGGCAAGGAGGTCGTTGCTCGCCTGCGCGCCGATGCGCGCATCGCCCCCGGCCAGACCTCGCGCCTTGCCTTCAACCTCGACAAGGCGGTGTTCTTCGACCCGCAGAGCCAGCAGCGGATCGTGTAACGAACGATGCAGGAGCAGCCGGACATCGTCATCATCGGGTCGGGTATCGGCGGCTCCACCATTGCGGCGGGGCTTGCCGGCTCCGGTGCCCGCATCGCCATCCTCGAGCGCGGCGAGCGCCTGCCCGACACGCCGGAGGCACGCAGCTACAGCTCGATATTCGTCAAGGGCCATTTCCGACCCAGGGAGATGTGGCGCGAGCCCGATGGTGCCGAGTTCAATCCGGGAAATTTCTACTTCGTCGGCGGCAATTCCAAGCTCTTCGGCGCGGTGCTCCTGCGCTACCGTGCCGAGGATTTCACCGAGATGCAGCACCTTGGCGGCGTCTCGCCGGCCTGGCCCTTTGCCTATGAAGAGCTGGAGCCGTGGTACGGCAAGGCCGAGCAATTGTTCGAGGTGCGCGGCGAGCTGGGCCAGGACCCGACGGAGCCGTTCCACGCTTCGCCCTATCCTCACGGCCCGGTACCGGACGAGCCGGCGATTGCCCGCGCGCGCGCCGAGTTGAAGGCGCAGGGACTGCACCCGGCGACGCTGCCGCTCGGTGTCGATATCGAGACGTGGCTCGCCGGCGGGCGCACGCCATGGGACGGATTTCCCAACACCGGCGAGGGCAAGAAGGATGCCGAGACCGCATCGCTCGCGGCCGCCCTGAAGGACCCCAATATCGAGCTGATCACCTCAGCCCATGTCGACACGCTGGAGGCAGGCCCGGGCGGGCGGATCGAGGCGATCCACTACACCCACAGGGGCGAGAAGAAGCGCCTGTCGCCGATGCTGGTGATCCTGGCGGCGGGCGCGATCAATTCGGCGGCCATCCTGCTGCGCTCCGGCGACGGCAAGGGGCTGGCAAACGCTTCCGACCAGGTCGGCCGCAACTTCATGAACCACAATTGCAGCGCCATGCTGGCGATCAATCCGTTCCGGCGCAATGACAGCATCTACCAGAAGACGCTGATGCTGAACGATTATTACCTGACCGGCGGCCGGGACGGTTTGCCGCTCGGCAATGTCCAGCTGCTCGGCAAGATCAACGCCGACATCCTCAAGGCCAATGCGCCGGTCTGGGCACCGCGCTTCGCCTTCGACTTCATGGCCGGTCATGCGGTCGACTGGTACATGATGACCGAGGACCTGCCGAACCCGGAAAGTCGTATCATGGTCGACGGCAAGGGCATCATCATGCAGTGGCGGCGCTCGAACATGGAGGCACTTTCCGGGCTCGAAGCGAAGATGCGCGCGCACTTCAAGGCCGCCGGCTATCCGATCGTGCTATCCCAGGCCTTCGACAAGCGCACGCCGTCGCACCAGTGCGGCACGGTGCGCATGGGCAAGGACCCGAAGGATGCGCCGCTCGACGTTTATTGCCGTGCTTTCGACCACCCGAACCTTTTTGTCGTCGACGCGAGCTTCCTGCCCACGTCTGCTGCCGTCAATCCGGCGCTGACGGTTGCCGCCCAGGCGCTGCGCGTCGCCGACCATATCGTTGCGAAGGAGTTCCGATCATGACGTCATCGACGCGTCCCGTCGCCATCGTCACCGGCGGCCGCCGCGGCATCGGGCTCGGCGTTGCCCGCGCGCTTGCGCGCGAGGGTTTCGACATCGCGATCACCGGTCTCGGCGCTCCAGACACTGCCACGGACCAGACGCTTGCCGAACTTGCGGGCGATCGCGGCCGGGCCATCTACATCGAGGCCAATCTTGCCGATGTCGGCGGGCATGGCGCCACCGTCGAGCGCATCCGTAACGAACTCGGTCCGATCCGCTGCCTCGTCAACAATGCCGGCATCGCCTCGGTCGTCAGGGGCGATTTCCTCGACCTGCTGCCGGAGAATTTCGACACGATCGTCGCCACCAACCTGCGCGGCACGGTGTTCTTCACCCAAGCGGTTCTGGTGTCGATGCTGACCGATCCGGCCGATGTGACGCCGCGGTCGATTATCAACATCACCTCGGTTTCGGCGACGATGAGTTCGCCGGAGCGGCTCGACTATTGCATGACCAAGGCCGGGCTTGCCGCCTTCAGCCAGGGGCTGGCGCTCCGGCTCGCCAATACCGGAATCTCGGTCTTCGAGATCCGGCCGGGTATCATCCGCTCCGACATGACCGCGGGCGTCTCGGCGAAATACGACACCCTGATCGATGGCGGGCTGGTGCCGATGCACCGTTGGGGCGAGCCGGAGGATATCGGCAACATGGTGGCCGGTCTCGCCGGCGGCACTTTCGGCTTTGCCACGGGTTCCGTCATCCAGGCGGATGGCGGCCTTTCGATCGGCCGACTCTAGGAAACAGGCAGGATTTTACGGACGCTCGCAAGCGGGCAGGGTTTGGAGTTATCACGTCGAAAATTTGGAACGTTCCAAATGGCGGCGGCGGAGGAAAACAGAGAATGAGCTACGACTACATCATCACCGGTGCCGGCCCGGCCGGCTGCGTTCTTGCCAACCGCCTCTCCGAGGATTCGTCGGTGCGCGTGCTGCTGCTGGAGGCCGGCGGCGGCGACTGGAACCCGCTGTTCCACATGCCAGCCGGTTTCGCCAAGATGACCAAGGGTGTTGCCAGCTGGGGCTGGGAGACCGTGCCGCAGAAGCACATGAAGGGCAGGGTGCTGCGCTATACCCAGGCCAAGGTCATCGGCGGCGGCTCGTCGATCAATGCCCAACTCTATACCCGCGGCAACGCCGCCGACTACGATCTCTGGGCCTCCGAGGACGGCTGCACCGGCTGGGACTATCGCAGCGTGCTTCCCTATTTCAAACGCTGCGAAGACAACCAGCGTTTTGCCGACGACTATCACGCCTATGGCGGCCCGCTCGGCGTCTCAATGCCGGTCTCGGCGCTGCCGATCTGCGACGCCTATATCCGCGCCGGCCAGGAACTCGGCATTCCCTATAACCATGATTTCAACGGCCGCCAGCAGGCGGGCGTCGGCTTCTACCAGCTCACCCAGCGCAACCGTCGCCGGTCGAGCGCGTCGCTTGCTTATCTCTCGCCGATCAAGGATCGCCGTAATCTGACGGTCCGGACCGGCGCGCGCGTCGCGCGGATCGTGCTTGAGGGCACCCGCGCCGTCGGCGTCGAAGTCGTCACCGGCAAGGGCAGCGAGGTGATCCGGGCCGAGCGCGAGGTGCTCGTTTCCTCTGGTGCCATCGGCTCGCCGAAGCTGCTGTTGCAATCCGGTATCGGCCCGGCGGATCACCTGAAGTCGGTCGGCGTCTCGGTGAAGCACGACCTGCCCGGGGTCGGCGGCAACCTGCAGGACCACCTCGATCTCTTCGTCATTTCCGAATGCACCGGCGACCACACCTATGACGGCGTGGCGAAACTACATCGTACGCTGTGGGCCGGGCTGCAATATGTGCTGTTCCGTTCCGGTCCGGTGGCGTCCTCGCTCTTTGAAACCGGGGGCTTCTGGTATGCCGATCCCAATGCGCGTTCGCCGGATATCCAGTTCCATCTGGGGCTCGGCTCCGGTATCGAGGCGGGCGTCGAAAAATTGAAGAACGCCGGCGTGACGCTCAATTCCGCCTATCTGCATCCGCGCTCGCGCGGCACGGTCCGGCTTTCGTCCTCCGATCCGGCGGCAGCGCCGTTGATCGATCCCAACTACTGGGAGGATCCGCACGATCGCAAGATGTCGATCGAGGGGTTGAAGATCGCCCGCGAGATCATGCAGCAGGCGGCGCTGAAGCCTTTCGTGATGGCGGAACGTCTTCCCGGCAATTCGGTCATCAGCGATGAACAGTTCTTCGACTACGGCTGCGCCAATGCCAAGACGGATCACCACCCCGTCGGAACCTGCAAGATGGGGACGGACGCCATGGCGGTGGTCGACCTCGATCTCAAGGTGCGGGGGCTGGAGGGACTGCGCGTCTGCGACAGCTCGGTGATGCCGCGCGTTCCCTCTTGCAACACCAACGGGCCGACGATCATGATGGGGGAGAAGGGCGCCGACATCATTCGCGAGCGCCAGCCCCTGCCGCCTGCCATCTTTGCCCACGAACGTAACGACAGCCGCCCGCGCGCCCGCGCCGATATCCGTTGAGGTCCCCATGATCCGCCATTGCGTCTTCATCCGCTTCCGCCCCGAAATCTCCGAGGAGGAGAAAGCAACGATCTTCGACGAGATCGTCGCGCTGAAATCACGGTTGCCGGGTTTCATGGCAGCCCATATCGGTGGCAATGTCAGCCCGGAAGTGGGCATGGACAAGGGCCATGGCCTAGGTTTCATCGTCGACTTCACCGATGCGGCGGCCCGCGACGCCTACCTGGAAGACGAGGCGCACCGCAAGACCGGCGCCAAGATCGTCGCTGCGGCCGAAGGCGGCGTTGCCGGTATCTTCGTCTACGACCTCGAAATTGCCGATTGAGTGACGATCATGCTCGAAGCGCGCCCGTTCCTGACCCGGCTATTCGAGGAAGCCGTAAGAGCCGCCGACCCCTATGAGGCAATCAAGGCGCATCTGCCCGATCCGCCAAAGGGGCGGACCGTGGTCGTCGGCGCCGGCAAGGCGGCGAGCCAGATGGCGGCCGCCTTTGAGCGGCTCTGGAAGCATCCGTTGCGCGGGACGGTGGTGGCACGACACGGCCCGATCGAACATTGCGAGCGGATCACGGTGCTGCAATCGGCCCACCCTGTGCCGGACGAAGCCGGCCTCGCGGCCTCGAGCGTGCTGCTTTACGCCGTCTCCAACCTGACAGCCGACGATCTCGTGGTTGCGCTGGTTTCCGGCGGCGGCTCGGCCCTGCTGCCGGCGCCGCCTGAAGGCTTGACGCTTGCCGACGAGATTGCGGTCAACAAAGCGCTCCTTGCTTCCGGTGCACCGATCTCAGCGATGAATGTGGTCCGCAAGCACGTGTCGCGCATCAAGGGCGGTCGGCTCGCTGCGGCGGCTTTCCCGGCGCGTGTCGTCACCCTGGTGGTCTCCGACGTGCCCGGCGACAATCCGGCCTTCGTCGCCTCGGGTCCAACCGTTCCGGATCGCAGCACGCCGGCGGAGGCACTTGATATCGTTGCTCGTTACCGCATGGCGCTGCCCGATGGGGTGATGGCGCATCTGCGCTCGGAAGCGGCAAGAGCGCCCGATCCGGACGATCTGCGTTTTGCCGGACATGAATGCCACGTGATCGCCTCGGCGAGCGTGTCGCTGGAGGCGGCCGCGGCTAAGGCGCGCGAACTCGGTATCGAGGCGCGTATTCTATCCGATGCGATCGAGGGAGAGGCGCGTGATATCGGCCGCATGCATGCGGCGCTCGCTCGTGAAGTGGCGCTCAGGAGCCGCCCCTTCGAGAAGCCGGTGGTGCTGCTTTCCGGCGGCGAGACGACGGTGACGATCTCAGGCAAGGACTACGGCAAGGGTGGGCGCAACAGCGAATTGCTGCTGTCGCTGGCGCTCGATATCGATGGCGTTGCGGGCATTGATGCGCTTGCGGCGGATACGGATGGCATCGACGGTTCCGAGGACAATGCCGGCGCCTTTGCCGACGGTGAGAGCATAACCCGCATGCGGGCGGCCGGCATCGATCCGCGCCTGCACCTCGCCCGCCATGATGCCTGGTCGGCCTTTGCCGCGAGTGGTGATCTCTTCGCGCCCGGACCGACCGGAACGAACGTCAACGATTTCCGGGCGCTGCTGATCCGCTAGGACGCGGCTTTCTCGCAGAGATGTTAGCCGGATTCGGCGCCGCATGTGAAATGCAAACGCCGCCGCCGATATCCGCGGCGGCGGCGCTGTTTTGACTTGCTTCGCTTTGACTTACTTGGCGCGCTTCAGCGCATCGCCAAGGATCGAAACGATCTCGGCGAAATGCTTCTCTTCGGCGATCAGCGGCGGCGAGAAGGCGATGATGTCGCCGGTGACGCGGATCAGCAGACCCTTTTCGAAGCAATCGACGAAGACGTCATAGGCGCGGGCGCCGACAGCGCCGTCGCGCGACTGCAGCTCGATGCCGGCAATCAGGCCGATCGTGCGGATGTCGATGACGTTTGGCAGGCCCTTCAGGGAATGCATGGCATCGTGCCAGGCGTCCTGCAGCTCGACAGCGCGGGTCATCAGGCCCTCGTCGCGGTAGATGTCGAGCGTGGCGATGCCGGCGGCGCAAGCGGCCGGGTGGCCGGAGTAGGTGTAGCCGTGGAAGAGCTCGATCGCGTTTTCCGGACCATGCATCAGAGCATCGTGCACCTTGCGGCTGGCAAAGACAGCGCCCATCGGGATCGCGCCGTTGGTAAGCCCCTTGGCGGTCGTCACCAGATCGGGCGTGACGCCGAAGAAATCCGTCGCAAAGGGGGCGCCCAAGCGGCCGAAGCCGGTGATGACTTCGTCGAAGATCAGGAGGATGCCGTGCTTGTCGCAGATGGCGCGCAGGCGTTCCAGGTAACCCTTCGGCGGGATGAGCACGCCGGTCGAGCCGGCGACCGGTTCGACGATGCAGGCGGAGATGGTTTCGGCGCCGTGCAGCGCCACCAGCCGCTCGAGATCATCGGCAAGTTCGGCGCCGTGCTCCGGCTGGCCCTTGACGAAGGCGTTCTTGGCGAGGTCGTGGGTGTGGCGAAGGTGGTCCGAACCGGGAAGCTGCGGGAAGACGCGGCGGTTGTTGAGGATGCCGCCGACCGAAATGCCGCCAAAGCCGACACCGTGATATCCACGCTCACGGCCGATCAGGCGGGTGCGGGTGCCCTGGCCAATCGCGCGCTGGTAGGCGATCGCGATCTTCAGGGCGGTGTCGACCGATTCCGAGCCGGAGCCGGTGAAGAACACGCGGTCAAGCTTCTGGCCCTCAGGACCCGGAGCGATCTCGGCGAGACGTTCGGCGAAATCGAAGGCGATCGGGTGGCCCATCTGGAAGGAGGGCGCGAAATCCATGGTCGACAGCTGGCGCTCGACGGCAGCGGCAATCTGGCGGCGACCATGGCCGGCGTTGACGCACCAGAGGCCGGCGGTGCCGTCGAGGATCGTGCGGCCATCGGTGCTGGTGTAGTGCATGCCCTCGGCCGAGGCGAGCAGGCGCGGTGCCTGTTTGAACTGCCGGTTGGCGGTAAAGGGCATCCAATAGCTGTCGAGTACGGGAGCGTTGGGTTTGGTGTGCTGGTTCATGGCATCCTCCTGAGGTCGGCGATTGACGCCATGATTTGATTTGCCAAACAAGTCCTTTTCTGCTGTCACTTAACTCATTGAATTTCATCGGGTCGATGCAGTGTATTTGCGCTATTTCGAACAACCTGAACACCAAGGTTTGATCTGCATGACAGTCGACATCGGAAACCGGCTTCGCCATCTGAGGCTGATGCACAATCTGTCGCAACGCGAACTCGCCAAGCGCGCCGGCGTCACCAACTCGACGATCTCGCTGATCGAATCAAACGCGTCCAATCCGTCCGTCGGTGCTCTGAAGCGCATCCTCGATGGTATTCCGATCGGGCTTGCGGAATTCTTCTCCTTCGAGCCGGAGCGGCCGCGCAAGGCGTTTTATGCAGCGGAAGAACTGGTCGAGATCGGCAAGGGGCCGATTTCCTACCGGCAGATTGGCGAAAACCTCTTCGGCCGCAGCCTGCAGATCCTGAAGGAATGTTACCAGCCGGGCGCGGACACTGGAAAGGTGCCGCTGGTGCATGATGGTGAGGAGGGGGGCATCGTGCTTTCGGGCCGCATCGAGGTCACCGTCGATGACGAGCGGCGGATACTGGGGCCGGGGGATGCGTATTACTTTGAGAGCCGGCGGCCGCATCGCTTTCGCTGCGTCGGGCCGGTGCCTTGCGAGGTGATCAGCGCCTGTACGCCGCCGACGTTTTGAGGACGGACGGCGCCGGGGCGCCGTCCGCAGTACGTTACGAAAGCCGCGCGCAGGCGTCGGCGATGCGCTTGAGTGCTTCCTTCAGTTCCGCTTCCGACGTCGCATAGGAGATGCGGAAGAACGGCGACAGGCCGAAGGCCGAGCCTGGAACGACGGCCACGTGGGCATCGTCGAGCAGGTAGGCGCAGAAGTCCGTATCCGTCTCGATCGTCTTGCCCGAGGGTGTGACCTTGCCGAGCATGCCGGCGCAGCCGGAGAAGGTGTAGAAGGCACCTTCCGGAACGCGGCAGTCGAGACCGTCGATGGCGTTGAGGCCATGGACGACCAGGTCGCGGCGACGCTGGAAGCTGGCCGTGCGTTCCATCAAGAATTCCTGCGGCCCGGTGAGCGCGGCGACGGAAGCGGCCTGGCTGACGGAGGAGGGGCAGGAGGTTGCCTGGCTCTGGACCACGGCCATAGCCTTGATCAGGTCACGCGGTCCGCCAGCATAACCGATGCGCCAGCCGGTCATGGCATAGGCCTTGGAGACGCCGTTGACCGTCAGAGTGCGGTCTTTCAGGCGCGGCTCGAGCTGGGCCGGGGTGACGAAGCGAAAGCCGTCATAGACGATGTGCTCGTACATGTCGTCGACCAGCAGCCACACATGTGGATGCTTCAGGAGCACGTCGAGCAGCGGCCGGTAGTCGGCAGCGCTGTAGGCGGCACCCGAGGGGTTCGACGGCGAATTCAGGAGCACCCAACGCGTCCTCGGCGTGATTGCCGCTTCGAGCTTGTCGGCTGTCAGCCGGAAGCCCGAGGAGGCGTCGCAGGGGATCAGAACCGGCTTGCCTTCGCAGATCTGGACGATATCCGAATAGGAGGTCCAGTAGGGCGTCGGGATGATCACCTCGTCGCCGGGATTGATCGACGCCATCATGGCGTTGAACAGGATCTGCTTGGCGCCGGTTGCCACCGTGATCTCGTCTTGCTCGTAGGCAATGCCGTTTTCACGCTGGAACTTTTCGCGGATCGCCTTCTTGAGGTCCGGCGTGCCGTCGAGTGCGGTGTACTTGGTTTCGCCGCGCTTGATCGCCTCGCAGGCGGCGTCCTTGACGTAGTCGGGCGTGTCGAAGTCCGGCTCGCCAGCGCCGAGAATGATGACCGGCTTGCCTTCGCGCTTCATGGCTTGCGCGCGGGCGCCGATTTTCAGGATTTCGGAGACTCCGATCGAGGAGATCCGCGAGGCGGGCTGAAAGCCCGCCTCCTTGACCGTTTGGTTGATGGTCATGGTCGAATCCTACTTAAGTGCGCCGATTATTCGATGTCGAACGACACGCCCTGCGCCAGCGGCAGAGCCTTCGAATAGTTCACCGTGTTGGTGGCGCGGCGCATGTAGGCCTTCCACGAGTCCGAGCCGGATTCGCGACCGCCGCCGGTTTCCTTCTCACCGCCGAAGGCGCCGCCGATTTCAGCACCCGAGGTGCCGATGTTGACGTTGGCGATGCCGCAATCCGAGCCGTCGACCGCCAGGAAGCGTTCGGATTCCTGCATGTCGCGGGTGAAGATCGAGGACGACAGGCCGGCCGCGACCGCATTGTGGTCGGCAACGACGGCGTCGAAGTCGCTGTACTTCATGACGTAGAGGATCGGCGCGAAGGTCTCTTCGAGCACCGGGCCAGCCTGCTTCGGCATTTCGACGAGGGCCGGCTTGGCATAGTAGCCGTTATCATAGCCGAGTTCGACGCGTTCGCCGCCGGTGACGGTGCCGCCATGGGTCTTGGCTTCGCCGATTGCCTTCTGCATGCTGTCGAAAGCAGCCTTGTCGACGAGCGGGCCGACGAGGGCGGTCGATTCCAGCGGGTTGCCGACCGAGACCGAGCCATAGGCCTTCTTCAGACGCGGAACGAGCTGGTCATAGACGCTCTCGTGCACGAAGAGACGACGCATGGTGGTGCAACGCTGGCCGGCGGTGCCCATGGCGCCGAAGGCGATGGCGCGCAAGGCCATGTCGAGATCGGCCGAGGGGCAGACGATGCCGGCATTGTTGCCGCCGAGTTCGAGGATGGCGCGGGCAAAACGCTTGGCAAGGCGCGGGCCGACGTCGCGGCCCATGCGGGTGGAACCGGTCGCCGAAACGAGCGGAACCTTCGGGTTGTCGACGAGGACTTCGCCGACGGTGCGGTCGCCGATGAGAACCTGCGACAGGCCTTCCGGCGCATCGCCGAAGCGGGCGAGTGCACGCTCGAAGATTGCCTGCGAGGCAAGCGCCGTGAGCGGGGTCTTTTCCGACGGCTTCCAGACGACGGAGTTGCCGCAGACGAGCGCCAGCGCCGTGTTCCACGACCAGACGGCGACCGGGAAGTTGAAGGCCGAGATGACGCCGACGACGCCCAGCGGATGCCAGGTTTCCATCATGCGGTGGCCGGGGCGCTCGGTGGCGATCGTCAGGCCGTATAGCTGGCGGGAAAGACCGACGGCGAAATCGCAGATGTCGATCATTTCCTGGACTTCGCCGAGGCCTTCGGAGGTGATCTTGCCGGCTTCGATCGAAACCAGGCGGCCGAGGTCGGCCTTGAAGGCGCGCAGTTCTTCGCCGAGCAGGCGGATCAGTTCGCCGCGCTTCGGTGCCGGAACCAGGCGCCAGGCCTTGAAGGCTTCATGAGCCTTTTCGATCTTGGCGGCGGCTTCCGCAGCCGAAACCGTCTTGAGGTTGCCGATCTTCTCGCCGGTGACCGGGCTGTAGGACGGCATGTCGCCGCCGGTGTAGAGTTCCTTGGCGACGCCCATCTTTTCGAGAAGCGCTGCGGCTTCCTTGGTCACGTCGACTTTTTTGGTTGCGATGTTCATGGTCTGACTCCCGTTTTCCTGGCTTGACCTATCCGAAGCGCACGCTGCCGAGCTTTCCCGGCGAGGTGAGCGTCTTCAGGCCTGCGGCCATGTCCTTGAGTTTGTCTGGTGTATAAATGTCGTAATAGGCCTGGTTGCGGCGGCCGATCGCATGTTCCGCGCTGAAGCTGCCGTGATACTCCTCAACGGCGACCGCGAAAACCCATTCGCGCAGCCGCGGTTCGAAGGTCTCGTCCTTGAGAAGGTCGCTGTCCTTCGGCACGACGAGGTTGAAGTGCACGCCGCCGTCGCCGATATGGCCGAAGTCGCAGACGGTCACATCAGGGAATTTCGCCGGCATTTCGGCCTTCATATGGTCGCAGAAGGCCATGATGTCACCCCTGCGGAAGGAGACGTCGAAGGCGATCAGCTTGCCGAGATGCTTGACGCCCTCGGACAGAGCGTGGCGCAGCGCCCAGATCTCATGCGGCGGGCCGACGAAAGCATCGGCGAGCGGCGCCTCTTCCATTTCCCAGATCTCGGCAAGTGCCGATTCCAATACCGCGTCGAGCGACTGTTCGCCGTCGCGCGGTGCCCAGGTGCGGCTGATCTCGGCGAGGATGACATAGTCAGGAACGTTGCCGCCCTGGAAGGGGTTCTTCAGTGACGGCACATGGGCGAAGGCGGCCTTGACGGCGTTCTTCGACATGCCCTCGAAGGCCGAGAGATAGGCGCCGAGCCGCTCTTCCATGGCGCGGAGCAACGGCAGTACATGGGCGCCGCTTGCCGGAACGAGCAGCGCGGTTGCCGTCTGTTGCGGCAGGCGTTCTAGGTTCAGCACGCATTCGGTGACGATGCCGAAGGCGCCCGAAGTGCCGATAAAGAGCTGCTTCCAGTCAACGCCGGTGTTGTTCTTGCGCAGGTCGCATTGCAGGTCGAGCACGGTGCCGTCCTCGTCTGCGAGAACGACCTTGAGCCCGAGGGTGTTGCGGCGCACGTCGCCATATTTCAGAAAGCGCGAACCGCCGGTATTGGTGGCGATCATGCCACCGATACGCGGGTCGGCGCCGAGATCGATCGGGAAGAACAGGCCGTGCTCTTCCAGGCGCCGGTTGAGATCGGACAGCCGAAAGCCGGCGTCGAGCCGCACCGACCGATTGTCGAGGTCGAGCTCGAAGCGCTTCGCCAGCCGGTCGAGGCTGAGCACGGCCTCGTCGCCCGATTGATCTGGGGTCGAGCCGGAAACGAGCCCGGTGTTGCCGGATTGCGGGATGAGCGCTATGCCGTTCGTGACGCAATAGGCGACTGCAGCAGAGACTTCTTCCGTCGTTGCCGGCCGCAGCACGAGCGAGGTCCGGCCGCGATCGTAGCGCGCGCCGGTCTCGTAGGCTTCCAGGTCTTCAGGACGCGTAACGACCCCCTTGTTTCCAAGGATGTCGGCGAGCGCGTCGATGTGCCGTTTGTCGATCATCAGAAAAGCATCATTCCGCAGCGATCGCGCCGGTCAAGGCCCGGATGCAGCTTTCGATCGAAGCCTGCTCAATGCCGGCATAGTGATCGAACTCGTTGAGCACGGTGGCGCCGAGATCGCTTTCGAAGCGCTTCTGGTTCGGGCTCGCGACGAAGTCCTGCTGGGCGCCGTCGCCGAGGTTCGACTGGAAGATACCCGCGGCGCTGACCGGCAGGAAGTCTTCGTAGACGATCGCGTCGAACTGGACGAGACCGCTCGCGATCAGCGCTTCGATGTCACGCGCCGGGGAGACGCCGGCCTTGCGGCCTTTCTCCGTCAGCGAGTAGCTGAAATAGCCGAGGCCGGCTTCGCGGATGCCGGCCCAATTGTCCGGGAAGGGTTCGAAGGCCTTGGCGAGGGCCGCTTCGTATTCGCGGGCATTGGAGCCGTCGGCGGCCGGGCGGACGATCTTGCGCGAGGCGTCGAGCAGGTCGTCATAGAGTGCACGACCCTTCGGGGTCAGCGCGATGCCGCGCTGCTCGATCTCGCCGAAACGGGCGGTGTGGGAGCCGGCCTTCCAGGCGCCGTCGGCATCCTTGAAGGAAACCGGTTCTTCCAGCGCCTTGAACGAGGTCTGGCGCAAAAGGATCGGGCACTTGCGGGTCGGCGGGCCCTCGACGACGGCCTTCGGTGCGATCTCGTATTCCGGCATCAGCGCCTGCACCTTGTCGATGTCGAGCGTGCGCGGCGTCAGGTGATTGATGTGCGGACCCTTGAAGGAAACGACGTCGGCGATCAGACGATGGGCGTCGTGCAGACGCTTGTACATGTCGGCGCTGACATTGGCCTTGTCGTGCCAGCGGAAGGTTTCGAGCACTTCCGAGACGAAACGCTCAGCGTCGGCTTTGTCGAGACCGCCGTCACGTTCAGCCTTTTCGGTCAGTTCGACAGCGACGGGCGTAAAGATCCGGCGCTCGGCGAGGATCGCCTGTGACTCGGCGCGCAGGCTCTCGTCAGCGATCAAGTCCAGGCGCAGAAGCGAGGTGAAAACGCGGAAGGGATTGCGCTTCAGAGCGGCGTCACCAACGGGGCGGAAGGCCGTCGAGTGCACCGGCACACCGGCAGTCGACAGGTCGTAGTAGCCGACCGGGTACATGCCCATGACGGCAAAGACGCGACGCATCATCGATAGCTCGGCGGGCGTGCCGAGGCGGATCGCGCCGTGGCGTTCCTCGGAGATACGGTCGAGCGAATCGGTGGCGTCGAGGCGCTCCTTCAGGAGCGGGTCGGCGGCGAGCGTATCGTCGTTCACCTTGGCGACCAGTTCCATCAGCGTGCCGTAGGCCGGCACCTCGTCGCGGTACATGACCGACATGGCTGCGGAAAAGGCCGAACGGATGTCGTCGGCCGATACGAAACTATTCTCTTTCACTGGGGCTCGCCTCGCGCTATGGGTGAAGGACAAGGTCATTCTCATTTCGGATCATATCCGATCGAACTGGCCATTGATCGCGTTGCTTCTGACTATGTTGATGCGAGGCTGGAATGAAGTTAAGCCGCAGGCTGGTTCCCGACGTGACGACGCTGCAGGCGTTCGAATGCGCGGCGCGACACGGCAGCTTCACGCAGGCCGCTGCCGAGCTGAACCTTACCCAAAGCGCCGTCAGCCGGCAGATCAAGGATCTCGAAAACCAGCTCGGCGTGCTTTTGTTCGAGCGCGTGCGCCAACGGGTGATCCTGTCGGATGCCGGCCAGAAGTTCCTGCCCGAGGTTCGCCGTCTCCTCAATCAGACCGAGGAGCTGATGGTGCGCGCCATGGCTTCGGCGCGGGCGGACTCGACGCTCTCGATCGCGTCGCTGCCGACTTTCGGCAGCCGCTGGCTGGTGCCGCGCCTTCCCGACTTCCTCAAGCGCCATCCGGATACGGTGCTGAACATCGCCTCCCGTTCCGCGCCCTTCGATTTCGACGAGCAGAACTTCGATCTCGCCATTCACTACGGCCAACCGGTCTGGGCGCGCGCCACCTGCAGCTATCTGTGCAGCGAGATCATCGTGCCCGCTGCGAGCCCTGCCCTGTTGGCGAACCATCCGATCGAGACCCCCGAGGATCTCGTCGCCGGCCCATTGCTGCATCTCGCCACGCGGCCGAAGCTCTGGGCGCAATGGTTCGAGGCCAACGACATGGACGGCCGCGGCGCCTATCGCGGCAACCGTTTCGACCAGTTCTCCATGGTGATCGAAGCGGCGACGGCGGGGCTCGGTTTCGCGCTGCTGCCACGTTACCTGATCGAGCAGGAAATTGCCGCCGGCACGCTCAGCATCGTGCTCGATCGGCCGATGAAGACGGAAAACAGCTATTATCTGGCCGTGCCCGAGGGTAAGCTCGAAAACCCCATCAGCCTGGCCTTCCGGGAGTGGATCACCGAGCAAGTGGGCTGAGCGGATCGACGCTTTTCTACAAATCGAGGGAACCTTCCTCGCCGCTTCACGTTTCGCCTCGTCTGCCATTCGCGATGAAGCTTGAGAAGAGGGCAATTGAGAGAGCTGTATCGAAGTGCCATTGGGGGCGCGCGCAGCGGCCGGTTTCGGCTTGATTCGTTTGTGCACAAATCGTCCGAACTTGTATGAGCAATCCTTGCAAGCTGTTGGCACCACGGCTAAAAAATGCCATTTTCATGCATCACCGCGGCCTTGAAAACCAATGCGCCGCCGGCTTTGCGATCTCCGATGCCCAGTCGAGGGCGGTGCCTGTTACCGCCAATTCCCCACATGCGGGAATTGACGGTGGATGGGAGGACACATGACCGTGTCTAGCAATGCGCCGGCTCAGCCTGACTTCTCAGGTCCGCAGCCAACCCGGCAACCCCAAGAGGACCGGGCCGATCAACCCCGGTTGGATTCAGAACCCGTACCCATGCAGCTTCAAACAACGCCGCCCACCTCTCCGCGCGAACCGGAAGCAAAGCAGATCGATTACAACGATTCGATCCGCGCCACCTTCTTCTCGATGGAGGACCTCCGGCAATGCGGCGAGGATCTCGCAGTGAAGGGTGCCTCCTCGCTGCCGGGATTCTTCCCGTTCGAGTTCCGGCCGCGGCATCGCGAAAACGAGAGCGAGATCCTGCGCGTCTACCGCGCGACCGCTGCGGACGTGGAAGCCGGGGCGACGATCACGCCGGCCGCCGAATGGCTGCTCGACAACCACCACGTCGTCGAAGAGGCGATCCAGGAGGTCCGGCGCGATTTCCCGCGTCGGTTCTATCGCCAGCTGCCGACGCTTTCGGTTTCCGGTACGGTGATCCCGCGCACCATGGCGCTCGCCTGGCTCTATGTCGCCCACACCCACAGCACGGTGACGCGCGATAGCATCACGGCGATGGTCGAAGGCTTCCAGAAGCACGACACCTTCAAGATCGGCGAACTCTGGGCGCTGCCGTCGATCCTGCGCTTCGTGCTGATCGAGAACCTCCGCCGGATCGCCATCCGCGTCGAGCGCTCGCGCGGCATGCGCCGAAAGGCGAACGACATTGCCGACCAGATCATCCGCCTGAACGATCCGGAGAAATATCGGGCGCTGCTTGCGGAATCGGAAGCGCTGGCTGCCGACAACACCTTCGTCGCGCAACTGCTCTACCGCACGCGTGACGGCTCGCAGACCTCCGGTGCCGTCATCGGCTGGATCGAGGAACAGCTTGAGAGGCGCGGCAGCGACGTCGAAAACGCGCTGGTCGCCGAACAGAACCGCCTGTCGTCCGGCAATGCGACGATGAGCAACATCATCCGCAGCCTGCGCGAGATCGACGATACCGACTGGGCTGTCTGGTTCGAAAGCGTCAGCAAGATCGACGCGGCGCTACGCGAGGGCTCCGACTATGCGGCGCTCGATTTCGGCTCGCGCAACAAGTATCGCGACACGATCGAGAAGCTCGCGCGTCGTTCCGGTCACAGCGAATACGAGGTGACGCAGATCGCCATCGAGATGGTGCGCGAGGCGGAGACTGCGGCCGAGACCGAAGTGCCGCTGCAGGAGCCGAACGTCGGATCCTTCCTCGTCGGCAAGCAGCGCAAGGTGCTCGAGAAGAAGATCGGCTATCGACCGTCGCTGCTGCAGACCATCATCCGTATCAGCCGCAAGCTCGACTGGTTCGCGATCGCCGGCCCGAACATCCTCTTGACGATCCTGGCGATGATCGCCGTCTATTCCTTCGTCAGTCCGATGGATATTCCGAACGGCGCGAAGCTGATCATGCTGCTTCTGTTCGCGCTGCCGGCGTCCGAAGGCGCGATGGGCCTGTTCAACACGCTGGTGACGCTGTTCGTCAGACCATCGCGACTTGTCGGCTATGAATTCCTCGACGGAATTCCCGAGCATGCCCGCACCCTCGTCGTCGTACCTTGCCTGATTGCCAAGCGCGACCATGTCGACGAACTCGTGCGCAATCTCGAGGTGCACTACCTCGCCAACCCGCGCGGCGAGATTTATTTCGCGCTGCTCAGCGACTGGGCCGATAGCAAGGTTGAGGAGTCGAGCACCGATTCCGATGTGCTCGACTACGCCAAGCGCGAGATCGCTCAGCTTTCGGCGCGCTACGCCTATGATGGCAAGACGCGCTTCCATCTCCTGCATCGCCGCCGCCTGTTCAACGAGCAGGAAGGCGTGTGGATGGGTTGGGAGCGCAAGCGCGGCAAGCTGCACGAACTGAACATGCTGCTTCGCGGCGACCGCGACACCTCGTTCCTGCAGGGCGCCAACACGGTGCCGGACAACGTGCAGTACGTGATGACGCTCGATTCCGACACGCGCCTGATGCGCGATGCGGTGACGAAGCTCGTCGGCAAGATCTACCATCCGATCAACCGTCCGGTGGTCGACCCTAAGACACAGGACGTGATCGCCGGCTACAGCCTGCTGCAGCCCCGCGTGACGCCGTCGCTGACAACGGGCAGCGAAGCTTCCGCCTTCCAGCGTATCTTCTCGGCCAACCGCGGCATCGACCCCTATGTCTTCACCGTTTCCGACGTCTACCAGGACATCGCCGGCGAAGGCAGCTTCACCGGCAAGGGCCTCTACCATGTCGACGCCTTCGAGGCGGCGCTGAAGGGCCGGATCCAGGAAAATGCCGTTCTCAGCCACGATCTGCTCGAAGGTTCCTATGTGCGTTGCGCGCTGGTAACCGACGTCGAGCTCGTCGAGGACTTCCCGACCCGCTACGAGGTCGAGATGTCGCGCCAGCATCGCTGGGCGCGTGGCGACTGGCAGCTGCTGCCCTACATCTTCAATTTCTCGAACGGGCTGTCGATGCTCGGGCGCTGGAAGATGTACGACAACCTGCGTCGCTCGCTGATCCCGCTTGCCTGGCTCGTCGCCTCGGTGATGGGCTGGTACTACATGGAGCCGACCGAGGCGCTGATCTGGCAGATTGTCCTGATCTTCAGCTTGTTCGTGGCCCCGACCCTGTCGCTGATCAACGGCCTCCTGCCGCGCCGCAACGACATCGTCGCCCGCGCCCACCTTCACGCGGTGCTGACGGAAGTCCGCGCTGCCAATGCACAAGTGGCGCTCCGCATCGTCTTCATCGCCCACAATGCGGCGATGATGGGCGACGCGATCGCGCGCTCGCTCTACCGCACCTTCGTCAGCCGCAAGCTGATGCTCGAATGGCGCACGGCCGCGCAGGTGCAGAGTGCCGGCCACGGCACGATTGGCGATTACTACCGCGCGATGTGGATCGCGCCGGCGCTTTCGGCGCTTTCGCTGGCGCTTGCCGCGATCTCCGACACCGGCTTGCCGTTCATCGGCATTCCCTTCGCGTTGCTCTGGGCGCTTTCGCCTGCGGTCGCCTGGTTCGTCAGCCAGTCGGCCGAAACCGAGGACCAGCTCGTCGTCTCCGATGAAGCGATCGACGAGATGCGCCTGATTGCCCGGCGCACCTGGCGCTATTTCGAGACCTTCGTGACCGCCGAGCAGCACTTCCTGCCGCCGGACAACTTCCAGGAAACGCCGCAGCCGGTCCTGGCCGAGCGCACCTCGCCGACGAATATCGGCGTCTACCTGCTGTCGGTGATGTCGGCACGCGATTTCGGCTGGATCGGCTTCGAGGAGACGATCAACCGGCTGGAGCAGACGATCGCCACCATCGACCGCCTGCCGAAGTATCGCGGCCACCTGTTCAACTGGTATCGGACGAACACGCTCGACACCATGGAGCCGCGCTACATCTCGTCGGTCGACAGCGGCAACCTTGCCGGTCACCTGATTGCCGTATCGTCGATGTGCCGCGACTGGGCCGAGGCGCCGTCGGCGCATGTCCAGGGCAGCCTGGACGGCATCGGCGACGTGGTGGCGATCCTCCAGGAGGTGTTGCGCGATCTGCCCGACGACCGCAAGACGGTCCGGCCGCTGCGTCGCCTGATCGAGGAACGCATCGTCGGCTTCCAGAACGCGCTTGCCGCGGTCAAGCGCGAGCGCGAGTTCGCGTCGATCCGGGTGATCAACCTCGCGGTGCTGGCGCGCGACATGCACAAGCTCACCGTCAACCTCGATCACGAGGTGCGCACGCCGCAGAGCACCGAAGTGACGAAGTGGGCAAATGCGCTCGTCAGCACCTGCGAAGCCCATATTTCCGACGGTGTCTTCGATCTCGGTGCGATCGAATCGCTGCGTCAGCGCCTGCTGGTGCTGAAGGATCGCGCCCGCGACATCGCCTTCTCGATGGATTTCGGCTTCCTGTTCCGGCCGGAGCGGCGCCTGCTGTCCATCGGCTTCCGGGTCAACGCCAACGAGCTCGACGAAGCCTGCTACGACCTTCTCGCCTCGGAAGCACGGCTCACCAGTCTGTTTGCCATCGCCAAGGGCGACTTGCCGACGGAGCACTGGTACAAGCTCGGCCGTCCGATCGTGCCGATCGGCGCGCGCGGCGCGCTGATCTCCTGGTCGGGCTCGATGTTCGAGTATCTCATGCCGCCGCTGGTGATGCAGGAACGGCAGGGCGGCATCCTCAACCAGACCAACAATCTGATTGTGAAGGAGCAGATCAACCACGGCCGCCGTCTGGGCACGCCCTGGGGCATTTCGGAAGCCGCGTTCAACGCGCGCGACCACGAGCTCACCTACCAGTACACCAACTTCGGCGTGCCGACGCTCGGGCTCAAGCGCGGCCTCGGCCAGAACGCGGTCATCGCGCCCTACGCCTCGATCCTCGCCTGCATGTACGATCCGAAATCGGCGCTCGCCAACCTCGGACGCCTGCGCGAGGTCGGCGCACTCGGTGTCTACGGCTTCCATGATGCCGTAGACTTCACTCCGACGCGTGTGCCCGAGGGCCAGAAATGCGCGGTCGTGCGCAACTACTATGCGCACCACCATGGCATGTCGATCGCGGCTGTCGCCAACGTCGTCTTCAATGGCCGTCTGCGCGAGTGGTTCCACGCCGATCCGGTGATCGAGGCCGCCGAACTGCTGCTGCAGGAAAAGGCGCCGCGCGACATCCCGATCATGAATGCCAAGCGCGAGCCGGAATCGGTCGGCAAGGGTCAGGACGATCTCCTGCGTCCGGAAGTCCGCATCATCGAGAACCCGCTGGCACAGGACCGGGAGACCGTGTTTCTCTCCAACGGCCATTACTCAGTCATGCTGACGGCCAACGGCGCCGGCTATGCCCGCTGGAACGGCCAGTCCGTCACCCGCTGGAAGCCGGATCCGGTCGAGGACCGCACCGGCACCTTCATCTTCCTGCGCGACACGACGACCGGCGATTGGTGGTCCGCGACATCGGAGCCGCGCCGTGCGGCCGGCGAGAAGGTGCTGACCCGCTTCGGCGACGACAAGGCCGAATTCGTCAAGACCGTCGGCGACCTCACCAGCGAGGTCGAGTGCATCGTCGCCACCGAACACGACGCCGAAGGGCGCCGGGTCATCCTGCTCAACACCGGCACCCAGGATCGCTTCATCGAAGTGACCTCCTATGCCGAGCCGGTGCTTTCGATCGACGAGGCCGACAGCGCGCACCCGGCCTTTTCGAAGATGTTCGTGCGCACGGAAATCAGCCGCCGCGGCGACGTCATTCGCGTCAGCCGCAACAAGCGCAGCTCCAGCGACCCGGACATGGAAGTGGCGCATCTCGTCACCGACAATGCCGGCAGCGATCGCCATACGGAAGCGGAGACCGACCGTCGCCGCTTCATCGGCCCGGGCCGGACGCTTGCCGAAGCTGCCGCGTTCGACACGGACGCAGTGCTTTCGGGCACGGACGGCTTTACGCTCGATCCGATCATGTCGCTGCGCCGCGTCGTTCGCGTGCCCGCCGGCAAGAAGGTCAGCGTCGTCTTCTGGACAATCGCTGCGCCGAGCCGCGAGGAGGTCGATCGCGCGATCGACCGCTATCGCCATCCGGAGACCTTCAACCAGGAACTCATCCACGCCTGGACCCGCAGCCAGGTGCAGATGCGCCATGTCGGCGTGACATCGCAGGAGGCCGCGAGCTTCCAGATGCTCGGCCGCTACCTCGTCTATCCGGACATGCATCTGCGTGCCGACACGGCGACGGTGCAGGCAGGCCTCGACTCCCAGTCGAAGCTCTGGCCGCTGGCGATCTCGGGCGACTACCCGATCTTCTGCCTCCGCATCAACGACGACGGCGATCTCGGCATCGCACGTGAAGCGCTGCGCGCCCAGGAATATATGCGCGCCCGCGGCATCACCGCCGACCTCGTCATCATCAACGAGCGGGCCTCGTCCTATGCGCAGGATATGCAGCATGCGCTGGATTCCATGTGCGAGAACCTGAGGCTTCGCGGCCTTTCGGACGGCCCGCGCCAGCATATCTTCTCGGTGCGCCGCGACCTGATGGAACCGGAGACCTGGTCGACCCTGCTGTCGGCCTCGCGCGCCGTGTTCCATGCCCGCAACGGCACGATCTCCGACCAGATCGCCCGCGCCAACTCGCTCTATTCGCCGGCACCGGTGAAAGGTGTCGAGAAGAGCGGCGAGTTCGTGGGACCGCTTTTGGCGGCGCCGCAGGAGAAGGCAGACGTTGCCCCGGCCGAAATCAAGGGCGATGGCCTTTCCTTCTGGAACGGCTTCGGTGGTTTTGCCGAAGGCGGTCGCGAGTATGTCGTGCGTCTTCGTGGCGGCGAAGCGACGCCGCAGCCCTGGATCAACGTCATCTCCAACGAGCAGTTCGGCTTCCACGTTTCGGCGGAAGGCGCGGCCTTCTCCTGGAGCCGCAATTCGCGCGACTACCAGTTGACGCCGTGGACGAACGACACGGTCATCAACCGTCCGGGCGAGGCGATCTTCATCCGCGACATGGAGAGTGGTTCGGTATCGACGCCCTATGCGTCGCTCTCGCGTCGCCGCTCCGTCGTCTTCGAAACGGCGCATGGGCTCGGCTATTCGCGCTTCCGCAGCACCCAGGACGACCTCGAGATCGTGGCGACCCATACGGTTCACCGGAGCCTGCCGGCAAAGCTCGTCCGCGTCTCGATCCGCAACCGTGCGACGACAGCGCGACGGTTGAGGCTCTACGGCTACAACGAATGGGTACTCGGCAACAATCGCGCCCGCTCGGCGCCCTTCATTCTCTCGAAATGGGATGAGGAGACAGCAGCGCTGGTCGCGACCAACCCCTACAGCATCGACTATGCCGGTCGTTCGGCGTTCTTCACCGCTGATGGCGGCCAGGCTGCCGGTTACACCGCGAGCCGGCGGGAGTTCTTGGGCTCGCTCGGCGGCATCCTCGTGCCGCAGGCGGTGCTTTCGGGTGCCGATCTCTCGGGTTCGGTCGACGTAGACGGCGACCCTTGCGCGGTCATTGCGTCCGATCTGACCATCGAACCCGGTGCCGAGCAGCAGGTCACCTTCATTCTCGGCGATGCCGACAATGAGGATCAGCTTCGTGCCGTACTCGGTGAGTTGCGTGAGACTGCATTCGACACGGTGCTCGGGGCGGCCAAGACGTTCTGGCGCGATTTCACCGATATCGTGAAGGTGGAAACGCCGGATCCGGCCTTCGACGCCATGATCAACAACTGGCTGCCCTACCAGAGCCTCGGTTGCCGCATCATGGCGCGCTCCGCCTTCTACCAGGCGAGCGGTGCCTTCGGCTTCCGCGACCAACTGCAGGACACGCTGGCTTTCCTGATCCACAGGCCGGAGCTTGCCCGGGCGCAGATCCTGAATGCTGCGGCTCGTCAGTTCGTCGAGGGCGACGTGCAGCACTGGTGGCTGCCGGGAACCGGCGCCGGCGTGCGCACGATGATATCCGACGACGTCGTCTGGCTCGCCCATGCCGTTACGCATTACTGCTCGGTGACCGGTACCTCCGACATCCTGAGAGAACAGATCGCCTTCATCAGCGGTCCGGCTCTCGAAGAGGGCCAGCACGACGCCTTCTACAAGCCTGAGATTTCCGAGGAGGTCGGCGACGTCTACGAGCATTGCGCCCGTGCGCTCGACCTCGCGATCAAGCGGACCGGCGAGAACGGCCTGCCGTTGATCCTCGGCGGTGACTGGAACGATGGCATGAACCGTGTCGGTGCTGCCGGAAAGGGCACCAGCACCTGGCTTGGATGGTTCCTCGCAGGCACGCTCCGCGGCTTCCTGCCTTACGCTCGCGAGCGTAAGGACCAGGCACGCGTCACCCGTTGGGAGGCGCATCTCGAAGCCCTGAAGAAGGCGCTCGACACCGCCGGCTGGGACGGCGACTACTATCGTCGCGGCTATTACGACGACGGCACGCCGCTCGGCACCAGCGAGGCGCTCGAGTGCCGGATCGATTCGATCGGCCAGTCCTGGAGCGTCCTCTCAGGCGAAGGCGACGAGCAGCGTTCGCTCAAGGCGATGGATGCGGTCATGGCCGAACTGGTCGATCCGGACCAGCACATCGTGCGGCTGTTCACGCCGCCGCTCGAGCGGACGTCGCAGGATCCAGGCTACATCAAGGCCTATCCGCCCGGCGTGCGCGAAAATGGCGGGCAATATACCCATGCGGCCACCTGGGTGGCGCTGGCCTTCGCCGAACAGGGCAGGGCGGAAGAAGCCTGGCGCGTCTTCCAGATGCTGAACCCGGTCTCGCATGCGCAGAGCCGCGAGGCGGCGGAACACTACCGCGTCGAGCCCTATGTCGTCGCCGCCGATATCTATGGCGAAGGCGATCTGGCGGGACGCGGCGGCTGGACCTGGTACACCGGTTCGGCTGGCTGGCTCTACCGCGTCGGCGTCGAAGGTATTCTCGGGATCCGCAGACAGGGCGACAAGCTGGTCATTCGGCCGGTGCTGCCGGCGGCCTGGGACGGCTACTCCGCAGAAGTGACGCTCAACGGCGCGCGGCACAAGATTTCGGTGCAGCGCGACCAGAAAAGTGGCGAGCCGATTGTCAGCATAAACAATAGTGTCACAAAAAACGCGCATGAAGGCATTTTGCTGTAACGGCCGGCATTGAAGACAGGATGAGACCGGCTTTGTTCCCGCAAGGGCAAGGCCGGTTTTTCTTTGCGGAAATGCGGGCGGCATGACCCCGACGGCCGGGTGTCGTGTCTTGGAGCGCCAGGCGTTCAGACGAACGCACAAAGGGCGCTCTAACACTTTGAAGCCAGAGCATCTTATCCGCTTCCAGTGACTTCACTTGAAAGCGGGATGCTCTAGATCATCGGAGCGGGATGGGGCGGAGAACTGCAACATGTTCCTCATCCCAGCTAGTTCATGGTGCCGGGCATCTCGCGCGTTTGAATGATGGCGCGGGCTGTCGGTGCCCGTTTCAACAGGGATGGGGCAGGGGCGCCAAATCCTGGAAAACGGACCGCATGCTGCAAAAGACTTTTCAGGGTGGTGTCAACCCGACGTCCGCCCGAATGGTTCCCAACGAGCGTGACACACGCCTCGACGTGTTCAGGGCGTTGTGCCTGCTGACGATCTTCGTCAACCACGTTCCGGGACAGTACCTCGAATATCTGACGCACAAGAACTTCGGCTTTTCCGATTCCGCCGAAGCCTTCGTGCTGATCTCCGGCCTGTCGGTCGGGATCGCCTATGGCGGCAAGTTCGCCGCCGGAGAACGGCTGGCGATGACGCTGAAAATCTGGCGCCGGGCGCTGGCGCTTTATGTCGCCCACATCATGACCAGCATCGTGACGCTGGCGATTTTTGCGGCCGGGGCGATCTATTTCGGCCGGCAGGATCTGATCGGCGAGATCAACATTCGGCCGATGGTGGAACAGACGGAACAGGGCATCGTCGCCATGGTGCTTCTGGGGTATCAGCTCGGCTACAACAACATCCTGTCGATGTATGCGGCGCTGTTCCTGATGCTGCCGGGTATTCTCTGGCTGAACGGCGTCAGCAAGAAACTGCTGCTGTCGCTGTCGGCCGCCCTGTGGCTCGCCGCAGGCATCTTCAAGTTCGTGCCGTCGAATTTCCTCGACGAGGGCTATTGGTTCCTCAATCCCTGGTCCTGGCAGTTCCTGTTCGTCATCGGCATCGTCATGATGACCTTCGTTCGCAATGGTGGATCACTCCCCCGATGGCCCTGGCTGATCGTCCTGTCGGGCGCTTATCTTGCGGTCTCCGCTGTCTGGGTGCTCTTCTCCTTCTGGAGCATCGACCTTTCCTTCGGTCTTCCAGCGGTCTTGACCGGCTTTGACAAGACCTTCCTGTCGGGCCCCCGGCTGCTCCATGTGCTGGCGCTTGCCTACATCGTCGCCGTGACGCCTCGCATCAGCAACCTCGCCAAACTCGACAGCGATCATCCGCTCGCGGTTGTCGGGCGACACTCGCTGCCGATCTTCATCTTCGGCACGATCCTGGCGATGTCCGGCCAGGTGCTGCTGTTCGTCACCGGGAGAAACCCGATCTTCGGCAGCCTCTTCGTGCTCGTCGGCATCGGGCTGCATTTCGCCTATGCCTATTATCTCGAATGGTTGCGCGGCATTGCTACTGCAAAGCCGCTGCGGGCGGCGTAAGAGAACGCCGCCCCTGCTGGGCGACTAATTTCTGGAACCAAGGGCAAGGCGGCAGGCGAGCCCCGTGAATACGCCGGCGAGAAGATACTGCGGCAGCTTCGGGAAACGCCTGATGCCAGCGAGCCGCGCGCGCAGATGGCTGCCGACCAGGATGACCGAGCCGTTCACGAGGAAGCCGACCCCGTTCAACACGGTCGCCAGCAGAAGCATCTGCGTGACCATCGACCCGCTCTTTGGGTCTACGAACTGTGGGAGCAGCGCCAGTACGAAGAGCGCCATCTTCGGATTGAGCAGGTTCGTCATCAGCCCCTCGCCGAAGATCCGCCAGTTCGAAAGTCGCTTGAGCGTCGAAACCGGTGACGCGCTCGATGCGTTCGAGCGGACTGTCTTGTAGGCGAGGTACAGCAGATAGGCGCAGCCCGCCCAGCGCACGATCTCATAGGCAACCGGCAAGGTGACGAAGAGCTGGGAAAGACCGAGTGCTGCGGCCAGCGCGTGGCAATAGGTGCCGACTGCGATCCCGGCATAGGTGAGGAACCCGGCTGCGCGCCCCTGGCTCACGCTCCGAGAAGCGATGAGCAGCATGTCAGGGCCGGGCGTGGCGGTGAGCACGAGGCTTGCTGTGGCGAAAACTGCGATTGTGGAGATGTCCGGCATGATGATTCCTTTGGAATTGGGGCCGGAATTCCCGTCTACCAACAATCTCGAGAATGGCAAGGCTGGTCGACGCGACGTTGTCAGAAAGCCGAAAAGCAAAAAACCACCCGCGTTTGACCGCGGGTGGTTCGGTTCGTTCGCTTGACTTCAAGCGCGTGTCTTATGCCGCCGTGTGGCTCATGCGGACGTCTTCGTCCGTCAGGATGCCGCTGGCGCGCAAGAGGGCTGCGAAGCGGCCATTGCTCTGGCTGAGCTCGTTGAAACCGCCCATTTCGACGACGCGGCCCTGATCCATGAAGATTACCAGGTCGGCCTCGCGCACCGTCGACAGGCGGTGTGCGATGATGAAGGTCGTGCGGTTCTTGCGCAGGGCATCGATCGCATCCTTCACGCGGGCCTCGGTTTCGACGTCGAGCGCGCTGGTCGCCTCGTCGAGCACCAGGATCGGCGCGTTCTTGAGGATGGCGCGGGCGATGGCCACACGCTGGCGTTCGCCGCCCGACAGACGGTTGCCGCGTTCGCCGACCACCGTGTCGTAGCCGCCCGTCCGGCCCTCGATGAAGTCGCAGGCGGCGGCCGCTTCGGCGGCAGCCATGACTTCCTCGATCGTCGCATCGTCACGGCCGAGGCGGATGTTGTCTGAGATCGAACGGTTCATCAGGCCCGCGTCCTGGAAGACGGTGGCGATCGAGCGGCGCAGCGACTTGCGCGTTACCTTCGAGATATCGTTGCCATCGATCAGGATCTGGCCATCACGCGGATCGTGAACACGCTGCAGCAGGTTGACGAGCGTCGTCTTGCCGGCACCCGTCGGGCCGACGATCGCGATCGTCTGGCCGGCCTTGGCCGTGAACGAGACGTTGTGCACGCCCTGGTTCGTGTTGGCAAAGTCGAAGGAGACGTTGCGGAACTCGACTTCGCCGACAGCTGGCGGCAGTTCAGTCGCGCCTGCCGGCTCGTCACGTTCGCGCACGGCGTCTTCGAGCTGGAAGAAGTCTTCGAGCTTGGCACGGGCTTCGAAAATCTGCGTCACGAAGGCCTTCATCTGGTCGAGACGGCCGATCAGCAGGTTGGCAAAACCGATGAAGGCGATGACTTCGCCGACGCCGAGCTCGCCGCGCTGCACCAGCACGGTGCCGATGACGAGGATCGCCATCATCGAAATGGTGGAGGCGACGCGGTTCAGCGCGCTCGCCAGTGCCCACCAGTCGAGCACCGGGAACTGGGCGGAGATCAGCCGCTCGGTGAACTTCTTCAGCTCGCGGGTTTCAGCCTCGATGCGGTTGTAGCTGTGCACGACCGAGACGTTGCTGATGGCGTCGGAAACGTGGGAGAAAACCGTATGATAGTGGTTCTCGACCGAGGCCTGACCTTCCTTGGTGCGGCTCATCACCGCCTTGCTGATCATGACATAGGCCGCGCCGAGCACGAGAAGGACGAGCGAGAGGCGCACGTCCATGGCAAAGGCGGTCGGAATGAGCAGCATCAGCGCGACGGCCGTAGCCAGGTGCTGGCGCATGAATTCGAGCCAGAGACCGAATAGGGTTTCGCAGGCGCGCAACAGCGTGTGCAGCGCGTTGGACGTGCCGCGCTGGCTATGCCAGGCGAGCGGCATGGAAACGATCCGTCCAAAGGCTTCCGTCAGGAGCGTGGCGCGGCGGCCATGGGCCAGCCGGTCCGCCTCGCGGGCAACGAGCACGAAGGCGACGGTGTTGAAGACGCCGAGGCCAGCCCACATCAAAAGCATCGGCGTGACCTCGCCCTTTGACGAGATGGCGTCGATGATGCGCCCGAACAGGATCGGTTCGGCAATCGAGATGGCTGCCAGAACGACGTTGGCGAGGACGATCGCCGAGACACGAAACTTGTGAACCGCAAGATACTGGAGCGCTCTTGCATACACTTGGAACAATGACACTGTCTCACCCCTTCCGGGTACCGGATTTGACGCGCCGCAGTCCTTCTGCGGCGGATGCACCCGCGTCCTCGAGCTACGGTTGGCGGGCTTGGGCTCCGCCCCTATACACTCGGGGCCGCGCTGAGACGGTCTTTTGCGGCAAAGGGAAGCCGTAGCCGGACGCATGGACAGCCACTCGTTTTCCCGTTTCGCTCGCATGCGAGCTTGGCGAGAATATTCATAGTCTGCTATCTGTCGTGCCAACTCCGATTTCTTGCATATTTCGCATAAGACCGGGCGTGGTATGAGGGATTATCGCGGGTGCAACATGAATGGTCGCTGAACGGTGCCTTTATGTCCGGATTCGGAAATGCGACCATATGCATCTACCTGGAAGGTGATCCATGAACATTACGCTGCTCGTACAGTTTCTCGCGCTTCTGGAGGAGATGAAGACACGCGAGGAAATCGTCCCGGAATTCGAGCGCCTGCTCGATCGCTGCGGCTTCGACTTCTACGGTGTCGTTCGGCAGCCGAAACCGCATGACAATCCGCTGCGGCTGCTGCTCGCCGGCCGCTGGCCGGAAGGCTGGCCGCAGATCTACATCCGCAAGAAGTTCGTGGTGATCGATCCGACCATCCGCTATCTCGGCCATGCGCAGCGCGGCTTCCGCTGGCGTGACACGCTGTTTGCCTTCCGCTCCGATCCACATCGCAAGCGCATGGAAAGCATGATGATCGAGGCCAGAAACCACGGTCTCTACGATGGCTACATCTTTCCGGTGCACGGCCGGCGCGGCCTGCTCGGCAACCTGACGGTCGGCGGTCGCGTCGTCGACTTGAGCCCGGTCGAGATCAGCCTCTTCGACGCCATCGCCAAGCGGCTGTTCTGGAAGCTTCTGGAGCTGACCGATCCCGAGGTTTCGGCCGAACTCGGCTCGCGCGTCGAGGTGCAGATGACGCGGCGCGAAATGGAAGCGCTCAACTATCTCGCCGACGGCATGACTTCGAACGACATAGGCAAGGTGCTCGATATCTCGAGCCATACGGTCGACTGGTATATGAACGGCATCCAGGAGAAATTGAAGGGCAAGAACCGCCATCACGTCGTGGCGATCGCCTTCCGGCTCGGGCTGATCTCCTAGAGTCGAAGGCTTTCGGTTTCCTGTCGCATCTGAAATTGCGCTCTGCTCGGTGACTCGCTAATACTTTATTTCGCGGGTGCAGCATTTCCCGCAATATCAAGTCATTGAGGAGACCGACTTGCCTATCTCGAAGATCCTTGTTGCCAACCGTTCTGAAATTGCCATCCGCGTTTTCCGCGCTGCAAACGAACTCGGTCTGAAAACGGTCGCGATATGGGCTGAAGAGGACAAACTGGCGCTGCACCGCTTCAAGGCGGACGAAAGTTATCAGATCGGCCGCGGGCAGCACCTTGCCCGCGACCTCGGTCCGATCGAGAGCTACCTGTCGATCGAAGAGGTGATCCGCGTCGCCAAGCTTTCGGGCGCCGACGCGATCCATCCGGGCTACGGCCTGCTTTCGGAAAGCCCTGAATTCGTCGATGCCTGTGATGCCGCCGGCATCATCTTCATCGGTCCGCGGCCGGCGACGATGCGCCAGCTCGGCAACAAGGTTGCCGCGCGCAACCTCGCGATTTCCGTCGGCGTGCCGGTCGTTCCGGCCACCGATCCTCTGCCGGACGACGAAAAGGAAATCCACCGCCTTGCGGCCGAGATCGGCTATCCGGTCATGCTCAAGGCCTCCTGGGGCGGCGGCGGACGCGGCATGCGCGCCATTCGCGACCCGAAGGACCTGATCCGTGAGGTGACGGAAGGCAAGCGCGAAGCCAAGGCCGCCTTCGGCAAGGATGAGGTTTATCTTGAAAAGCTGGTCGAGCGCGCCCGCCACGTCGAAAGCCAGATCCTCGGCGATACCCACGGCAATGTCGTGCATCTCTTCGAGCGCGACTGCTCGATCCAGCGCCGCAACCAGAAGGTCGTCGAGCGCGCGCCGGCGCCCTACCTCTCGGATGCGCAGCGCCAGGAGCTTGCCGACTATTCGCTGATGATCGCCCGTGCGACGAGCTATGTCGGCGCCGGCACGGTCGAGTATCTGATGGATGCCAACACCGGCAAGTTCTACTTCATCGAGGTCAACCCGCGCATTCAGGTGGAGCACACCGTCACGGAAGTCGTGACTGGCATCGACATCGTCAAGGCGCAGATCCACATCCTCGACGGCGAGGCGATCGGCACGCCGGAATCGGGCGTGCCGAAGCAGGAGGACATCCGCCTCAACGGTCACGCGCTGCAGTGCCGCATCACCACCGAAGACCCGGAGCAGAACTTCATTCCGGACTATGGCCGCATCACCGGTTATCGCTCGGCGTCCGGCTTCGGCATCCGTCTCGATGGCGGCACCGCCTATCCGGGTGCAGTCATTACCCGCTTCTACGACCCACTGCTCGTCAAGGTTACCGCCTGGGCGCCGAACCCCCTCGAAGCGATCAGCCGCATGGACCGCGCGCTGCGGGAGTTCCGCATCCGCGGTGTGGCAACCAACCTGACCTTTCTCGAGGCGATCATCAGCCATCCGAAGTTCCAGGATAACAGCTATACGACGCGCTTCATCGACACGACTCCGGAACTGTTCCAGCAGGTGAAGCGCCTGGACCGCGCGACGAAGCTCCTCACCTATCTCGCCGACGTCACGGTCAATGGCCACCCGGAGACGAAGGGCCGCCCGAAGCCGCCGGCGGATGCGGCAAAGCCCGTCGTCCCGTTCATCGACGGCGACATCAAATCCGGTACCAAGCAGAAGCTCGACGAACTCGGCCCGAAGAAGTTCGCCGAGTGGGTGCGTGGCGAACGCCAAGTGTTCCTGACCGATACGACGATGCGCGACGGCCATCAGTCGCTGCTTGCGACCCGCATGCGCACCCATGATATCGCCCGCGTCGCCGGCACCTATGCCCGCGCGCTTCCCCAGCTCTTCTCGCTCGAATGCTGGGGTGGCGCGACCTTCGACGTGTCCATGCGCTTCCTCACCGAAGACCCGTGGGATCGCCTGGCCCGCATTCGCGAAGATGCCCCGAACCTGCTGCTGCAGATGCTTCTGCGCGGCGCCAATGGCGTCGGCTACAAAAACTACCCCGACAACGTGGTCAAATACTTCGTGCGTCAGGCGGCAAAAGGCGGCATCGACGTGTTCCGCGTCTTCGACTGCCTCAATTGGGTCGACAACATGCGGGTGTCGATGGAGGCCGTTGCCGAGGAGAATCGCATCTGCGAGGCGGCGATCTGCTATACCGGCGACATCCTGAATTCGGCCCGGCCGAAATACGATCTCAAATACTACACAGCCCTTGCCGCCGACCTCGAAAAGGCCGGCGCGCACATGATCGCCGTCAAGGACATGGCGGGCCTGTTGAAGCCGGCGGCCGCACGCGTGTTGTTCAAGGCGCTGCGTGAGGCGACCGACTTGCCGATCCATTTCCACACCCACGACACCTCGGGCATTGCGGCCGCGACCGTGCTTGCCGCCGTGGAGACCGGCGTCGATGTCGTCGATGCGGCGATGGACGCGCTTTCCGGCAATACCTCGCAGCCCTGCCTCGGCTCGATCGTCGAGGCGCTCCGGGGGTCGGACCGCGATCCGGGTCTCGATCCCGAGTGGATTCGTCGCATCTCCTTCTATTGGGAAGCGGTGCGCCACCAGTATGCCGCCTTCGAAAGCGACCTCAAGGGACCGGCGTCCGAAGTCTACCTGCACGAAATGCCGGGCGGACAGTTCACAAACCTTAAGGAACAGGCGCGTTCGCTCGGTCTCGAAACCAAGTGGCACCGCGTCGCCCAGGCCTATGCCGACGCCAACCAGATGTTCGGCGATATCGTCAAGGTGACGCCATCGTCCAAGGTCGTCGGCGACATGGCGCTGATGATGGTGAGCCAGGACCTGACCGTCGCCGACGTCGAAAATCCTGCGAAGGACATCGCTTTCCCGGATTCGGTCGTCTCGATGCTCAAGGGCGATCTCGGCCAGCCCCCGGGCGGCTGGCCGGAAGCGCTGCAGAAGAAGGCGCTGAAGGGCGAAAAGGCCTATACCGCCGTTCCGGGCTCGCTGCTGCCGCCGGCCGACCTCGATGCTGAGCGCAAGGCAATCGAGGACAAGCTTGAGCGCAAGGTCGACGACTTCGAGTTCGCCTCCTATCTGATGTATCCGAAGGTCTTCACCGACTATGCGGTTGCTGCCGACACCTATGGCCCGGTCAGCGTCTTGCCGACGCCGGCCTATTTCTACGGGCTTGCGCCGGGCGAGGAGCTGCAGCCGGAGATCGAGCGGGGCAAGTCGCTCGTGATCCTGCACCAGGCCAAGAGCGAGCCGGACGAGAAGGGCATGGTCAAGGTGTTCTTTGAGCTCAACGGCCAGCCGCGCCTGATCAAAGTGCCGGACCGCAACCGCAGCGCTCAGAGCGCGGTGCGCCGCAAGGCCGAGGTCGGTAACGCCGCCCATCTCGGCGCGCCGATGCCGGGTGTCATCTCGACGGTCTTTGTCTCGCCAGGACAGGCGGTCAAGGCGGGCGACGTGCTGCTTTCGATCGAGGCGATGAAGATGGAAACGGCGCTGCATGCGGAGAAGGACGGCACGATTGCCGAAGTGCTGGTGCGCGCCGGCGACCAGATCGACGCCAAGGATCTGGTGATGGTCTTCGGCGCCTGAGGGTAAGTTCAAACAAACAGAAACGGCCGGATGCGAATCCGGCCGTTTTGTTTTCTGGAAGTAGAGGGGGCGTCTAGCCTGCTGGGGTCGTGCGTCCTGCTCCCCGGACTGAACATCAAGCCCGAGGATGACGGTAGAGATAGACAAGGCTGGCGCAAAGGGTGCCCGACCCACACCCGCCGGATCGTCCTGTGATCCGTCGTCCCCTCCGCTCAGATTTCGTAGTCGTGCGGGGCGCTCAGCGAGGCGATGAACTTCTTGGTACGCTCACGCTCGGGCGCCGAGAAGATCGTCTTCGGGGCACCGCTTTCGACGATGAGACCACCGTCGAGGAAAATCACCTTGTCGGCGACGCGGGATGCGAGGCGCAGGTCATGGGTCGCCATGACCATGGTCGTGCCTTCACGAGCAAGCCGGCTCAGGACTTCGACCACTTCTTCCGCCAGTTCCGGGTCGAGGGCAGAGGTCGGCTCGTCGCAGAGAAGCACGCGGGGCGACGGGGCAAGCGCGCGGGCGATCGCCACGCGCTGTTGCTGGCCGCCGGAAAGGGTCGCCGGCCAGGCGTCGGCCTTGTGCGCCATGCCGACCTTTTCCAAGAGTTCCATCGCGCGCGTCTTCGCCCTGTCGGCCGGCCATTTCAGCACCGTGACGAGACCTTCCATGACATTGCCGAGGGCGGTCTGGTGGGGGAAGAGCTGGAAGTTCTGGAACACCATGCCGGTCTGCCGGCGCAGGCGCTGGATCGCCGCCCAGCCGACCTTGCGGCCGGGCGAAAATTCGAGCGTCTCGTCGCCAAGCCGGATTGCGCCGGACGTTGGGATCTCCAGCAGATTGATGCAGCGCAGCAGCGTGCTCTTGCCGCCGCCGGATGGGCCGACCAAAGCCGTCACCGTGCCCTCGGCGAGCGTGACGGAGATGTCCTTGAGGACAAGATTGTCGCCGAAGCGCTTTTCGATGTGGGAGAGCTCGATCATGCGCGTGCCTCCAGGAAGCCGCCATAGCGGGCGAAGCGCCGCTCCAGCCTGACCTGCAGAGCCGACAGCACGGAGCTCATGGCGAGGTAGATCAGCGCCGCCAGGATATAGAGGATCAGCGGCTCGTAGGTGGTGGCAACGATGCGCTGGGCGGTCTGGAACATCTCTGGCACGGTGATGGCGGCGGCAAGCGAAGTGTCCTTCACCAGCGAGATGAAGGTGTTCGACAGCGGCGGCACGGCGACGCGGGTCGCCTGCGGCAGGATGGTGCGGCGCATCGCCTGGCTCCAGCTCATGCCGATGGAGTAGGCCGCTTCCCACTGTCCCCGTGGCACTGACGAGATGACGGCACGGATGATCTCGGAGGTGTAGGCGCCGACGTTCAGCGAGAAGCCGATGAGCGCGGCGGTGAAGGCGTCGAGCAGGATGCCGGCGCTCGGCAGCCCGTAGAAGATCACGAAAAGCTGGACGAGCAGCGGTGTGCCGCGGATCACCCAGACGTAAAATCGCGCGATGGCGACCACCGGCGCCGGTCCGAACAGACGGGCGACGGCGGTTGCGAGCCCGAGGATCAGGCCGAAGATGAAGGAAAGCAGCGTCAGCGGGATGGTGAAGGTGAGGCCGGCCCAGAGCAGGGACGGCAGCGAATCCAGCATCAGTTGGAGCCAGGTGGGCAAGGGGCGGGCCTTTCAAAAAGCGCGATCCGCTCCGGGGACCGGAACGGATCGCTTTTCATAGCCGAGAACCGCCGGCGGAGAAACCGGCCGGAGGTCTCTTGGAGGTTACTTCGAAACGTCGGCGCCGAAGTACTTCTGCGAGATCTTGTCGTAGGTGCCGTCGGCCTTGATATCGACGAGCGCCTTGTTGATCGCTTCGAGCAGTTCCGGCTCGCCCTTGCGGATGATGATGCCCGAGAAGTCGGCGTCAGCCTGCTCAGCGGCGATCTTGACCGGTGCGTCCGGCTTCTTCTTCTTGAAGTCGAGGAAGGAGAGGCTGTCGTTGATCGTCGCATCGGCGCGGCCGGTGAGCACGAGCTGGATCGATTGGTCGAAGCCGTCGGTGCCGACGAGTTCGGCGCCGGACGCGGTTGCGAGCTTGCCGAAGTTGCTGGTCAGCGACTGAGCCGACTTCTTGCCCTTGAGATCGGCGAAGCCCTTGATTTCCTCGTTGTCGGTCTTGACGATCAGCACGGCCTTGGAGGCGATGTAGGGTTCGGAGAAGTCGTACTTCTTCTTGCGCTCGTCGGTGATGCCGACCTGGTTGATGACCGTGTCGTAGCGGTTGGCGTCGAGGCCGGCGATCAGGCCGTCCCATTTGCCTTCGAGGAATTCGGCCTTGACGCCGAGCTTCTCAGCGACAGCCTGGCCGATCTCGACGTCGAAGCCGACGAGCGCGCCGGAGGCATCGTGATAGGTGAAGGGCGCATAGGTGCCCTCGGTGCCGATCTTCAGGACGCCGGCGGATTTGACCGCGTCGAGATTTTCGCCGGCTTCAGCGGAGGCGAGGGCGGCAACCTGCATCAGAGCGGCGGCGAACAGCGTGGGGAGGAGCTTCATCGTGATTTTCCATCTTCTTTGTGGTCCGGCCCGTCGTCCGGATTGAGCGGACAATCGCATAAAAGATTGGCGATCTGAGCGTATAAAACACCAATTCCCGAGCGTTTTGATGAAGAATTTTCCTCGAAACGGCGTCGATCACGCGCAAAAGGCACGGTTTGCTCGAATTGCTGGCCTGCGGTGATTTGGCTACTCCGCGACTTGAAATCGGTTTCAAAATTCGCTATGCACATTTATGGCGATTCATGCACGTTTATGCACGATTGGTAAAAATGTCCGGTGAACTCCTTCTTCGTGAACGAAAGACGCTGATCCAGGAGCGGCTGAAGGCCAAGGGCCGGGTGCTGGCTGCGGATCTTGCTGCCGAGCTCAATGTTTCCGAAGACACGATCCGCCGTGACCTGCGCGAAATGGCGGCAGCGGGGCTTTGCGAGCGGGTCTATGGTGGCGCGCTCCCGGTCGTTCCCGCGGCACACAGCAGTTTGAGCGAGCGGGTGGCGATGGCGCCGGAGCGCAAGGCAGCACTTGCTCGCACGGCGGTCGGATTGATCAAGCCGGGCATGACCGTGTTCCTCGATGCCGGTTCCACCAACCTTACCATCGCCCAGCTGATTGAACCCGACCTGCAGGTCACGATTGTCACCAATACGCCGCTGATCGCTGCAGCGCTGATGGAGAAGCCCGGCGTCGATCTCATCCTGCTTGGCGGGCCACTCAACCGTGCGGTCGGTGCGGCCATCAGCGCGCGGGCGCAGCGCGACGCGGAACTGCTCAGGCCCGATCTCTGCTTTCTCGGCACCTGCGGCGCCGATGCCGAAGCGGGCCTGACGGCGATCTATTTCGAGGACGCCGAATTCAAGCGGCTCGTCGCCTTGCGCAGCCGCCGTCTGGTCGTTGCCATCACCAGCGACAAACTCGGGACGGCTGCCGCTCATGGGATCGTCGATATCGACGAGAAGGCGACGCTGCTTCTCGAAGCAGACGCGCCTGCTGAGCATCGCGCGGCATTCGAGGCAGCGGGTGCAGACATCCTGATTGCGGGAGGGCTGGAACAATGACGATAACCCATGTGGCCCTCTGGACCCGCGATCTCGATCAGATTGCCGGATTCTGGTCGGCGTTCTTCGGTGCGGAGGTCGGCGACGTTTACGAAAGCCGGCGGCGGCCTGGCTTCCGCTCACGCTTCCTGACACTCGGCAAAGGACCGGCGATCGAGATCATGGAAGGTCCCTGGGTCGCTCCGGGTGATCCGGCCGAGCTCGAGCGCGCAGGCTTTGCCCATGTCGCGCTGTCGCTCGGCAGCGAACAGGCGGTCGATGCCATGGCTGTGCGCGCCGAGGCCGAAGGCATCCTGGTCGCGAAGGCGCGCTGGACCGGCGACGGCTTCTACGAGGCGGTGCTGCGCGACCCCGATGGAAATCTGATCGAAATCACTGTTTGAGCCGGCCCGATCCGGCACAGAGGCAAGACCATGGACCAACGTTCTCCCACTGCAACCGTCCGCCAGGGCTATATGACCCGCAACCGGCTGGCGGTTTCCCTGCTCTTTCTGATGAACGGCTTCGTCACCGGTAGCTGGGCGCCGAAGATCCCCGAGTTCAAGGACCGGCTCGGCATCAGCGAAAGCGTACTCGGCCTCCTGATCCTGATGTTTGGCATCGGCTCCCTGGTGTTGATGCCGATTGCCGGCGGCTATATCGCTCGCGTCGGTTCGCAGAAGGTGGTCAAGGTCACAGCCATCATCCTGTCGCCGCTGCTTCTGCTTTTGACATTGGTGCCAAACGTCTGGGCGGCGGCGATCGGCATGTTCGTGCTCGGCGGTTTCGTCGGCGCCATGGATGTCGCCATGAACGCCAATGCGGTCGAGGTCGAGAAATCGATGCGGCGGGCAATCATGTCCTCCTGCCACGCCTATTGGAGCCTCGGCGGCCTGATCGGCGCCGGCATCGGCGGGTTCCTCATGGCGCGCGTCGGCGTGCTGCCACATGTCTTCGTCGTCACCGTGATCTGCCTGACGTTGATTGCGATTGCCTGGCCGATGATCCTTGCCGACAAGCCGCATCCGGCCGCCGCCAAGGAAAAGCTCCGCCTGCCGATGACGCCGCTTCCCTGGCTGATCGGCATCATGGCGCTGTTTTCGATGGTGCCGGAGGGCACGGTGCTCGATTGGGGCGCGCTCTACCTGCGCAACGAGCTTGGTGCCTCGGTGGAACTGTCCGGCTTCGGCTTCGCCGCCTTCTCCGCCACCATGGCGACCATGCGCTTTGCCGGCGACCTCGTGCGCGACCGCTTCGGCGCCAAGCGGACGCTCCGCATTTGCACGGTCACTGCACTCGTCGGCATGATCATCGCGGGCACGGCGCCGAATGCCTATATAGCCATCCTCGGCTTTGCGATTGCCGGTGTCGGCATCTCCAACATGGTGCCGATCGCCTTTTCGGCAGCCGGCAACATGCCGGGCCTGCAGCCTGGCATCGGCCTTTCGGTCGCGACCTTCATGGGCTATTCGGGCATGCTGTTTGCGCCATCGGTGATCGGTTTCGTCGCCGAGCATACGGGCTTTGCCATCGTCTTTGCCTCGGTGCCGGTGCTGTTCATCGTCGTGCTGATGCTGTCGCATCATGCTCATCATGCCGACCACGCAAAGGGACACTGACGGCGGCCGCCTGCCATCAAATCGCCGTCAGGGCATGATGTCGCCGTTGACAACGGTGCTTTCCTCATCCACCTGATGGACGAAAAGCAAGAGCGGGACGGGCAGAAGTCCATGTGGTTTTCCGCCCGCATCCCGCGCTGAAACGATGAGACCAGGTCACTGGCGTGACCTGGGGACCAAGAGGCCTTCATGTCTGCCGCCTTCGATTTTGATCCGCAGCCCCGCCGTGCGTCCGTCGCCGTCGATGTCGGCGGGGTCATAGTGGGCGGTGGCGCGCCGGTGGTCGTCCAGTCGATGACCAACACCGATACCGCTGATATCGACGGAACGGTGGCGCAGGTTGCCGCCCTTCACAAGGCCGGCTCGGAACTGGTGCGCATCACCGTCGACCGCGACGAGAGTGCCGCCGCCGTGCCGAAGATTCGCGAGCGGCTCGAGCGCCTCGGCCTGGACGTGCCGCTCGTCGGCGACTTCCACTATATCGGCCACAAGCTGCTCGCCGATCATCCGGCCTGCGCCGAAGCGCTCGCCAAGTACCGCATCAATCCGGGCAATGTCGGCTTCAAGGACAAGAAGGACAAGCAGTTCGCCGAGATCGTCGAAATGGCGATCCGCTACGACAAGCCGGTGCGCATCGGCGTCAACTGGGGTTCGCTCGACCAGGAACTGCTGACGCGGCTGATGGACGAGAACCAGGCGAACGGCTTTCCGCTGACGGCCCAGCAAGTGACGCGCGAGACGATCGTCCAGTCGGCGCTGCTCTCGGCGGATCTCGCCGAAGAGATCGGGCTGCCGCGCAACCGCATCATCCTCTCGGCCAAGGTCTCCGGCGTGCAGGACCTGATCGCCGTCTACGCCATGCTGTCGGCACGCTCCGACCACGCGCTGCATCTCGGCCTCACCGAGGCCGGCATGGGCACCAAGGGCATCGTCGCCTCCTCGGCCTCGCTCGGCATCCTGATGCAGCAGGGCATCGGCGACACGATCCGCATTTCGCTGACGCCGGAGCCCGGTGGCGACCGCACCCGGGAGGTGCAGGTGGCGCAGGAACTGCTACAGGTCATGGGCTTCCGCCAGTTCATTCCGGTGGTTGCAGCGTGTCCCGGCTGCGGCCGCACGACGTCCACCGTGTTCCAGGAACTCGCGCAGAAGATCCAGGACGACATCCGCCGCAACATGCCGGTCTGGCGCGAGAAATATCCCGGTGTCGAAGGCCTGAAGGTCGCGGTGATGGGCTGCATCGTCAACGGCCCGGGCGAAAGCAAACATGCCGACATCGGCATCTCGCTTCCGGGCACCGGTGAAATGCCGGCCGCCCCGGTTTTCATTGACGGCCAGAAGGCGATGACGCTGCGCGGCCCCAACATCGCCGCGGACTTCGAGACGCTGGTTTCCGATTATATCGAGAAGCGTTATGGCCGCGGCCAGGCGGCTGCCGAATAGGCGTTTTCCTCCGGGCAGTTCCAAGCGACGTACAAGGCTCCTGCGGCCCGGAAGCGCGCGGCTTCAGGCCTATCGCCGCGACGTCAGCCCGCTCTCAGGTGGAATCACTCGAAGCGGAAAGATGCTCTAGAATCAAAAGGCTAGAGCGTCCTTTGTGCGTTCGTCTGAACGCACGGCGCTCTAGATCATTTCATTGTTTCATCGAAACACTGAAGTGGCCTAAGTCTTTGAAATTATGCAATTCCGGACGGAAAACCGTTTCACACTTTTCCTGGAATTGCTTGTCTTATGACATTGGCTGCCGAACAGGTCAGAACGGAACCGCTGCGGGAGGGTCGCCGCCCTCCCGCAGCGGCGAGGGTCGGATCGTTGGAATTGCGGACCTTTTGATGGGTCGAGCTAGAGTCGGATCGCCCTCGTCTTTCCCTTGAGGCCTGAACGGATACCCGGAGTTCGGCTCCGGATGACAAGCACAGGACAAGCGAAAGATGATGAACGATAGCATCGGGGTCGACATCTCGAAAGACCATCTCGACGTCCACAGGCTGAGCGACGGTGTGAGCCGGCGCTTCGCCAACGACAGCCGTGGCCATAGGACATTGATCGGCTGGTTGGAGCGGCCTGAGCTGCGTATCGTCTACGAGCCGACAGGTCCCTATCATCGGGCCATTGAGCACAGGCTGGCAGAGGCGGGCTTCGCGCTGGTCAAGGTCAATCCGCGTCAGGCGCGGCGATTTGCCGAGGCCACCGGCAGGCTCGCCAAGACCGACCGGCTGGATGCTGCGATGCTCGCCCGCATGGGGGTGTTGCTCGAACTTCAGGCGCGGCCGGCGCGAGGCCCGACCCTCAACGATCTCAAGGACCTGCACATGGCCCGCGAGGCATTGGTGAAGAACCGAACGGCCGCCAGGAACAGGGCGAAAAACCTGACCTTGCCGATCCTCAAGCGCCACAACGCCGAACAGCTCAGGCAGATCGAGCGCCAGATCGCGGCCCTCGAAAACGAGATCATGGCGCTCATCAAGGTCGATCCCGACCTCGCACGACGCTTCGACATCCTCGTCTCGATCCCGGGCGTGTCAGCAATCTCCGCCTTCGCGCTTCTCATCGACATGCCCGAACTCGGTACACTCGACCAGGCCCAGGTCGCTTCCCTCGCCGGCCTCGCTCCGGTCGCTCGCCAATCCGGACAGTGGATCGGCCGCGCCTTCATCCGCGGCGGCCGGGCCAATGTCCGACGAGCACTCTACATGCCCGCGCTCGTCGCCATCCGCTTCAATCCCGACCTCAAGGCCAAGTACGACCGGCTCAAGGCCGCCGGAAAAGCCTCAAAACTCGCCATTACCGCCGTCATGCGAAAGCTCATCATCATCGCAAACGCATTGCTCAGGGATGGCCGCATATGGGAACCAACCCGTACTTGACCAACACGGATACTCTAGAGGATCTCGTCCAGCGCTTCGATCAGCCGCGCGCATTCCTGATCGGTGCCGATCGTGATGCGCAGGAAATCGGAAATGCGGGGCTTGGCGAAATGGCGGACCAGCACGGCTCGCTCGCGCAGCGCCTTCATCAATGCCTCTCCGTCATGGCCCGGATGCCGGGCGAACACAAAGTTGGCTTGGGATGGCAATACCTCGAAGCCGCGTTGAGCGAGGTCCGCCGCAAGCTGTTCGCGGGAGCCGATGATTTTTGCGCGCGTTTCCTCGAACCAGGCCTCGTCCTCGATCGCGGCGATGGCGCCTGCTTGCGCCGGACGGCCGAGCGGATAGGAGTTGAAGCTGTCCTTCACCCGCTCCAGCGCCTCGATCAGCGGCCGCTGGCCGATGGCGAAGCCGACACGAAGGCCTGCAAGCGCGCGTGACTTGGAGAAGGTCTGGACGACCAGCAGGTTCTCGTATTTCGAAACGAGTTCTGCTGCCGACTGGCCGCCGAAGTCGACATAGGCCTCGTCGATGACGACGGGCTGGTCCGGGTGGCTTGCGACGAGCCGCTCGATTTCGGCGAGCGGCAGGCCGATGCCTGTCGGAGCGTTCGGGTTCGGCAGGATGATCGCGCCGCAGGGGCGATCATAGTCGGCGATGTCGATCTCGAAGGCGTCGTTGAGCGGGACCTCGACCGTGTCGATCTCGAAGAGCCGCGCATAGGTCGAATAGAAGCTGTAGGAAATATCCGGATAGAGCAGCGGCGAGTCGTGCTTCAGGAGGCCGGCGAAGATATGGGCCAGCACCTCGTCCGAGCCGTTGCCGACGAAGACTTCCTCCGCCGTCACGCCATAGCGCGCGGCGATCGCCTGGCGAAGCTTGAGCGCCAGCGGGTCGGGATAAAGGCGGAGATCGCTGCTTGCTGCAGCGCCGATCGCGTCGAGCACTTTTTGCGAGGGACCGTAGGGGCATTCGTTGGTGTTAAGCTTCACCAGATTGGCGATGCGCGGCTGCTCGCCCGGCACATAGGGCTTGAGCTTCGAGACGATCGGCGACCAGTATTTGCTCACGGGGCTAGTTCCTGCGGTTGGCGACGAAGCGGGCGGTGTCGACGAGAATGGCCGAGCGCTCGCCATAGGGCGCGAGCAGGGCTTCGGCTTCTACGACCAGTTGCTCCAGCCGCTCCTCTGCCCAGGCCTGGCCGTGCAGCGCGACGAGCGTGCCTTTGCCGCGAGCGGCGTCCTTGCCGGTCGCCTTGCCCATGGTCTCTGCGTCAGCGGTCAGGTCGAGCAGGTCGTCGGCGAGCTGGAAGGCAAGGCCGATCTTTTCGCCGAAGTGGCGAAGCCGGGCGCGGTCGTTTTCCGATGCGCCGGCGACGATGGCGCCCGCTTCGCAGGCGAAGCGGATGAGGGCGCCGGTTTTCATGGCCTGCAGCGTCACGATGCCGGCCTCGTCGGGCGGCGACTTCTCTGCTGCCAGATCGAGCGCCTGTCCGCCAGCCATGCCGCCGTGGCCGGCGGCGCGTCCGAGCGCCAGGATCAGCTCCACTTTCTGGCCGTCCGTCAGCAGCGTTTCGGGGGCCGCGATGATGTCGAAGGCGAAGGTCAGCAGGCTGTCGCCGGCGAGGATCGCGGTTGCCTCGTCGAAGGCCTTGTGCACCGTCGGCTGGCCGCGGCGGATATCGTCGTCGTCCATCGCCGGCAGGTCGTCATGGACGAGGGAATAGCAATGGACGCATTCGAGCGCCGCCCCGACGCGCAAGGATGCATCCAAGCTGCCGCCGAGAAGATCCGCACATTCGATCACCAGAAAGGGGCGCAGCCGCTTGCCGCCGTTCAGCACGCCGTGCCGCATGGCCGCGAGCAGGTTTGCTGGTCGCGCAATCTCGTCGACCGCCGTCGCCGAGCCGAGCAGGCGCTCGAGCAGAGCTTCGACGGCGCGGGCATTGCCGGCGAGGCGGCGGGTGAAGGGCGATGTGTCCTGGCTCATGCGCGCTCTTTGGCACGGGCGAAGAGGGCTTTCAACGGGGATTCGTGTCGCAGCGGCGCGCTTTCCCTGGGACAGCCGCCTGGGCGCCTTGCCTTTTACCAGAAAGCCCGTTCAACTTTGCCGGACCATGCACTAAGAGAAGCGGATGGACAGCGAGGTGAACAGTCAGGCCGTGAACGTCGTTCCGGAAGCGCGCGAGGAGGGCGAAGTGCCTTCCAGTCGCTGGTCTTCGCTTCGCCGGACGTTGCGCAAGAAACGCCGCCAGATCATCCTGGCTGTCCTGGGTTTCGTTGCCCTGCCCTATGTGCTGATCGTTCTCTATCTCGTCGAGTTCGTCCACCCGGTCTCCACCTTGATGCTGCGCGATCTCGTTCTGCTTCGCGGCTACGACCGCCAATGGGTCGATTTCGAGAACATCTCGCCGGTGCTCGTCCAATCGGTGATGATGTCGGAGGACGGTCAGTTCTGCGCCCATGACGGCGTCGACTGGGGCCAGATGCGCGGCGTGGTCGAGGATGCGCTTGAAGGGGAATCGACCCGTGGCGCCAGCACCATCCCGATGCAGACGGTCAAGAACCTCTACCTCTGGAACGGCCGCTCCTTCCTGCGCAAGGGCATGGAGCTGCCGCTGGCGGTCGCTGCCGATTTCGTCTGGAGCAAGCGGCGGATGATGGAGATCTATTTGAACGTCGCCGAATGGGGTGATGGGATCTACGGTATCGAGGCGGCGGCCCGCCACCATTTCGGCGTTTCCGCGGCGAAGCTCTCGCGCCGGCAGGCCGCACTGCTTGCGGTTTCGCTGCCCAACCCGAAAGAGCGCAATGCCGGCAAACCCGGCCGTGGGCTCAAGCGTCTGGCGAATTTGATCGAGCGTCGCGCCAGCCGCTCCGGCGGCTACATCACCTGCCTTTATGATTGAGATCAGACCTTTTCATTGGATGCGGTTGCCGGGGGATGTCATCCTGGCTTCGTAGAGTTCTGCCATCTGGGCCCTCTCTCCATTCAAAAGGCCCGATCGCTCCCATGACCTCGATTTCCCCTTCGCTTCTCGCCTTTGGCCGCAACGCGGACACCATTCCGCCGAAGCATCTCGGAACCCGCTACGCCACGGACGGCCGCTTCCTGCGTGAGCCGGGCAACACGGTCGTCTCCCACGTCACCGCCGGATCGCCGTCCGAGACGGCCGTGCTTGCCGTGCGCGAGCGTCTGATGGCGATGCCCGAGGCGGGGCAGTTCGCCTTCACGCATCCGTCCAGCCTGCACATGACGATCTTCCAGGGCATCATCGAATATCGTCGCAGGCTACCCTATTGGCCCGTCGACATGGCGCTCGATACACCGATCGATGTGATGACCGAACACTACTGTGCGCGGCTGAGGCACTTTGCGCCGTTGCAGCCCTTCCGTGCCCGCGTGACCGAGATCACGCCAACCGGTCTCGCGCTTGAAGGCGACAGCGTCGCCGATCGGGCTTGCCTCAAGGCCTGGCGCGATGCTTTCGCCGAAGTCTTCGGCTATCGCCATCCTGATCATGACGACTATGCGTTTCACATCACCTTCGCCTATGTCATCGACTGGCTCGATGACGCGGCACTGCCGCGCTGGCAGGAAATGTTGAGCGAACAACTCGCCTGCCTCAGGGAGCGGGCGCCGGTGATCGAGCTCGATCCGCCGGCCTTCTGCTCGTTCGAGGACATGAACCATTTCGAGGAACTGATCGTTTTCTCGGACAGATCAGCAATCACGGCCAGCAATTAAGGCCAGCATCAAGGAATGTAGATGACCGGACTTACCCTTTACGTCGGCAACAAGAACTATTCGTCCTGGTCGATGCGGCCCTGGATGGCGATGACCGCCGCGGGCATCGCCTTCGAGGACGTGGTCATTCCCTTCGATTTCGCGGCCGGCAATCCTGATATCCGCGCGATCTCGCCGACCGGAAAGGTGCCGCTGCTGCGCCACGGCGATCTGCTCGTCTGGGAATCGCTGGCGATCATCGAATATGTCGCCGAGCTCTTTCCCGACGCCGGGCTTTGGCCGTCCGATCGCCAGGCCCGCGCCCGGGCCCGCAGCTATTCCATGGAGATGCTCTCCGGTTTCAGGGCGCTGCGCGGTGCCTGCCCGATGAACATCCGCCGGGAGAGGCGGGCGCTTCAGGTGGATGCCGACGTTCGCGCTGATGTCGTGCGCATCGAGCAGATCTGGAAGGAGGCGCTTGCCCACTCCGGCGGGCCGTTCCTCTTCGGATCCTTCAGCGCGGCCGATGCAATGTACGCGCCTGTGGTCAACCGCTTCGACGTCTACGATCTCGTTGCGGATCAAGAAACGCTCGGCTACATGCAACGGGTGAAGGCACATTTCGCTTTCCGGAAGTGGGAAGAGGCTGCCCGCGCCGAGCCGTGGGTCGTTCCCGATGACGAGGTCTGAATCGGCGCCGCCAGATCTTGAGTCGAAAAATTGCGGCTGGGGACTGGTCAAACAGCAGTTGCCCATGTATAAGCGCGCCAAATTTCCGTGATTGACATCTGTTTAACACGGCCATTTCGGCTGCTGAACAGTGTTTGCCCGATAAGTGGAGAATGAAATGGCTGTACCTAAAAGAAAAACGAGCCCGTCCAAGCGTGGCATGCGCCGTTCCGCTGACGCTCTCAAGACGCCGACCTACGTCGAAGACAAGAACTCCGGCGAACTGCGTCGCCCGCACCACATCGACCTGAAGACCGGCATGTACCGTGGCCGTCAGGTTCTGACCCCGAAGGAAAACGCATAAGCGTTTCCGTTCGTGGAATGGTTCAAAGGGCTGGCTCTGCCGGCCCTTTTGTTTTGCGTCTGACATTTTCTCGCTTGGACCCTGTGTTATCCGCAGGAGCTAGAGCATCACGCGCCAAGGTGAAGTCACTGGAAGCGGAGAGATGCTCTAGACCCTAAGTGCTGGAGCGTCCTTGGTGCGTTCATGCGAACGCACAGCGCTCTACAGCGCCGCGCGTCTTATCAGACGCGCAAAGGTCGCTGTAGCACTTTGAATTGCTGCATGTTTTTGTCCTTTAACCGGCTACGATTAAAGGAAACATGCAGTAGGCCTGAAGACGCCGCAAGACGCGGCAAAGGAGTTCGTGCCCGATGCTCGCTGCCGTTCCGCTGCTGATCCTGCCGTTCGTTGTCTACAATCTCGCGATGATCGGAATGTTCGGCGGTATTGCCGGCTTGAACGCCGAGATGCTGTCGCTGTCCATGCTGTCGGGCGCGACCTGGACGATGCGCTTCGGCGACCTCCTGATCGTCGTCGCACTGCTGTTGCTCTTCGTCGAATTGCTGAAGGCGACCCGCACGAGCACGCGTGCGCTGATGGATCACCTGTTGTCGATGATTCTGTTCATCGCCTTCCTGATCGAATTCCTGCTGCTGGCGCCGGCGGCAACCCAGCTCTTCTTCATCCTGATGACGATCAGCTTCATCGACGTCATCGCCGGCTTCGCCGTCTCGATGCGCTCGGCCGGACGGGACGTGTCGATCGGCCTTTAAAGCCTGTAGCGCAAAAGTGCGCAGCGGTTTTGCGACAACGACATGCGAAATATCAAGAACTTAAAGCGCAAGGCGCGAATCTGAAAGATCGCGACGCGCTTTAGGTCACGATCGATCCCGGGGCGTTGGCCCAATTCAAAACATGGTTTGCTGGACGGGAATTGGGCGGGTGACTCACACCCGCCTTTGCAAGAAGAATGCGCTCAGCCGAGATTGTCGAGCTTGGTCTGGAGCGCGCGAAGCTGTTCCTTGAGCTCGTCGATATCCTTGGCTTCGGCCTTCTTGGTTTCCTTCACCGGCGGGGCGGTGATGAAGGGCGAGAACATCTGCATCGCCTGATGGAACATCTCGGTATTGCGGCGGACCTGCTCTTCGACAAGTTGCAACGGAACCTGCAGGTTCTTGCCGAGCGGCGTGTCACCGAAGGCCTTGTTGATCTGCTCGCGCATCTGCGACTGCTGCTCGGTGAAAGCCTGCATCGAATGCTCGAGATAGCTCGGCACCACCATCTGCATCTGGTCGCCGTAGAACGAGATCAGCTGGCGCAGGAAGGAGATCGGCAGCAGCGTGTTGCCGGTCTTGGACTCCTGCTCGAAGATGATCTGCGTCAGCACGGAATGGGTGATGTCCTCTCCGGACTTTGCGTCCTGGACGATGAAATCGTCGCCCTTCTTCACCATGACAGCCAGGTCGTCGAGCGTGACATAGGTGCTGGTCCCGGTGTTGTAGAGCCGCCGGTTCGCATATTTTTTTATAACGATCTGGCCTTCGTGCTTCGCCATCAGGGTCTCCTCTCACCCATCATCCCGTCTTTATTGCGTTTTTCAGAGTATCCGCAAAAGAGCGCCGCTGACAATGTCTTTGTGCGTTGCGGCGACGCAAGTGCGAAATCTTGCGGTTGCGTCTTGGGTGACGGTTTTGTGGCACCGCATCAAGGCGTTTGACTTGCGCCGCGCGCTTTGCCAGTCTGCTTCCATTAGGCAAGAAAGATCTGAGGAAACGTCCCATGAGCAATCCCTCCATCGTGATCGCCAGCGCCGCCCGTACCGCGGTCGGATCCTTCAACGGTGCATTCGCCAACACACCGGCGCACGAACTCGGCGCCGCCGTCATCAAGGGCGTGCTCGAGCGCGCAGGCGTCGAGGCAGGCGAGGTCGACGAGGTGATCCTCGGCCAGGTCCTGCAGGCCGGCGAGGGCCAGAACCCGGCGCGTCAGGCGGCGATGAAGGCGGGTCTTCCGCAGGAGAAAACCGCCTGGGGCATGAACCAGCTCTGCGGTTCCGGTCTTCGTGCCGTGGCGCTCGGCATGCAGCAGATTGCAACCGGTGATGCGGATATCATCGTCGCCGGCGGCATGGAGTCCATGTCGATGGCGCCGCATTGCTCGCATCTTCGCGGCGGCGTGAAGATGGGCGATTTCAAGATGATCGACACGATGATCAAGGACGGTCTGACCGACGCCTTCTACGGCTATCACATGGGCATCACCGCCGAAAACGTCGCCCGCCAGTGGCAGCTCAGCCGTGAAGAGCAGGACGCCTTCGCGCTCGCCTCGCAGAACAAGGCCGAAGCGGCACAGAAGGCCGGGCGGTTCGCCGACGAGATCATTCCCTTCATCGTCAAAGGCCGCAAGGGCGACGTCACCGTCGACCAGGACGAATATATCCGCCATGGCGCAACGCTCGACCAGATGACGAAGCTGCGTCCGGCCTTCGACAAGGAAGGCACGGTCACCGCCGGCAACGCCTCTGGCCTCAATGACGGCGCCGCGGCCACGCTGCTGATGACCGAAGCGCAGGCTTCCAAGCGCGGCATCCAGCCGCTCGCCCGTATCGTTTCCTGGGCAACGGCCGGCGTCGATCCGCAGGTCATGGGCACCGGCCCGATCCCGGCTTCGCGCAAGGCGTTGGCGAAAGCCGGCTGGGCGATCGGAGACGTCGAACTGGTCGAGGCCAACGAGGCTTTCGCGGCACAGGCCTGCGCGGTCAACAAGGACCTCGGCTGGGATCCGTCGATCGTCAACGTCAATGGCGGCGCGATCGCCATCGGCCATCCGATCGGCGCTTCCGGTGCCCGCGTGCTCAACACGCTGCTCTTCGAAATGAAGCGCCGCGGCGTTTCCAAGGGGCTTGCAACGCTCTGCATCGGCGGCGGCATGGGCGTCGCCATGTGCGTCGAACGGCTCTAATCGGTTTGGCGGCATGAACAGCGCCAGGTGGGTTCCATTTTCCCTCTTGCTGGCCGGTTCGCCGATCGTTTCCGCACATGCCAATCCCGCGCGTCTCGACGAGGCGCGGTTGGTTCAGTGCATGCTGGAACATACGACCTCGGACGATGAGGTCGTTTTCAAGGACATGATAGTTGCGGCCCTGAACGATGACAGCGGTGCTTTGAAAGCGTCGCTCGTTCAGCTCTCCAGTCTGATGATGAACCTCGCGCTCACCAAGTGCGAGGTGGGTATGTCTATGCTCGCGACGCCTCAGTTCCAGGCTGCCGCCGAGCTCTACGGACGACAGGTCGGCGAAAAGCTGATGAAGAAGGCCTTTGAGAAACTGAACTGATCAAGTGGGAGGCGTGCATGAGCAGGGTAGCATTGGTCACAGGTGGGTCGCGCGGCATCGGCGCGGCAATCTCCATCGCACTCAAGAATGCCGGCTACAAGGTGGCCGCAAACTATGCCGGCAATGACGAAAAGGCTGAGGCCTTCAAGCAGGAAACCGGCATCCCCGTCTACAAGTGGGATGTTTCCAGCTATCAGTCCTGCGCCGAAGGCATCGCCAAGGTCGAGGCGGATCTCGGCCCGGTCGAAGTGCTGGTCAACAATGCGGGCATCACCCGCGACGCGATGTTCCACAAGATGACGCCCGAGCAATGGGGCGAGGTGGTCGGCACCAACCTCACCGGTCTCTTCAACATGACGCATCCGATCTGGTCCGCCATGCGCGACCGCGGTTTCGGCCGCGTCATCAACATCTCGTCGATCAACGGCCAGAAGGGCCAGATGGGCCAGGCCAACTATTCGGCGGCCAAGGCCGGTGATCTCGGCTTCACCAAGGCGCTCGCCCAGGAAGGTGCGGCGAAGGGGATCACGGTCAACGCCATCTGCCCGGGTTATATCGGCACGGAAATGGTGCGGGCGGTGCCGGAGAAGGTGCTGAACGAGCGGATCATCCCGCAGATCCCGGTTGGCCGCCTCGGCGAGCCGGAAGAAATCGCCCGCTGCGTTGTGTTCCTGGCCTCCGACGACGCCGGCTTCATCACCGGCTCGACGATTTCGGCGAATGGCGGACAGTTCTTCGTCTGACCTTTTGATCTCATCATTGCTTTTGAACGGCGCCCTTCGGGGCGCCGTTTTTGTGTAGGGCGGAGAGAAGAAACGGCTGTTCCCCCGGCATTTGGAACCCGAAGCTGCGCCCGTGATTCTGTTGCCGGCGCGCGGCGCAGACACTATATCTTGTGGAGAACAAAAGCGGAATGATGCGCGTATCACGAGTCGCCATCGGATCCTCCCGTATTGGTCGAGGGTGCTCGGTGCGATTCTCATTCTCTCTGCCCAGCGAATCTGCGATGAATTTCGTTAAAAATTTTCTAGGCTTTCCAGAGTCTTGGATTCGGAATCCTTTGACCTGTCTGGCAATGGGACAGCCAGAATTGAGGCGAGTCGTGGGCTCTAACACAAGCGCGCGGCGTCAGATTCAGCATGTGGTGCAACGTTCGGTGTTGAAATCTATATGTAGTCGTGAACATACAGTGAATCGCGATGAGTCTTCGATTCGTCGCCGATTCGTTCCATGGCTGTTCCTGTTCTCGATTGCGCCAACCACAACAGGTGGTGCAATGGGCTGGGAGACGCCGAACATGGTTTTAGTTGTCGGCGCCCCTTGCGTTTGGCTCGGTGCGTGGGCATGTGTTTGCCGCCAGCGTGAAAAGACGCTGTCGTAATTTCTGAATGCCCGGGATCGATGACGTGTCCGTTCACCCCATGATCCTGAGCGGCCGCGGCGTAACCGCGGTGCTCGGGCCAACCAATACCGGCAAGACGCACTACGCGATCGAGCGCATGATCGCGCATGATAGCGGCGTCATAGGCCTGCCGCTGCGCCTCCTGGCGCGCGAGGTCTATACGCGCCTGGTCGAAAGGGTCGGCCATCACAATGTCGCGCTGATCACTGGCGAGGAGAAGATCACTCCGCATCGCGCCCGCTATTCGGTCTGCACCGTCGAAGCGATGCCGCGCGAGACGACCGCGTCCTTCGTGGCGATCGACGAAGTGCAGCTTGCCGGCGATCTCGAGCGCGGTCACATCTTCACCGACCGGATCCTGCATCTGAGGGGGCGTGGCGAGACGCTGCTTCTGGGGGCTGCAACGATGCGGCCGATCCTGGAGCACCTCCTGCCCGGCATTACCGTCGTCGAGCGGCCGCGCATGTCGCAACTGCTCTATGCCGGTTCGAAGAAAATCACCCGCCTGCCGCATCGCTCGGCGATCGTCGCCTTCTCGGCCGACGAAGTCTATGCGATCGCCGAACTGATCCGTCGCCAGCGCGGCGGTGCCGCCGTCGTGCTCGGCGCGCTTTCGCCGCGCACGCGCAATGCGCAGGTGGCGCTCTATCAGGAAGGCGACGTCGAATACATGGTGGCGACCGACGCGATCGGCATGGGTCTCAACCTCGACGTCGATCACGTCGCCTTCGCGCAGGACCGCAAGTTCGACGGCTACCAGTTTCGCAACCTGAACCCGGCCGAGCTAGCGCAGGTCGCCGGGCGCGCCGGGCGACATCTGCGTGACGGAACGTTCGGCGTCACGGGTCGCGTCGATCCTTTCGACAACGAGCTCGTTCATCGCATCGAGTCGCACGAGTTCGATGCGGTCAAGGTGCTGCAATGGCGCTCGAAGGCGTTCGACTATTCCTCGCTTACCGCCTTGAAGAAGAGCCTCGATGCCGCGCCGAAAGTTCCCGGCCTTGCCCGGGCGCTACCTGCGGTAGACCAGCAGGCGTTCGAGCATCTGGCCCGCTACCCGGAGGTCGTCGACATTACGACCAATGCCGAGCGCGTCGAAAAATTATGGGAAGCCTGCGCGCTGCCGGACTATCGGCGCATCACGCCCGCCCAGCACGCCGATCTGATCTCGACGATCTACGCGGATCTCGTTCGCCGGGGTACGGTGAACGAGGACTTCATGGCCGAACAGGTCAGGCGTGCCGATCACACCGACGGTGAGATCGACACACTTTCGGCGCGAATCGCGCAGATCAGAACCTGGACCTATGTGTCGAACCGGCCGGGATGGCTGGCCGATCCGACACACTGGCAAGAAAAGACGCGGGAAATTGAAGATCGATTATCCGACGCACTACATGAACGGTTGACGAAACGCTTTGTTGATCGCAGGACATCTGTGCTCATGAAGCGCCTGAGAGAGAATGCTATGCTGGAAGCTGAAATCAGTGTGAATGGTGATGTCTTCGTCGAAGGACACCACGTAGGACAACTAACCGGTTTCCGGTTTACGCTGGCGACCGGCGGCGACGGCCCGGATGCCAAGGCCGTGCAGGGCGCTGCCCAGAAGGCGCTGGCGCTCGAGTTCGAGGCGCGGGCCGCACGTCTGCACGCCTCGGGCAACAACGACCTGGCGCTTTCGTCGGATGGTCTCGTGCGCTGGCTCGGCGATCCCGTCGCCCGTCTGGCAGCGAGCGACCATGTCATGCGTCCGCGCGTCATTCTGCTTGCTGACGATCAGCTGCAGGCGAACGCCCGCGAGCATGTCGTGGCCCGCATCGAGCGTTTCGTGAACCATCACATCGGTACGGTGCTGAAGCCGCTCGACGATATCTCGCGCGCTGAAGACCTCGAAGGCCTCGCCAAGGGCCTTGCCTTCCAGCTCGTCGAGAACCTCGGCGTGCTCTTCCGCCGCGATGTCGCCGACGACGTGAAGTCGCTGGACCAGGACGGTCGCGCGTCGATCCGCAAATACGGCGTTCGCTTCGGCGCCTACCACATCTTCCTTCCGGCGCTCTTGAAGCCGGCTCCGGCCGAGCTGATCACGCTGCTCTGGGCGCTGAAGAACGACGGCCTCGACAAGCCCGGCTATGGCGACCTCATCCCGATGCTCGCGGCCGGCCGTACGTCGGTCGTCACCGATCCGTCCTTCGAGCGCACCTTCTACAAGCTTGCCGGCTTCCGCTTCCTCGGAAAGCGCGCCGTGCGCATCGACATCCTCGAGCGCCTGGCCGATCTCATCCGGCCGCTGCTGCAGTGGAAGCCCGGCGCACAGCCGCGTCCTGAAGGCGCCTATGACGGCCGTCGTTTCACCGCCACCACCTCGATGCTTTCGATCCTCGGCGCAACGCCTGATGATATGGAAGAGATCCTGAAGGGCCTTGGCTATCGGGCCGACAGCGTCAAGGCCGAGGAGGCTGCGGCCTTCCTCGCCAGCCAGGACGGTGCGCCCGCCTCTGCTGCCGCCGCCTCCGAGCCGGTTGCCGCTGTCGATGACGCGGACGCTGCTGACAGCGCGACGGATGCCGAGACCGCAGCCGTTGAGGCACCTGCCGCCGAGGCCGAGAACGCTGAGGGCGAAGTCGCCACCAGCGAGGTGCAACCAGCCGAAGCTCAAGTCGCCGAGACCGGAGAACCGGTTGAAGCCAAGCCCGTGCTGCTGTGGCGTCCCGGCACTCGCCAGGATAACCAGCGCCAGGGCGGCGGTCGCCACCAGGGCGACCAGCGTCGCGGCGGCCAGCGCCATGGCCAAGGCCAAGGGCAGAGCGAGGGACGTGAGGGCGGACGTAAGGGCGGCCAGCCGGTGCGCGGCAAGCGCCATGACGGCGGCAAGTCGGAAGGCGGTCCGCGCCAGGACCGTGGTGATCGTCATGATCGTCACGACCGCGGCGGCAAGCCCGGCCAGGGCAAGTTCGAGGCGCGCCCGCCGCGTCGCGAGAAGCCGGTGGATCCGGATTCGCCCTTCGCCAAGCTCGCGGCGCTCAAGGAGCAGATGAAGAAGTAAGGCAGGTCATGGAAAAACAGCCCACGTCCAACCCGGCATCGCGCCAGCGTCTCGACAAGTGGCTGTTTTTCACGCGGCTGATCAAATCGCGCTCGCTTGCGCAAAAAGCGATCGAGGACGGCCGCGTGGCCGTCAACGAGCAGCGCGTGACGCAGTCGTCGTTTCAGGTCAAGACGGGGGATCTGCTTGAGCTCGTCCTCGACCGCCGCAGCGTGACCGTGCGCGTGCTTGCTCCAGGGGAACGACGTGGCCCCTACGAGGAAGCGCGGCTTCTTTATGATGATCTCACGCCGGAATTGCCTAAGGAGAAACTCTCGGCATTTGATCTCGCCACACGCGACCGTGGGGCGGGACGCCCGACCAAGAAAGAGCGGCGGGATACCGATCGGCTAAAACCCGATTTCGATCCGCGCGAGGATTAGAAAACTCTGCCTTTGCCGCGGCGTTTCGCGCATTGAATATTCTTGCAAAGGGTCCATAAAGCCTTTACCTGACAGACCCACGTTGGGTGCATCGGTCTTGCTTCGGCAGCTATGCGCGCCGGACATTCCTAGCATGCGCGGACGATGAGCATCACCATTGATTGCCGTCTGCCATCAAACGTGAGCATTGGCTGGAGTACCTCATGACGTATGTCGTGACCGACAATTGCATTCGCTGCAAGTATATGGACTGTGTCGAAGTCTGCCCCGTGGACTGCTTCTATGAGGGCGAGAATTTCCTCGTCATCCATCCCGACGAGTGCATCGATTGCGGCGTTTGCGAGCCGGAATGTCCTGCCGAGGCGATCAAGCCGGACACCGAGCCGGGCCTTGATATGTGGTTGAAAGTGAACGCTGATTTTGCCACGAAGTGGCCGAACGTCACGGTCAAGCGCGACCCGATGCCGGAAGCCAAGGAGATGGACGGCGTCGAAGGCAAGTACGAGAAGTTCTTCTCCGCCGAGCCGGGACAGGGCGACTGAGACGAACGATCTCTATCGTTCGTCGAGGCTGACGCAGCGAGCGCGACCCAGCGCGCCAAACCTGGGGAAAAACCCGCACTGCGCTCGCAGGTGCGAGAATGGTGGCTTGATGGCTGCCATGCAGCAAATTATTGATTTCGGCACTTTTTTGTGATAGGTTCCTTCTACTGATCCACAGAGGGTGTTTTTGCGCGCCCGAAAACCATCACGAAAGCAAACGATCTCCAAAAGGCGGTTTCTCCCTATTACGCAACATGGCTTTGCTCTGTTGCGACCGCATTTCATGAGGCTGTTTGCGTTCCGTGGACGGACCAGGATGTACCCACCCGGCGGTATCCCCGTCTATCCCGGGCCTCACTGACCCGGCCCCGGCCAGAATGGCCGGCGCGAAACAGGGAGTTTTTGAAACGAATGACGACCCAGCAGAAAAAATCTTCGACACGCCAGGGCTTCAAGACCGGTGAATCGATCGTCTATCCGGCCCACGGCGTTGGCCAGATCGTGGCGATCGAAGAGCAGGAAGTCGCGGGCATGAAGCTTGAGCTTTTTGTCATCGATTTCGAGAAGGACAAGATGCGGTTGAAGGTGCCGGTGGCCAAGGCTGTCAGCATCGGCATGCGCAAGCTGTCCGAAACCGATTTCGTCGATCGTGCGTTGAAGGTTGTGCAGGGCAAGGCTCGCGTGAAGCGCACCATGTGGTCGCGCCGCGCCCAGGAATACGATGCCAAGATCAACTCCGGCGACCTGATTTCCATCGCGGAAGTCGTTCGCGATCTCTATCGCGCCGAAAACCAGCCGGAACAGTCCTATTCCGAACGCCAGCTCTATGAGGCTGCCCTCGACCGCATGGCGCGCGAAATCGCTGCCGTGAACAAAATGTCGGAGACCGAAGCTGTGCGCCTCGTCGAGGCCAACCTCAGCAAGGGCCCGAAGCGCGGCAAGGCGATCGACGAAGACGACGCCCAGGACGAAGCAGCATAAGCTTCCAACCCGCAGTGAGACTGCAAAAAAGCCCGGCCATCGCGCCGGGCTTTTTCTTTGATCTGATGGAACTTTTGCCCGCCACGCGCATTTACATTAGCCGGCAGGAACGCGCCGCTTTCGCGCCGGGCGATCTTGGTTCTGTGATCCGTCACCGTTCAGGTTCGTGATTTTGAAGTTAGGGCGCCGCGTCGTTTCTTCAAGTTCGGCGCCGGGCTCTTGAGCGGGGAAGGAAAAGATCATGCGGTTTTCCGCGCCCATCCCGCTCTGACTTAAAAGAACCGATCACGATGATTTGGATCGATCCGATCCAAATCATCGTGATCTAGACGCCCCTGCTGCCGGACGCGCCATCTGTCCGGCCTTTTGGACTTCACACGCAATGGCGCCCGGGCGCCAGTCACGGAGTGATCGATGAAGACTCTCACTGCAGACCGGCGGATGATCAAGATCGCAATGGAGGCGCCTTATCTCGAGCGCGACGAGGAGCACGCGCTGGCACAGGCCTGGCGGAACGACCATGATCAGGAAGCCCGCAACAAGATCGCCATGTCGCATATGCGGCTCGTGATCTCGATGGCAGCGAAGTTCCGCAACTTCGGCCTGCCCATGGGCGACTTGGTGCAGGAAGGCCATATCGGCCTCCTGGAAGCGGCGGCCCGCTTCGAACCCAGCCGTGAGGTCAGGTTTTCGACCTATGCGACCTGGTGGATCCGGGCATCGATGCAGGACTATGTCCTGCGCAATTGGTCAATCGTCCGGGGCGGCACGAGTTCGGCTCAGAAGGCGCTGTTCTTCAATCTGCGGCGGTTGCGTGCACGTCTGGCGCAAGGCGACAGGCAACTTACATCGCAGGCTATGCATGAGGAAATTGCCGCGGCGCTCGGCGTCAGCATCGCCGATGTGCAGACCATGGATGCGCGGCTTTCCGGCAGCGACACTTCCTTGCAGGCCCCCGTTGGCGGCGCCGATTCCGATGGCGGCGAGCGGCTGGATTTCCTGGCCAGCGATGCGCCGCTTCCGGACGAACAGGTCAGCGACATGATCGACGGCGAGCGGGCCCGTGTGTGGCTCCGCGATGCGCTGGGTGCCTTGACCGAAAGGGAGATGCGGATCATCCGTGCACGACGACTGTCGGAGGACGGTGCGACGCTGGAAGAGCTCGGCCTCGATCTCGGCATTTCCAAGGAACGGGTGCGACAGATCGAAACTCGGGCGCTCGAAAAGCTCAGAGTGGCGCTCGCGACCAAAGCGCCGGCCCTGACTGCGGGCATTCACTAAAGCTTGTCGCGCAAAAGTGCGCAGCGGTTTTGTGATAACGACCTGCGAAATGTCGAGCGCTTAAAGCGCAAGGAGTGAATCTGAAAGATCGCGACGCGCTTTAGAGCAATTCCAGGAAAAGTGCGAAACGGTTTTCCGTCCGGAATTGCGCAATTTCAAACAGTTGGAGCAATTCGCTGTTTTAATGAAACAGTGAAATGCTTTAGCCGTGCATGTTTTCTTTGGCCGTAGCCGGTCAAAGGACAAAACCATGCAGCACTTCAAAGTGCCTTTGCGTGTCTGACAGGACGCGCGGCGCTGTAGGCCTCAGGGGTATAGTCGTACGGGCTTGGACCTCAATCCGAGGCACTGCCCTGTGTTCGAACATCGAGGTCTGGCGCAGCAGCGAAGGCCGGAGCCTTCAGCAGCATATGCGCCTTGGTGCCGTGCTTACTCGGAAACGATCTTGACCTTGTCGCCCGGCTTCACTGTCGAGGTGACCTGCATCGCATTGATCACCCGGAACAGGTCCAGCTTGCGATCCGTCCCCATCATGCGGGCGGAAAGCGTTGCGATCGTCTCGCCGGGCCTTACCGTTACGACGCGGATGCGCAGAGGCTTCAGCGATTGGGCCTCGCCCTGCGTCATGCGGCGGAACGAGCTGCGCAGCTGGTTCGCTGTCGGCTCGAGCGCGTTCGAACCCTTGGGAACGGCGGTCAGGAAGCGGTAGATGCGGGTGTCGATGCGGATGACCGTGACATCGAAATCCCAGCGATCGGCCGAGGCACGCGCGGTCGCGGCTTCCAGACCGTTGATGTTGATCGGCCTGATCGTGTCGGGCTGCAGGCCGGTGACCCAGCCGCTGGCGATATAGTCGGTCAGGCTGCGACCGCCCGTATCCGCCACGCCGTCGAAGCGCACAGCGATGTCACCGGGTCCGGTCGCAAGGACCGCTTCTGCCTTGTTGTCGATCTGGAAGCCGGTCGGCACGTCGAAACGGATTCCGAGCTGGCCGTGCAGGAAGGTCTGGCCGCGGACATAGCCTTCCTGGGGGCTGTCGCCGTAGAGCAGGCCGTCGATACCGGCGAGGTAATAGTCCCGGCCGCGATCGCCGCTGGTGCCTTCCGGCCCGAAGGCGCGGGCATGCCTGCGCGCAAGGTCCACACGCTGCGGTGCATTCGGGTGGCTCGACAGGAAGTCGAGGCTCTGGTCGGATTCCGGATCGACGGCGGTGAAGCGGCTATAGGCTGCCATCGAGTCCAGGAAGCGTGCGGCGGCGTAAGGATCGTAGCCGGCTTCGCCGAGCATGCGCACACCGATGACGTCGGCCTGGAGCTCCTGGTTGCGCGAGAAGGCCGCAAGCCGCAGTTTGCCGCGGGCGAGCGCCTGCTTGCCGGCGAGATCGGACGACAGCACCTCGGAGACCACGCGGCTGGCGATGACTTCCGCTTCCTCGCGTTGCTGACGTTCGATGCCGTGGTTGGCGGTGACGTGCGCCATCTCGTGCGAGAGCACGGCGGCGACTTCGGAGGCATCATTGGCAAGGGCCAGCAGGCCGCGGGTGACATAGAGATAGCCGCCCGGCAGCGCAAAGGCGTTGATCGCCGGCGAATTGAGGATGGTGATGCGGTAGGACTGTTGCGGGTTCTCCGAGACGGCGGTCAACGCTCCGGCGATGCGGGCGACCAGCCGTTCGGTCTTCGCGTCCTTGTATTCGCCGCCGTAGCTTGCGACGATGCGCGGATGTTCGCGTGCGCCCATCTTCGCGCGCGGATCGTTCTTCTGGACCTCGTCGACAATCTGCGGATTGGACGAGGGCGAAACTGTCGGCTCGTAGGATTGCTCGATCACCGACTGGCATGCGGAGAGAAGCGTGGTCGCGAGCAGCGCAACCACAACGCGTGCACGCAGCCGTCCGCGCTTCGGCGGGAACCGGTCGTGTGTGACTGTATGCCTCTCCATGCCTCAGCCCGTTTCCCGTCTGCCGCTCCACCCGCATGCAGCGGGGCGATGGAACGACAGCGTTGAAAGTCCTACTTTTTCAGTCCGGCAGCGTTGCTCCGCCGCGACTGTTCAGCCCTGGTCTTGCTGTATCTGATTTCAGCGCCACCTGCCTAGTTTGTCTCGGTAGAAATAGTTGCCCCGTGGTATCACGGCAACGGATGCGCGAATATTCGCGCGCCCGGCCAGATATTTCGCGCGTCGCACGGCGCCGCGGTCAAATTGTGGCAATCGCTGAGGGCGAGGAGAAACCGGCCCCACCTTCACGCGTTGCCAAGAAAGCGGTCGATTGCCGCATTGTCGCGCCGCTCCAGGAAGCGGTCGAGTGTATCGTGTGCAATGATACGCCCCTGGTCGAGAAAAAGCACGCTATCGGCCAGCGCCTTCACGTCTTCGGGATGGTGCGTGATCATGAGGATCGTGTTGTTTTCTTCCGCGTGCAGCTCGCCAAGAAGCGTGCGCATGCCGGTGCGCATGCCGGGATCGAGGGCAGCAAAAGGTTCATCCAGCAACAGGAGGGGGCGGTGCCGCACAAGTGCGCGGGCAAGCGCGACCCGCTGGCGTTCGCCGCCGGAAAGCGTAGGCGGCAGCCTTCGTCCGAAGCCTTCAAGTCCAACGCGGCGAAGCGCGTCCTCGATCCTCTTCCGATCTTCGTCCGTCAGGCGAAGTGCCGGGTCGATACCGAGGCCGACATTGGTAGCGACATCGAGATGGGCGAAGAGATTGTTGTCCTGGAAGATCATCGAGACCGGGCGCTCCGAAGGTGCCTGGTTGGCAGCGTTCTGGCCGAGGACACGGATCTCGCCGTGGTCGGCATCTTCAAAGCCTGCGATGAGGTGAAAGAGCGTCGACTTGCCGGAACCGGAGGCGCCGGCAACGGCGACGATGCCACCGGCAGCAATTGTGCAATCGAAGCGCAGCGTGGTCGTTTCGAAACGAACCTCGACATTGCGCAGTTCTATGGCAGCGTTGGGTTCGGTCATGCTTTGCGTCCTTCCCGCCGGCGGACGTCTTCCGCCGTGCCGAGGATGGTGAAGATCAGGCAGAGAAGCCCGAGGAAGAGGGCAAGGCCGGCCGCATCGGCGGTGCGGTAGCTGCCCATGCGGCTATAGAGCAGCCAGGGAAGCGTCACCATGTCCTGCGAGCCGAACAGGGCGACGGCGCCGAGATCGCCGAGCGATAGTGCCATGGCGAAGGAGAGCGCCATCAGCAGCGGCCTTCGGAGCGCGGGAAGGTCGATCCATCGCAGGCGATGAAAACCGCGGATGCCGAGGCTCGCGGTCAGCCGCTCGGAACGCGCCGCGTGCGTCGCCATGGCCGGCGCCAGGATACGGTGGACGAAAGGAAGCGCCATCAGGGCGTTGATCGCCACGACGATGACAGGCGCAAAGCGCGCGACATCGCCGAACGGACGAAGGAGCAGGAACCAGCCGGCGCCGAGCACGACAGGCGGCACCAGCAGGATCAGCGAGGTACTCGCGCCGATCGCACCGGCAAGGCCATGTGCCGGCGCGCCCGCATGGCGTGGCGCGGTGACCGTCGCCGCGGCGCGGATCATCACGGCCGCCATGGCGACGGAGGCGAGTGCCGAGGCGAGCGCGATCGCCGCACTCGTCATCAGTGCCCGGTGCACGCTCGGATCGCGCGCGAGCTTCAGAAGATCGGCCTGCAGGCCGGAGACGACCACCGCAATCAACGGGGCGATGAGGAAGAGCAATGCCAGGATGATCCAGGCGCCATCGTTGAACAGCGCCGCTGTCGTTGTGCCATCGAAGCGTCGAACGGTTCGGCCGCCGGTCATGCCCTCTTCCGGATCCGTTGCCAGACGTCTGAGGATGAGAAGCAGGACGCCGGTCATGGCGATCTGCAGGCCGGACAGCGCGATGGCGCGTGGCGGATCGAAATCGAAGCGCAGCGCCTGATAGATCGCGACCTCGATGGTGCTGGCAGCGGGCCCGCCGCCAAGCGTCAGCACGAGCGTGAAGCTGGTGGCGCAGAGCATGAAGACGAGGCCGGCCGCGCCCGGCAACAGGCCGCGCAGGACGGGCCATTCGATGAAGCGGAAGAGCGCTCGGGAGGGCATGCCGAGATTGGCAGCGCTGCGCCAGTATTCGGCGGGAATGCGCTCGAGGCCGGCCAGGAACAGGCGCGCCGCAAGCGGCATGTTGAAGAAGACATGGGCAAGCAGGATGCCGAACAGGCCATAGATGCTGATCGGTTGCTCGAGGCCGAGCCAGCGCAGGCCGGAATTGAGGAAGCCCTGGCGTCCCCAGATCTCGATCAGCCCGAGTGCGCCGACGAGAACGGGCAGGCCGAGCGGCAGCGCCATCAGCCGCAACAGCCAGATCCGGCCGAAGAAACGCGGCCGCCGCGCCAGCGCCCGCGCCACCGGTATCGCGAAGAGCACGGACAGCAGAGTGGAAAGGCTTGCCTGCAGCAGCGTGAAGCGGGTGACGCGCCAGATATAGGCGTCGAACAGAGTGCCTTCGTCCGTGCCGCCGGTTTGGGCGAGCAAGGCGGCGATCGCCAGGCCGACGAAGAGCAGGAAGGCGCCGAGGCAAATCGCCCCGGCGACAACAGTCATGCGGTTTTCGCGAAGTGCGAACAATCCGGCCTCAGTTCTTGCTCATGGCAGCAAGCCACTCGTCGATCCAGGCCTTGCGGTTCTTCGCGACCTCTTCCGATGGCAGCAGGAAGGTCTTCTCCGGGTTGACCAGCTTGTTGAAGGCGTCCGGCAGCGGCTCCTTGGTTGCTGCGACCGGCATCATCCAGTTGGTTGTCGGAATGATCGATTGGAATTCCGGACCGGTCATGAACGCGAGGAACTGCTTTGCCAGTTCCGGCTCCTTGGCACTCTTGGTCATGCCGGCGACTTCGATCTGGATGTAGTGACCTTCCGAGAAGGTGGCCGCCTGGTAGCGCTCGGTGTTCTCAGCGACCATGTGGTAGGCGGGCGAGGTGGTGTAGGAGAGCACCATCGGCGCTTCGCCCTTGGTGAAGAGGCCATAGGCTTCCGACCAGCCGGGGGTGACGGTCAGAACACGGTCCTTGAGCTTCGCCCAGGCAGCACCCGCCTCGTCGCCATAGACCGCCTTGACCCAAAGCAGCAATCCGAGGCCCGGCGTCGAGGTGCGCGGGTCCTCGATGACGATCTTCTGCGACGCGTCGCCTTCGACCAGTTCCTTGAGGCTCTTCGGCGGTGTCTTCAGCGTCTCGGTGTCGTAGACGACGGCGAAATGGCCGTAGTCATAGGGCAGGAAGGTGTCGTCGGAGAAGTTGCCGGGCACCTTCAGGTCCTTCGCTTCGATGCCATGCGGTGCGAAGAAGCCCGTTGCCTTTGCTTCCGCCACGAGGTTGGTGTCGAGACCGAGCACGATGTCGGCCTTCGAGGCAGCACCCTCGAGCTTTAGGCGCGTCAAGAGTTCGACGCCATCGGCAACACCGACATAGTTGACCTTGCATTCGCAGGTCTTTTCGAAGGCTTCCGCCACCTTGGCGCCCGGCCCCCATTCGGTGATGAAGCTTTCATAGGTGTAGACGGTCAGCGTCTTGTCGGCAGCGGCGGCATAACCGGTGAAAACAAGGCTTGCGCTTGCGGCCAGCGCTAGCCGGCTAAGTATTTTGAGCTGTGATGAATTGGACATGCGAAGCACCTCTCCCAAAGTTCGTTGTTGCACGGGAAAAGGGCGTATCGGTGCGATCGCGTCTAATCCCTCCGCCGGTATGAGCCGGATCAGGTTCCGCGGGTTGGCGTTTTGACGCCTCTCAGCCTCCGGCCGCCATGCGGTCGGGAGGCACCCCGTTAGAGCGGCAAGAGATTTACCGCTGCGGCGGCTCCATGGCAAGCGGTGTTTGGAATGGGCGACGCATGGGGCGAGCCCATTTTCTGTCGGGCGTTTTCGCCAACCGGCAACTGCGCTATGACACCATCACGCTTGGCCGCAAGGAGGAAATCCCATGCCAGATATGCTAGTTCGACTTTATGCCCTTCCGGCAGAGCCCCAGTCGCGGCTTGGTTCAGGCATCAGCATCCGTCGCGCCATGGCGCCGGAACGCCGTCTGGTGGTCTCCTGGATCGAAAAGACGTTTGGCGCCGGCTGGGCAGGCGAAGCGGAAGCTGCCTTCTCCTCGACCCCGACACGCATGCACGTCGCGGTGCGCGACGAAAAGATCGTCGGCTTTGCCTGCCACGACGTGACAGCGCTCGGCTTCTTCGGCCCAACCGGCGTCGATGAAGGTATGCGTGGGCAGGGCATCGGCGAGGCGCTGCTGCTTGCAAGCCTGACGGCGATGCGCGAGGCGGGCTACGGCTATGCGGTCATCGGTGGCGTCGGCCCGGCGAAGTTCTACGAGCGCGTGGCCGGCGCGATCGAAATTCCCGATTCAACACCCGGGATCTATGCCGGCATGCTATTCCCGGAACCGGTGCCGGAAGGACACTGACGGCTTCGGCAAATTGCTGCGATCGCAGCGGTTTGCGGTTTTCTTCGTTTTCCTTCCGCGATCCTTTGCGCTATGGGCATTGCCATGGCTCGATCGACCTTCACCATATTGCTTGGCGGCGCCCTCTCGGTGACCAGCCGGCTGACAGAGCAGCTCAGCGGCAGCCGCTTCGTTGCCGCTGACGGCGGCATGCGCCATGCCCGCTTGCTCGGCGTCGTGCCGGATGTCTGGGTCGGCGATTTCGATTCGACCGAAGACGCCCTGCTGTCCGAGTTCGCCTCCGTTCCACGCGAGCCCTACCCGGCGGCAAAGGCTGCGACGGATGGCGAGATCGCGGTCGAGGCTGCGTTGTCCCGCGGCGCTGATCGGCTGATCTTTGCCGGCGCGCTTGGCGGCAGCCGCAGCGACCATGCCTTCCTGCACCTGCTGCAGGCCGCAGCGCTTGCCGAGCGCGGGCTTTCGGTGCTGATGACCTCGGGCGAGGAAGAAGCCTACCCGCTGCTGGCAGGCACGCTCGATCTCGACCTGCCGAAAGGTTGTCTCTTTTCCGTGCTGGGATTGACCGAGCTGACCGGCCTTTCGATCGTCAATGCGCGCTATCCGCTTGACGATTTCACCCTGCCGTTCGGATCGTCCCGAACCGTTTCCAACGTTGCGGAGGGTCCCCTTCGCTTCAGCCTCAAGAGCGGACGCGCCATCGTGCTTGCCCGCCCCTATGATCTTTCCGGAGCCTGAGCCTTGGCGCCCCCAATTCTGAAACTCGACGATATCTTCTTGACCTTCGGCGGCGCGCCGCTGCTTGCCGGTGCCAATCTGCAAGTGGAACCGGGCGATCGCATCTGCCTTGTCGGGCGCAATGGCTCGGGCAAGTCGACCTTGATGAAGATCGCCGCGGGCCTTTCAGAGGCACAGTCGGGCGAGGTGTTCCGCCATCCCTCAGCGACCATCCGCTATCTGCACCAGGCGCCGGATTTCGACGGCTACGACACGGTGCAGGCCTATGCCGAAGCCGGTCTCGGCCCGAGCGACGATCCCTATCGCGTCGCCTACCTGCTGCAGCATCTGGGCCTGACCGGCGAAGAAGACCCGACGCGCCTTTCGGGCGGTGAGGCGCGCCGTGCGGCATTGGCGCGCGTCATGGCGCCGGAACCTGACATCCTGCTGCTTGACGAACCGACCAACCATCTCGACCTGCCGACGATCGAATGGCTGGAAGATGAGCTTACCCGCAGCCGTTCGGCGCTGGTGCTGATCTCGCACGACCGGCGCTTTCTGGAGAAGGTCTCGACGGCGACCGTCTGGCTCGATCGTGGCCAGTCGCGCCGGCTCGATCGCGGCTTTGCCCATTTCGAGGCCTGGCGCGACGAGGTGCTGGAGGCTGAGGAACTGGAGCAGCACAAGCTCGGCAAGGCGATCGAGCGCGAGGAGCATTGGCTGCGTTATGGCGTGACGGCCCGGCGCAAGCGCAACATGCGCCGTCTCGGCGAGCTGCAGAGCATGCGGGCGGTCTATCGTGGCCACAAGGGGCCGCAGGGGACCGTGCAGGCGACGGCAGCCGATGCCAAGGAATCCGGCAAGCTGGTGATCGAGGCGGAGAAGATCAGCAAGGCCTATGGTGACCGCACCATCGTCGCGCCCTTCTCGATCCGCGTGCATCGCGGCGACCGCATCGGTCTCGTCGGCCCGAACGGTGCGGGCAAGACGACGCTCCTCAAGATGCTGACCGGGCAGATCGAGCCGGACACAGGCACCGTCAAGCTCGGCACCAACCTCGAAATGGCGACGCTCGACCAGAAGCGCGAAGACCTCAACCTGGACGATACGCTGGCCCATTACCTGACCGACGGGCGCGGCGACAACCTGCTTGTCAACGGTGAGCAGCGCCACGTTACCGGCTACATGAAGGATTTCCTGTTCCAGCCGGAACAGGCGCGCACGCCGATCCGCGAGCTCTCGGGTGGCGAGCGCGCTCGGCTGATGCTGGCGCGCATCCTTTCGCGGGCGACCAATCTTCTGATCCTCGACGAGCCGACCAACGACCTCGACATCGAGACGCTGGACCTCTTGCAGGAGATCGTCGCCGGCTTTGCCGGAACGGTCATCCTCGTCAGCCACGACCGCGACTTTCTCGATCGTACGGTCACCTCGACGATCGCGCCGGCAAACCCGGAGGAGCCGGATGGCCGCTGGATCGAGTATGCCGGCGGCTATTCCGACATGATGGCGCAGCGCAAGGGCGCGATTGAAGAGAAGCGCAAGGCAGAGAAGGCGGAAAAGGCCAAAGCCGACGCCGCTGCACCCGCCGCCGATGCGCCGAAGGCCGCCAAGGGCAAGCTTTCCTACAAGCAGAAATTCGCGCTCGAAAACCTGCCGAAGGAGATCGCCAAGGCAGAGGCCGATGCCGCCAAGCGCGAAGAAAAGATGGCTGATCCCAAGCTTTTCACAAAAGATCCAAACGCCTTTGCGAAGCTCGCGCAGGAACTGGAGAAGCTTCGTGCGGATCTCGCCCGCATGGAGGAGGAATGGCTGGAGCTCGAAATGCTGCGCGAGGAGCTCGAAGGCTAGCCGCAACCAGGGGCGTGTTGAACGGCGTCAGGGGATATGATAAGAAAAGCTTATTATATCATTTGTGAACGATCCTGATGCCCTTCAAACTTGAATCCGAAACCATCGGAATGCTGCTCACGGATGTCTCGCGCCTTTTGCGCGGGGCTTTCGACCGCAAGGTCAATGCCATGGATCTGGGCATCACGCCCGGCGAAGCGCGCACATTGATCCAGGTGGTGCTGAAAGAGGGTATCAAACAGGCCGAAATCGCCACCCGCATGGGCATCGAGCCGATGACGCTTTCGGCCTATCTCGACCGGCTGGAGGCGATGGGCCTTGTTGCCCGCGTGCCGGATCCGGCGGATCGCCGCGCCAAGAACGTCGTCATCACCGAGAAGGCCGGTCCGCTGCTCACCGAGCTGATGACGGGGCTCAGGGAGATGATGAACGCCTATACTGCCGGGCTCGACAAGGCGACGCGCGAGGTTCTCTGCGCCAATCTGCGCATCCTGCGCGACAACTTGCGTGAGCTTGATCCGTGTCTCGCCGGCAAGGAAACTGGCGAGAAGTCCGAGGACAAGTCCGGAGCCTCGCAATGACGCGTCGCATGAGCGAGCGGCGCACCAGCATCATCGGGGCGTTCCTGGTGGCGCTCGGGCCTGTTTCCATGGCTCTGTATACGCCGGCCATGCCGGAGTTGGTGCGGGCGTTTTCGTCGAGCGACGCGGCGATCAAGATGACGCTGTCGCTCTATTTCGCCGGCTTCGCCTTTGCCCAGCTCGTTTCCGGCACGCTGTCCGACGTCATCGGGCGCCGCCGCGCGACGCTGAACTTCATGGCGATTTATCTCGTCGGCAGCCTGATGGCTGCCTTTGCGCCGTCGGTCGCGGTGCTGCTTGCCGGACGCCTGGTACAGGGCATCGGTGCTTCCGTCGGCATGACGGTGGCGCGCGCGATCGTGCGCGACCAGTTCACCGGCACCGAAGCGGCGCGCATCATGAACATGATCGGCATGATGCTGGCGCTCGGGCCCGCGGTGTCGCCGACCCTCGGCGGCCTGGCGCTCGGCCTTTTCGGCTGGCAGTCGATCTTTTTCCTGATGGTCGGCTTTGCCGCCATGGCCTGCCTCACCGTGCAGTTCTTCATGGCCGAGACCGTGACACCCGACCCGGCCAAGGGCCACCTGAAGCCGATCCTTGCGGCCTATCGGCGATTGGTGAGCGACAGCCGCTTCGTCACCTCGACGCTCGTCATCGGCGGAGCGGTCGGCGCGCTCTACGCCTGGGCGACGATGTTGCCTTTCGTGCTCATCAACGAAGTCGGCCTGACGCCCACCGAGTTCGGCGTCGGCATGCTGATGCAGTCAGGCCTGTTCTTCTCGGGAACGGTGGTTGTGCGGCTCTTGATGCGTCGTTTCACACCGCAGGCGCTGGTACCGGCCGGCCTCGTCTTCATCGGTCTCGCCAGCCTGATCCTTGCTTACAGCATGCATGCACTTGCGCCGAGTTTCCTCTCGGTCATGCTGCCGATTGGCATCTATGCCTTCGGCATCGCCTTCGTCATGCCCTACATGATGACGGCGGCGATGGCGCCCTTTCCCGATATCGCCGGCACGGCATCCGCGATGATGGGCTTCGTCCAGATGGGCTCAGGCCTGCTCGGTGGCGCGATCGCCGCTGCGGTGGGGGTCCCGGTGCTGGCACTCGGCACGATCATTCCGAGCTTCGGCCTCGTCTCTATCCTCAGCTATGTCTGGTATCGCCGGACGGTTCGGCTGAAGCCGCTGGCGGCGGCCGTTGACCGCGAGGATCCGCTGCTGGAGGCGGCGGAGTAGCGGAAACAAAAAAGCCTCCGCGAACGGATCGCGGAGGCTTTGTCTTTCAGCGCTTACCGACTTAGCGGTTGCGCGCAGCCAGCGTGCGCAGGCGCAGCGCGTTGAGCTTGATGAAGCCGGCGGCATCCTTTTGGTCGTAGGCGCCCTGGTCGTCCTCGAAGGTGACGAGTTTGTCGGAATAGAGCGACTTGTCGCTTTCGCGGCCGATGGTCATAACGTTGCCCTTGTAGAGCTTCAGCGTCACTTCGCCCTCGACATGCTCCTGGCTCTTGTCGATCGCTGCCTGCAGCATTTCGCGCTCCGGCGAGAACCAGAAGCCGTAGTAGATCAGCTCGGCGTAACGCGGCATCAGCTCGTCCTTGAGGTGTGCGGCACCCCGGTCGAGCGTGATCGATTCGATCGCGCGGTGCGCGGCGAGCAGGATCGTGCCGCCGGGGGTCTCATAGACGCCGCGCGACTTCATGCCGACGAAGCGGTTCTCGACGAGATCGAGACGGCCGATGCCGTTGTCGCGGCCGTACTCGTTAAGCTTGGCAAGCAGAGAGGCGGGCGACAGGCGCACGCCGTTGATCGAGACGGCGTCACCACGCTCGAAGCCGATCTTGATGACGGTCGCCTGGTCCGGAGCGGCTTCCGGCGAGATCGTGCGCATATGCACGTATTCCGGGGCTTCCTGGGCCGGATCTTCGAGAACCTTGCCCTCGGAGGAGGAGTGCAGCAGGTTGGCGTCGACGGAGAACGGCGCCTCGCCCTTCTTGTCCTTGGCAACCGGGATCTGGTGCTTCTCGGCGAATTCGAGCAGGTCGGTGCGGCTTTTGAACGACCAGTCGCGCCAGGGAGCGATGATCTTGATATCCGGGTTCAGAGCATAGGCCGAAAGCTCGAAGCGAACCTGGTCATTGCCCTTGCCGGTGGCGCCATGGGCGATGGCGTCGGCACCGGTCTTCTTGGCGATGTCGATCAGGTGCTTGGAAATCAGCGGGCGTGCGATCGAGGTGCCGAGCAGGTAGACGCCTTCATAGACGGCATTTGCGCGGAACATCGGGAAGACGAAATCCTTGACGAATTCCTCGCGGACGTCCTCGATGTAGATCTCCTTGATGCCGAGCATTTCGGCCTTCTTGCGCGCCGGCTCGAGCTCTTCGCCTTGGCCGAGGTCAGCGGTGAAGGTGACGACTTCCGCGCCGAGTTCGGTCTGCAGCCACTTCAGGATAATCGAGGTGTCGAGACCGCCCGAATAGGCGAGAACGACCTTTTTCACGTCTTTATGCGATGCCATGGTTTCCGTCCGTCTGGTCTTGGGGAGGGCGGCGATGCCGCGTGCAAATCTGCGGCACTTTAGCCAGAACCTGCGGCGATACAAGCGCTAGAACGCGCCATGGCGCGAATCCGCTGGCAAAAGCGAAGGCGTGGCGTTAGAGGGGGCGATCTTGCCCCGAGGTGACTGACGATGGACTTCATTCCTGGCCTGCCGACCCTCGCCACCTTCGCCGCCGCAACGCTGCTTCTGGCGGCGACGCCCGGCCCGGACATGACGCTTTCGATCAGCCGGGCTCTGGCTCAGGGCAAGAAGGCGGCACTCTTCGTGGTGCTCGGCACCAGCTTCGGCATCGTCGTGCATACGCTTCTCGTCGCCTTCGGCATTTCGGCGCTGATCACCGCTTCGCCCACCGCCTTCACCATCCTCAAGACCGGTGGTGCCGCCTATCTTCTGTGGCTTGCGGTGCAGGCGATCCGCTTTGGTTCGAGCATTTCCGTTCAGAAGGTCGAGGTCACGGAGGGCACCGCGCTTGCCAACATTTCGGCCGGCTTCTGGGTGAACCTGCTCAATCCCAAGGTCATCATCTTCTTCATGACCTTCCTGCCGCAGTTCGTCAGCGCCGACGATCCTTCGGTCACCGGCAAGCTTTTGTTCCTCGGCCTGCTGTTCATCCTGATCGGCATGCCGGTCAATATGCTGGTGGTGTTCACCGCCGATTGGCTGGCCTCCTGGCTGCAGCGCAACAGGGGCGTGATGCGAGCGCTCGATTACAGCTTCGCCGGGGTCTTTTCGGTGTTTGCGGTCAAGATCTTCATGACGACGGCGCGGTAAGCGGACAGTTTCGCCCCTCATCTGCCTGCCGGCATCTTCTCCCCGCTTGCGGGGAGAAGAACACGTGCCGCACTGTTCGGCGGAAACGGTGATTGTTGGGGGTGCTTTCAGGCGAAGTGTGAAGCGGTCATAGGTTGCAACCCACGCCATCTGCCGAAAAAGGACTGAGAGACTGCCACTTGTCTCTTCTCCCCGTGGCAACGGGGAGAAGATGCCGGCAGGCAGATGAGGGGCCGGCTGTGACCGCGAGACAGGCAGACCGGATCAGCCGATCAGCAGGGCGTCGTCGTCGAGCGTCTGGCCGCGGATGCGGCGGAACATGGCGATCAGATCCTCGACCTGCAATTCCTTGCGGCTGTCGCCGGCGACGTCGAGTACGATCTCGCCGCCGTGCAGCATGATGGTGCGGTGGCCGTAATCGAGCGCCTGGCGCATCGAATGGGTGACCATCATCGTCGTCAGCTTGCGCTCCGAGACGATCTTCTGGGTGAGGTTCATCACGAACTCGGCCATGCCCGGGTCGAGCGCTGCGGTGTGCTCATCGAGCAGCAGCACTTCGGAACCCGCGAGCGTCGCCATGACCAGCGAAACCGCCTGGCGCTGGCCGCCGGAGAGCAGATCCATGCGATCGCCCATGCGGTTTTCAAGGCCGAGGTTGAGTTCGGCGATGCGCTCGCGGAAATGCTCGCGGCGCTTGGGGCCGAGCGCGGCAGTCAGGCCGCGCGCCTCGCCGCGCTTGGCGGCGAGTGCCAGGTTCTCCTCGATGGAGAGCGCGCCGCAGCTGCCGGTCAGCGGATCCTGGAAGACACGGGCGACGAGGCCGGCGCGGGCGGCGGTGCCCTTGCGGCTGACATCGGTCTTGCCGATCATCACCTGGCCTTCGCTCGGCAGCACATCGCCGGCGAGCACGCCGAGAAGTGTCGATTTGCCGGCGCCATTGGAGCCGATGACGGTGACGAAGGAGCCTTGTTCGATCGTCAGGCTAACGCCATTCAGCGCCTGCTTCTGCAGCGGCGTACCCTTGCCGAAGACGACCTGGATGTTGTTGACGCTGATCATGCCGCACCTCCACGACGCAGGCGGGGAAGGACGAGGGCGAAGGTGACGAGCGCGGCGGTGACGAAGTTAAGGTCGGAGGCCTGCAGCCCGAGCATGTCGGTCGACAGCGCCAACTGAATGGCGATGCGGTAGAGGATCGAGCCGAGCACGCAGCCGATCAGTGCGATCAGGATGCCGCGCGCGCCGAGCAGCGTCTCGCCGATAATGACGGCGGCAAGGCCGACGACGATGGTTCCGACGCCCGAGGTGACATCGGCGAAACCGTTGGTCTGGGCAAAGAGCGCACCGCCGAAGGCGACGAGCGCATTGGAGATCGCCATGCCCAGGTAGATCTGGCGGTTGGTGTCGACGCCTTGTGCGCGAGCCATGCGGGCATTGGCGCCAGTGGCACGCATCGCAAGACCGGCATCGCTTTCAAGGAAACGCCAGACCACGATGACGGCGATGACGACGAGCACGCCGATGAACAGCGGCCGGACGTAGAAATCACGAAGACCGAGACCGTAGAAGGGCGACAGCATCGTGTCGGCATTGATCAGCGCGACGTTCGGCTTGCCCATGACGCGAAGGTTGACCGAGAACAGCGCGATCATCGTCAGGATCGAGGCGAGCAGGTTGAGGATCTTGAAGCGCACATTGAGCATCGCTGTGACGATGCCGGCGGCAGCCCCCGCGACCATCGCCACGCAGGCGGCAAGCCATGGGTTGACGCCTGCAATGATCAGCACGGCGGTGACGGCGGCGCCCAGCGGAAACGATCCGTCGACGGTCAGGTCGGGGAAATCGAGTACCCGGAATGCAAGAAAGACGCCGACGGCAACAAAGGCGTAGACCAGCCCCAGTTCCACGGCTCCCCAGAAAGCGATTAGACTCAACCCCAGACCCTCTTTTCTACGTGTCGCGCGTGGTTGTCCTTATGGGCGCGACGCTCCCGCCTGGCACATGGGGCCATCTGTGGCCGGGCGCATGTGCGGCTTAGAACTTCGGAGCGGCCCCTCAATCCCAAGGATGCAGGCCCCTCATAGCGAACCGCCCCCGTATGGAACGGAGGCGGGCAAAACGCAACAAACTTGAACCTGAAAAGGCCGAAAGCCTTATTCAACGACGCGCGTTGCGCGCTTTACGACACTTTCCGGAAGGGTGACGCCCATTTTCTCGGCGGCCTTCTTGTTGATCACCAGGTCGGAACCGGCGGCGACCTTCACGGCGATGTCGCCGGGGTTTTCGCCCTTGAGGATGCGCACGACGACTTCGCCGGTCTGCTTGCCGACGTCGTAGTAGTTGAAGCCGAGGGCTGCGAGCGAGCCGCGGGCAACCGAATCCGTGTCGGCGGTGAAGAGCGGCAGCTTGGCTTCTTCAGCGACAGCGACGGCGCCTTCCAGCGCGGAGATGATCGTGTTGTCGGTGGGCACGTAGATCGCATCGGCGCGACCGACGAGGGCGCGGGCCGCACCCTGGACTTCAGCCGACTTGGTGGCGGCGGATTCGACGACGGTCAGGCCGGCCTTTTCGGCTTCGGTCTTGAGAACTGCAAGCAGCGAAACGGAGTTGGCTTCACCGGAATTGTAGAGATAGCCGATCGACTTGGCGTTCGGCAGGATCTCCTTGATCAGCGCCACGTGTTCGGCAACCGGCGACATGTCCGAGAGGCCGGTGACGTTGCCGCCGGGCTTTTCCATGTCCTTGACGAGCTGCGCGCCGAGCGGGTCGGAAACGGCGGTGAAGACGACCGGGATGTCGCGGGTCGAGGAAACGACCGCCTGGGCTGACGGCGTCGAGATCGGCACGATCACGTTCGGTGCCTCGCCGGCGAACTGGCGGGCGATCTGCGCAGCGGTTGCCGGGTTGCCTTGGGCCGACTCGTAGATGAACTTGAGGTTCTCGCCTTCCTTGTAGCCGGCGGCGGCCAGCGCATCCTTCACGCCGTCGCGGGCGGCATCGAGCGCCGGATGCTCGACGATCGCGGTCACGGCGACGGTCACCTCATCGGCACGGGCGGGCAGGGTGAATGCCACCGTGGCGGCAAGGGCGATGAGAAGTGAGCGCATGGGTTGTCCTCCAATTGATTTCCCGCTTTCTTAGGAAACCGGTGACATGAAATCAATCGATAGGAACTGCATCACCCATCAAAGTTCTTCATCGATCCCGCCGAGCCGGGACCGGAAAACCGCCGCGGGGCGGTCCGTCTCAGTCCTCGCCGTGATTGGCGATCATCATCGCCTCGAAGGCGAGGCGGTCGACCTTGCGCATGCGTTCGGAGTCCGACTTCAGCTGACCGCAGGCGGCGAGAATGTCGCGGCCGCGCGGGGTGCGGATCGGTGAGGCGTAGCCGGCCTGGTTGATGAAGTCGGCAAACTTCTCGATGTGCTCCCAGTCGGAACACTGGTAGTTGGTGCCCGGCCAGGGGTTGAAGGGGATGAGGTTGATCTTTGCCGGCACGCCCTTCAAGAGCTTCACCAGTTGCTTGGCGTCTTCGAGGCTGTCGTTGACGTCCTTCAGCATCACATATTCGAAGGTGATGCGGCGGGCGTTGGAAAGCCCCGGATAGGCGCGGCAGGCGTCCATCAGTTCCTTCAACGGGTACTTCTTGTTGATCGGCACCAGCATGTCGCGCAGGTCGTCGCGCACCGCATGCAGCGAGATCGCCAGCATGACGCCGATTTCCTCACCGGTGCGATAGATCTCCGGCACGATACCGGAGGTCGAAAGAGTGATGCGGCGCTTGGAGAGCGACAGGCCCTCGCCATCAGAGGCGATCAGCAGCGCGGTTTTCACCTGCTCGAAATTATAGAGCGGCTCGCCCATGCCCATCATGACGATGTTGGTGATCTTGCGGCCTTCGGCCGGAACGATCGCACCCTGCGGCGTGTCGCGTTCCGGGAAGTCGCCGAGCCGGTCGCGGGCGAGCAGCAGCTGCGCGAGGATTTCCTCGGCGGTCAGGTTGCGCACCAGCTTCTGCGTGCCGGTATGACAGAAGGAACAGGTGAGCGTGCAGCCGACCTGGCTTGAAATGCAGAGCGTGCCGCGGCCTTCCTCGGGAATGTAGACGGTCTCGATCTCGACCGGGCGGCCGGCGCCGCGAGCCGGGAAGCGCAACAGCCACTTGCGGGTGCCGTCGCCGGAGATCTGTTCCTCGACGATTTCGGGCCGGGCAATGGTGAAATGCTGCTTCAGCATCTCGCGCATGTCCTTCGACACGTTCGTCATGTGGTCGAAGTCGGAGACGCCGCGCACATAGAGCCAGTGCCAGAGTTGGCTGACACGCATCTTGACCTGGCGCTCGGGGATGCCCTTCTCGACCAGCGCCTTGGCCATGTCCTCGCGCAGAAGGCCGATCAGCGACGGCTTCTCCGCCTGCGGTGCCGTGCGCACCTGCGGCGCCTTAGCGATCTCCACCCGGTTCAGAATTTCAGTGGCTGCCATGCTCGTGATGTCCTGTCGTACGGGCGTGAGGCCGTCCGGAGAGCGGGTCCGGAGTTGGTCCTGATGCGCGAATTGAAATCGGTCGAGCCATCGAAAGCGGCCAATCAGGGCGCGGAGGCTCTCAAGTTGGGCCGCGCTTTAGCATTGTTTTGGCCAGGAGTCACGAGGCAGACCCTTTGAACGCAAAAGGCCGGCTTCGCAGCCGGCCCAATGTCTGGTTCTTCGCCATGGCTTTCACGCCTGTTGTGCCGCAAGACCGCTGCACACTGCGTGACATGCCTGGACTACTTGCAGGCTTCGATCTGCTTGAGCGCAGCCGAGATGCCCGAGAGCGAATAGGAGTAGGAGGTGGCCGTGCCTTTGCGCGACTTGGCGTTGACCGACATCGCCTTGCCGGTCTTCATCGCGGCGACGAGCGCCGGTTCTTCGGCCGCGTTTTCCACCCAGGCGGAGTTGCCCTTGGTGAACATCACGAAGGTGCGGCCGTCGATGACGACGTTGACCTTGGAGTTTTCCTGAAGGGGGTAGCCCATCATCGCCTGCGGCTCATAGCTGATGTTCTGGCCCGGGCGCTGGGACACGAGGAAGAAGATGTCGCCGTGGTCGACGCCGGCCGGGCTCTTTTCCTTCGGAACCGAGAGGACGTAGCAGACCTTGCCGCCGCCGGCGTTGTAGGAATAGGCGCCCCAGGCGTTGAACTGCTGGATGCGCGTCGGAGACTGAGCGGCAGCCATGCTGGCGGTTGCCAGAACGAGTGCGATTGCGGTTGCGATCTTTCTTACAAACATGAGGTCCTGCCGCTTTTCTTGCTTTTCGATCACCCGAAACAGGTCAGACGGGCGACGCGTAGTCATGATTTGATTTGTTTTGACTTAATTCAGGTTACCAAACCGTCAACGAAGGCTGAAAACCGCTGGTTTAGCCCCGAAATGGGGCGGTTTGCCCCATCTGCCCCAGCGTCTTTCACCCGATGATTCGCGGTGAGCGAACCAAGGGTCGATGCCGGATGCGCGTCGCCTCGGAATGCTGTTCCAGAAGGTTTCCTGCCCCAAGCCATTACATGGCGCCAGCCGCGCCTAACCGTGCGACCAGCGTCATTTGCAAGTCTATGCCACAAAGATTCGGGCAAGAGTTTGACTTTCGGGCAGGAATGGGGCGCCACAACCTGGCGGCCGGCTTTCAACATCAGCCCTCGGGCGTGTCGGCCAGCGTCTCGTCGGCCTTGGTATAGTGCGTTTCCTTGATCTGTCCGCTGATGGCGGCGAAGGCCGCGGTCAGCACCGCCACGTCGTCGGAGAAACCGACCACTGCCAGCACGTCGGGCAGGAAGTCGAGCGGCAGCACGAAATAAGCGAGCGCTGCGAGCAGAATGCCGCGGGTGCGTGTCGGCGTCTTCGGATCGATCGCGCAGTAATAGGCGGCGACGAGATCGCGGCTGAACGGGATCTGCCGGGCAGCGCGCCGAAAGGTCGGCCAGAAGCGTCGCTTCACGCGCTTTTCCCGGCGCTCCTGCTCGGATTCTTCGCCTGGCAAGAGAATTTCACCGATCTTGATGTCGTCCATCGTCCCGCTTCCGGCGCTCTAGCATTTTGATTCCAGAGCATCTTATCCGCTTTCCGCTTGAAAGCGGGATGCTCTGGCGTTTCTCAATATGGGGATCGGCCGTGCTATTTCAAATGATCCGGCATCCGGCCGGCCGCCGCCTTGTCCATGCGCGCCGCCAATTTGAAGTCGAGTTCCGTCAGCCCACCGGCATCATGGGTGGTCAGGGTTACGTCGACGCGATTGTAGACGTTGAACCATTCGGGATGATGGTTGAATTTTTCGGCGACGATCGCGCACTCGGTCATGAAACCGAAGGCTTCGACGAAGTTCTTGAAGCGGAACGCCTTCCAGATCGAGTTGCCGTCTTCGGCTCGCACCCAGCCTTCCATCTTGTGCAGGTTTTCGGCAATCGTTGCCTCGTCGAGCTTTTCCGCAGTCATCGTCTCTCTCCCACACATCGACCTGTTCGAAGGCCGAGCTGCTGCGTATAAATGCGCATCAATCTCCAGTCCTGTCGAAATTGAATAGCATGAAACCGGTCAGAGTTCTTTTCGTTTGTCTCGGCAATATCTGCCGGTCGCCGCTGGCCGAGGGTGTGCTGCGCGCATTGGCCGAGCAAAAGGGATTGGCACCAGCGCTGCAGGTGGATTCGGCCGGAACCGGTGCCTGGCACATCGGCGATCCGCCCGACAACCGCTCGATCCAGGCGGCGCGGCGGCGCGGGATCGACATCTCTGCGCTGCGCGGGCGCCAGGTTCGGCCGGACGATTTCCGGGATTTCGACCTGATCCTCGGCATGGACGAAAACAATGTCCGCACGCTCAAGCGCTTGGCGCCCGCCGATGCGGCCGAGAAGGTGCATCTCTTCCTCGACTATGCGTCCGCCCGCAATCAGGATGTCCCGGACCCCTATTACGAAGGGCCAGAAGCCTTCGAGGCGCTCTACCAGATGCTCGAAGCCGGGTGCTCGTCGTTGCTCGAAAGGTTCGGTGACCGCGCCTCGTGAAGCGGGAAGACCTCTTCCGTGAGGTATGGCCCGCCACCGACCGAGTCGCGCGATGACAGAAGCACGAAGCGCGAGACGGTGAAGAGCGAAGTCATGAAATTACCGCGTCCGGAGAGGTACTCGACCACATCCTCGACGCGGCTTGAGCGCAGCCGGGCGAGCGTCACATGCGGCGTGAATTTTCGCGGATCCGGCCCGAGCCCGAGCCGCTGGCAGATGCGCTCGATCTCGGCCTGAAGGGCGTACATTTCCGGGTGGTTGCTGACGCCGGCCCAGACGGAATGCGGCTTCTTCGAGCCGAAAGCGCCGGTGCCGGTCAGCTGCAGTTGGAATTCAGGACGTTCGATCCGATCGAGCTTGTCGATGATCTCGTCGGCGGTGCGCCAGTCGACGTCACCGATGAAGCGCAAGGTGATGTGGTAGTTCTCCACATCTATCCAGCGAGCTCCGGGAAGTCCTCCGCGCAGCAACGAAAGACTCATTGCTGCATTGCGCGGAATTTCGAGGGCGGTGAATAGTCTCGGCATGGCGAGCTCCCCGAATCTCTTGCAGATGTCTCAGCGAATCACGCATCGAGTCTGCACGCAACTAGTATTTGACACTTACGAATATTAACGTTCCCTTAACTGTGGACGATGTCATCACTCCGTCTTATTCAAGGTTGCCAGAAAGCGTTCGACGATAGGCAGTGCCTTCTCGACCATTACGCCGACGCCGTCGCCATTGGGATGCATGCCGTCTTCCAGCTTGAGCTTCGCCTCGGTCACTACGCCGTCGAGGAAGAACGGGTAGAGTTCCAGCCCATATTTTTCGGCAAGCTCCGGAAAGATCGGGTTGAAGCGGGCGGCATAGTCGGCGCCCATGTTCGGCGGTGCCATCATGCCCGCGAGCAGCACCGGGATGCCGCGGTCCTTGAGACGTGTAATCATCGCCTCGATGTTCTTGCGGGTCTCTTCCGGCGGGATACCACGCAGCGCATCGTTGGCGCCAAGCTCGAGGATCACGCCCTTCGTGCCATCGGGCACGGACCAGTCGATGCGGGCAAGACCGCCGGATGAGGTGTCGCCGGAAACGCCGGCGTTCGCGATCGTCACGTCCAGGCCCTTTTCCTTGAGCGCCTTTTCGAGCCGAGCGGGGAAGGCGTCCTGCGGCGGGAGCTGATAGCCCGCCATCAGGCTGTCGCCGAACCCCACGAGGCTGATCGTCTCGGCGCGTGCTGCCGATGATAACGCAATTGTCATCGTCAGTGCCAAGAAAACCCGTTGAAATCCTTTTAATGCCATGGGCCTGTTCCTAAATCCCGAATGCCGTTTCTGTTCCCCATTTCGTTCATATAGGGTTGTTTCGCTTGGCCAGCACCATCATCGAACTCAAAAACGCGGATCTGACGCTCGGGGAGGCGGCGGCCTCGGTGCACGTGCTGAAGGGCATGAGCCTCACGATCGATGCCGGCGAGTCCGTCGGGATCGTTGGTCCGTCGGGTTCGGGGAAGTCGACGTTGCTGATGGTGCTTGCCGGGCTCGAGCGGCTGGATAGCGGTGAGATCGTCATCGACGGTACGCCGTTGCATCGGCTTGACGAGGACCGGGTGGCGGACTTCCGCGGGCGCAACATCGGCATCGTCTTCCAGTCCTTCCACCTCATCCCCAACATGACCGCGCTCGAAAACGTCGCGGTGCCGCTCGAACTCGCCAATGTGGCCGGCGCCTTCGAGATCGCGCGCAAGGAACTCGTCGCCGTCGGTCTCGGCGAGCGGCTCAGCCACTATCCCGGCCAGCTTTCCGGCGGCGAACAGCAGCGCGTGGCGATCGCTCGCGCCTTGGCGCCTTCGCCGAAACTGCTAATCGCCGACGAGCCGACGGGCAACCTCGACGCCGAAACCGGACGCCAGATCGCCGATCTGCTTTTCGCCGAACAGCGTGACCGCGGCATGACACTCGTTCTCGTGACGCATGATGCGGCTCTTGCCGCACGTTGCGTGCGGCAAGTCCGCGTCCGCTCCGGCGAGATTGTCGCCGGCGGCGAGGCGGGGCCGCTTGCGGTGACGCCGCGCCAGGAGGCGGCCTCGGCATGAGCGGCGCGTCATCGGTTCGGCTGCGGCCGCTGCTTGCCCTTCGCCTGGCACTGCGCGAAATGCGCGGCGGGCTTAGAGGTTTCTACATTTTCCTCGCCTGCATCGCGCTCGGGACCGCGGCGATTGCCGGCGTCAATTCGCTGTCGCAATCGATCACCGCGACGATCGCGACGCAGGGGCAGGAACTGCTCGCCGGCGACATCCGCTTCGAGCTCAACAATCGCGTGGCGACCGCGGACGAGCGCGCCTATCTCGACAGTCTCGGAACCGTCGCGGTTTCCGCCGGCTTGCGGTCGATGGCGCGGTTGCCCGACGGATCCAACCAGGCGCTGGTCGAACTGAAGGCGATCGATGCCGCCTACCCGCTCTACGGCGCGCTGGAAAGCGAGCCGAGCCGTCCGCTGCATGAGCTTTTGGCGCGCGATGGCGAGACCTTTGGCGCCGTCGTGGCGCCGCTGCTGCTCGACCGTCTTGGCGTGCAGGTGGGAGATGAGATCCTTCTCGGCAACGCCAGGATCCGGATCTCCGGCACGATCGTGCGCGAGCCGGACGCCTTGTCCGACGGCTTCGGCTTTGCCCCCCGCCTGATGGTCTCGGCCGAGGCGCTGGCCGTGAGCGGCCTGGTGCAGACAGGAAGCCTTGTCGAGCACAGCTACAAGGTAAAGGTCGCGGGCCCGGCGCAGCTCGCGGCCATTCGCACCGACGCCGAGAAGCGCTTTCCGGCGGCCGGCTGGTCGATCCGCACCAGCGCCAACGCCGCGCCGTCATTGACGGCGAACATCACCCGCTTTTCGCAGTTCCTGACGCTTGTCGGGCTGACGGCGCTGATCGTCGGCGGCGTCGGCGTCGCCAACGCGGTGCGCGCCTATCTCGACCAGAAGCGCAGCGTGATCGCGACCTTCAAATGCCTGGGCGCTCCTGCCTCGCTGGTGGCGATGATCTATCTTGCGCAGATCCTGATGATCGCCTTGATCGGCATCGTGATCGGCCTGTTGCTTGGCATGCTGATCCCCTTCATCGCCGCGCAGTTCCTGGCAGATCTATTGCCGATCTCGACGGAGTTTCATCTCTATCCGGGGGCGCTCGGTCTCGCCGCGCTCTTCGGCGTGCTGACGGCACTGACCTTCGCCATCCTGCCGCTCGGGCGGGCGCGGGCCATTCCGGCAACCGCGCTCTTCCGCCAGCAGGGTTTCGACCCCTCCGGCTTTCCGGCATGGCCCTATTTGCTCGGCGCCGTCGCTTGTCTTGCCGCGCTCGCGGGGCTCGCGATCTGGACGGCCTACGACCGCTATATTTCGCTGGTGTTCCTGGGCGCGATCGCCTTTGCCTTCATTGTCCTGCGCGTCGTCGCGCTCGCGATCGCCTGGCTTGCGCGCCGCAGCCCGCGGGTCAACTCGCCGGCCCTCAGGCTGGCGATCGGCAACATCCATCGCCCCGGCGCACTCACGTCCTCGGTCGTGTTGTCGCTGGGTCTTGGGCTGGCGCTGCTTGTAACGTTGGCTCTGATCGACGGCAATCTGCGCCGCGAGCTTACCGGCAGCATGGCGGAGCGGGCGCCGAACTTCTTCTTTGTCGATATCCAGGGCAACGAGATCGAAGGCTTCCGCTCGGTGCTCAACCGGACGATCCCGAAGGGCAAGGTCATCGAGGTGCCGATGCTGCGTGGCCGGATCATTGCCTTCAACGGTGAGGACGTGAACAGCCGCAACGTGCCGCCCGGCGGCCAATGGGTGCTGCGCGGCGACCGCGGCATCACCTATGCCAAGAACAAGCCGGAGAACGCGACGCTTTCCGCGGGCACGTGGTGGCCGGCCGACTATAGTAGCGAGCCCCTGGTTTCCTTCTCGGCGGAAGAGGCCGGCGAACTCGGCCTGAAGATCGGCGACACCGTGACCGTCAACGTGCTTGGCCGCAACATCACCGCCAAGATCGCCAATTTCCGCAACGTCGAGTGGGAATCGCTTTCGATCAACTTCGTCATGGTGTTTTCGCCGAACACCTTCGCCGGTGCGCCGCATGCGTGGTTGGCAACGGTCATCGATCCGGCAGCGACGCCGGAAGAGGAGGCGGCGGTGCTGAAGGCCGTCACCAACGCCTATCCGACGATCACAAGCGTGCGGGTGAAGGATGCTCTCGACATCGTGAACGGGCTGCTTGGACAGTTGGCAACCGCCATCCGGGCGGCGGCCGCAGTGGCGCTCGTCGCCTCCGTCCTGGTGCTTGCCGGTGCGCTCGCCGCTGGCAACCGGGCGCGCGTCCACGACGCCGTGGTGCTGAAAACGCTGGGTGCGACGCGCGCGACCCTTATCCGGGCGTTCAGCTACGAATATGCCATTCTCGGCCTCGCAACGGCGGTTTTCGCCCTGTTTGCCGGCGGAGTTGCCGCTTGGTTCGTCGTCAGCCGCATCATGAAGTTGCCGTCAGACTTCCTGCCGGATGTCGCGATCCTGACCGTCGTCGGGGCGCTGGTGATGACCGTCGGCATCGGTCTTGCCGGTACCTGGCGTATTCTCGGGCAGAAGGCGGCGCCGGTCCTGCGGGAGCTTTGAGCGGTGAAGTTAACCGTAAATCCCTGTCGTGCATGCCGGAAACGGCCGGATGCGTTCGAATCCAGGGGCTTCGGGTCTTGTACGCAACGGGTTTCGGCATCATATTTATCCACAGGCATGCTGGAGCTCCGCAGCGGCGCCTGGGCGTGGAAGCCAGCCTTCCAAAGCGAGACTGTTCGCCGCCCGACACCGTAACTTCCACCGGAGCTTAAATGAGGAAACAATGGCTGATCTGAGAAACTACCAAACCCGAATGTCGCCCGCCGGCGCTCAGGCGGGTGCCGTGATCGATGAGGGCCTTCGCGCGTACATGCTGAAGGTCTACAACCTGATGGCCCTGGGCCTGGCGATCACCGGCGTGGCAGCTTACGGAACCTATGCGCTTGCCGCCTCCAATCCGGCATTCGCCCAGCTCATCTACGCTTCGCCCCTGAAGTGGGTCGTGATGCTGGCGCCGCTGGCGATGGTCTTCTTCATGAGCTTCCGCATTAATTCGATGAGCGTCTCCGCAGCACAGACGACGTTCTGGATCTATGCCGCCCTGATGGGCCTGTCTCTGTCGTCGATCTTCCTGGTCTTCACCGGCCAGAGCATCGTGCAGACGTTCTTCGTCACGGCCGCTTCGTTCGGCGCTCTGTCGCTCTACGGCTACACGACCAAGAAGGACCTGTCGGGCTTCGGCACGTTCCTGATCATGGGCCTCTTCGGCCTGATCATCGCGTCGCTCGTCAACATCTTCCTTGCTTCGTCGGCCCTCGGCTTCGCGATCTCCGTGATCGGTGTTCTGATCTTCGCTGGCCTCACCGCCTACGACACGCAGAAGATCAAGGAAATGTACTACGAAGCCGATGACAGCACCGTTGCCGGCCGCAAGGCGATCATGGGCGCGCTGACGCTCTACCTCGACTTCATCAACCTGTTCATGTTCCTGCTGCAGTTCATGGGCAACCGGAACAACTAAGCTTGAAACGAATAGCGGAAAAGGCGGCCTCGGCCGCCTTTTTTGTTGCCGGAAATAGTTGATCGCGTCCCGGCCCCCATGGGAGTAAAGGACGACGAAACCTCGAGATGCAGTTTACCGCCATGTCCCTGAGTCTGCGTGACGCCACCTTGGCCGACCTTCCTGCCATCGCAGCGATCTATCGCGAATCCGTACTGAACGGCGTCGCCACCTATGAGATCGAACCTCCTTCCGAAGCGGAGATGCGAAACCGCTTCGAGACGATCATCGGCAACGGCTACCCCTATGTGGTCGCATGCGATGGCAGCGGATCGATCGTCGGCTATGCCTATGCGTCCGCCTTCCGGACGCGCACGGCCTATCGCTTTCTGGTCGAGGATTCGATCTACCTGGCGCCGGAAGCGCGCGGCAAGGGTGCTGGCAAGGCGCTGCTCGTCGAACTCATTCGTCGTTGCACCGAGCTCGGCTTCCGGCAGATGGTTGCGGTGATCGGCGGTGCCCACCCGGCATCGATCGCCGTACACAGTTCGCTCGGCTTCGAGCATCAGGGCACGATGAAAGCGACCGGCTTCAAGCATGGCCGTTGGCTCGACACGGCGATCATGCAGCTCGCGCTTGGCGAGGGCCAGAAGAGCGATCCGCCGGAAGACGTCTATCCAGACACGCTCTATCAGAACTGATCGTCGCCTCGCGGACGCCCGACATGCGCTGATTGCAGTCGGCCGTCCCGGGGCGGGTCAAAGCCCTGCGTCGGAAGAGGTCGCCGCGCATCTCACCGGGACGCCGGTGCGGATCAGGTCTTAAGGCGCGTCGCGATCTTGCAGGTCCGCTCCCAGCGCTTCAAGCTTCTGATATTTCGCATGTCGTTATCGCAAAACCGCTGCGCACCTTTGCGCGGCATGCTTCAGGTTTCCACCAGCTTCAGGACCTTGTCGAACACCTTGAGCACCTGGGCGAGCTCGTGGCCGCGTTTCAGGATCGTGCCGTGAATGTTCAGCACGCTATAGGCGCCCTGTTTCGTCGACAGCTTCGGGTTCTTCTCGATCCGGTAGAGCGGCATTTCTCCCGAACGCTTGAACACCGAGAAGACCGCGCGGTCCTTCAGGTGGTCGATGGCGTAGTCCCGCCATTCGCCTTCGCCGACCATTCGACCGTAGACCCAAAGGATTTGGTCCAACTCGCGGCGATGGAAAGTGATGGGGGGAGGGTTCTTGGCGTTCTTGTATTCGTGAAGATGGACGACCACTTCGGAAGTGATCTCGCGCTGATGGCGCGCCTCGCCTTGCGGCAAATCCGGCTCATCGGTCATCGGCAATCCGGCCTTCTGTTGTGACAGAACGATAACAGTGTGCCTGACGTGAGCCGAAAAGCAAGCCGGAAGCCGTTGGACGAAGAGGGCATTTCTTACCTCTGCCCCATTTCAGTCAAATCGCCGCCCCAATTCACCGCAAAACTCGCGAGCGCTGACGGACAGAGTCGTTGCCACCGTATGTCCGGTCAGGTCGTCATGCTGCGGGAGTTCACCGAACGCAGCCATGGCCGGTTCGGTCCGGTAACTTCGAACCCTCAGCCCCAGCCCCTCGATGCTGCCGGGCCGAACCACCCCCTTGCGCCGCGCCCGCTTACAATTTGCCTTGCGGGCCGGCGAGCACGGCCGTGGCGCCGATGATCGCGCCCGGCGTTTCCTTGTCCTTCATCGATTGCAAGAGAACGGCACAGCCGCTGTTGCCGGGCCGCTCGGTCAGAACCGTTGCGGGAAGGGTGAAGGTTGCCGGCTTTCCGTCCCACATGCCGATCGTCTGAATGTCGCGCACGGCATGCCAGTAGGGGATTTCCTTGCCGCTGTTCTCCCCCTTCTCCATCTTCACCACTTTCGCGCGGTCGAAATAGACGACGACGACGTTCGCCTTGCCGATGCCGCTACCGACGTTGATCTGGATTTCTTCGCCCTCAATCTTCGCCTCGACGGGAACGGCAAGCCCCTTGCCTTCGGCCTTCATCGTCTCCAGCCGCGTCTTGATCGCCTGAAGATTGCCGCCGTTGACATGGTCGCGCCCGTTCAGGATCGCCTGGGGCGTATAGACGCCATTGCGGCCGAGCATGCGCGCATAGGCGTATTGCCGTTCGGTATTTTCCTTGGAGGCCAGGGTGTCCGCCCAACCGAGATAGTTCCAGTAGTCGACATGGTAGGCGAGCGCCACGACGTCACCGCCATCGACAAGGGCCTTCAGTGCCGCATCGGCCGGCGGGCAGGAGGAACAGCCCTGGCTGGTGAACAGTTCCACGACGCCTTTGATCACCTGTCCGTCCTGTGCCCCGGCCGGTGCACCAGCGGCTGCGAACAGCCCGAAAGCCAGTGCAAAAGGGCGAATGAAAGAACGGTCTGCGGATGTCATGGCGTCACTTCGTTGGGGGCCGTCGGCCTACTCCTTATGGGGGAGTTCATTACATACGCCGGCCACGCATCAACGGGAAGTCACGTTGGAGTGAGGTGACGGGTGAGCACGGGCTTGTGTTGGGACGTTTTGGGATTTGACGACCAAAGAAAGAGCCGGGGCGCCTTTCGACGTCCCGGCTCCAATGCTTCGCGATGGTCTGGCGATCAGGCGGCGAGGTCGCGCAGAACCGTCTGCAGGATGCCGCCGTTGTTGACGTAGGTCACTTCGTCCAGCGTATCGATCCGGCAGATCAGCGGAATTTCCTTCACGCTGCCGTCGCCATAGGTGACCTTGGCAACGCGCTTTTCGCGCGGCTGGACATTGGCGAGGTTGTCGATGGTGACGATTTCATCGCCCTTGAGGCCCAGCGATTCCCAGGTCGTGCCCTCTTCGAAGACGAAGGGGATGACGCCCATGCCGACCAGGTTCGAGCGGTGGATACGCTCGAAGGACTGCGCGACGACGGCCTTGACGCCGAGCAGGTTGGTGCCCTTCGCAGCCCAGTCGCGCGACGAACCGTTGCCGTACTCGACGCCGGCGAAGATGACGAGCGGAACGCCCTCTTCCTTGTACTGCATGGCGGCGTCGTAGATCGACATCTCTTCCTTCGACGGATAGTGGATGGTGTAGCCACCTTCCTTGCCGTTCGGGCCGAGCATGTGGTTGCGGATGCGGATGTTGGCAAAGGTGCCGCGCATCATCACCTCATGGTTGCCGCGACGCGTACCGTACTGGTTGAAGTCGGCAACGCCGACGCCATGACCGATGAGGTAGGCACCAGCCGGCGAGGCTGCCTTGATCGAACCGGCCGGCGAGATGTGGTCGGTGGTGATCTTGTCGCCGAACAGGCCGAGGACGCGCGCGCCCTTGATGTCGGAGATGCCGGAGCCGGACTTGCCCATGCCGACGAAGTAGGGCGGGTTCTGCACGTAGGTCGAGCCATCGTCCCAGGCGTAGGTCTGGCCCGGAGGAACCTGAACGGCCTGCCAGTTTTCGTCGCCCTTGAAGACGTCCGCGTACTTGGTCGCGTAGAGTTCGCGGGTGACGTACTTGAAGATGAACTCCTGGATTTCCTTGGAGGTCGGCCAGATGTCCTTGAGGAAGACCGGGTTGCCGTCCTTGTCTTCGCCGAGCGGTTCGTTGGTCAGGTCCTTCTGGACCGTACCGGCGAGTGCATAGGCGACGACGAGCGGCGGCGAGGCGAGGTAGTTTGCCTGGACGTCCGGCGAGATACGGCCTTCGAAGTTGCGGTTGCCGGAGAGAACGCCGGCGGCGATCAGGCCCTTGTCGTTGATCGTCTTCGAGATCGGCGCCGGCAGCGGACCGGAGTTGCCGATGCAGGTGGTGCAGCCGAAGCCGACGAGGTTGAAGCCGAGCGCGTCGAGGTCCTTCTGCAGGCCGGACTTGGCCAGGTACTCACCGACGACCTGCGATCCCGGTGCGAGCGAGGTCTTGACCCAGGGCTTGGACTTCAGGCCCTTGGCAACGGCGTTGCGGGCGAGCAGGCCGGCGGCGATCAGAACCGACGGGTTGGAGGTGTTGGTGCACGACGTGATCGCAGCGATGGCAACGTCGCCATGGCCGAGATCGAAATCGGTGCCTTCTACGGCGTAGCGGTTCGAAAGCTGGCCCGGCTTCTTGTAGTCGCCTTCGAGTGCGGTTGCGAAGCCCGACGCGATGCTTTCGAGCGGGATGCGGCCTTCCGGACGCTTCGGGCCGGCCATGGCAGGTACGACGTCGCCGAGGTCGAGTTCCAGCGTGTCGGTAAAGACAAGCTCCGAGCCGTCACCGTCGCGCCACATGCCCTGGGCCTTGGAATAGGCTTCGACGAGCGAAATGCGCTGCTCTTCGCGGCCGGACATGGTGAGGTAGTTGATGGTTTCGCTGTCGACCGGGAAGAAGCCGCAGGTCGCGCCGTATTCCGGACCCATGTTGCCGATGGTGGCGCGGTCGGCGAGCGTCATGTTGTCGAGGCCCGGGCCGAAGAATTCGACGAACTTCGAAACCACGCCCTTCTTGCGCAGCATCTGAACGACCATGAGCACGAGGTCGGTCGCGGTGACGCCCTCTTTCAGCTTGCCCGTCAGCTTGAAGCCGATGACCTCAGGCAGAAGCATGGAGACCGGCTGGCCGAGCATCGCGGCTTCAGCTTCGATACCGCCAACGCCCCAGCCGAGAACGCCAAGGCCGTTGATCATGGTGGTGTGGCTGTCGGTGCCGACGCAGGTATCCGGGTAGGCGGTGATTTCGCCGTCTTCTTCACGGGTCCACACGGTCTGGCCCAGATATTCCAGATTGACCTGGTGACAGATGCCGGTGCCGGGCGGCACGACGCGGAAGTTCTTGAACGCCTGCTGGCCCCACTTCAGGAAGCGGTAGCGCTCGCCGTTGCGCTGGTATTCCAGCTCGACGTTGCGGGCAAAGGCGTTCGGCGTGCCGAATTCGTCGACGATGACGGAGTGGTCGATGACGAGGTCGACGGGAACGAGCGGGTTGATCTTTTCCGGGTCGCCGCCGAGCGAGACCATGGCGTCGCGCATTGCAGCGAGGTCGACCACGGCGGGAACGCCGGTGAAGTCCTGCATCAGCACGCGGGCCGGGCGGTAGGCGATTTCGTTTTCAGCCGTGCCCTTGTCGTTGAGCCAGGCGGCAACGTTCTCGATGTCCTTCTTGGTGACGGAGCGGCCGTCTTCATTGCGCAGCAGGTTCTCGAGCAGAACCTTCATCGAGTAGGGCAGCTTGGAAACGCCGGCGAGACCGTTCGCCTCCGCCTTCGGCAGGCTGTAATAGACGTAGTCCACACCGTTGACGGTGAGCGTGGAGCGACAATTGAAGCTGTCTAGGGATTTGGACACTGGATAATACCCCGTTCCGTCTGATCGCCAAAAACTGACGTACGAACGCCCGAGCGCAATGAAGCGCGAATTGGGATGCGGGTGCGGCCATTTCCGCTGTCCGTACGTGGAAATTCATTCCATGTTCGGCGCTAGGATGAAATTCACGCCGACCGCTGGCGTGTTGGCCGCCTTATAGATAATTTCTCCAAAACGTGCCAGAGCAACGAAGGTCCAATTGGAACTTTTTTTGCTCTGCGGAAGACACGCGAAGGGAAGTCTAATATTCATGCGCCTGCTGGCTGAAGGTTTGAGTGCGAAGCGCGGCGAGGATCTGATTTTTAACGATATTTCCTTTGCGCTCGATACCGGTGAGGCCCTTGTGGTGACGGGTCCGAACGGCTCGGGAAAGTCGACTTTGCTGCGGGTTCTGGCCGGGTTGCTGAGCCCCGAAAGCGGACATTTGAAACTTGAGAACGCCCCCCCAGAAATAGCTCACCCATCGGAGCTCAGCCACTATCTCGGGCATCGCAACGCGATGAAGCGCGAATTGACCGTCGCAGAAAATCTTTCCTTCTGGCAGCGTTTCATGGGCGATTCGCCCGGCGGCGTCGGAATCGCTCTTACCGAGGCGGTCGAAGCGGTCGGCCTGCCTGATATCGCGCATCTGCCCTTCGGATATCTCTCGGCCGGTCAGCAACGCCGCATGGCGATGGCGAAGCTGCTCGTCGCCCATCGCCCGATCTGGATTCTCGACGAGCCGACCGCGGCACTCGACGCCGGCGCCGATCGGCTGTTTGCCGACCTGGTAAAGGCGCATCTCGGGAAGGGCGGCATCGTGATCGCAGCGACGCATCAACCGCTGGGGCTCGATCAAACGAGGGAATTGCACATGAAGGGCTTCGAGCATTTCGCGGGAGGGCTCTGGCATGATGCGTAAAAGCGCGTCCGTGCTCGCTGCCGGGAGAGTGCCGGCATGATCGCGCTCTTCTTCCGCGATCTGAAGCTGTCGATACGCGCCGGCGGCGGCGCGATGATCGGCGTGCTCTTCTTCATGACCGTGGTCGCGGTCATTCCCTTCGGCGTCGGCCCGGATCTGAACCTGCTTTCGCGCATCGGCCCGGCGATCCTCTGGATCGGCGCGCTGCTCGCCTCGCTACTCGGTCTCGATCGCCTGTTCCAGGCGGAGCGGGACGACGGTTCGCTCGACCTGATGCTGATGCAGGAGACGCCGCTGCTTTTCACCGTCTTCGTCAAATGCGCGGCCCATTGGGCAGCGACCGGCCTGCCGCTGGTGATCGCCTCGCCCTTGCTCGGTCTCTTCATGAACATGAGCGAGATCGCGATCGGCGCCACCATGCTGACGCTTCTGATCGGCACGCCGGCGATCACCTTCATCGGTGCGGTCGGCGCTGCCGTCGCCGTGTCGCTGCCACGCGGCGGGCTGCTGGTGTCGATCCTGGTGCTGCCGCTTGCGATCCCGGTGCTGATCTTCGGCGTCAGCGCCGTCTATGCGGCGATCGAGGACCCGGCGCCGTTCCTGCCGCCCCTGATGATCCTCGCGGCGATCACCCTGTTCTTTGCCGTCATCGGGCCGGTTGCCGCCGCAGCAGCACTTCGGCACGCGTCCGATTGACGCAATAGGAGCGGAACGGCTGAAACAGTTTGCGGTTTTCCGTCGCAGCCGTCGCTAAGTCCTTCAGATCGATCACGTTTATGATTGAAGGCCCCAACTGATCGTGATCGGTCGATTGACGCGGATCAATTGCAGCAGGGGGACTTAAGCGTTAAAGAGCCATCATGAGCGAAAACAGCCTGGCCATCCGCAAATTCAGCGACCTCGCCAACCCGACACGGTTCCTGGCGCTGGCCGACCGTCTGCTGCCGTGGCTTGCCGGCCTGACCGCGCTGTTCTTCGCCGTCGGCCTCTGGCTGTCCTTCGCCACAGAAGGCGACTACCAGCAGGGCGAGACGGTGCGCATCATGTATGTGCATGTTCCGGCCGCCTGGCTGTCGATGATGTGCTATTCGGTGATGGCGCTGGCAGCGCTTGGCACGCTCGTTTGGCGCCATCCGCTGGCAGATGTTTCTTCGCGCGCGGCAGCACCGATCGGCGCCTGTTTCACCTTCCTGGCGCTCGTCACCGGCTCGCTCTGGGGCAAGCCGATGTGGGGCACCTGGTGGGTCTGGGACGCGCGGCTGACCTCGGTCTTTGTGCTGTTCCTCATGTATCTGGGACTGATGGCGCTCAACCGCGCGATCGACGATCCTGCGCGGTCTTCCAAGGTTTCCGCGGTGCTGGTGCTCGTCGGTTTCGTCAATATCCCGATCATCAAGTTCTCGGTCGAATGGTGGAACACGCTGCATCAGCCGGCGAGCGTCATGCGGCTCGATGGGCCGACGATCGATCCGGAGTTCCTGTGGCCGCTGATCGTGATGGCGGTTGCCTTCACGCTACTGTTCTTCACGCTGCACATCGCCGCCATGCGCAACGAAATCCTGCGCCGGCGCGTCATGGCGCTGCGCCGTCTGGCGGCGCGTAGCGCCGGCCGGGGAGGCCGCACGAAATGATGAGCCACGCCGCCTACGTCTTTACCAGCTATGGAATAGCGACGCTGACGGTTCTAGGCCTGATCGCCTGGGTGGTTCTGGATGGGCGCGCGCGTCGGCGTGAGCTTGCCGAACTCGAAGCCTCGGGCATTCGCAGGCGCTCCGCCGAACCGGCATCGGGAGAGACACGATGACCAGCACTCCTGCGCCCGGCAGCGACGAGCGCAAACCGGGGCCGATGCGTTTCGTGCTCGCGGCACTGCCGCTCATCATTTTCGCCGGGCTTGCGGCGATCTTCTGGAGCCAACTCAATTCCGGCAAGGACGTGAGCGAGATCCCGTCCGCACTGATCGGCACGAAGGCGCCGAAACTCGACCTTCCTGCACTCGAAGGGGCGACCCGCGATGGCCAGCCGATGCCGGCGCTGACCGACGTGGCGATCAAAGGCAAGCTGACGCTCGTCAACGTCTGGGCCTCCTGGTGCGTGCCCTGCCGTCAGGAGCATCCCTTCATTCTGGAACTGTCGAAGGACCCGCGGCTCACCGTCGTCGGCATCAATTACAAGGACCAGAACGAAAACGCGCTGCGTTTCCTCGGCGAGCTCGGCAATCCATTTTCCGCCGTCGGCGTCGATCCCCGCGGCAAGGCGGCGATCGATTGGGGTGTCTACGGTATTCCGGAATCCTATCTGGTCGGCGCCGATGGCACGATCCTCTACAAGCGTGTCGGCCCGTTCGACGAGAACAGCGTCAAGAATGGACTGCTGCCGGCCATCGAGAAGGCCGTTGCGGGCTCGTGAGTGGTAGTTTGGAAATGCTGCCAACGGCTTAGTGGTTTCCGGGCGGATCACCTACCTTGCCTCATTCCTGTGCTTGTCACAGGAAACCAGCCGCACCGCGTCGGCGGCGCGTGGGGCTTTCTCTTTCCGGTTACCGGAAGCTAGCGCGGTTAAGTCTTCCGCCGCGCGGACGCGCGGCTGCTGGATCCCTGTGATATCCGAGCAAAAGCTTGATGAGACTGCATTGCCCATATGCGCTGGGCAAGCTGTGCAAGCCGGATTCGACGGGCGCGCCGGAGATGAGCCCGACTAAATCCCAGCCTGCCAGTCCCTGACGGCATCGAGCGGCCAGACCAGCATCAGCACGTTCAAAGTGAGATTGTCGCGGATCAGCCAGCCGGTGAAAAGCTCGAAGACGATGGCGATCGTGACCGTCAGCCAGACGGGCATGCGGGCCGCGAACATAAAGCCCGCGACCATCGCCAGGGTGTCCATGGTCGAATTCAGGATGCTGTCGCCGAAATAGTCGAGCGAGATCGTCGCCGATCGGTAGCGGTTGATCACCATGGGGGTGTTTTCGGCGATTTCCCAGGCGGATTCGATCGCCATCGCCAGGAAGAGCTTTGCCGTCAGCGGCTTGCGGCGCAAAAGCAGGTGGCCGAGGCCGTAGAACAGGAAGCCGTGGATGATGTGGGAAGGTGTGTACCAGTCGGCGATGTGCTGCGAGTTGCCGCTGGATTTGACGACGGGTTCGAAGAGTTTGACGTAGCCGCAGTCGCAGATCCAGATGCGACCCATCAGATGCTGGGTGACGATCTGTATCAGCAGAACCGCGAAACAGGCGGCGAGCCAGAGGAGTGCGTGCCGGCTGCGGCTGTCATTCTCCTCAAGCGCGGTGCTCACTCGGCGTTCTCCTGGTCAAGCGAATGTTTCATGATCAAGGGCATCTGGGCGAGCGTGAAGAGGATGGTGATCGGCATCGTGCCCCAGACCTTGAAGGCGACCCAGAAATCGGTCGAGAACGAACGCCAGACCACTTCGTTGAGCACGGCCAGGAACAGGAAGAACAGGCCCCAGCGCAGCGTGAGCTTGCGCCAGCCGTCCTCGTCGAGCTTGAAGGCGGAGTGAAAGACGTAGCCGAGCAGCGACTTACCGAAGAGAAGACCGCCGAGCAGGATCGCGCCGAACAGCGTGTTGACGATCGTCGGCTTCATCTTGATGAAGGTGTCGTTCTGCAGCCACAGCGTCAGCGCACCGAAGACGAAGACGACGATGCCTGAGATCAGCGGCATCATCGGCAGGGTGCGGGTCAGCATCCAGGAGACGGCGAGCGCGATCGCGGTCGCGGCCATGAACAGGCCGGTGGCGATGAAGATCGGGCCGCCGAGCTCGGCGAGCGCCGGAAAATGCCCGGCCAGCCATTCGCCGCGCGAATTGGCGAAGAAGAAGACCATCAGCGGTCCAAGCTCCAGCACCATCTTGAGCAAGGGGCTGACTTCCTTCTGCGGCTTGGTAGCCTCGATCGACGACATTTCCGGGTCCTGTTTCTGCATGTGCCTGCTGCTCATAACACCAGCTTTGCGGCAAAACCATATCAAGGCAACGGGCTCGCGCAAATGCGCGGGCGCAGAACGGCCTCGTCAGGCGGCAACGCCGGCGATCGCCTCGGCGAAATCCTTGGCCTCGAAAGGCTCCAGATCGTCGATGCCTTCACCGACGCCGATGAAGTAGACCGGCAGCTTGTGCCTGGCGGAGATGGCAACGAGGATGCCGCCGCGCGCCGTGCCGTCGAGCTTGGTCATGATCAGACCGCTGACGCCGGCGATATTGCGGAAGATCTCCACCTGCTGCAGCGCGTTCTGTCCGGTCGTGGCATCGAGCGTTTGGAGCACCGTGTGCGGTGCATCCGGATCGAGCTTGCCGAGCACGCGCACGATCTTCTCAAGTTCGGCCATCAGCTCCGCCTTGTTCTGCAGGCGGCCGGCGGTGTCGATGATCAGCACGTCGGACTTCTTCTCGCGCGCCTGCTGGAACGCTTCATAGGCGAGACCGGCGGCATCGGCGCCGAGCTTGGAGGAAACGATGTCGGACTTGGTGCGCTCCGCCCAGATCTTCAGCTGCTCGATCGCCGCGGCGCGGAAGGTGTCGCCGGCGGCAAGCATGACCTTGAGGCCTGCGCCCGAAAGCTTGGCGGCGAGCTTGCCGATCGTCGTGGTCTTGCCGGTACCGTTGACGCCGACCACCAGAATGACATGCGGCTTGTGGCTGAGGTCGAGCTCCAGCGGCTTGGCGACGGGCGAAAGCACCTTGGTGATCTCGCCGGCCATGATGCGCGAGACGTCCTCGCCGGAGACATCCTTGCCATAGCGCTCGGAGGCGAGCGTATCGGTGATGCGCATCGCGGTTTCGACGCCGAGATCGGCCTGGATCAGCAGATCCTCGAGATCCTGGAGCGTCGCTTCGTCGAGCTTGCGTTTGGTGAAGAGGCTGGCGATCTGGCCGGTCAGTTGCGACGAGGTGCGGGCAAGGCCGCGGCGCAGGCGCTGGTACCAGGTGAGCTTTTCCTTCGGCGCGGCGAGGGGCTCGTCCTTGGGCTTGTTGTCGGTGGTTGCGAAGCCCTTGGGAAGGGCAGGGGCTGCGGCAGCTACATCCGCTTCGTAAGCCTCGATTTGTGAGATGTCGGCCGCTGCTTCTGTGGGGTCGGTCTCCGCGGTCTCGAGGTTTTCACGGAGGGCTGCGGTTGCGGCTTCACCCCCCTCTGCCCTGCCGGGCATCTCCCCCACAGGGGGGGAGATCGCGCTGGGGTCGCCCACGGCGTCAGCCACGGGCGTTTCGGCTGTCGTGATGTCGCGTGGTTCGGCTTCGGCATCGTCCGCAGTTGGCAAGGCTTCTGCGGTGCCCTCGATGGTCTCGGCCTCGTGGGAGGTTACGATGATCTCAATGGAATCCGCTGGGGAATCCGCTGGCTTCTCGTCGGCAACAGCTTCCGCGGTCTCGGTGGTTAGAGACGCATCGTCGATGGCTGCCTCAGCCTCCGTCTGATCTCCCTCCTCTTGGGGGAGATGTCCCGAGGGGACAGAGGGGGGCATCGCAACGCTGTCCTCAAACGGTGTGGCCCCGGCCTCGTCACGCGTCAGCTCTTCGGCATCGTCGGAAGCCGGACCGCCCGCAGTCTCGATCTCGGCTTCGAGCACCGGATCGTCCTCGGAGAGCGGCAGCGTCTCGATATCGACAGGCGGCTCGAAGGCGGCGTCCGGGGTCTCTTCGGCAATTTCAGCCGCGGCGACAGGCGCAGACGGTTCCACCGCCTTGGCACTTGGCTCCGCCTCGGGCGAAGAGACAATCGTCTCCTCGGGCACACCTTCCGGCGGCTTCGTCTCCTCCACCGCGCCCTTGCCGAAGGTGAAGATCCTCTTGATGAAACCCATTGCCATTCAGGAATTCCGCATAAATCAGGCCGCAGCCATCTGTTTTACCTGCATCGTCAGATGCTTGCCATTGTGGCCGGTGATTAAGACCGGGACAAGCGCGCGGGCTTTCAGGCCGGCGGCATCGACGAGCGTGAAGTTTTGTGTGTGGGCGAGCCCGTTGTTCTCGACCAGGATCGTCTGCTCGCTGCCGACCATGCCTTCGAGGTGGCGGGCGTAGAGTGTCGCGCCGACTGCCCGCAAGCGCGCGGCGCGATCCTTGACGAGCGCCCGGTCGAGCTGCGGCATGCGCGCCGCCGGCGTGCCGGGACGCGGGCTATAGGGGAAGACGTGCAGATGGGCGATGCCGCAGTCCTCGGCGAGCTTCGCGGCATTCTCGAACATCTCCTCGGTCTCCGTCGGGAAACCGGCGATCATGTCGGCGCCAAGACTGATCTCGGGCCGCAGCCGCCGGACTTCATCGGCGAAGGCGCGGGCGTCGGCGCTCAAGTGGCGGCGTTTCATGCGCTTCAGGATCAGGTCGTCGCCGTGCTGCAGCGACAGGTGCAGATGCGGCATGAAGCGCGCTTCATCGGCGATCAGGTCGAAGAGGTGTTTGTCGGCCTCGATGCCGTCGATCGAGGAAAGGCGCAGGCGGCGGATCTCCGGCACCTGCTTCAAAAGCGTCTTGGCAAGCAGGCCGAGCGTCGGGGCACCCGGCAGGTCGGCGCCGTAGCTGGTTGCGTCGACGCCGGTAAGCACGATCTCGCAGTAGCCTGTTTCAACGAGCTTGCGCGCCTGGTCGACCACTGCACCCATCGGCACGGAGCGGGAATTGCCGCGGCCATAGGGAATGATGCAGAAGGTGCAGCGATGATCGCAGCCGTTCTGGACCTGGATGAAGGCGCGCACGTGGCCGTCGATGTGCTTGACCATCTGCGGTGCCGTCGCACGCACGCTCATGATATCGTTGACGCGCAGCTTCTCTTCCGCCGAAACGCCGAAATCGGGCAGCGAGCGATAGGATGCGCTTTTCAGCTTCTCCTCGTTGCCGAGCACGGCGTCGACCTCGGCCATTTCGGCAAAGGTCTCTTTTTCCGTCTGCGCGGCGCAGCCGGTGACGATGATGCGCGCATGCGGATTGTCGCGACGGGCACGACGGATTGCCTGGCGCGCCTGGCGCACCGCCTCGCCGGTGACGGCGCAGGTGTTGACGAGGATGGCGTTGTTCAGCCCCGCCTTCTCGGCTTCGGCCCGCATCACTTCGGATTCGTAGGTATTGAGACGGCAGCCGAAGGTTATGACCTCGACGCCGCTCAAAGCGCCCGCGCTCCGCTGCCCGCGCTCTCCGCCTCGTCGCGCTGCCAGGTGCCGGTGGTCGGGTTCAGCGTGCCGGACCATTCCCATTCGGCCGGGCCGGTCATGATCACGTGATCGTCGCGCTCGCGCCATTCGATCGTCAGCGGCCCGCCGGGCACGTTGACGATGACATTGCGGTCGGTGCGTTCGGTACGGGCGGCGCTGACGGCGGCGGCGCAGGCGGCCGAGCCGCAGGCAAGCGTCAGCCCGGCGCCGCGCTCCCAGGTCCGAAGATCCAGTTCGCCGCGCGAAAGGACACGGGCAATCGAGATGTTGGCGCGCTCGGGGAAGATCGGATGGTTTTCGAGCAACGGGCCGAAGCGCTCGAGATCGTAGGACCAGACGTCGTTGTCGACCCAGAAGATCGCGTGCGGATTACCCATCGAGGCGACCGACGGCGAATGCAGCACGGGATTGTCGATCGGGCCGATCTGCAGCTCGATGCGGCGCGTGTCGTGGAATTCCTCGGAAAGCGGGATTTCGTTCCAGGCAAAGCGCGGGGTTCCCATGTCGACGGATATGGTGCCGTCGTCGTGTTCCTTGGCTTCGAGCAGGCCGGCGACCGTATGAAAGAGGAAGGCCTTCTTGCCGGTTTCGGCGGCGAGCGCCTGGACGACGCAGCGCGTGCCGTTGCCACAGGCCTGGGCCATGGAGCCATCGGAATTGACGATGTCGATCCAGGCATCGGTGCCGGTGGCCTTCGGGTCGTGGATCGCCATGATCTGGTCGAAGGCAGTTGCTGCGTCGGCATTGAGCGCGATCGCGGCTGCCGGCGTCACCCGGTCTTTCCGACCGCGCATGTCGACGACGAGGATCTTGTTTCCAAGCCCGTTCATTCTGGCGAATTGCACGTTGTCGGTCATGTGGCGATGGTCCAAACCGGCCCGCGTCAAGCAGGGCACCCTTCATTCGCGCTGTATATGGCGGAAAAGCCCGGAAATTACCAGTGCCGCCTTCATTCCGCGGCCGACGCAACGGCAGGCACGTCGAAGATCTCGCCGGGGCGCAGCGGCCGGAAGCGGGCGCGGGCGATGCCGGCCGCATCAAGCGCCCGTTCCAGCGCCAGCCGCGGCTCGTCGACGCCCTCGTCGGTCAGGCGGAACGTGCCCCAGTGGTGGCCGGCGACATGAGTGGCGGCGCAATCGATCATGCCGCGCACTGCCTCTTCCGGATTCTGGTGCTGGTCCTGCATGAACCAGCGCGGTTCGTAGGAACCGAACGGCAGGTTGGCGAGGCGGAACGACCCATGTTTTTCGCGGGCGGCCCGATAGTTTATGCCGTCATGAAAGCCGGTATCGCCGACATGGTAGATCTTGCCTGCCGGAGTCTCCAGAACGAAGGCGGCCCAGAGCGCCATGCGGCGGTCGCGCGAGCCGCGGGCCGACCAGTGATGGCACGGCTCCGCATGGATCACGATGTCATCACCGCAATCGACCCGGTCGTTCCAGTCGACCACGGTTATCTCGGCATCGGGAACGGCGTGGCGGATGATCGTGTCGTTACCGAGCGGGGTGATGATCCGGGGCGCGTGCTCCTCCTGCAGTGCGGCCAGCGTTTCGACATCGAGATGGTCGTAGTGGTTGTGGGTGACGAGCACGATGTCGATCGGCGGCAGATCGTCGAGCTCGATGCCGGGGGCGTTGTAGCGCTGCGGTCCGGCAAAGGCGAAAGGGCTGGCGCGACGCGCCCAGACGGGGTCGGTGAGAATGTTCACGCCGTGCACCTGGATGAGCAACGTCGCGTGACCGACCATCGTCACGCGCAGGCGTTCGCCTTCGACGCTGAGTTCGGGTTTCACTTGCTCGAACGGACTTGGATTGTGCGCCGGCCAGCGTGCCTTGCCACCAGCGAACTGCCAGCGCAGCAAATCAGCCATGCCCTTGGGCGGCCTGCCGCCGGGATTGAAGAAGCGCGTCCCGTCGAAATGGTCGGAGACGGGGCCTCGATAGTATGGATTGTGCGATTTCTTCATCCCGAGCCTTTCGGCATGTCTTGTGATTGCATGAGATGGTGCGCCGGCGCATCCGATGGAAGATCGGGCTTTAACAAATTCTTGAAAACAGCAACTGGATTGCTATCGTGCTTTCATGCTCGTTCGATTCGACCCGCATGAACGCCTCTACAAGACCCTTCGGCTGGTCCGCTCCGTCCATCTCAATATGCAGCGAGCGTCGGAGCATATGCTCGATGGCGCGGGTATATCCGTGGCGGAGCGCGCGGTTCTCGAACTTTTTTACGAAGTGCAGCTGACTGTGCCGGACGCGGCGCGACGCCTGTCGATGAAACGGCAGTTCGTGCTGCGCATCGTCACCGGGCTGATGGACAAGCAATTGCTGGAACGGCAGCCGAATCCGGAGCACCGACGCGCCTATCTTTGTGTCCCGACCGCCGCCGGACGCGATCTGTTCGAGGAAATCCATCGCCGCGAAGTCGAGATGCTGCACGCCTTGCTCGGCGATATCAATCAGACCGAAGTGGTGGCTACGCTCCGGGTGATGACGCGGGTGGCGACGGCCTTTGAGCAGCTGGCGGGCGAACTGGATGCAGCCGTCGAGGGCGAGGCGCTCTGAGCCAAAAAAGCCGTCATTGCCCTGCCGTCCTTGACTTTTGCCGCGCTTTCCTGTTTATCCGCCGCAATTCCTTCGCAAGCTCAAGTCTTCGAAGCCGCCGACCGGGTCCCGTAAAGGTGTAAAGAGAACCCGGAGGTCAACATCCGACAGCGCGTTGCGCCCTCGGGTGGTTTTTGGCTTTGCGCCTTGTTTTCTGCGCGAAGGAACCCACGTTTCCGGCGAGTTGATCGCCACCGGAAACCAGAAGGAAGTGAGAATGTTCGAGAGCCTCCAGGACCGCCTTGGTTCCATATTGAATGGACTGACCGGCCGCGGCGCATTGTCGGAAGCCGATGTTTCCGCTGCGCTTCGCGAGGTTCGCCGTGCGCTGCTCGAAGCCGACGTCGCGCTCGACGTCGTGCGCTCCTTCACTGAAAAGGTTCGCGAAAAGGCCGTCGGCGCCGAGATCCTGAAGTCGATCAAGCCTGGCCAGATGGTCGTCAAGATCGTCCATGATCAGCTGATCGAGATGCTCGGCTCCGAGGGCGTGACGATCGACCTCAATGCGCCGGCACCGGTCGTCATCATGATGGTCGGTCTGCAGGGCTCGGGTAAGACGACCACCACCGGCAAGATCGCCAGCCGGATGAAGACGCGGGACAAGAAAAAGGTCCTGATGGCTTCGCTGGACACGCGCCGACCGGCTGCCCAGGAGCAGCTGCGTCAGCTCGGTGTGCAGACCGGCGTCGATACGCTGCCTGTTATCACCGGCCAGTCGCCGACCGATATCGCCGCGCGCGCGGTCCAGGCCGCCAAGCTCGGCGGTCATGACGTCGTCATCCTCGATACCGCCGGCCGTACCCATATCGACGAGCCGCTGATGATCGAGATGGCGGAGATCAAGCGGAAGTCCAATCCGCACGAAATCCTGCTCGTCGCCGATGCGCTGACCGGTCAGGACGCCGTCAATCTTGCCCGCAGTTTCGACGAACGCGTCGGCATCACCGGCCTGGTGCTCACCCGTATGGACGGTGACGGCCGTGGCGGTGCAGCGCTGTCGATGCGCGCCGTCACCGGCAAGCCGATCAAGCTCATCGGCGTCGGCGAAAAGATGGGCGAACTCGAAGAGTTCCATCCGCGCCGCGTCGCCGACCGCATCCTGGGCATGGGCGACATTGTCTCGCTGGTCGAAAAGGCGGCCGAGAACATCGACGCCGAAAAAGCGGCCGCCATGGCCGCCAAGATGGCCAAGGGCAAGTTCGACCTGAACGACCTCGCGGACCAGCTTGGCCAGATGCAGAAGATGGGCGGCATGGGCGGTATCATGGGCCTGATGCCCGGCATGTCGGGCATGAAGGACAAGATGGCCGCCGCCGGCCTCGACGATAGCCTGTTCAAGCGCCAGCTCGCCATCATCTCCTCGATGACCAAGGCCGAGCGCGCCAACCCCGACCTGCTCAAGCATTCGCGCAAGAAGCGCATTGCCGCCGGTTCCGGCACCGATGCCGCCGACATCAACAAGCTTCTGAAGATGCACCGCCAGATGGCGGACATGATGAAGATGATGGGCGGCAAGGGCAAAGGCGGCATGATGAAGCAGATGATGGGCGGCCTTGCCAACAAGATGGGGCTTGGTGGCCTCGGTGGCGGCGGCATGCCCGACCTGTCGAAGCTCGACCCGAAGCAGCTCGAAGCGCTGCAGAAGCAGGCGGAAGCAGCCGGCCTCAAGCCGGGCGGCATGCCGGGTCTCGGCGGCGGTGGCCTGCCGGGTCTGGGCGGCGCCAAGCTTCCGGGCCTCGGTGGCGGTTTCCCCGGCCTTCCCGGCCTGCCGAAGAAGAAGTGAGGATCGGTGAGAGATGATTGATCCCGAAATCAAACAGGAATTGGCGGGTTACCGGCAGTCGATCGACAACATCGATGCCGCACTCGTCCACATGTTGGCCGAACGCTTCCGCTGCACTCAGGCAGTCGGCGTTCTCAAGGCCAAGCATGATCTGCCGCCGGCCGACCCGGCGCGCGAAGAATACCAGATCGAACGCCTGCGCCGTCTGGCCAAGGATGCCAATCTGGATCCGGATTTCGCCGAGAAGTTCCTGAACTTCATCATCAAGGAAGTCATCCGGCATCATGAAGCCATCGCCGCCGATCGCTCGCATTCCGCGGGCAACGCCGGCACAAACCATTCCGCTTGAACGAAGCGGTCAAGAAAGCCTGCAAGGAGTAACTGAAATGGCACTGAAAATTCGTCTCGCCCGTGGCGGTTCCAAGAAGCGTCCGTACTACCAGATCGTCGTTGCCGACGCCCGCAGCCCGCGCGACGGCCGCTTCCTCGAGAAGATCGGCTCCTGGAACCCGATGCTCGGCAAGGACGACGAAAAGCGCATCGAGCTCGACGCCGAGCGCATCGCTCACTGGATCGCCCAGGGCGCCCAGCCGACCGACCGCGTTCTGCGCTTCCTCGACCAGGCTGGCCTCGCAAAGCGTCCGGCTCGCAGCAACCCGACCAAGGCCGTTCCGGGCAAGAAGGCTCAGGAGCGCGCTGCTGAAGCCAAGCAGAAGGCTGAAGACGCCGCTGCTGCCGCTGCAGAAGCTGCCGCAGAATAATAGCCGGCAAATGGTTTGAAGCAGGATGCACGGGCTTCCGTCCGCGTCCACTTCCAACCTGTCGTGACTTTAAGGAAACGGGTGGCATTTCCATGCCGCCCGTTTTCCGTTATGTGCACCCTGAACTCCCGAAATGGACGCGGACGATGAGCAAACTCGAAAACCCGGTTCTGATGGCGACGATCGGCGCGGCGCAGGGCTTGCGCGGCGAGGTCAGGGTCAAATCCTTTACCGACGACCCGACGGCGCTCGGCGACTACGGCAATTTGCACAGCGCCGACGGACGCGTATTCGAGGTGCTGGAAATCCGCGAGGCGAAGAACGTCGTCATCGTGCGCTTCCGTGGCGTCAACGATCGCAACGCCGCCGAGGCGCTCAATGGTCTCGATCTGTTCATCGAGCGGGACAACCTGCCGGACGACGATCTCGATGAGGACGAGTTCTTCTATGCCGATCTCGAAGGGCTGGAAGCGATCGACGGCAATGGCACCAGCTATGGCAAGGTTAGCGGCGTTTTCGATTTCGGCGCCGGCGATCTTCTGGAGCTGAAAGGTCCGGGCCGGCGCCCGGTGCTGATCCCCTTCACCGAATGGTCGGTTCTGGAGATCGATCTGGAAGCGGGCAAGCTGCTGGTCGATCCGGTCGCGGCAGGCCTTTCCGAGGACAAGGACCAGGATTCGGGCAATCCGTTTTCCGCCAAGCGCAAGTGAGCGATGCGGCGATGACTTTTCGCGCGACTGTCCTGACGCTCTATCCCGAAATGTTTCCGGGCCATCTCGGCGCGTCCCTTTCGGGTAAGGCGCTGGAGCGCGGCCAATGGTCGATCGAGCCGGTGCAGATCCGCGATTTCGCCGAGGACAAGCACCGCACCGTCGACGACACGCCGGCCGGCGGCGGAGCCGGCATGGTGCTGAAGCCGGACGTGCTCGCCCGCGCGATCGACCATGTCTCTGAGGGCGACGACCGTCCACGCCTGTTGATGAGCCCGCGCGGTCGGCCGCTGACGCAAGAGCGGGTGCGTGAGCTCGCGGCCGGGCCTGGCGTCGTCATCGTCTGCGGACGCTTCGAAGGCGTCGACCAGCGGGTGATCGATGCCCGCGGCCTCGAAGAGGTTTCCATAGGCGACTATATTCTTTCGGGCGGTGAGCCGGCGGCGCTGACACTGCTCGATGCCGTGGTGCGCATCCTGCCGGGTGTCATGGGCAATGAGCTTTCAGGCGTGCATGAGAGCTTCGAAGGCGGCCTGCTCGAACATCCGCACTACACCCGCCCGCAGATCTTCGAGGGCCGCGAGATCCCGGCGGTGCTGACCTCGGGCAATCACGGCGCCATTGCCAAGTGGCGCGAGGCAGAGGCGCGGCGTCTGACGGCCGAGCGCAGGCCCGATCTTCTCGATCAGCCCGTGAAGAAATAATAGGCGGCAAGCAGCAGGCCGACGGCGACCACCAGCGCGCGGATGACGGCTTGGGGTACCCTCCGAGCCGCCCAGACGCCGCTGTAGCCGCCAAGTGCTGCCCCCGGCACCATGATTGCCGCATGCAGCCAGGAGACGACGCCGCCGGCGGCGAAGACGACGATGGCGATTGCCGCAATCACGATCGAGATGAAGTTCTTGAGCGCGTTCAGCCGGTGATAGCCGCCGCCGGTCGCCAGCCCCAACACCGCCAGCATCATGATGCCCATGCCGGCGCCGAAGAAGCCGCCATAGATGGACGTGACGAACTGGGCGCCGATGCCGGCCGGATTGATCGCATGCTCGTCGACGCGCGCCTTGGGCTTCAAGAGCGGCCCGGCGGCGAAGATCGCCGTCGCGGCGAGCAGCAGCCAGGGCACCAGAGCACGAAAGGAGGCGTTGGAAAGCGAGATGAGAAGCAGTGCGCCGGCAAGGCCGCCGAGCGCCGAGATCACGCCGAGCAGGACGGCGTATCGTCTGTCGGCGCGGATCTCCTTGGCATAGGCGAGTGCCGAGGTGATGTAGCCCGGGAACTGGATGATCGACGAGGTCGCGTTGGCGACGATCGGCGACAGGCCGCCAAGCGTCATCGCCCCGAAGGTCAGGAACGTTCCGCCGCCGGCGATGGCATTGACGACGCCGGACAGGAAGCCGGCCGCAAACAGCATGAGCACTTCAAAGATATGCATGGTCTCCCCCGACCCACCACGCTCGGGATAGCCGGTGGCAGGGATGGCCGCAAGCCCGTCCGCTCGGACAATCGAGCATGCATCCATCCGGGTTTTCTGATAGAAAGGCGTTTCTTGCCGCGGATCGGCGAGAAAATATGGCTTCCGGGGATGACAAGGCGGATCGATTGGTGTATGTGCCGGCCCGGTTCGGGTTCTGTGCCCGTCGACCAAAACAAAGAATGGCGAATCCGCTCCTGCCGGTTTCCGGCAAGACCTGAAGGCAAGCCCGACAGGTTCATCGAGAGCGCTCTGGCTGTTTCAGAAGAACTTGAAAGGTTAAACCGATGAACATCATCCAGCAGCTGGAAGCCGAACAGGCCGCCAAGATTGCCGCCAAGCGCACGCTCCCCGAATTCTCCGCCGGCGACACGCTGCGCGTCAACGTCCGCGTTGTCGAAGGCAGCCGTACCCGCGTTCAGGCCTATGAAGGCGTCTGCATCGCTCGTTCGGGCGGCGGCATCAACGAAAGCTTCACCGTTCGCAAGATCTCCTACGGCGAAGGCGTCGAGCGCGTATTCCCGGTTTACTCTCCGCTCGTCGAAAGCGTCGAAGTTGTTCGCCGCGGTAAGGTCCGTCGCGCCAAGCTCTACTACCTGCGCGATCGTCGCGGCAAGTCGGCTCGTATCGTCGAGAACACCGGCACGCGCGCCCGCAAGCTGAACGACGCCGAGCGCCAGGCCGTTGCCGAGGAAAAGGCACGCATCGAAGCTGAAAAGATCGCAGCAGCTCAGGCTCTCGCCGCCGAAAAGGCAGCAGCCGAAGCAGCAGAAGCCAAGGCCGCTGCAGAAGCCGCCGAAGCCAAGGCAGCAGAAGCTGCAGCGGAATAAGATTTCAATCCATTCGGATTGTAAGAAAGGCGGCCTCAGGCCGCCTTTCTTTTTTGGTACTATGCGCTTGTCTTTCCGACGGAATTTGTGACATTTTCCGCTGCCACACTTTTCGGGAGCCCTCCAATGACAATCCGTCGCCACGTGCTTGCGGGCATCGCAGCTGCACTTGCCGTTCCTTTCGCATTTTCTGCACCGGCTGTTGCCAGCGATCTGCCCGATCTCGGCGGCAAGACGGTTGTCGTCGTCACGGAGAACGCCTACCCGCCGCTGCAGTTCGTCGACCCCAAGACCGGCGAGGCCAAAGGCTGGGAATACGACGCCATGAACGAGATCGCCAAGCGGTTGAATTTCAAGGTCGAATACCAGAACACCAGCTGGGACGCGATGATCCAGGCAGTGCATGACGGCCAGTACCAGATCGGCATGACCGGCATCACCATCAAGGACGACCGCAAGGAGAAGGTCGACTTCTCGGACCCCTACATGCGCTCGCAGCAGTTCATGCTGGTGCGCAGCGATGAAAACCGTTTCAACGACGGCAAGAGCTTCGGCGCCTTTGCCGACGGTCTCGTCGGCGCACAGCCGGGCACCTCGCCGTTCTACACCGCCGTCTACGAAATGCTCGACGGCAACGAGCAGAACCCACGCATCAAGCTGTTCGAGACCTTCGGTGCGACTGTCCAGGCGCTGAAGGCCGGCGACGTCGACGTGGTTCTGACCGACAGCGTCGCCGCCAAGGGTTATGTCGATTCCTCCGAAGGCAAGCTCAAGGTCGTCGGCGGTCCGCTCGGCACCGAGGATTTCGGCTTCATCTTCCCGAAGGGCTCGGACCTCGTCGCTCCGGTCAACGCCGCGATCAAGGCGCTGAAGGAAGACGGCACCTTCGATGCCCTCGATAAGAAGTGGTTCCTCGAATACAAAATGGGCGGCTGATCCGAGGCTATGGCCGCTCCGCAATCTCCTGACATGTCCGGCAAGGGCGACTATCCCTGGTGGTTGGTCGCCCTTCTTGTGATCGCGGTGGCGCTTGCCGCCGTGATCGTCAGCAATGACATCTTCTCCGAGGTCTTCACCGTCGTCTTCAAAGGCCTTGGCGTCACCGTCTTCGTAACGCTCATGGGCTTTGTGCTGGCGACGACGCTTGGCCTCGGTATTGCGCTAATGGCGCTGTCCGAGCACTCGTCGCTCCGGCAGATCGCGCGCTTCTACACGGAGATCATTCGCGGTGTGCCGATCCTTGTGCTTCTCTTCTATATCGCCTTCGTCGGGGCGCCGGCGCTTGTCGTTGCCGCCAATTTCATCTGCGCGCCGTTGATCGGCGCCGGCTGGATCGAGCCCTTCGTCGTTCGCGATATATCGCTGATGTGGCGGGCGATCATCGCCTTGATGATCGGCTATTCCGCCTTCATTGCCGAAGTGTTCCGGGCCGGCATCCTCTCGGTCGACAAGGGACAGATCGAGGCGGCCAAGGCGCTCGGGCTCTCGCGTTACCAGCGCTTTCGCCTTGTCGTCTTTCCGCAGGCAATCCGGGTGATCCTGCCGCCTCTTGGTAACGACTTCATCGCCATGGTCAAGGATTCCTCGCTCGTCTCGGTGCTCGGCGTCGCCGACATAACGCAGATGGGCAAGGTCTATGCTTCCGGTTCCTTTCGCTTCTTCGAGACCTATTCGATCGTCGCCTATGTCTATCTGGTGCTGACCATCGGTCTGTCGCTGGGATTGCGGGGGCTGGAGCGGCGGCTGCGGCGCGCGGAGGCCCGCTGAGCGCGATCACGCCAATTGCCGACCTGTCAAAAAATTGATATGAACGCGCTCATGGAATCCAAATTCGGATGTCGCGAACAGAAAATCGTCGTGCTGCAGGATCACAAGCGCCTGCCGGCACGCTTCTTTGCGCGCGTCCACGGGGCGCTTACAAGCCGCCTATCCTGATCTCCTGATCAGTGTTTCCGGCCGCCTTGCCGCCGGCTATCCCTACCTTTTGAAAACTCGATGGATATACCGCCATGAGCGCACCGCGTACCCTCTATGACAAAATCTGGGACGACCACCTGGTCAACGAGCAGGAAGACGGCACCTGTCTTCTCTACATCGACCGTCACCTCGTTCACGAAGTGACGAGCCCGCAGGCCTTCGAAGGCCTGCGTATGGCCGGCCGCCAGGTCCGCGCGCCGGAAAAGACGCTCGCCGTCGTCGACCACAACGTTCCGACTTCGCCTGACCGCCATCTCGGCATCAAGAACGAGGAAAGCCGCATCCAGGTCGAGGCGCTGGCCAAGAACGCGGCCGAGTTCGGCGTCGAATACTACTCCGAGAACGACAAGCGCCAGGGCATCGTGCACATCGTCGGCCCGGAGCAGGGCTTCACCCTGCCGGGCATGACCATCGTCTGCGGTGACAGCCACACTTCGACGCACGGCGCCTTCGGTTCGCTGGCCCATGGCATCGGCACGTCCGAGGTCGAGCACGTGCTCGCCACCCAGACGCTGATCCAGAAGAAGGCGAAGAACATGCTGGTGCGCGTCGACGGCCAGCTGCCGCCCGGCGTCACCGCCAAGGACATCATCCTCGCCATCATCGGCGAGATCGGCACGGCCGGCGGTACCGGCCACGTCATCGAATTTGCCGGCGAGGCGATCCGCTCGCTGTCGATGGAAGGCCGCATGACCATCTGCAACATGACGATCGAAGGCGGCGCCCGCGCCGGCCTGATCGCGCCGGACGAGACGACGTTTGCCTATATCAAGGACAAGCCGCGCGCTCCGAAGGGCAAGGCCTGGGACATGGCGCTCGACTACTGGAAGACGCTGCACACGGACGAGGGCGCCCATTATGATCGCGTCGTCGTGCTCGACGCTGCCAACCTGCCGCCGATCGTTTCCTGGGGTTCCTCTCCGGAAGACGTGATTTCGGTTCAGGGTATCGTTCCCAACCCGGACGAGATCCAGGAAGAGACCAAGCGCGCCTCCAAGTGGCGTGCGCTCGACTATATGGGCCTGAAGCCGGGTACCAAGATCACCGACATCGGTATCGACCGCGTCTTCATCGGCTCCTGCACCAACGGCCGCATCGAGGACCTGCGTGAAGTTGCCAAGGTGGTGGAAGGCCGCAAGGTTGCTTCGACGGTTTCGGCAATGATCGTTCCGGGCTCGGGCCTCGTCAAGGAACAGGCGGAAGCCGAAGGCCTCGACAAGATCTTCAAGGAAGCCGGCTTCGACTGGCGCGAGCCGGGCTGCTCCATGTGTCTGGCGATGAACGACGACCGGCTGAAGCCGGGCGAGCGTTGCGCGTCCACGTCGAACCGCAACTTCGAGGGACGTCAGGGCTTCAAGGGGCGCACGCATCTGGTCTCGCCGGCAATGGCGGCGGCCGCTGCGGTTTCGGGTCACTTCGTCGACATCCGCGAATGGAAATAAGCCGGATTTGAGCTTTTCCGGCGCAAATGGCCGCCCTTCGGGGCGGCCTTTTTTGTTTGTCCGCACGTCAGCGCTCCGCGCGGATCGGCGAATTGCGCTAAGCTGCCTGCTCACAAGTCTACAGCGCCGGGCGTCTTATCAGACGCGCAAAGGTCGCTGTAGCACTTTGAATTGCTGCATGTTTTTGTCCTTAAATCGGCTACGATTAAAGGAAACATGCAGTAGGAACGGTTGGCCGAAGGGCGTTTGGGAGGACGACGGATGAGCGACGATCTGCCTGTACAAAGCTACTGCCTGATGCTGTTGCGCCATGCCAAGTCCGCCTGGCCGGATGGTGTTGCCGACATCAATCGTCCGCTCGGCGAGCGCGGCCGCAAGGCGGCGCCGCTGATGGGAAAGTACATAGCCCGGCATAAGCTCGTGCCGGATCTTGCACTGGTTTCGACCGCCAAGCGCGCGCAAGAGACCTGGCAATTGGTGGCGTCCGCCCTGTCGTCCGAGGTCGCGGTCGAGAATACCCGTGCGATCTACGAGGTGGGCGCCTCGCAGATCCTGAGCGTTCTGCGCGCGACGGATCCGGCTGTCAGGACTTTGCTGATCGTCGGCCATAATCCCGGCATGGAAGATCTGGCGCACGAACTCGTCGGCTCCGGCGATGCGGATCTGCGCATACGCATGGCGGACAAGTTTCCGACGGCCGCCCTTGCGGTGCTCGAGTTCGAAGCTGTGGGCTGGCGTGAGCTTATGCCCGGCGGCGCCAAACTCGCGCGTTTTGTGACCCCGCGCTCGCTCGACTGAGTTGTTTGCAGGCCTGGATCAAAGCACCCGCACGACGGTGCCGCGCCGCATATGAGGCATCAGCCGCGACATGGCGGGCAGGCTGACCGCGACGCAGCCCTGCGTCGGTTCATAACCCGGCCGGATCAGGTGGAAGAAGATCGCCGAACCGGCATTTCGACGGCGTGCGAGGAGGTTCCAGTCCATCACCAGGCAGATGTCGTAGAGCCCGTCTTCGCGCATCATCTCTTCGTGGCTCGGTGAGAAAGGTGCCATGACCGGACGGTTGTATTGGGCGTGACCTGGGGCGTCGCACCAGAGCATGTCCTTGCGCGTCGCTCGCGTCGGCAGTGGTGTCGGCGGCAGAAAGAGACGATCGCGCCTGACATAGCCGCCGATCAGCTTCATGGCGGCACGTGGCGTGGCGCCGTCGCCTTCACGCTTCAGGCTGGTAATGCCGCTTCGTCCGATCGCCGCCTGCTCGACGCGGCCATCGAAACACACCAGGGCCCGCTTTCGATCGCGCGGCGCCGGGCGGACTGTGATGATGGACTTGGCTGGTCTTTTTCCCGACGTTTTCTTGCGCATCATTCTCACGGATTTTTGCTTTGCCCGTGATTTGGGCGGCACCATAAGCACGGTTGCAGGTATAAGGACTTACCGACGCTGGCTCGCTTGCCAACACGGGCATTTGAGCTAGTTTGAAAACGGAAGCAAACAGGAATTGTCCCATGGCGACCCGTACCATTCTTCTTGTCGATGACGACAATGACCTGCGCGAGACATTGGTCGAGCAGCTCTCACTCTATGAAGAGTTCGATCTCATCCAGGAAGCGACCGCCGGCAAGGGCATCCAGACCGCGCGGGCGCAGCAGGTGGACCTCTTGATCATGGATGTCGGCTTGCCCGACATGGATGGCCGCGAGGCGGTGAAGCTTCTGCGCAAGGGCGGCTTCAAGGCGCCGATCATCATGCTGACCGGGCACGACACCGATTCGGATACGATCCTCGGTCTCGAGGCCGGCGCCAACGACTATGTCACGAAGCCGTTCCGCTTCGCCGTGCTGCTTGCCCGTATCCGTGCGCAGTTGCGCCAGCATGAACAGAGCGAGGATGCGACCTTCAGCGTCGGGCCCTATACGTTCAAGCCCAGCCAGAAGCTGCTGACGCTGGAAAACGGCCAGAAGATCCGCCTCACCGAGAAGGAAGCGGCGATCATCCGCTACCTCTACCGCGCCGACCAGAAAGTGGTGACGCGCGACGTGCTGCTCGAAGAGGTCTGGGGCTACAATTCCGGCGTCACGACACACACGCTCGAAACCCACGTCTACCGGCTGCGCCAGAAAATCGAACGGGACCCTTCCAATGCCGAGATTTTGGTGACAGAGAACGGCGGCTACAAGATCGTACCTTAGCCGGGGTGGGGAAGGTGCGAAGCGGTTTGCTGCCCGAATCCTGCTCCATGTCATCTAGACTGATCGTGCGCGATCCGGCTCGCTTGGGGTCGGGCGCGCCGTGATTTCGGGAGGTTAGCCGTTTGGCGCTCAACGACGATATCGTGCTTCTGTCCAACGTCCCGCTGTTTGCCGATATCAGCGAGGACAAGCTGCGGCTGATCGCCTTTGGAGCGGAGCGACGTCGCATCTTCAAGGGGCAGGAACTGTTTCGCGAAGGGGCGCCGGCGGATTGCGCCTTTGCCATTGCGAGCGGCAGCCTGTCCTTGTCGAAAGTCGGCGTCGATGGTTCCGAGGCGACGGTTTCGACGGTCGGCCGCGGGGCGCTGCTGTCGGAACTGGCGCTGATCTCGATGGTCGAACGCAAGTTCACGGCGACCGCCGAGGAAGACAGCGAGGTCATCCGCATCAACCGGCCGCTCTTCCGCCGCATGCTGGAAGAGTACCCGGAAGTGGCAGAGCTCGTCGAAGCCCGCATCCGCGAGAACCTGCAGGCGATGATCCGCCGGGCCGGCGCGCTCGCCGGCCGCTTTGCTTGAAGTAAGTTACGGCTTCCGGCTGCTACCACCGATATTTCAGCGAACCGAGTACCGTGCGGCCCTGGCCGAAATAGCAATAGCCATCGGTGCAGACCTCTTCGCGGCGATCGCCGAGATTGGTGGCGCTGACGGCGAGCGACAGCCCGTTAAGCTCCGGGTTCTTGACGCCGAAGTCGTAGGCGATCGAGGCGTCGAAATAGACGGCACCACCGTTCCTGGCGGTATTGGCATCGGATCTGTAGGAGCTTGATGCCAGGCGCACCCCGCCGCCGAGGCTCAAACCCGCAAGCTGCGTGTCGTCGGGCAGCAGATAGTTCACCCACAGCGATGCGACATGGCGCGGCTTCGTCGACGGCACGTTGCCGATCAGCGACGGGTCGACATTTCCGGTGATTTCGGCGTCGTTGTAGGTGTAGGCGGCGATGAAGCTCAGGCCGTTGTCGAACTCCCGGCGTCCTTCCACCTCGAAACCATTGGTCGTCACTTCGCCTGCCGATTTGTAGTAATAGCCGATGGGAAGCGATGCGTCCGATACGTATTGCGCAGCACCGGTTTCGACGATCCGGTAGTAGGCCGCACTCAGCGAATAGGCCTCGCCTTCCGGCTGGTATTTCACGCCAAGCTCGATCTGCTCGCCGGTCGTCGGATCAAGCACTCTGCCGTCGGCCGAGAGTTCGGTGCGCGGCACGAAGGAGGTGCTGTAGCTCGCATAGGGCGCGATGCCATTGTCGAAGAGATAGAGAAGGCCTGCCTGTCCGGTGAGCTCGCCGTCGTCCTTGCGGTCGACGACGCCGGTGTTCTTGTCGGTGCTCGTCTGGTCGACCCAGTCATAACGAAGGCCGCCGACGGCGCGCCAGTTGCCGAACTCCGCCTGGTCCTGGATGTAGATGCCGGTCTGCCGAAGATCCCGCCCGCTGAAGCTGGTGAGCGCAGGCGTCGGGCCGCTGATCCCAAAGGTGGGGTTGTTGAGGTCGAAGCGATAGGCCGGATCGACGGCGCCGAAGCCGAGGCCGAAGTCGGAGGTGATCCAGGTATAGTCGAGGCCGGTCAGGAGCGTGTGCGAGACTGCGCCGGTGTCGAAGATGGCCTGGAGCTGGTTGTCGATCTGGTAGGCGCGCTGGTCGTCCTTGATGGCGACGGGCGAGCGTTCGAAGACGTCGGGTGCCACCTCGGTCCCGAACTGCAGGTAACGGGCCTTCAGGTCGAGATCGCTGACGCGGCCGTGCTGGCGGAAGGTCAGGCCGTTGTCGAAGTCGTGCTCGAATTTGTAGCCGGCCTGATACTGCCGGACCTTCTGGTAGTCGTAGTCCGGGTCGCTATAGCGCAGCATCCGGCCATCATGTTCGAGCACCCGCGGGCTGGCATCGCTCTCACCCTTCTGCCCGAGTCCATAGACGGTCAGCGACGTGCCCTCGTCGGGCTTCCAGGTAAAGGAGGGCTGCACCAGGTAGCGGTCGTCGGCGACGTCGTAGTTGGTCTCGCCGTTCCTCAGGAGCCCGACGATGCGATAGAGAAAATCGCCATCGGCCGTTGCCGGTCCGCCGACGTCGAAGGCGCCCTGGGTGCGTCCGATCGTGCCATATTGCAGCTCGACCTCGCGGTGCGTCTCCTCCTCAGGCATCTTCGATATGCGATTGACGATGCCGCCGACGCCGGCGGCGCCGTACATGACCGAGACGGGACCCTTGACGATCTCTATTCGTTCGAGGCCGTAGACCTCCGTCGGGAAGGTGCCGTAGTTCATGTAGGGCTGGCGCAGGCCATCGCGGAAGTCGCCGGTCGTCGTCGTCTCGAAGCCGCGGATGTAGATCTGGTCGAAGCGCGGATCGAAGCCGAAGGCGCCGGTGGTGACGCCGGCGGCGTAACGCGTCGCCTGGATCATGTCCTGCACGCCGCGCTCTTCGAGTTCCTTGCGCGTGACCACCGAGACGGAGCGGGGCGTTTCAATCAGCGGCGTATCGGTCTTCAGCGCCGAGACGTTGCGCGTCGGCACGATTGTGTCGTTATCCTCAGCGATCGTCGCGGCTGTCTTGCCGGCCGTCACCTCGATCTTTTCCAGCCGTGTCGTCTTCTGGCTTTCGGCCGACTGCGCGTAGGCCGCAGTCGGCGAAAGGAATACGGCGGCAGTGCTCGCGGCCAGGACAGTGGTCGCGGAGAGCGCGCGGCGCGATGCGCGCGTGAAATGGATTGGCAAGGTCTTTCGCATGTCTGGCCCTCTTGCGGGCGCACGAAAGCCCTCCGGCAAACGCCAGAGCAAAGCGCCCCATATCCGAGCGAGATGAGGAAAAGTGCGTGCGGTTTTCCGCCCGCATCTCGCTCTCATTTCTGAGAATCGATCACGATGATTGTGGGTCGAACGACCCACAATCATCGTGATCTAGTGAAAACGACGGCCGATCTGCCGTCGGAGGCGGTGTCCCCGCCGCCCGAAAAGAGGGATAGTCCGTTTGGAAATGTGCATCAAGAAAAATATGATTATTTTAGTCATGTTTTTATTGATGCAGACATCAAGCGCGCAAGGCGCGTGCCGCCGCTTGGTGAGAAGCGGTTAGATATCGAAATGCGCGATGACGGGCACGTGGTCGGAGGGGCGTTCCCAGCCGCGCGCTTCGCGCAGGATATCGACGTGCTTCAGCGCCGGCGCCAGGTCCGCGGAGGACCAGATGTGGTCGAGCCGGCGGCCGCGGTCGGCCGCTTCCCAGTCCTTCGCCCGGTAGCTCCACCAGGTGTAGAGCTTGGTCGGGGACGGTGTGTGCTGGCGCATCAGGTCGACCCAGCCGCCGCCGTTCATCACCGTCGTCAGGCCTTCGGTTTCGATGGGCGTGTGGCTGACGATCTTCAGGAGCTGCTTGTGCGACCAGACGTCGTCTTCCAGCGGCGCAATGTTGAGGTCGCCGACGAGGATCGAGGAGATGCCAGCCTCGGTTTCCGCATGCAGCAGCTTCATCTCTTCGACGAAATCGAGCTTGTGGCCAAATTTCGGGTTGATGCTGCGGTCCGGCTCGTCGCCGCCTGCCGGGACATAGAAATTGTGCAGGCGGATCTTCTTGCCGCCGGCCTCGAAAACAACCGAGAGGTGGCGGGCATCGCCGACGCCGCAATAGTCGCGGCGGTCGCTGAGCTCATGCAGGGGCAGGCGCGAGATCGTCGCCACGCCGTGATAGCCCTTCTGGCCGTGCATCTCGATATGATTGTAGCCGAGTGCCTTCAGTGGCTTGGACGGGAACTGGTCATTCGGGCACTTGGTTTCCTGCAGGCAGAGGATGTCCGGCTGCCAAGTCTTCAGCAGGTGTTCGACGAGCGGCATGCGCAGGCGAACGGAGTTGATGTTCCAAGTGGCGACGGAAAGGGCCATGCGTCATTCCCTGATCGGCTGGGGCCGGACGCTCGCGAAGGGAAGGCCGGCTCGGGATGGATGTTGACCCGAGCTTTAAGCAGGTCCGGCGCGCCGGGACAAGGAATGCATGAAGAAGGCCGCACTAAACCGCGCGTCTTGTGGGCGCGTATAGGTTCGTAGCGTTTGGATCGCTCAGCCGCCCCGCTTGTTACGGACCTCGTCGTAGGGGATCTGGAAGACCTTGTCGTCCAGCGCCATCCCGGTCTGGACATTGAAGATCATGACCGATGTGTCCTTCTTCTGCGCATCGGTGATCGTCCACTGGCGCAGATCATAGGTCTTCGGGTCGAACATCATGGTGATGGTCGAATCGCCGAAGATCGAGCGGTCGCCAAGCACGATGGTGATGAGGTCGGACTCTTCCTTGACGTCGCGCACCATCTTGCCGGTCAGGTCGATCTTCTCGCTGAGCAGCAGATTGAGCGGTGTCTTCGACAGCGGATAGATGTCCCAGGTCTTGAGCTTCATATTGCCGATGACCACCGACTTGCCGTCGGCAATGACACGCATCGGCGAGGGGGCCTCGTAGTTGAAGCGGATGCGGCCGGGGCGGCGGATGTAGAACTTGCCGCCGGTCTGCTCGCCGCGCGGGCCGAACTGCACGAACTCGCCGGCCATCGTCTTTACCGAGGAGAAGTGATCGGCGATCTTCTGGGCGGCCCTCGGCGCCTGGGCGAAGGCCTCAGCGATGTCGAGACCGGTGCCGCCGATGCCGGCGAATGCCGCAAGCCCGCACACGAAGAGGCGGCGCGAAATTACCGGGTGGTTGCGCTCGCCGTTCTTGGTCTCTGTCATCTCAGTCTCCTTCATTTACGGATCATCTGGAGCGCAAGTGCGGCGCCTTCAAGGCGCTACTTTCGAGCTTTAAGGCTCGCGCTCTCACATGACCGTTACCAGTTCGGCCCCGCAATCCGGTGCGGGATTGCCGTGTTGATCTATCGGCGTAAGTCCGGACGAAAAACGCCCCGAGATCCTGCCGAAATTGCTTTATTCCTCGGTCGGAACCAGTATTTCGCGTTTTCCGGCGTGGTTCGCCGGGCCGATGATGCCTTCCTGCTCCATGCGCTCGATCAGCGAGGCGGCACGATTGTAACCGATCCCGAGGCGCCGTTGAACGTAGGATGTGGATGCCTTGCCGTCACGCAGGACGACGGCGACCGCCTGGTCGTAAGGGTCGTCCGAATCGGCGAGGTTGGAGGTACCGGCAGGGCCGCCGCCTTCGCCATCCTCGTCGTCATCCTCGGTGATCGCGTCGAGATATTGCGGCACGCCCTGGGTCTTGAGATAGGCGACGACCTCTTCGACCTCGGTGTCGGAGACGAAGGGACCGTGGACGCGCTGGATGCGACCGCCACCGGCCATGTAGAGCATGTCGCCCATGCCGAGCAGCTGTTCGGCACCCTGTTCGCCAAGGATCGTACGGCTGTCGATTTTCGAGGTGACCTGGAACGAGATGCGGGTCGGGAAGTTGGCCTTGATCGTGCCGGTGATGACGTCGACCGAGGGGCGCTGCGTTGCCATGATGACATGGATGCCGGCGGCGCGCGCCATCTGGGCGAGACGCTGCACCGCGCCTTCGATGTCCTTGCCGGCGACCATCATCAGGTCGGCCATTTCGTCGATGATGACGACAATGTAGGGCAGCGGCGTGAGATCGAATTCCTCGGTCTCGTACATGGCTTCGCCCGTCTGGCGGTCGAAGCCGGTCTGCACCGTGCGGGTGATCTGCTCGCCCTTGGCAAGCGCCTGCTCGACGCGGCTGTTGAAGCCGTCGATGTTGCGCACGCCGATTTTCGACATCTTCTTGTAGCGCTCTTCCATCTCGCGCACCGTCCACTTCAGCGCGACCACCGCCTTCTTCGGGTCAGTGACGACGGGCGAAAGCAGGTGCGGAATGCCGTCATAGACGGAGAGTTCGAGCATCTTCGGGTCGATCATGATCAGGCGGCACTGATCCGGGCGCAGGCGATAGAGCAGCGACAGGATCATGGTGTTGATCGCGACCGATTTACCCGAACCGGTGGTGCCGGCAACGAGCAGATGCGGCATCTTGGCGAGATCGGCGACCACGGGTTCGCCGCCGATCGTCTTGCCGAGCGCCATGGCAAGGCGCGCCTTGGAGGTCTCGAAGTCACGCGAGCCGATGAGCTCGCGCAGGTAGACGGTCTCGCGCCGCTGGTTCGGCAGTTCGATGCCGATGGCGTTGCGGCCGGGAACGACGGCGACGCGGGCAGCGATCGCGCTCATCGAGCGGGCGATGTCATCGGCAAGGCCGATGACGCGGGACGACTTGATGCCGGGTGCCGGTTCCAGTTCATAGAGGGTTACGACCGGGCCGGGGCGGACGTGGATGATCTCGCCCTTGACGCCGAAGTCCTCAAGCACACCCTCGAGCATGCGGGCATTCTGTTCGAGCGCGTCCGGTGAGAGCGATGCATCGCGGCCGACGTTCTTCGGTTCCGCAAGGAAATGCATCGGAGGCAGCGTGAAGTCGCCATCGTCCTCGACGAAGGAGCGTTGGGCTTCGCGCTCGATCCGCTGACCGGTCTTCGGACGCGGAGCCGGCGTTGCCACGCGCGAGCCCGACTTCAGCAGACCCTGCTTCGGCGGCGCTGCCCGCGGCGCCCAGTCGGCTGCCGGATCGTCGTCTTCGTCGTCGGGCAGGATGCCCGCAGGGCGACGCTCGTCGATGTCGAAGGGCATGTCGTCGTCCTCGTCATCGGCCATGATTGGCGGCGGCGTGACGATGCGGCGTTCGGAGCGATCGAGCGAGGGTTCGATGCGGTCACCGGCGGCCATCGGCTTCGGCCGAACCGGCTCGTTCAGCGTGCCGAACTCGTCGTTGTTGAAATCGTAAGGCTCGTCATACTGGCGCTTGGGCGAACTGCGCGTGCCGCTCATGCCGAAAATGCGGCGCACGCGTGCGTGCATGGTGTAGCGCATATGGGCGAAGGAGCCCATCAGCAGGGTGAAGGGGCCCTCGCTGTCGTCCTCGTCCAGCTCGTCGCGAACGGTGCGCGCCTTGCTCGGCGTCGGCTCGACAACCTCTTCGTCTTCCTCTTCATCGCTGACACCGATGAGGCCGGCGCTGTAGATCAGGCACCAGGCGGCCGGTGCGGCGAAGATGCAGGCGAGTACGGTTGCGAGCGTGCCGGTCGGGAAGGCGCCGGTGAAGAGTGCCGGGAAGCGGAGAATCATATCGCCGAAGACGCCGCCGAGGCCGTTGGGCAGCGGCCAGGTGATTGGGGCGGGGACGCAGCTCAGCGCCGCGCCGGCAAGCACGGAGCCGATGAACCAGACGCCAAGGCGCTTGAAGGTCTTGTCGAAGCGCTTGCCGCTGATCAGCACGAGCGCCCAGGCGACAGCCGGCAGAAGGGCGACGACGCTGGCAAGGCCGAAGAACTGCATGAAGATATCGGCAAAGGCCGCACCCGGATAACCAAGCACGTTGGTCGGTGCTTCCGATGTGGCGTAGGAGAAGCTCGGGTCGGCGACGTTCCATGTCGATAGCGCCGCGACGGCCAGCGCCAATGCGCCGAACAGCGCAAAGCCCGCCAGCGACGCGATCTGTCTCCAAACGAAGGTGGTTAGCACGAACCGGTTGGAACGGCTGTCAAGCGTTGCCGGATTGCTTCTGCTCATGTTGCCTGCTGCCCGTCTCGATCTCTAGGGCGCATTGCGCGCCATGGAATCAACCTAAGCGGAGTACGGTTAATGCGACATTAACCATGCGTAGTTGCCGCTAAAATAGCGGTGGTTGACCTGAAGATCGGCATGAAAAAGGCCCGGACCTTTCGATCCGGGCCAAGGGCGATCCGCGACGGATCGCGACGGGACTATGAGCGGCGCCAGATTCGACGCTGCAATCCGCTTAGATGTGGTAGGCGGCTTCGCCGTGGGACGAGAGGTCGAGGCCTTCGCGCTCGGCTTCGACGGAGACACGCAGGCCGACGATCGCGTCCACGATCTTGAAGATGATGAGCGAACCGATGCCGGACCAGACGACGGTGACGAGTACGCCCTTGAGCTGCGCCAGGACCTGGGTTGCCACGCCGGGATAGCCCGCCGCGAAATCCGCGGTCGAGTAGTCGACGATGCCGGCACCGCCGAGCGCCGGATTGACAAGAATGCCCGTGGCGATCGCGCCGAGGATGCCGCCGACGCCATGAACGCCGAAGACGTCAAGGCTGTCGTCGTAGTTGAACTTGTTCTTCACGACGTCGACGAAGAAGTAGCAGACGGGGGAGACGATGAGACCGAGCACAATCGCGCCCATCGGGCCGGCAAAGCCGGCGGCCGGCGTGATCGCGACGAGACCGGCGACGGCACCGGAGGCCGCACCAAGCATCGAAGCCTTGCTGCGGACGAGCGTTTCGACGACCGCCCAGGAGATGATGGCAGCGGCAGTTGCGAGGAATGTATTGATCATCGCGAGGCCGGCATAGGCGTTGGCTTCAAGGTTGGAGCCGGCGTTGAAGCCGAACCAGCCGACCCAGAGCAGCGATGCGCCGACCATCGTGAGCGTCATCGAATGCGGTGCCATGATTTCCCTCTTATAGCCCGTACGCTTGCCGAGCAGAATGGCGCCGACGAGGCCGGCAATACCGGCATTGATGTGGACCACGGTACCGCCGGCAAAGTCGATAGCGCCGAAGGAGAAAATCAGGCCGGTCGGAGCCGTGTAGGCGCTCGGGCCGCCCCAGAACCAGACCATGTGGGCGATCGGGAAGTAGACGAAGGTGACCCAGAGAATGACGAACAGGACGACGGCCGAAAACCGGATGCGCTCGGCAAAGGCGCCGACGATCAGCGCCGGCGTGATGCAGGCGAAGGTCATCTGGAACACCACGAAGACGTATTCGGGGATGAACACGCCCTTGGAGAAGCTCTCGGCGAGCGTTGTCGTATCAACGCCGGCAAGGAACATCTTCGAAAAGCCGCCGACGAACGGGTTGAGCGATCCGCCGTCAGTGAAGGCCAGCGAGTAGCCGTAGGTGACCCAGATAATCATGACGATCGCGGTGATCATCAGTACCTGCATCAGAACCGACAGCATGTTCTTGGCGCGCACCAGGCCGCCGTAGAAGAGCGCAAGGCCCGGAACGGTCATGAGGAGCACGAGGATGGTGGACAAGAGCATCCAAGTGGTATCGCCCTTGTCGGGAACCGGGACGGCGGCAACAGCCTCCGTTGCAGCCGGGGCTGTTTCCTGTGCGAAGGCGACAACCGGCGCAAGCAAGGCGGCCGTCAGCGCGCCGAGGCGTCCAAGAGAGGTGGAAAGTTTCGTAGATGACATCGAGTAGTGCTCCCTGAACGGCGTGATTTACAACGCTTCTGAATCGGTTTCGCCGGTGCGGATGCGCACGGCATGGTCAATGGCGTAGACGAAGATCTTGCCGTCGCCGATCTGGCCGGTCTTGGCGGCTGCGGCGATCGCTTCCACCGCCATGTCGACGAGCTCCGAGGGAACGGCGATTTCGATCTTCAGTTTCGGCAGGAAGCTGACGGCATATTCGGTGCCGCGGTAGATTTCGGTGTGTCCCTTCTGGCGGCCGTAGCCTTTGACTTCGGTCACGGTCAGGCCCTGGATGCCGACAGCAGTGAGGGCTTCGCGAACCTCATCGAGCTTGAACGGCTTGATAATGGCCATCACAATTTTCATCTGGTTTCATCCTTGTTCGCCTCCGGAGGAGGCCATCTCTCCTTGCTGCGGAGCGCCAGTGCGCCGTGCAACCGGACTATGACATTCAAGGGGCGTGCCAGATTCGGATGCCTGTTCTAAGCCTATGAAAAACAATGGGAAAAACGGACGCCGCAGCGACAATGCTGCGGCGCATCAAAAAATCGTCAATTTATAAGATTAAAAAATAGGCAGATTGAAAAAACTGCCCGTTTTCTATTCAGTTGCCTTTTTCCGGATCAGCCCTTCCTGGGCGACGGAGGCGATCAGCACGCCGGAACGCGTAAAAAGGCTGCCTCTGGTCATCCCGCGGGCACCATGTGCACTCGGACTGTCCTGGGTATAGAGCAGCCAGTCGTCCATCTTGCAGGGGCGGTGGAACCACATGGCGTGATCGAGGCTCGCGACCTGCAGGTTCCGATCGAAGACCGAGGTGCCGTGCGCATAGAGCGAGGTGTCGAGCAGGGTCATGTCGGAGAGATAGGCAAGGATGGCCGCCTGGATGTGGCGCTCGTCCGGGACCGTGCCGACCGCCTTGACCCAGACGTCCTGGATCGGCTTGCCGTCGTTACGGGTGAAATAGTGGTGCAGCGAGGCCGGGCGGATCTCGATCGGTCGCGGCCGCTCCCAGTAGCGCCGGATCGCTTCCGGCGCATGCACGAGGAATTTCTCCTTCAGCTCCTGTTCGCCCGGCAGGGTTTCCGGCATGGGGAGTTTCGGCATTTCGATCTGGTGGTCGAAACCGTCCTCGTCGTACTGGAAAGAGGCGGACATCGAGAAGATCGCCTTGCCGTGCTGGATGGCGACGACGCGCCTTGTGGCGAAGCTCGAACCGTCGCGGATACGGTCGACCTCGTAGATGATCGGCACGGATGGATCGCCCGGCCGCATGAAATAGGCATGCAGCGAATGGACGAAGCGGCCCGCGTCGACGGTGCGCTGGGCCGCCACCAGTGCTTGGCCGATGACCTGGCCGCCGAAGACGCGTTGCCAGCCGACCTGCGGGCTCAAGCCGCGGAACAGGTTTTCCTCCAGCTTCTCGAGATCGAGAATGGCGAGCAGCGCATCCATGGGCGTGGTGGTCTCGGTGGGGCGCGACATTTCGGCTGTCTCCGATGGTAGGAACGTCGATGGCATTGATCTATATAGACATAAAACGATGCTCAAGTGCGACGGAGAAAGCCGATGCTCGATGTCTTGATTGCCGGTGGCGGCTATGTCGGCCTTTCGCTCGCCTTATCCCTGAAAAAGGCGGCGCCGCATCTCAGCGTCATGGTGATCGACGGCGCGCCGGAAGGCGCCTGGAAGAAGGACCAGCGCGCCTCGGCGGTTGCGTCGGCTGCCGAACGCATGCTCGACGTGCTTGGCGTCTGGGATCAGATCGTGCCGGAGGCGGAGCCGATCCGCCGCATGGTGATTACCGATTCGAAGGCGGCCGATCCGGTGCGCCCTGTGTTTCTGACCTTCGATGGCGACGGCGGCGATGGCCGGCCCTTCGCCCATATGGTGCCGAACACGGCAATGGTCGGTGCGCTGCGCGGAGCGTGCGAGGACCTTGGCGTCGTCAATCGTCAGTCGACGATGGTCGAAACCTTTAAAAGCGGGGACCATGCGGTCGCCGTCACGCTCGCCGGCGGCGAACAACTGGAAGCGCGCCTGCTCGTCGCCTGTGACGGCGTACGCTCCAAGCTGCGCGATGCTGCCGGCATCAAGACGGTCGAATTCGACTACGGCCAGTCCGGCATCGTCACGACGGTCGAACACGAACGGCCGCACGAAGGCACGGCGGAGGAGCATTTCCTGCCGGCCGGTCCGTTTGCGACCCTGCCGCTCAAGAACAACCGCTCGTCGCTGGTCTGGACCGAGCGCACCGAGGACGCCGAACGCCTGGTCGCCGGCGACGATTTCCTGTTCGAGGAAGAGTTGGAGCGCCGCTTCGGCCACAAGCTCGGGCACCTGAAGGTGGTCGGCGGACGGCGGGCCTTTCCGCTGGGGCTGACGCTTGCGCGCGATTTTGTCAAACCACGTTTCGCGCTTGCCGGGGACGCGGCCCACGGCATTCATCCGATCTCGGGGCAGGGGCTCAATCTCGGCTTCAAGGACGTGGCAGCGTTGGCGGAAACGATCGTCGAGGCGGATCGCCTCGGGCTCGACATCGGCTCGCTCGCCGTGCTCGAGCGCTACCAGAGCTGGCGGCGCTTCGACACCTTCCGCATGGGGGTGACGACCGACGTGCTCAACCGGCTGTTTTCCAACGATATCACGCCGGTTCGCATCGCCCGCGACTTCGGCCTCGGTCTGGTCGACCGGCTGCCGTCTCTCAAGAATTTCTTCATTCGCCAGGCGGCCGGGATTGCCGGCGAGGCGGATCCGCGGCTCTTGTCGGGCGAGCCGATCTGAACATCGACCTGAGGATTGCCCCTCACCCTAGCCCTCTCCCCGCAAGCGGGGCGAGGGGACTCGGTCGAATGCGTGGCACTGTCTTGATGTCGAAGAGAAGAGGTTGGCGCCGAGTGCGCCACGAGGTTCCTTCTCCCCGCCTGCGGGGAGAAGGTGGCCGGCAGGCCGGATGAGGGGCAACTACCTCTCAACGAGGTGGCGGCCGCGCCCTCAATCCTCGATCTTGCGGGCTTCCGAGACCAGCATGATCGGCACGCCGTCGCGTATCGGATAGGCGAGGCGGGCCTTTTCCGAGATAAGTTCGTTGGCTTCGGCGTGGTAACTCAGCCGCCCCTTGGTCAGCGGGCAGACGAGCAGTTCAAGCAGTTTCGGATCGACCTTGCTGGCGTTGATATCCATTATCCGTCGCTCACTGCAGGATGCTGTCCATATCGCCGAAGTCGCGCGCGAGCACGATCTCGGTGATGGCGATCAGGGTTTCCGCGCGTGTCTTGAGATCGGGCGCTTCGAGCAGCGCCTGTTTTTCTGCCGGGCCGTAGGGCGACATCATCGCCATGGAATTGACCAGGGTGCGGTTGCTCGCCCGTTCGACGCTTTCCCAATCGGCCTTGAGCTTGTTGGCTTCGAGATAGGCCTTGAAGGCGGCAAGCAGAGCTGCCCGGTCGACGAGAGTTTCATCGTCACGGTTTTCGAGATCGGCGGCAAAGGGGCCGATGCGGAAACGGCGGTAACCGCGCGTCGCTGAAACTTCCGAAAACAGCCGGTAGCGGCAGACGCCGGTGAGCGAGGTGATGTAGCGGCCATCGCCGGTCTCGGCGAAGGAGGTGATGCGGCCGATGCAGCCGACCTCGCAGAGCGCCTGCATCGGGCCGGTGGCAGTCTCGCTGCGGCCTTCGCAGAAGGAGGGCTGCACGATGCCGATCAGGCGGTTGCCGGAGAGCGCGTCATCGAGCATGGCAAGGTAGCGCGGTTCGAAGATGTTGAGCGGAAGCTGGGCGCCGGGAAGCAGCAGGGCACCGGTCAGCGGAAACACCGGAATGATCTCCGGCAAGTCCTTCGGACCGAGATAGCGTGCATTTCCGACGTGCATTTTCCGATAGACCTTGCAGATGTCCGCTCTTGCCCCGCCAAGGAAGCGTGGTCAACCAGACCAAAAGATGGTGCATTCCTTGAAAATCTCAAGGGACGAGCACACCGATCTTCATGGGTGAATGTGGATCGTGATCAGACGCACTTACGAAAAAGGGGCGCAAACAGCGCCCCTCCTCGAAAAAAATGCCTGACGGCTCAGGAGAACAGGATCGACGAGAGCTTGCGCCGTGCGGCGATCGTTGCCGGATCCTTCGGTCCCCAGACCTCGAAGAAGGAGAGCAACTCGCGCCGCGCGCCGTCGTCGTCGAAAGTTCGATCGCGCTTCATGACCGTCAGCAGGTGATCGGCCGCAGCCGTCCGGTCGCCTTCGACATTGCGGATCTTGGCGAGCAGCACGCGCGCCTCATGATCATCGGGATTTGCGGCAAGGCGCCGCTCGAACTCGTTGGGATCGCCGAGCTTGCGGGCTTCCTCGATCTGGTCGAGCTTCTTGCCGATGGCCGCAATGCCTGCGTCCTTGGCAAGGTCTTCCGGCAGCCCGGAGAGCGCTTCGCGGGCTTCGGCGACCTGGCCGAGCGCGATCATGCAATCGACCATGCCGGCGATCGCCACGACGTTTTCGGGGTCGGCCTGAAGCACGGCGCCGTAGAGGCCGGCGGCGTTCTGGGCGTCACCGGCGTCGAGCAGCGCCTTGGCATCGGCGAGAACCGCTTCGATCTCGGCCTTGCTGTCGTCGACGGCCGGACCGGCGATCTTTTCGATGAATTGCTTGATCTGGCTTTCCGGCACCGCGCCCATGAAGCCATCGACCGGACGCCCGCCGACGAAGGCGATGACGGCGGGGATCGACTGGATGCCGAGCTGTCCGGCGATCGAGGGATGATCGTCGATGTTCATCTTCACGAGTTTGACGCGGCCTGCGGCTTCCGTGACCACCTTTTCGATGACGGGGGTCAGCTGCTTGCAGGGGCCGCACCAGGGCGCCCAGAAATCGACGAGAACCGGCTGCTGCCTGGAGGCGTCGAGCACGTCCTTGGTGAAGTTGGCAGTGGTGGTTTCCTTGATCAGGTCACCGTCCGACGCGGCCGCCGGCGCCGGCTGACCGAAAGAGGCCGAAGCCGTCATCTGAGTGCCGAAAGACCCTGCATAGGGATTGTCGCTGCCCGTCATTCTTCTCTCCTCGCCGGCTCGTCTGCCAGCTTACTGCATTCGCGCCAAAGATCGTATGTCAGGCCGTGACTTTCAAGACAAGCGGTTCGTGTCCGGTCGCTTCCATGAAGCGCAGCAGATCGCTGGATGCGATCGAGGTCGTCGCGTCATTGGAGAGCGGATGGCAGTTGACGACGTCGAACTTCATCAGCTCCTCGTCGAGGATCATCTTGACGTTGCCCTCGGTGTCATTGATCGCGCCGAAGGCGGTCACGGCACCTGGAATGACGCCCAGATATTCCATCAGCTTCTCCGGCTTGCCGAAGGACACCTTGCTTGCCGCACCGATCACCTGGTGAACGGTCTTCAGGTCCACCGTCGCGTGTTCCTCGACGGTGAGCAGGAAATAGTTGTCCTTCTTGTCCTTCACGAAAAGGTTTTTCGTGTGGCCGCCAGGGATCTCGTCACGCAGCGCCACCGATTCGGCGACGGTGAACACCGGCTCGTGGCTCTTGGTTTTATGCTCGATCCCAAGTCCGTCGAGAAAATGAAAGAGGTCTTCGGCGGTCTTCGGCTGTGATTCACTCATGATTCTCATCCCTTGGGCATTCGTTTCGCCTCTGCTTTAGGGGAGAAGCCGGTGGCCGCGCAATCTCACAGGCGGCGGCAGCGGCCGAAAACGCGGCATTTCCGGGCTTCGCGAGGGGTCTCCAAAAAAATATTCGATTTCTCGTCATTTCCCTGTTGCATTCCAAAATCGCTTAGGCCATATACCGCCCGTCGCCGCAAGACAGCGACGCCACGGTCCACCGACTACCCCCGGACCGCGGTTTATGAGCGGGTGTAGCTCAGGGGTAGAGCACAACCTTGCCAAGGTTGGGGTCGGGCGTTCGAATCGCCTCACCCGCTCCAATTTCTCCCAACCACTTCATTTCACTGTTATTTTGGAAATGAACGGCATCCGCCGTCAGGCGCCGGATGCTTCGCCATGCGAGCACCTGTGGCGATCGGACAGCACGACGGTCCTTTGGAACGTTCGCCGTCCCTCCCCTTGTCGCTAGAGATCGTCGACGCCCGCGCGCCACTCAGCTCTTCATGAAGACGTAGTCCGTTTCCTGCCGACGGATCTCGCCGGGGCGAAGCACTGCATTCGGGAAGCCGGCATGGTTGATGGCGTCCGGCCAGATTTGGGTTTCCAGGCAGAAGCCGGCAAATGGGCCGTAGCGGCGTCCCTCGAGGCCGGGCACGGGGATGTCGAGCTTTGCGCCGGTATAGAGCTGCACACCAGGCTCGGTCGTCAGCACTTCGAGCGTGACGCCGGAATTGATGCTGCGGGCAAGCGCCACCGAATGTTTCGCCATGGGCTCGTTCGAAAGGCAGAAATTGTGGTCGTAGCTGATGCGTTCACCTTCGGTCTGGCGACGCATCGACGTCATTTCGCGGAGATCGAAGGCGGTGCCCTCGACCGCACGGATCTCGCCCGTCGGCACCTGGCGTTCGTTGGTCGGCAGGTAGTGGTCGGCGGCGATCATGATGTCGTGTCCGAGCGCGTCGACAGTGCCGTCGAGATTGAAGTAGCTGTGCTGGCAGACATTGGCGAGCGTCGGCCGGTCGGTCTCGCTCTCGTAGACGACGCTCAAGACGCCGCCGGGCTTCAGCGCGTAGGTGCAAGTGACCTTGCAGTTGCCGGGATAGCCGGCGCGTCCATCCGGATCGGTAATGGTGAGCGTCACGCTATCAGGCGTCTGGCGGACGATCGTCCAGTTGCGCTTGCCGATATTGTCGCTGCCGCCGTGCAGGTGGGTGACACCCTTCTCGTTCAGTTCGAGCTGGTAGGTCTCACCGTCGAGCGTGAAGCGCCCGTCGGCGATCCGGTTGGCGCAGCGCCCCGGTGTCGCGCCGAGATAGGGCGAATGGGCGAGATAGCTTTCGAGATCGGCGAAACCGAGCACCAATGGCGGCTCATGGCCTTCCAGGCGCAGGTCCTGGATCACCGAGCCCCAGGTCAAGACATGGGCGGTGAGGCCGCCACCGGAGAGCACCATACGATGGACCGGCTCGCCGGACGGCAGATGGCCGAAGATTTCCGTGTTCTGATGCATGTTCACCGCTGGCTCCCTCTTCGCGACCGCAGCAACCTGCGTCATTTCCAAAGGCACGGCAACCGGAAAATCATACTAAATGGGGCCCTGCTTCGTCTCTGGCCTGAGGGCAAAAACGTCTAGCTATTCAAGGTGCTACAGCGACCTCTCTGCGGTCATGTCAGCGCGATAGCTGCTTGGTGGCATCCTGCAGGCCGGCGAGCGTCAAAGGGAACATCCGCCCCTCGAACAGGCTCTTCACCATGCCGATCGACTGGGTGTAGCCCCAGTGCTGTTCGGGCACGGGATTGATCCAGATCGAACGCGGAAAATGCGCTGTCATGCGCGAAAGCCAGAGTGCGCCTGCCTCGTCGTTCCAATGTTCGACCGAGCCGCCGGGATGGCTGATCTCATAGGGGCTCATCGACGCGTCGCCGACGAAGATGGCGCGATAGTCGCCGCCATAGGTGCGCAGCACTTCGGTGGTGCGGGTGATGTCGACGCGGCGGCGACGATTGTCCTTCCACAGACCCTCATAGACACAGTTGTGGAAATAGAAATGCTCCATATGGCGGAACTCGCCGCGGGCGGCTGAAAACAGTTCCTCGACGATGCGGATGTGATCGTCCATCGAGCCGCCGATATCGAAGAACATCAGCAGCTTGACCGCATTGCGGCGTTCGGGCCGCGTCACCACGTCGAGATAGCCGTGCTCGGCGGTGGCACGGATCGTGCCGGAAAGGTCGAGTTCGTCAGCCGCCCCCTGGCGCACCCAGCGCCTGAGCCTTTTCAGCGCCACCTTGATGTTGCGGGTGCCGAGTTCGACCGTGTCGTCATAATCCCTGAACTCGCGCCGGTCCCAGACCTTGACGGCGCGGCGGTGGCGCGACTGGTCCTGGCCGATCCTGACCCCTTCGGGATTGTAGCCATAGGCGCCGAAGGGGGAGGTGCCGGCGGTGCCGATCCATTTCGAGCCGCCCTGATGCCGGCCTTGCTGCTCCCGAAGCCGTTGGCGCAGGGTCTCCATCAGCTTGTCGAAGCCCCCGAGGGATTCGATCAGGCGCTTTTCTTCCTCGGTCAGGTGTTTTTCGGCGAGCTTGCGCAGCCAGTCCTCGGGGATGACGGCCTCTTCGCCCGTCTCCATGGGATTGACCGCCTCGAGCCCGGAGAAGCAGTGCTGGAACACCCGGTCGAAGCGGTCGATATGGCGCTCGTCCTTCACCAGCGCCGTGCGCGCCAGGAAGTAGAAGGCTTCGACATCGAATGTGGCGATGCCCGCCTCCATCCCCTCGATCAGCGACAGGAATTCCCGGAGCGTCACCGGAACTTTCGCCGCTTTGAGTTCGAGGAAGAAGGGGATGAACATCGGTCAGTCCTGGCTTTCTCCGGTGCCGATCTCTGCGAGATCATAGGGCGTCGTCTGGTACATCTCGTTGATCCAGTTGCCGAAGAAGAGGTGCGCATGGCTGCGCCAGCGGTTCTGCGGCGGCAGGGTCGAATCGTTGTGCGGGAAATAGTCGTGCGGCATCTTGATCGGCACGCCTGCGTCCACGTCGCGAAAATATTCGTCCGACAGCGAGGTCGAATCATACTCCACGTGGTTGAACATGTAGAGCCGGTTGCCCTTTTTCTCGTGCACGAGGCAGACGCCCATCTCCTTCGATTCCATCAGGATTTCGAGGCTGGGCACCTTGTCGATGTCGGCACGCCTGACCTCGGTCCAACGCGAGACGGGGACGGCGAAGTCGTCGGAGAAGCCGTTGAGATAGACCGACGAGCGATTGAGGTTCTGGTGGCGGTAGACGCCAAAGGCCTTCTCGTTCAGCGGATACTTCGGCACGTCGTGGAAATGGTAGATCGCCGCCATCGCCCCCCAGCAGACATTGAGCGTCGAATGCACGTTGGTCTCCGTCCAATCGAGGATGCGCTTCAATTCGTCCCAATAGGTGACGTCCTCGTATTCGAGCGTCTCGACCGGCGCGCCGGTGATGATGAAGCCGTCGAACTTGCGGCCCTTCACCTCGTCCCAGGTCTCGTAGAAAGAAAGCAGGTGATCTTCCGAGGTGTTCTTCGCCCGGTGGGCGCCGATGCGTACCAGCGACAATTCCACCTGCAGCGGCGAGGCGCCGATCAGGCGCGCCATCTGGATCTCGGTCTTGATCTTGTTCGGCATGAGGTTCAGGAGCCCGATCTGGAGCGGGCGGATATCCTGACGGATCGCCACGGTCTCGGTCATCACCCGCACACCCTCATGCACGAGGGTTTCGAAAGCGGGCAGCGTATCGGGAATCTTGATGGGCATGGGCTTCCACTCGATCAATACAAAAAAACCGGCGGCGATTGATCGCGACCGGTCCTCGGAAATCCAACTTTCCTCGGCCCTTTAGCGACTTGTTTAACGTGGCTGCAAGCCGGCCGGCCAAATCACCACGAGGAATTTGATAGCGCGACTGGGGCGCGGGGGTCAAGAAAAACGATTCGGGCGGTCGGGCGGCCCCTCATCCCGCTGCCGCGACCTTCTCCCCGCAGGCGGGGAGAAGGGAGCTTGTGGCACCCGCTCGCGCCTCCCAGGGGCCGATCATTTCCGTTCCAGAAAGAAGCCCGGACATCATTGTCTCGCGGCGACCGTCGCCATTTCCGTCCCCTCTCCCCGGCTGCGGGGAGAGGGCTAGGGTGAGGGGCAACTTCCGTGCGTGTGAAGATAATCTAGGCCGTCCTGCATGCCGTATCCGAGCCGACGGCTAGCCTCGTCTAAGCCGAGCCAGAAGAAGCGAAAGCGGATCGGCGCACCACCGCCAAAGGGCGTCATTTCATGGTGCAGCCAGGTTTTCTGTTGCTCGCCGGCAAGGGCGACATGAAAATAGTGCCGGCGATGGCAGATGGTCTGGCCTTCCTTCCGGAAGGAGTAGTCCTTCGTGACGAGATGGGTGAGGGCCCGCGATGGCGTCAGCCCGGTCTCTTCCACGAATTCCCGCAAGGCGGCAGCTTCAGGGCTTTCGCCCGGCTCCATCGTGCCGCCGGGTACCTGCAACTCGATTTCGGGAAAGTCCGGCTCGTCGAAGACCAGCAGGTGGTCCTGCCAGGTGGCGTAGATCAGGACCTTGTGGGCGTCCGGCCTCATCCGTCGCGGCGCGCCATGAAGGCCAGGCGCTCGAAGAGATGCACGTCCTGCTCGTTCTTCAACAGCGCCCCGTGCAGCTTCGGCAGCATGGTCTTGGCGTCGACGCGGAGGTCGGCCGGATCGACCTCGTCGGCGACAAGCAGGCGGATCCAGTCGAGCGCTTCGGAGGTGGACGGCTTCTTCTTGAGGCCCGGCACCTGGCGGATGTCGTAGAAGGCGGCAAGGGCCGCAGATAGCAGCGTTTTGCGGATGCCGGGATAGTGCACCTCGACGATGCGCGCGAGCGTTTCGGCATCGGGGAAGCGGATATAGTGGAAGAAGCAGCGACGCAGGAAGGCGTCCGGCAGTTCCTTCTCGTTGTTGGAGGTGATGATGACGATCGGCCGGTGACGGGCGCCGATCATCTCGCCGGTCTCGTAGACATGGAATTCCATGCGGTCGAGTTCCTGCAAGAGGTCGTTCGGAAACTCGATGTCGGCCTTGTCGATCTCGTCGATCAGAAGCACCACGCGACGGTCGGCCTCGAAGGCCTGCCAGAGCTTGCCCTTGCGGATATAGTTCCTGACCTCGTTGACGCGCTCGTCGCCGAGTTGGCTGTCGCGCAGGCGCGACACGGCATCATACTCGTAAAGGCCCTGCTGCGCCTTGGTCGTCGACTTGACGCTCCATTCGATCAGATCGAGGCCAAGGGCAGCGGCAATCTGGCGGGCAAGCTCGGTCTTGCCGGTGCCGGGTTCACCCTTGACGAGCAGCGGCCGCTCCAGCCGGATCGCAGCATTGACGGCGATCATCAGGTCCTTGTCGGCGATGTAATCTGCGGTGCCTTCGAATTGCATAATCGTCTTCCGGTTCAGCATAGGTCTAGCAGGCGGTGTCCATGGACTATCGCATATTGGCCAAAATCGGAATCGATTTGAGAAGAGATGGCGTGAGCAGAAAAGCTCGGTCTCAGCCGCGGAGGGCGGTGACTTCGATCTCGATCAGCATTTCCGGGCGGATCAGATCGCAGACGATCATGGTTGCGGCCGGACGGATCTCGCCGAAGACTTCGCCGAAGATCGGGAACACCCGGTCGGCGAAGCTGGCATCGGTGACGTAGTAGTGATTGCGCACCACGTCTTTAAGCGAGAAGCCCGCTTCCTTCAGTGCGCCCTCGATCGTCTTCAGGCAATTGCGCGCCTGCTCTTCCACCGTTTCGGGCATGGTCATGGTGGCATAGTCGTAGCCGGTCGTGCCGGAGACGAAGCACCAGTCGCCCATCGCGACGGCACGCGAATAGCCTGCCGTCTTTTCGAAGGGCGAACCCGAAGAGATGAGCTTGCGCGCCATGTCTCGCTTTAAGCCCAGGGGCGCGAGGCGCCGACCGTCTTCTCGAAGCTGTCGATCGCGGTTGCCTTTTCCAGCGTCAGGCCGATATCGTCGAGGCCGTTCAGCAGGCAGTGGCGCTTGAAGGCATCGACCTCGAACTTGACCGAGCCGCCGTCCGGGCCGGTGATTTCCTGGGATTCCAGGTCGACCGAGAGGATGGCGTTGGAGCCGCGCGAAGCGTCGTCCATCAGCTTGTCGAGGTCGGCCTGGCTGACGACGATCGGCAGAATGCCGTTCTTAAAACAGTTGTTGTAGAAGATGTCGGCAAAGGACGTGGAGATCACGCAGCGGATGCCGAAGTCGAGCAGCGCCCAGGGGGCATGCTCGCGCGAGGAGCCGCAGCCGAAGTTGTCGCCGGCAACCAGGATCTTGGCGTTCTGGTAGGCGGGTTTGTTGAGCACGAAGTCCGGGTTGACCGAGCCATCCTCATTGTAGCGGGCTTCGGCGAAAAGACCCTTGCCTAGGCCGGTGCGCTTGATCGTCTTCAGGTAATCCTTCGGAATGATCATGTCCGTGTCGATGTTGACGACGGGGAGGGGGGCGGCGACACCGGTGAGCTTGACGAATTTTTCCATAACTTCAGGCCTTCGATTTCAGAAGAATGTTGCGCTAGCGTTTAGATGAGTTTTGCGCCGAAATGAAGGAAAATCTATCCAAACACGCTTCGCCGGGCGGGTGAAAATGCCCGCCCGGTGAAAGCTTCGCCCGGATTTCGATTGTCGGGAAGCCTCAGCCTGCCTTCACCGGGCTGTTCATGGCCCAGAGAACGCCGAAGGGATCGCGGAGCTGGCCGTAGCGGTCGCCCCAGAACATCACCTCGATCGGCATCACCACCTCGGCGCCGGCGGCAACGGCGCGGTCCCACCAGGCATCGATGTCCTCGACGGTGAGCGTCAAGGTAAAGGCCTGCGGCTTTTCCAGCGGATGGCCATATTCCGGATAGGCATCCGCCAGCATCAGCGAGCTGCCGTTGACGTAGAGATGGATGTGCATCGTCCGGCCCTGCTCGTCGAGCGGATGCCGGTTGACCTCCTTGGCGCCGAAGGCGCGCTGGTAGAATTCGGATGCCTTGGCGGCGCCATCGACCTGAAGATAGGGCAGAAGCCCGTTCAGGACCGGTGCCGGCTGCTTCGTTTCGGTTTGCTGCGTCTCAGTGTCCATGTCGTTCTCCATCCTGTTCGAAGAGCCAGGACCGTGCTGGCCTGCCTCAAGGACGGACATGGAGCGATCGATCCGACACGGGGATGGAAAAATTTCGCAGCCGGCTGAATGGCAGCTCTCGAGAAACAGCAAAAGGCTTCGAGCCGATTACGGATCGGCCCGATTGCGGATCACTACGATCGCCGGGATCAGAGGTCGATGATCGTGCCGCGACCGTCGTTCCAGATGCGCATCTCGCGCTGGCTGTGGGCGGCAGCGGCGGCGGCCGGACGGGCGGTGGCGCGGGCCGGCCTGAGGTTCAGCCGGGCGGCAATCGCGCTGCCGATCACGACGACGGCGGCGATGCCGGCCAGTGCCAGCGCCAGCGAGGCGGTCAGAACGAAGGCCGCAAACGTGATGGTCAGGGCTGCGGCCGTGAAGAGAACAGAGCGAATGCTTTGCATAATCGTCACCTTTCTGATGGCGATGTGGGGGCTCCTCCCCGCACTTGCAAGAGGCGGCTTTGCGAAAGGGGTGCGGCGGTTCGCCTCGTCTTGCGGAACGAGGCAAAGGCGGGCACAACTGAAACATGAGCAAATCGATCGAACATCACCCGGTGCGCCTGCGTCGCTCGGTGCTATCGGTGCCGGCCGACAATGCCCGCGCGCTTGCCAAGGTCGCTGAACTCGCGACCGATGCCGCGATCTTCGATCTCGAGGATGCGGTTGCGCCTGAGCGCAAGATGGAAGCACGCGAGGCGCTGGTTCGGCATCTGACGACGAACCGGCCGGATTGTGAGATCGTCATCCGCATCAATGCGCTCGGTTCCGGCTTTGGCCAGGACGATCTCGCCGCGGTGCTTGCGGCGAAGCCCGACGCCATTCTTCTGCCGAAGGTCGAAAGCCCGGCGGATATCCAGGCGGCGGCCGACTGGCTGGCCGAAAACGATGCGCCGGAGACGCTGCGTCTCTGGGCGATGATCGAGACGCCGCGCGGTGTCATCAACGCGCCTCTTATCGCCGAGACCGGCCGCACCTTCGGCGGCCGGCTCGATTGTTTCGTCGTTGGTCTCAACGACCTGCGCAAGGACACCGGCGTTCCGGATCGCCCCGGCCGTCCCTATCTGATCCCCTGGCTGATGCAGATCCTGCTGGCGGCGCGCGGCGGCGGGCTCGACGTCATCGACGCCGTGTTCAACGATTTTCGCGACGCTGATGGATTCGACGAGGAATGCCGGCAGGGCCGCGACATGGGCTATGACGGCAAGATGCTGATCCACCCGGCCCAGATCGGCCCGGCGAACGAACGTTTCGGCGTCGAGCAGATCGCCGTCGACGAGGCGCGCGCGATCATCGCTGCCTTTGCGCTCTCGGAAAACGCCGGCAAGGGCGTCATCAATCTCAACGGACGGATGGTCGAGCGGCTGCACCTCGATCAGGCCGTGATGCTCGCCGCCAAGGCGGATCTCATCGAAAAACGAAAGACAAGATCTTGAAACTCTATCGCTTCCTGACCGGTCCCGACGACGCTTCCTTCTGTCACAAGGTGACGGCAGCGCTGAACCAGGGCTGGAGCCTGCACGGCTCGCCCACCTATGCCTTCAATGCCGATACGCAGCACATGCAGTGCGGCCAGGCGGTGTTCAAGGAGGTCGAGGGCAAGGATTACACCCCGGATATCAAGCTGTCGGAACAGTAGTCGAGGCTGTTTGCCGTCGTGCAAGTTTGCCCCTCACCCTAACCCTCTCCCCGCAGGCGGGGCGAGGGGACGCGGTTGATGCTCGCAATCGGCGTGTGAGGCCTGTTTTCTGGTATCGGTTAACCCGTGCTCCGATTGGGATGCGAACGGTACCGCGAGTCTCCTTCGCCCCGCTTGCGGGGAGAAGGTGCCGGCAGGCGGATGAGGGGCAGATAAAACGGGTTAGCCGCCGACGTGCTCGACGCTGGCTTCGATCCGCTCCATGTCGTCGTCGGAAAGGCCGAAGTGATGGCCGATCTCATGGATCAGGACATGGGTGATGATGTCACCCAGCGTCTCCTCGTTCTCAGCCCAATAGTCGATGATCGGGCGGCGATAGAGGGTGATGCGGTTTGGAAACTGGCCGGTTTCCATGGTGAAGCGCTCGCTGATGCCACGGCCCTCGAAAAGGCCCAGCAGATCGAAAGGCGTTTCCAGTGCCATGTCCTCGAAAATGTCGTCGCTCGGGAAGTCGGCAACTTCGATGATGAGGTCGGTCGTCAGCTGGCGGAATTCCTGCGGCAGGTGGCCGTAGGCTTCCAGTGCGAGCTGTTCAAAAGTGGTAAGCGTCGGTGCGTGGCGTTCCCGCCAATCATCGGTCTGGTCAATGCGGGCCATAGGCACTCCTTGTTGCCCTCCATATAGCGATTTTGCCAGTGTTTTTCGAGTGTTGAATTCCGCGGGCATGGGGACAGGAATAAATTCTTAGAATTGGCTGTTGACTCATTTAGGAAGCTCTGGAATCTAATAGAACATAACATGAACATTTATGATGGGAGTTGACCGTCATGGCCGACAAAGCCGTGGAGCGGGAGACGGTACTTTCGCTCCGAGAGACCATAGCCAGGATCGAAAACCGTCGGCTTCCGGGCGTCGTGCGCGCCGCCAAGGCGGCCGATCCCGGCGGCTTCCGTCAGCGCGAGGAAGATGAGCCTGGCCGTCGGGCGCTTGCGCTTGGCGTTACGGATCTGGACACGCTTCTCGAAGGCGGCCTACCGCTCGAAGGCATGACGGAAATCCGCAATGCCGAGACGCGCGATGCCGGCGCTGCCGCCGGTTTTGCCGCAGCGCTCAGTGTGCTCTGCCAGCAGGCGCGCCTGGAAAAAGGCGAGCCGGCAGCCCCCGTTCTCTGGATCAGCCAGTCGATGGCTTCCAACGAGGCGGGCCTGCCCTATGGGTTGGGTCTCAAGGCCTATGGGCTCGATATCCGCGGCCTCGTCTTCAGCCTGCCGCGCACGGTGAAGGACGCGCTCTGGATCGCCGAGGCGGCGCTTTCCGTTCCAAGCTTCTGTGCCGTCATCCTGGAAATTCGCGGCAATCCCGCAGCTCTTGCGCTCAGCGAGAGCCGGCGCCTGCATGTTCGCTCACGCGCGGGCCATGTTCCCCTTCTGCTCCTGCGCCAGTCCGGACACGAGGAGGCCAGCAGCGCCTTCTTCCGCTTCCTCGTCGAGCCGGCGCCGGCGCGCGAGCGTCCCCTACCGGATGGATCGATGCTTCGCGGCAGCATCGGCCATCCCGTCTTTCATGTCATCGCCGAGAAGAGCAGGGCTCCTGCGCCGCTCGGCTTCCTGCTGGAGTGGAACCCCCATGACCGCCGCCTTTACCCCATCGAGCCCCTACCAGCCGCTGCTGCGGCAGATCCAGAACCAGCGCATTCTGTCGCTCGCCTTTCCGCATCTCCCGGCCGATCGGGTCGCGCGCAAGCGCTGGGGGAACTCGTGGCTTTCCCGCGGGCGTCCTGAGCATCCGCCCGTCGTCTTTGCCGACAAGGTGAAGAGTGCGATGCGCCTCGTCGCGCTCGACGGTTACGCCGAAAAAGCGGGTTTTCACATCGGCCAGGGTGTTGCCGAAGCCCGGGCCATGTGTCCCGAGATCGACGTGCTGCCGGCCGATCCCGCCGCCGATCGGGCCCTGCTCGAAGGGCTTGCGGATTGGTGTTGCCGCTATACGCCGCTCGTCGCGCTTGATGGCGACAGCGGCCTCTTTCTCGACATCACCGGCTGCGCCCATCTTCTCGGTGGGGAAAAGGCGCTGCTCGACGATCTGCTTGCCCGCCTCTTCCATCTGGGGGTCGAGGCCCGGGCGGCGATCTCCTCGTCCGCCGGGCTCTCCTGGGCGGTGGCGCGCTTCGGCTCCGACGGCATTCTCGCCCCGGACGAGGCGGCGCGGGTGCTGGCGCCGTTGCCGATGGCGGCGCTCCGGCTGCCGCGGGAAACGATCGAAACGCTTGGCCGGGTCGGGCTCAAGCAGATCGGCGACATCATCGAGGCGCCGCGCGCGCCGCTTGCCCGCCGGTTCGGCGCGACCCTGCTTCTGCGCCTCGATCAGGCGCTCGGGCGGGAGGATGAGCCACTGTCGCCGCGGCTGCCCGTTGCTGCCCTCTCAGTGGAGCGCCGTCTCGGCGAACCGGTCCAGGGCGAAGACGATATTCTCGGCTTGACGGAAGAGCTGGCGATGCGGCTGAAACCGGAACTGGAAAAGCGTGGGCAGGGCGGGCGTCTGTTCGAGCTTCTGCTTTTCCGCGTCGATGGCGCGGTCTTCCGCATCGCCGCCGGCACGTCCTCGCCGCTCAACGAGCCGCGGCGCGTCGCCGGTCTCTTCCGCGAACGGCTGCAGGCGGTGCACGAGGATCTCGATGCCGGCTTCGGCTTCGAAATCCTCAGGCTCTCGGTGCCGAAGAGCGAAAAATACGAGGTGATGCAGGAGGATTTCTCCGGCACGCCGGACCGCGAGCGCCCGCTTGCGGCTTTCGCCGACCGGGTGATGGCAAGGTTCGGGGCGGAGAGCCTGCTGGTGCCGGCTCTTTCGGAAAGCCACGTGCCGGAGCGGGCGGCAAGCTTCCGCCCACTCACGGATCTGGGGCTCATGGGCAAGGCCGAGGCGCCTGCGCAAAACATTCCCGCGACCCTGCTTGCCGCGGCGGCTCGGCCGCAGCGGCTCTTTCCAAGCCCCGAACCGGTAGAGGCGGTGGCCGAGGTGCCGGAGGGGCCGCCGAGAAGCTTCCGCTGGCGGCGCACGCTGCACCGCATCGCACGGGCCGAAGGGCCGGAGCGGATCGCCGGCGAATGGTGGCTCGACGGCGAGCCGGCGATGGAGCGCGATTATTTCCGGGTGGAAGACGAGCGCGGCCGGCGGTTCTGGCTGTTTCGCGAGGGTCATTATGGTGCGAGCGCCCCGCCGCGCTGGTTCATGCATGGAGTCTTCGCATGAGCGACGCTGTCCCCTATTTCGAGATCGGCGCCTGGTCGAATTTCTCCTTCCTCGAAGGCGCGTCCCATCCGGGCGAGATGGTGGTTGCGGCGAGCCGTCTTAACATTGGCGGCCTTGGTATTGCCGACCGCAACACGGTTGCCGGTGTGGTGCGCGCCCATGCGCAGGCCAAGGTGGAAAAATACGCCTTCCAGCCCGGCGCGCGGCTCTCCTTTGCGGAGGACCTGCCCGACGTGCTCGCCTATCCCTGCAATCGCCACGGCTGGGGCAATCTCTGCCGGATGCTGAGTGCTGGAAACCTGCGCGCCAAGAAGGGCACCTGCACGCTCTATGAAGCCGATCTCGTCGAGTGGGGCGAGGACCTGTTGCTCGTCGTGCTGCCGGATCCTGTCATCGGCGCGCCGGAAGCAACCTTGCTTGCCGACTTTCTCAAGCGCCTGAAGCCGCATTTTGCCGACCGGCTCTATCTGGCGCTGGTGCCGCGCTATGACGGCTTCGACCAGCTTGCCTTCGCCGGACTTGCGACCATTGCCCGCCATGCCGCGATCAAGCTCGTCGCCACCAACAGTCCGCTGTTTCATGTCGCCGCGCGACGGCCGCTTGCCGATGTCGTCACCGCCATCCGCGAGCATGTGACGATCGCCACCGCAGGCTACCGGTTGCATGCCAATGCCGAGCGGCATCTGAAGACGCCCGCCGAAATGGCGCGCATCTTCCGCGACTATCCGGAAGCGATCGCCAATACCGGGCATTTCTTCGGGAGGCTGAAGTTCTCGCTGTCGGATCTCGAATATCAGTATCCGGATGAAAGCATTCCGGGCGAGACGCCGACGCAGACCCTTAGGCGGCTGACGATGCAAGGCGCACACGAGCGCTATCCCGACGGCATTTCGCAGAAGGTTTCCAAGCAGATCGAATACGAGCTCGAGTTGATCGCCAGCAAGCGCTACGAGCCCTACTTCCTGACGGTGCGCAATATCATGCAGTTTGCGCGCGGCGCCAAAATCCTCTGCCAGGGGCGCGGTTCGGCGGCGAACTCCACCGTCTGCTATTGCCTGCGCATTACCGAGGTCGACCCGCTTTCGACCACCCTGCTCTTCGATCGCTTCCTCTCGACCGAGCGGGACGAGCCGCCGGATATCGACGTCGATTTCGAGCACGAGAAGCGGGAAGAGGTGATCCAGCATATCTACCGCACCTACGGCAGGGAGCATGCGGGGCTGACGGCGGCCGTCATCAGCTACCGGGCGCGCTCGGCCGGCCGCGAGACCGCCAAGGCCTTCGGCTTTTCCGAGGACGTGCAATCGGCGCTCGCCGGCTCGGTCTGGGGCTGGTCGGTGGCCGATCTTTCCGAGCGCGAGGCGCAGGCTGCCGGTCTCGATACGAAGGACCCGACGACTGTCCGGGTGCTCGATTATGCCACGGAGCTGATGAGCTTCCCGCGCCACCTCTCCCAACATGTCGGCGGTTTCGTCATCACCCGCGACCGGCTCGACGAGGTCGTGCCGATCATGAACACGGCGATGCCAGACCGCTACATGATCGAGTGGGACAAGGACGATCTCGACACGCTGAAGATCCTGAAGATCGACGTGCTGGCGCTCGGCATGCTCACCTGCATCGCCCGGGCCTTCGAGCTGCTCGACCGGCATTACGGCGAGCGGAAAACCCTGCATCAGCTCTTCAAGGATGACCAGAAGGACGTTTACGACATGATCTGCCGCGCCGATACGATCGGCGTCTTCCAGATCGAGAGCCGGGCGCAGATGAGCATGCTGCCAAGGCTGAAGCCGCGCATCTTCTACGACCTCGTCATCGAGGTGGCGATCGTCCGGCCAGGGCCGATCCAGGGCAACATGGTGCATCCCTATCTGAAACGGCGGGAGCAGCGAGATCTCAGGATACCCATCGAATATCCGAGCCCCGAACTAAAGGTGGTCCTGGAGCGAACGCTCGGCGTACCGCTCTTCCAGGAGCAGGCGATGCAGATCGCCATTACTGCCGCCGGGTTCTCGCCCAGCGAGGCTGATCGGCTACGGCGTGCCATGGCGACCTTCAAGCGCACCGGCACGATCCATACCTTCCACGAGAAGATGATCGAAGGCATGGTCAAGAATAACTATGACAGGGACTTTGCCGAGCGTTGTTTCAAGCAGATCGAAGGTTTCGGCGAATATGGCTTTCCCGAGAGTCATGCCGCGTCCTTTGCGCTCTTGGTCTATGTCTCCTCCTGGCTGAAGACCTATTACCCGGATGTCTTCTGTGCCGCGCTTCTGAACTCGCAGCCGATGGGCTTTTACGCGCCCGGGCAACTGGTGCGCGACGCGCGCGAGCATGGGGTCCGGGTGCGGCCCGTCGACATCAACCATTCGGTCTGGGATGCCGATCTCGAAGACGGCGGCCTCGATAAGGGTGCCATCGAGCCGCGTCATCGCGAAATGGAGGACGTGATCAAGACTGACAAGGCGATGCGCCTCGGCCTCAATTCTATCAAAGGGCTGAACCAAGAAGAGATCGAGAAGAAACTCGTCGCCAACCGGGGTACCGGTTACGGGACGGTCCGTGACCTCTGGCTGCGCTCGGGTCTCTCCCGCTCCGCGCTCGAAAGGCTCGCCGATGCGGACGCTTTCCGTTCGATCGGGCTCGATCGCCGCAAGGCGCTCTGGGCGGTAAAGGCGCTGGACGAAAAGAGTGCTGCCGAAAGGCTGCCGCTCTTCGAAGGCGCAGCGAGGGAGGAATTGCGGCCGGAGCCAGCCATGATCCTGCCGGAGATGCTGCCGGGCGAGCAGGTGATCAACGACTATCGTTATCTCTCCTTCTCGCTCAAGGCGCATCCGGTCTCCTTCCTGCGAGAGGCGCTTTCCGAGAAGGGCATCGTCACCAGCCGCACGCTTGCGACCGCCCCGGTCGGGCGGCGGATAACGGTCGCCGGGTTGGTGCTCGTTCGCCAGCGTCCGGGCTCCGCCAAGGGGGTGATCTTCATGACGATCGAGGACGAAACCGGCGTTGCCAATGCGATCGTCTGGCCGAAGGTGTTTGCGACCTATCGGTCGGTGGTCATGGGCGCGCGGCTGGTCAAGATCCGCGGCCGGCTGCAGCGCGAAAGCAGCGTCATCCATGTGGTTGCCGAACACATCGAAGACATCACGCCGATGCTGGGACTGTTGCGCACAGAGACGCGGCGGTTCGGCGCAAGCGACCGTGCCGATGAAGCGCTGAGGCCGACCGGCGATGCGCGCGAGAGGAAGGTGCAGGGCGATCTGCGCCTGGCCACGGTGCGGCGTTCCGGTGGCAGCCCGGAACAGACGACGGCCGAGGTGGCGGACGTAATGCCGAAGGGGCGCAATTTCCATTGAAGGCAGGGTCCGACCCGCGCTGCTTCAACGGGCAGCCGGGTGGGGTTTTCGTGGAAAGAAGCAGATCATCTTACCGAGGTCCGGAACGGTCCGGATCATCATGTGTGGAGGCCACAGTCGGGCTCTTCATAGTAGGGTAGCGCCTGCGGTGTGTAAAAATGTCGCAGGAAACGCGCGGCATGATCGACCTCTGGTTTACAAGAATAGTCGTTCATGTTTCTCTAAAATTCTGAAAAGACGAAGTTTTTTGTCAAGTTTAGAGTCGTTCTAATCGACCTGCAACTTCCGCTCGCGGAGTTTTTAGTTGACACTAAATGTCCTGTTTTGCTTTATGCGCTGATACAGGGCGTTGCGTACGACAGGCGAGACGACATGCTGGTTTGCAGCTGCAATTTCATCACGGAAAAAGAGATCGAGGACACGATCGTCGGCCTCCTCGACGAGGACTGTTGGCAGCTGATCGTGCCGGCAAAAGTCTATCACGCGATGGAAAAGCGCGGCCGTTGCTGCGGTTGCTTCCCCAATGTCGTCGACATCATCATCCGCACCACCGAGCAATATCACGCGCACCGCGACTCGACGGACGCTGAGATATTTGATTTCATGACCCGCCTCAAACAATTCCATGAGGATAATCGGAGGGCGGATCTTGAAAGGCGACAAAAAAGTCATCGAGCAGCTTAACGAAGCGCTCTATCTCGAACTCGGTGCCGTCAACCAGTATTGGCTGCATTACCGCCTCCTCGAAGACTGGGGTTACACGCTTCTCGCCAAGAAGGAGCGCGCCGAATCCATCGAGGAGATGCAGCATGCCGACAAGCTCGTTGCGCGCATCATCTTCCTTGAAGGTCACCCCAACCTGCAGACGGTTGCGCCGTTGCGCATCGGCCAGAACGTCAAGGAAGTGCTGAAGGCCGACCTCGCCGGCGAATACGACGCCCGCACCGCCTACAAGAAATCACGCGACATCTGTCATGCCGCCGGAGACTATGTCTCCATGAAGCTCTTCGAAGAACTGCTCGCCGACGAAGAGGGCCACATCGACTTCCTGGAAACCCAGCTCGAGCTGCTCGACAAGATCGGCGAAGAGAAATACGGCCAGCTCAACGCTGCCCCGGCCAACGAGGCCGAAGCCGACTGAGTTCGGCGCAATATTTGAAAGAAAGGCCGGCGATCTCGCCGGCTTTTTTTGTCAGTGAGAAGTGCTGCGCACTTTTGCGCCACACGCCTTACGGCGCGAGATGCGCGAAGGCCGTGACGACCTCCTCGTAGACCTTGCGCTTGAACGGCACGATCAGTTCCGGCAGTTCGCGCATCGGTTTCCACTCCCAGGCGTCGAACTCCGGCTCATGCCCGCCCGGCGGCGGGTTGATGGCGATTTCGTTCTCCTCGCCCTCGAAGCGGAAGGCATACCAGCGTTGTGTCTGGCCGCGATACTTGCCCTTGAGACCGATGCCGATCAGGTGCTCGGGCAGATCGTAGTTGATCCAGCCCGGCGCTTCCGCGAGCAGCGACACCGTGCTCATGCCGGTTTCTTCGTAGAGTTCGCGATAGGCGGCCTTCAGCGGATCCTCACCCTTGTCGATGCCACCCTGCGGCATCTGCCATTGCTGCGGCGAGCCATCATATTCGGAATTGCCGACGGCGATGCGATGTCCAGCCCAGACGAGACCCGCGCGGTTCAGCACCATGACCCCTACGCAAGGACGATAGGGAAGGTCCTCCGCTCTGAGTTGTTTGTCCTTGTCTTTGCTCATCGGTTGCCTCTTCTTTCCAATCGTCAAATCATCCTGTCGGGATGGCTGTAAGCTAGTTCTGTTGCGGATCCTTGACGAGCGCGGAAACGCCGACGATCTCGATGCCGCGCCCCTGTGCTTCGCCGATCCAGGAGGCAATCGCGCCGACGCTTTCGTCGAAGGCGGAGGCGACACCGATGGCGGTGCCATTGCGGCGCGCAATGCGCTCGAGCTCGTCGAGCTTCTTCAGGATCGCGCTGCGGCTGAGCTCGGTGTCGAGTGTCAGGTCGGCAAAGCCATGCGGCACATCGAAGGCATCGGCGAGCTTGCCCGAGAGCGATTGCGCCGAGGTACCGTCGTCGAGGAACAACAGGCCGCGCTTGCCGAGATCGCGCATGACCGGCTCCAGCGCATCGGCATCCGACAGGAAGCGGCCGCCGAGATAATTCATGATGCCGGTATAATTGGTGATCTCGGCGAGGTTCTGATGCAGCTCCGCAAGGTTCTTCTTGGCGCCGAGACCGATGCGCAAGGCGTTGGGGCCGGGATCATTGGCCGGATAGTCGAACGGCTCCATCGGCAGCTGCAGCAGGATCTCATGGCCGCTTCGGCGTGCCTCCTGCATCCAGCGCTGCAGGCTGTTTCCGGCGGTAGCAAAGCCCAGCGTCACTTCGCCCGGCAGGTCGCGGATCGCCTTCTGCGTTCCGGTCTGGCTGAGGCCGAGACCGCCGACGACCAGCGCGATGCGGGTGCCGCGCGCGCCGGACCAGGGCCGCGCATATTGATCCATGGGGCGCAGCCCGTCCGGACCGGTGATCGGCAGGCGCCCGGCGGGGCTCTCTTCCAGGAGATCGTCATTGGGCATGGCCGCCATGCGCGGATCTTGGCCGCGGATCGGACCGACATTGATGAGGGCAGGGCCCTTGCCGTCGCGGCCGCGCGGCGAAAACGTGGTAACGGTGGAACCGTCATCGGTGAGCGTATGTTCGACGTCGGCGCCGGAATAGGCGGTCCCCGGCTTCATCGTTCCGCCCGCGCCCGATTGGCCATTTTCTGCCTTCGCTGGTTTCTCGTCGGTGCCCTTGGCGCTCTCGCTCGCCGCTGTTTCGGTCTGACCGCGCTTCAGCCCGTCCGGCGCAAGGGTGCCCCACAGCGACAGTCCGACCACCGACGCAATACAGAGGCCGAGAAAAGAGAACCCGAGCATACGTCGGGGATTGCGCTTCGCCGCTGGCTTTACCCGCCGGTTCTGGCCCAGGGGGGCATTGAGATCAGTTCCCAAACGGAGCCTCGGTCGATCTGTGCGATGTTGCCGCTTCTGCACGCCTGCCTATGATCATAGTCGATCAAAGGACAAAACACGCAGCAATTCAAAGTGCTGCAGCGACCTTTGCGCATCGAGCAGGACGCGCGGCGCTGCAGTGCGAGGCGGCGCTGAGACGCTTCGCCTGTTCTTCCCTTAGCGCGCCGGTGGCCTGAGAATCAGTGGCCGCGACAGCGCCTGTACCCCTATAATTTAGCGGTGTCGCGTTGACCAGTGCATCTGCCTTGGGCGGAGGATGCGCCTTGCTGAAATGCAGAGCGCCGCGTGTTCTTTCGAACACGCGGCGCTCTCAATTGCATACCCTGCAGGCTTACTTCTTGAGCTGCGCCTGTTCCGGGTTGGCCGGGAAGGTCGGATCCGTCTTCTTGCCACGCAACAGGTCGAGTGCGTAGTTGAGCTGCAGGTCGTCCTTCGTTTCCGGCGGCACATAGGCGACCGAGCCAGAACCTTCGTCGGTCTCGCTCTGACCCTGGATGTGACCGCGCAGGTCGGATTCGCCCTGAGCCTCGACCTTGCCGAGCAGTTCCGGCGGCAGCGGCTGTTCGACCTTGATGTCGGGCGAGATGCCCGTGCCCTGGATCGATTTGCCCGACGGCGTGTAGTAGAGCGCCGTCGTCAGACGCAGCGCACCGGCTTCGCCGAGCGGGATGATCGTCTGGACCGAACCCTTGCCGAAGGAGCGCGTGCCGAGAACGGTTGCGCGCTTCAGATCCTGCAGGGCGCCGGCGACGATTTCCGAAGCGGAAGCCGAGCCGCCGTTGACGAGCACGATCACCGGCTTGCCATCGGTCAGGTCGCCCGGCGTCGCGTTGAAGCGGCGGGTTTCGTCCGGGTTGCGGCCGCGGGTCGAAACGACCTCGCCACGCTCCAGGAAGGCGTCGGAGACGTTGATCGCCTGGTCGAGCAGGCCACCCGGATTGAGGCGCAGGTCGAGCACATAGCCCTTGAGCTTGTCGGCCGGCACTTCCGCCTTGATCTTCTCGATGCCCTTCTTCAGGTCGTCATAGGTCTTCTCGGTGAAGGAGATGACGCGCAGGTAGCCGACGTCGCCTTCGGTGCGAACCTTGACGGCGCGAACGGCGATGACGTCGCGAACGATCGTCAGTTCGATCGGCTTGTCCGCGCCCTTACGCAGGATCGTCAGCTTGATCGGGGTGCCGACGGCGCCGCGCATCTTTTCAACGGCGTCTTCGAGCTTCAGGCCACGAACGTCCGCACCGTCAATCTTCGAAATGAAGTCGCCGGCAAGCACACCGGCGCGTGCCGCAGGCGTGTCGTCGATCGGGCTCGTCACCTTGACGAGGTCGTCTTCCATCGTGACTTCGATGCCGAGACCGCCGAATTCGCCGCGGGTCTGGGTGCGCATGTCCTCGGCGTCGGCCGAGTTCATGTAGCTCGAATGCGGATCAAGCGAGGAGAGCATGCCATTGATGGCGTTCTCGATCAGCTTGTCGTCCTGCGGCGGCGTCACATATTGCGCGCGCACGCGTTCGAATACGTCGCCGAAAATTGCCAGTTCGCGATAGGTCGAGGTGTTGGCAGCGACGGCCGGAACGACAGCCGAATAAACCACGCCCATCGCGGTCGCGCCCATGAGCGCTCCGACCAGAACAAGTGAAGCCCTACGTATCATTTCGCGCCTTTCCAACCTCTGCTGCGGTCCACCACGGTCGGGAATCAACCGGTTTTCCGTCTTTTCGGAATTCAATGTAAAGCGTCGGCCGGTCCGTTTCCAGCGCCAAGGCCGCAGCACTTGCGACTCTTTTTGCGCCCATCGTCGCCAGCGGTTCACCCGCCACGACAAATTGTCCGGTCTGCACGCTCACCGTCTCCATGCCCGACAGCACCACATGGTAGCCGTCACCAGGATTGAGAATGATCATCTGCCCATAACTGCGGAAATTGCCTGCATAGACGATCCAGCCATCTGACGGCGCAGTCACCAGCGCGCCGGGATTGGTTTCCAGCATGATCCCTTGCAGGGAGTGCCCCGTGCCATCGGCATCACCGAACTTTCGCAAAAGCGATCCCGCGGCCGGATAGGCAAGCTTATTCCTCAGCTCCGAAAACACGTATGCTGGCGCAATGCGGTTTTTGTCGGGCACGGCATTGCGGGCCAACTCGCGTGCCGCTTCGCGCTCGGCCTCGCTCATGCGCAGGCGCTCTTGCTCCTGGGCGCGGGCTGCTTCTGCGGCCTCTCGAACAGAGGCGATCTGGCTTTCGAGCGAGCCGATCAGGCCCTGGAGATTGGTGGCCTGGCTGGCAAGTTCCTGCGCCTTGCGCTGCTCGGCGGCGAGTTCGCTGGCGCTCGACTGGCGCAGCTTCTCCTTTTCGGCGACGAGCATGGACATGCGGCGCTCTTCTTCGACATTGGCCGTCATCGTCGCGGTCAGTTCTTCACGCTGCCGGTCGATGCCGGCGCGAATGTCGGCCAATGCCTTGAGGTCGGCCACCAGGTTTTCGGTTTCCTTGCGAAGACCGGGTACGACGGCGCCGAGCAGAATGGCGCTTCGCACCGAGGACAGCGCATCCTCCGGCGTCACCAGGATCGCTGGCGGCGGGTTGCGTCCCATCCGCTGCAGCGCGGCGAGAACTTCGGCAAGTACCCCGCGGCGCGAATGCAGGGACTTTCGGACGGCGTCCTCCTTGGTTCGCAGATCGCTCAGTTTCTTTTCGCCGTCGACGATCTGTTGCTCAAGGCCCTGGCGCTTCTTGGCGGAATCGACGATCGCAGCGCGCAGCGTCTCGTTGGTCTTGTCGATCTCGGCGATGGTCTCGGTCAGCGCGTTGGCGCGTTCCTGCGACAGCGTGATGGTCTTCGAAAGCGCGTCGAGTTCGCTGCGCGTGCTGTTGCGGCGAAGGGTGAGGTCGGCGGCAGGATCGGGCGGCCCCTGTTCCTGGCCGGCCATCGAGGCGCCGGGCGGCGTGACCTCCTGGGCGCCCGCCGGCAGGCCGATCGCCAGCGCAAGCGCAAAGGCCGCCGCTTTACGGGCAAGCCGCCCTGCGTCGTCTCTTCCCATGCTGAAAGCGCTGGTCCTGCCTCGGCGCGTCATCGGTTTGCGTGCGTCCATCCGAAAATATGAAGAAAAAACCTAATCTGATTTGTCGCGCACGACCAAGCATATTCTCGTTATCGGTGCGTGTTGCCGGGTGAAGGATCTCGCGGAAAACGGCCCACCTGGCCTAGACCCGATGATAGGGGTGGCCGGAGAGAATGGTGACGGCGCGGTAAAGCTGCTCGGCGATCAGGATGCGCACGAGCTGGTGCGGCCAGGTCATCTTTCCAAGGTTGAGCACCGCATCGGCGCGGGCGTGAAGGCTCGGGTCGAGGCCATCGGCGCCGCCGATCGCGATCATCAGGTCACGCTTGCCACTGTCGCGGAAGTTACCGAGGAGGGATGCGAAGCCTTCGGAATCGAGCGCCTTGCCACGTTCGTCGAGAAGCACGAGCAGGCTGCCTTCGGCAAGCGCCTTCTCAAGCTGGGAGGCTTCTTCCCGCTTGCGCGTGTCGGCATTCGACGCACGGCTTTCGTTGACTTCGACGACGCGGGAAAGTTCCAGACCGATCGCCGGACCGGCCTTGGAAAAGCGATCGAGATAACGGGCCGCGAGATCCTTTTCCGGCCCCGCCTTGAGGCGGCCGACTGCGAAAAGTCCGATACGCATGACCTTATCCGTCCTCGCTTGCGCTGCAACGCACACTGCATAGTTCCTGAAATCGGATCGATTCAAGGAGAATCTTATGCCGCGTCCATGGAGCCTTGCAGCGTCGTTCGCGCCTGGTCCGGATAACGAGCTCAAAAGGTTACGATCAGTCGCAACAAACTTCCGGCTGACAACGCCGCGAGCGGCGCCAGCCCTTCAAATTCATGCATGACCGCATCTCGGCTCGTCCGGCACTCAGCTGCGCGGCGACCCGGTCGGTCTCAATGCAAGGTGCCGTCCTCGATCTCAGGAGCCGCCCACATCCTCTCGATGTTGTAGAACTCCCGGATCTCCGGCCGGAAGATGTGAACGATCACATCGCCGGTGTCGATCAGCACCCAGTCACCGCCTTCCAGACCTTCGACACGGGCATTGCCAAAGCCCCCGTCTTTCAGGTCGGTCGTCAGGTGATCGGCAATGGCCATCACATGCCTCGTCGATCGCCCGGAGACAACGACCATGAAGTCTCCCAGCGCCGATTTTCCGGCAATGTTGATGCTGACGATATCTTCTGCCTTCGAGTCCTCTAGGCTTTCGAGGACCAGTTGAAGCGCACGGACAGCGGCTTCGTCGCTAGATCCCGTGCTGCGCGGGAACGCGGAGACCGCATATCCCTTGGCGTGTGCTGTTGTCAGGGTCTTTCCTTTCCACATGAACAGAACAGGCACTATCGATTCGAACAAAGATCGAACCGTTAGTGAATGTAGGCATCAAACCGTAGCGGTTTCAAGACAGGAGAAGTGAATCATGGGAATTCACGTAGGCTTCACCGCCCGAAGCGCGGTCGAGCTCATCGATGAGCGAGGCCCATGGATGAAGGTCCAGGCGGGGGCTGCGTGATAGGCCAGACGGCGGGCGTCGTCCTCGTCGATGCGGGCATAGTCGAAGGTCCTGGCCATGCGCGAGGAGAGATAGGCGAGCGTCGAGCCCGGCCGATCGATGACGGCGATCGGGAAGGTGCGGGCGATCTTCTGCCAGTTCTGCCAGCGGTGAAAGCTCTTCAGGTTGTCGGCGCCCATGATCCAGACGAAGTGGATATCGCGGTTGCGGGCGCGCACCGTCTCCAGCGTGCGAGCGGTGTAGCTTTGGCCGAGCGCCTGTTCGAAGGCGGTCACCTTGATGCGCGGGTTGGGTGCGATCTTCTCGCTCATGGCGATGCGGTCTGCGAGCGGCGCCAGGTTGTTGTGGTCTTTCAGCGGATTGCCGGGCGTCACCATCCACCAGAGCTGGTCGAGCCCCAACCGCTGGATCGCCGTGTCGGCGACCAGCACATGGCCCTCGTGCGGCGGATTGAAGGATCCGCCGAAGAGGCCGACCACCATGCCGCTCTCGACATGGGGCATGCGCAGGTAGCGGGCGTTCACCTTGCCCGCGGTCACTTCAGGGCCTGACCTGTCCAGCACCACGCACCCGATACTTGAAGGAGGTCAGTTGCTCGACACCGACTGGTCCGCGCGCGTGCATCTTGCCCGTCGCGATGCCGATCTCGCCGCCCATGCCGAACTCACCGCCATCGGCAAACTGGGTCGAGGCGTTGTGCAGGAGGATCGCGGAATCGATCTCCGCAAAGAAACGCTCGACCACCGCAGCATCCTCGGCGATGACGGCCTCCGTATGGGCCGACGACCAGGTGGCGATGTGCTCGATGGCGCCCGAGATGCCGTCCACTAGCTTCACCGAGATGATGGCGTCGAGGTATTCCGTTGCCCAGTCTTCGTCGGTCGCGGCCTTCAGTCCGTCGACTGAGCCTGCGAGCTCATCCGACACACGCACTTCGCAGCCGGTCGCAAGTAGGGCGCTCAACAGTGGCTTGACCAGCCGCTCGGCGTCGTTGCGGTCGATCAGCAGCGTTTCGGCCGCGCCACAGATGCCGGTACGCCGCATCTTGGCGTTGACGACGATCTTTTCCGCCATGGCAAGGTCGGCCGAAGCGTCGACATAGATGTGGCAGAGACCTTCGAGATGAGCAAAGACCGGCACGCGCGCTTCATTCTGGACGCGGGCAACCAGGCTCTTGCCGCCACGCGGCACGATGACGTCGATCGTGCCTGCGAGACCCGAGAGCATGGCGCCGACCGCGGCGCGGTCGGCAACCGGCACTATCTGGATGGCATGCTCGGGCAGGCCGGCGGCCTTGAGGCCTTCGACGAGGCAGGCGTGGATGGCGCCTGAGGAATGGAAGCTGTCGGAGCCGCCGCGCAGGATCACGGCATTGCCGGCCTTGAGGCAGAGCGCGCCGGCGTCTGCCGTCACGTTGGGCCGGCTTTCATAGATCACGCCGATGACGCCGAGCGGGGTGCGCACGCGCTCGATATGCAGGCCGTTCGGCCGGTCCCATTCGGCAATCACGTCGCCGACCGGGTCCTTGATCTCGGCGATGGCGCGGATGCCGTTCGCCATGTCGCGGATGCGGCCTTCGGTGAGCGTCAGGCGGTCGATGAAGGCGCTGGCGACGCCGGTCTCGCGGGCATTTTCCAGGTCGATGGCATTGGCCGCCAGAATCTCGCCCATGCGCGCGACGATCGCGTCGGCCATGGCGATCAAGGCGGCATGCTTGCGCTCGGCGCCGGCGACGGCAAGCGGTCGGCTGGCGGCCTTGGCCCTGCGGCCGATTTCCAGCATGACGCTCTCGACGTCGTCCTTGTTCTTCACCTCGTCAAGCATGGACCTCATCCTTCCGGCTGCCCCCTTCTTGGGCGCGTTTTCCGGTCATCACCATATCGTCGCGATGCACCATGGCGGCGCGGCCGGCATAGCCGAGGATCGCGGCGATCTCGGCCGATTTCTTGCCGGCGATCTGGCGCGCTTCGTCGGCGTCGTAGCCGGCGAGACCGCGGGCGATCTCGCGGCCCGATGTGCCGAGAATAGCGATGGTATCGCCGCGGCTGAAGCTGCCGGTGACGTCGCGAACGCCGGCCGGCAGCAGGCTCTTGCCAGAGCGCAGCGCCTCTTCGGCGCCGGCGTCGACGCTGAGCGTTCCGGCGGGCAGCAATTGCCCGGCAATCCAGGTCTTGCGCGCGGTCACCGGTGAACCCGAGGGGGCAAACCAGGAGGAGCGGGCGCCTTCTTCGATTGCTGCAAGCGGATGGTTGGGCTTGCCGGAGGCGATGATCATGGCGCAGCCGGCGGTCGTCGCGATCTTGCCGGCATCGATCTTGGTGCGCATGCCGCCGCGCGAAAGCTCGGACGCGGCACCACCGGCCATGGCCTCGATTTCCGGCGTGATCTCGGCAATCGTTTCGAGGAAGCGGGCATTCGGGTCGAGATGCGGCGGGGCGGTATAGAGCCCGTCGATATCGGAGAGCAGCACCAGGAGGTCGGCGCCGACCATGGTGGCGACGCGGGCGGCGAGGCGATCATTGTCGCCATAGCGGATTTCGGTCGTTGCGACCGTGTCGTTCTCGTTGATGATCGGCACGGCACCGAGCTTCAGCAGCTGGTTGATGGTGGCGCGGGCATTGAGATAACGGCGGCGCTCCTCGGTGTCGCCGAGCGTCAGCAGGACCTGGCCAGCGACGATCGCATCGGTCGAGAGGCTCTCCGACCAGGCGCGCGCCAGCGCGATCTGGCCGACGGCGGCGGCCGCCTGGCTTTCTTCCAGTTTGAGCGCGCCCGCCGGCACGTTGAGCACCGTGCGGCCGAGCGCGATCGCGCCCGAGGAGACGACCAGCACTTCGACGCCCTTGGCCTTGAGATTGGCGATATCGGTGCACATCGCGTCGAGCCAGGCTTTCTTCAGCCCGGTGGCGCGGTCGACCAGCAATGCCGACCCGATCTTGATGACGACCCGGCGATACTTCAAAAGCGGCTTGCGGGTCTTGGTCATCTTAGAGGTTCTCCTCGCCGAAGCCTTCGCCGGCCTTGGCGGCGACGATGACGCTGCGCAGCGCCCTCAGCGCCTCGGTCATGCCCTTGCCGACTGCGGCGGAAAGCAGAAGGGGCTGTTCGCCACAGGCCTTTGCCAGCGCCTTGGCCTTCACCTTCAATTCGTCCTCGTCGAGCACGTCGATCTGCGACAGCGCGACGATCTGCGGCTTGTCCTCGAGGCCGCCGCCATAGGCTTCGAGCTCGTACTTCACCGTCTTATAGGCCTTGGCGACATCTTCTTCCTGGGCGGAAACCAGATGCAGCAGCACGCGGGTGCGCTCGACATGGCCGAGGAAGCGGTCGCCGATGCCCACACCCTCATGCGCGCCTTCGATCAGACCCGGGATATCGGCGATGATGAATTCGTTGCCGTCGATGGTCGCGACGCCGAGATTGGGATGGAGCGTCGTGAACGGGTAGTTGGCGATCTTCGGACGCGCACGGGTGCAGGCGGCGAGGAAGGTCGACTTGCCGGCATTCGGCAGGCCGACCAGACCGGCGTCGGCGATCAGCTTCAGCCGCAGCCAGAGGGTCTTCTCATCGCCTTCGAGGCCTGGATTGGCCCAGTTCGGCGCCTGGTTGGTGGACGACTTGAAGCGGGCGTTGCCGAAGCCGCCATTGCCGCCGGCGGCCAGCCGGTAGCGCTGGCCTTCGGCCACCATGTCGACGATCAGCGTCTCGTTGTCTTCCTCGAAGATCTGGGTGCCGACCGGCACCTTCAGCGTCACGTCGTCGCCGCCGGCGCCGGTGCGGTTGCGACCCATGCCGTGCTGGCCGGTCTTGGCCTTGAAGTGCTGCTGGTAGCGGAAGTCGATCAGGGTGTTGAGACCGTTGACGGCCTCCACCCAGACATCGCCGCCGCGGCCGCCATCGCCGCCGTCCGGTCCGCCGAACTCGATGAACTTCTCGCGCCGGAACGAGACGGCGCCTGCGCCGCCGTCGCCGGAGCGGATATAGACTTTCGTTTCGTCGAGAAATTTCATTGGGCTGCCATCTGTTCGGTGTAGGTGCGCGGTCTTAATTTGCCGCCATCGATATAGGCGGTTTATTCGGAGGTCAAAGAATATCGTGCGGTTCGTCAGCTACAACATCTAATACGGTATCGGTCTCGACGGCCGCTTCGACCCCGAACGCATCGCGGCCTCGGTCGGGGACGCCGACATCATTGCGTTGCAGGAAGTAACGCGCGGTTTTCATCGCAACGATCACGTCGATCTCGTCGCCCGCTTCGAAAAGTTGTTCCCGGGTCATTTCGCGGCCTTTCACGCGCCCTGCGATATCGACGTCGGCTCGACGATCGAAGATGGCCGCGCCGTCAGCCGCCGCTTCCAGTTCGGCAATCGGCAACATGATCCTGTCGCGCTGGCCGATCCTTGCGACGCGGCTGATCCCCCTGCCGCGCACCCGCACGATCAGCCCGATGAACCTGCAGCGCGGTGCGACCGAGGCGTTGATCGCGACGCCCGGCGGTCCGCTCCGGGTCTATTCCGTGCATCTCGATCATGTGCTTCCCGCCGAGCGCATCACCCAGATCCGCTACCTGAAGGACCGGTTGCTCGGCTATCCGCTCGAAGGTGGCGCGATCACCGGGGCGGTCGATTTCGGCCTTGCCGAGCCGCCGCATCCGGAGGACTTCGTCGTCATGGGCGATTTCAACATGGAGCCGGAGACGCCGGAATATAACACCATGGTGGGTGCGCGCGATGCCTACTATGGCCGTTCGCTGCGGCTTGAGAATCCGGTTGACGTGCTTGCCCATCTCGGTCGACTGACGCCGGAAAGCTATAGCTGGCTTCATCCCGAAAACCCCGAAAAACGCATGCACCTCGACTATTGTTTCTTAAGCGCCGGCCTCGTTCCGCGGTTGACGGACGCCTGGACGGAATATGACGCCAAGGGCTCCGATCACCTGCCAGTCGGCTTCACGCTTTCATGAAAAATCCCCCGCAAAGGCGAGCTTCGCGGGGGATGTCGTTCAATGCGGTCGGTGCAGATCGGCAGCGGTCAGCCGGGTTTCGATATGCGCGACCATGGCGTTGCGGGCGAGCGCATAGACCTGGGTGCAGCCGGTGATCTGAAAGCCGATCTTTTCCTGCACCTTCAGCGAGCCCGGATTGTCGGCAAAGACGCCGGAATGCAGCATCGTTTCCGGCATGCGGCGGAAGAAGCGCTCGACCGCGGCATAGACCGCCTCGGAGGCAATACCCTTGCCCCAGTAGAAGCGGTTCAGCCAGTAGCCGACATGCCATTGGCCGTGCCTGAGCTCGATGCCGACACAGCCGATATGCACGTCGTCGCCAGTGGTGACGGCGAATGTCCAGTCGGGCGTGAGGCCTGAGGTCTGCGCCGTCAGCCAGTCGAGCGCGTCCTGCAGGTCGTAGGGTGCCGGAACGCGCGCAAGCATGCGCGCCACCTGGAAATCGCCGAGCGACTGGGCGATCGCCTCGGCGTCATTTCGCCGATGCGGGCGCAGCACAAGACGCTTCGTCTCGATGACCGGGCAGGGCCCGGGACCGGGGCGGGCGATGACCCGCTGGCGTTCGGAAACGAGCGCGTTCATCGCATGCCTCCCCAGCTTCTCAAGGACACCCATGTCTTGCGGTCGAGCCGGTACCATTCGACGGCGATCGAGCCGCCGAGCGCCAGGCTGCCGACCATGCCGCTTCCCTGGAACTGGAAGCCGCACTTCTGGATGACCCGGCGGGATGCCAAGTTCATGACCCGGCAGCGCGCATCGATCTGGTCGATGTCGCGGGTGCGGAAGGCCATGTCGGTCAGGACCTGGGCCGCCTCGGTGGCATATCCCTGGTTCCAGTAAGGTTCGCCCAGCCAATAGCCGAGTTCCGCCGTCTTGCCGTCGGGATGCGGTTCGATACCGCAGCAACCGAGAAATGCGCCATTGTCCGCCTTGGTAATCGCGTAGACGCACTTGCCAATCGTGCCGGCTTTCGCGCGTCGCACGAAGTCGGCGGCATCGGCCGTCGTATACGGGTGCGGCATGCGCGAGACCATGGTCGCGACATTGGCATTGTTGGCAAGATGGGCAAGGGCGTCGATATCGTCTTCATGGGGGGCGCGCAGAACGAGCCGGGGTGACAACAATATCGGGCAATCGGTCCTTGACCGTTGGGGCCGCAGCCTCTGCTCGGGAGACCGGGATTGGTCTTCCCTCAACAATTCGGTTTGCATGGTTTCCTCCAGAAACGAAAAAGGGGAGTTGGGTATTGCCCCATCTCCCCTTTGAAGTCTGGCTTGGAACCATCAGGTGCGTCAGCCGGGTCGATGAGACGCCGGCTGTTTTAGAGCGCTACCGGCTTATTCCGCTGCTTCGGCTTTCGGCATTACAGACACGTACACGCGGCCATTGGCCTTCGTACGGAAGTCCACGTTGCCGGCCGTAAGTGCAAAAATCGTGTGGTCCTTACCGAGGCCGACATTGGCGCCCGGATGCCACTTCGTGCCGCGCTGGCGCACGATGATGTTGCCTGCAACGACGTTTTCGCCGCCGAACTTCTTCACGCCAAGGCGCTTGGACTCAGAATCGCGACCGTTACGCGACGAACCGCCAGCTTTTTTGTGTGCCATTGGTGTTCTCCTTTAAACCTTAGATCCCTGAACTCAGTTTGCAGCGGCTTCAGCGGCGGCTTCGGTCTTCTTCGAAGCCTTCTTCGCCTTGCCACCGGCAGCAGCGATGTCCAGGATGCGGACGGTCGTCTGGTGCTGGCGGTGACCGCGCGAGCGCTTGGAGTTCTGGCGGCGACGCTTCTTGAAGGCGATAACCTTCTTGGCGCGGCCCTGTTCCACAACTTCAGCGCTGACAACGGCGCCTTCGACAAACGGAGCACCGATGGTTGCATCGGCGCCAACGCCGACCATCAGGATCTCGGTGAATTCGATCTTGTCGCCTGCAACGCCTTCCAGCTTTTCGATGGTGAGGACGTCGTTGGCGGCCACGCGGTACTGCTTACCGCCGGTCTTGATGACTGCGAACATTTTTTATCCTTTCATGTTCGATCCGGCTCTCTGCCCGAGGACAAGGCCGTCTTTTTGTCAGTCGACAGTTGAGTGGAATGCCCAAAAGGATATCCACCGGTGAAAGGGCGCAAATCACACCCGATGCGGAATGGCCAGGCCACACCACTTCATTGCGCGGATTACAAGGAATCGCGCGTGTGTGTCAAGGCGAAAGCAACAGAGCCGTTACATATTCTTCAAACAGGCACTTGCCAGCACCCGAATCTGCCGCTATGAACCCGACCGCGCTAACCAAGCGCCGACCAGCAAAGCGGAGAGGTGGCTGAGTGGTCGAAAGCACCGCACTCGAAATGCGGCGTACGGGCAACCGTACCGTGGGTTCGAATCCCACCCTCTCCGCCATATTTTCTTCGACTCAATCGTCGCAATCATGCCGCAGTTCGTCAAACGGCCAGAGATGGCGGCGCGAATCTCGTAGTTCCGTCAAAGGCCCGTTGCACGACGTGACCTGCTCCGGCAGGGCCTGCGTCAGGCGACTTTCAGAGCTACCGATATTTCCGACAAGGTAGCTTTCTCCGCGTCGCTCACCGCAACGCCGCCAAAGCCCATGAAGCCACCTTCCTTGGCGGCCTCTGCCACCCGTTGGCTGATCTGGTACAGCCATGCGGCGAATGCCCCGGCGTCGCCGGGCGCCTTGGTCTCGACGGTGGTTCGGGCCTGCCGCAGCGTTTCAATGCAACGAGTCTTCATTTCTTGGGGCTTGGTACCTTTGAGTTTTGCCTGCAGGCCGTCGCGGGCGGCGGTCCGTCCTTCCGAGGTTTCGAAGTCGGCGACAAGCGCTTTGACAAGAGGATTTGCGGCATCCGATTTTGCCTGCAGAAGCGCGCTGCTATTGGCGATGCCCTCCTTCAGCATACCCCAGAGGCCGCTCGGCTCTGCCGCCGTCACGGCAATGCCGGCCATCATTACGCTCTCCAAGAGCAGCGTCCATTCGTCCGAGGTGAATGTCGATTTGTCGGCCATGGCTGATCCTCCTTCGTTCGATTTTGTTGATGACAATTGCCGCCGGTCCGCGCAGCGCGCAAAAGGCCGGCTCTCTCTCTCTCTCTCTCTCTCTCTCTCTCTCTCTCTCTCTCGCGCGCGCGCCGATCTGTCAGGCCGACAGGCCGGCGGCTTGGCCTTCAATGCGTCGATCGTCGGCTTCAGGATGTCCGAAACGCCGGGGATGGCCAGCACTTTGTCGAACGGCCCGTCGAGCGTCGGCATCATCGGCCCGACCAGTGCCGAAAGGGCTGCCTTTTGCTCGGTAGACAGCTGCCCGGCCGTGCTGCTTACCTTGTCGAACCCGCCTGAGATCTCCTCCAGGCCATTGGCTTTTCCTCCACGTTGATGTCGTCGGACATCGACAGCACTCATGGAGCGGTCGCCCGACGGCGCGGCAATTGGCTGCAAACAATTCGCGTTTATCTGATTATCGTCTGCGAGACCGGTTCGTCTGGAACCCTCGGCGCGAAAATATTAGCACTTGTGGGTGTATTTGCCCAGTTCACGGCAACTTACGGAAACGGCGGCGCTCGGGGCAAGCAACACGCGCCACGGTGCGCCCGCATTTTGACCGACCCATGGCCTGTCGCCAAAAAGGGAGCGAGGCGGGCGGACGTTCTCCAGCTCGTAGGCCGGATTTCCCGGTCGGAGCGGCAGCGTCGGTGACTGTGCTCACTGTCTGATCCCCGGCCCCAAAAAAGCGGCCAGGGGATCCCGTCAGTCGTACCTTACTTCTTTGGCGATTTCTCCGCAGGTGCCGGGGCCTGCAGGTCGCCGAGCAGCGAGGAAATGGCGTTCTCGCCGTTGAAGCCGGCTTCCTTCAGCAGTTGGTCGAGGACCGGTTTGTTGGCCTGGTAGGCGAGCAGCTGGCCCGCAAGGCCGTCGCCGAGGCCGATGCCGTTCTTGGCGCCTTCGCCGCCTGCACCGCGGCCGAGCATGCCGCCGGTGTCGAAGATGCGGATATCCGAGATCTTCTCGATCGGCTTGACCGCTTCAGCCAGCGCTTCCGGAATGATGCGGATGCGTTCGCGCAGGATCTCGAACTCGATGATGGCGGAGCTCAGCTTGTTGCGGGCTTCGTTGAGCAGGGCCTCGCTTTCGGCCGCCGCCTTGCCGGTTTCGAGAACGCCCTTTGCCTTGATGATGGCCGCTTCGGCTTCGGCGGTCGCGAGGGTCTTGATCGCGTCCGCCTGATCGAGGGCCGCCTGCTTTTCGGCTTCGGCGCCAACGGTCACAGCCGTTGCTTCGGTTTCGGCGTTCTTGCGGGCGTCGATGACGGCGATCTGGCGTTCGCGTTCGGCGATTTCCACGGCCTTTGCGGTTTCAACCTTTTCTTCTGCGGCAATCGCCAGGGCTCGGGCGTTTTCGGCCTTGGCCTTGGCTTCCGATTCCTCGCGGCTCTTGTTGGCGACGGCGATGGCGCTTTCCTGAGAGACTATCTGCAGGTCGCGCTTGGCTTCTGTGTCGCGCTGCTGGACAGACCGGGTCGCGTCGATGTTGGCGCTTTCACGAACCTGCTTGGCGGTCGCCTCGCGCTCGGCAATCGCCTGTTCGGTGGCAATGCGGGCTTCTTCTTCCGCGCGCTTGGCGGCCTGCTCCTGCTGCGCGGTTTCGGCCCGGGTGGCGGCCGACTTGTTGGCGATGTCGCGCTCCTGGTTCAGTTCCGCCTCGCGCTTGGTGCGCTCGATCGCCAGCGACTGCTGGCGCGCTTCCAGGTCCTTCTGGGCGATGGCGACTTCCGTGTCGCGGACGATCTCGTTGCGCTCCTTCTTGCGGCCCTCGGTGATGCGGGTCAGCGCCGCAAGGCCATGGGCGTCGAAGAAGTTGTTGGCGTTGAAATGCTTGATATCCGTCTGGTCGAGGCGGGTCAGCGAAACGGATTCGAGCTCGAGACCGTTCGACTGCAGGTCGGCGCCGACCGCCTCCTGCACCGCCTTGACGAAATCCATGCGCTGCTCCTGCAGCGCGTCGAGGCTCATGGTGGCGGCAACCGAGCGCAGGCCGTCGACGAACTTCGCCTCGATCAGCACGCGCAGTTGCTCCGCGTCATTGGTGCGGTCGCCGAGCGTCTGGGCCGCAAGCGCGATCGAGGAGGCATCGGGTTTCACGCGGACATAGAATTCCGCGCCGATATCGACGCGCATGCGGTCCTTGGTGATCAGCGCGTCGCCTTCGCCGCGGCGAACCTCGAGGCGGAGAGTCTTCAGGTTGACGCGGGCGATCGAGTGAAAGATCGGCAGCACAATGGAGCCGCCGTCGAGGACCACCTTCTGGCCGCCAAGGCCGGTGCGCACATAGGCCTCGTCGCGGCTCGAGCGGGTATAGAGCGATGCAAGTACAAAACCGATGCCGAGGATCAGGACAATGCCGATGCCGGCCGGCACCAAGAGGTCGTAAAACATGGTTGCTCCGATGGGAAGGATTAAGGGTTTGGCGGCGTCAGCAGGTCCGACGGCGCGGATATCGCAATAAAAATGTCTGATGCGCGATCAACGATCAGTACCTGTGCGCCGATGGCGATCGGTTGCTCGTTGCGGGCGGCCCGTGCGCGCAGTACGTGCCAGTTGCCGTGGCGATCCTTGAGGCGGATGCGTCCCGGCAGGCCCTGGTCCAGCGGACCGACGGTGACCTCGCCGCTGCGGCCGACGAAATCGCCGAGGTCGACGACATAGCTTTCGTCACGCGGGACGATCTTCGCCACCCACCGGCTCGACGCGCGAACTGCGGGTAGCGAGAAGGCGAGCGCCGGCAGGGCCGCGGCAAGCGTCGGCAGCGGCGCCCACAGGGCTCCTGCCACCGCCTGAATGACAAACCCGGTCATGGCGAAGAGGCCGAGGAAAAGCATCAGCAGAACAAGCAGCGGCACGCCGCCGACATTTAACCAGGACATCAGTCCGCCCAGCGCGTTGTGGTTGTCCAGCCAGGCCTTGTCGATCGCCTCGCCCAGCGAAAAGCCGAGCAGCAGGCAGAGGATCTCGATGCCGGTGAAGGCGGCCAGCATCACCGCCGCAATCGCGAATGGCAGGGATTCCGGGGCGAGGAAGAACAGCATGGGCGTTAGTGCTGCTTTGCCTTGAACTCGGCCAGCCTTGCCTCGATCGCCCTGTCGCGATGCAGGCGGTCGAGTTCGTCCAGTTCTACACTGTCGCTGTGATTTCCGCCCGGAACCCCGGTGGCGCGGGAGACGGCGGCGGCGGCACGGGCTGCACCATCAACGGGGCTGGCCTTTGCCAGGCCTGAAGCCTTGCTCTCGGGGAACTGGGCGATGCTGCGCTTGAGATCGGCGAGCCGCGCTTCGGCTTCGCGGCGGGTGGCGAGGACCGCCTGCAGCGCTTGCTGGCCCTCTTCGAGATCGGTGCGGGCGCCGGCCAGCGCCTTGTCCAGAGCGGCAAGCTGCGATTCCAGATCGATCTGGCGTGCGACGCCGGCTTTGGCGAGGTCCTCTCGGGCGGCGGAGATCGCGGTCCGGATCTTTTCCTCCAGTTTCGTGAGATCGTCGCCGATTTCGTCGCGGCGGCTGAGGATGCGGTATTCCTCGGCACGCGCCTGTCCGATATCGACCCGGGCCTCCTCGGCGGCGGCGTCGATTTCGCGGAGCGCCTGTTCGACGATCACGATCTTGTTGCTGCCTTCCGCCCTGTCGACGGCGGCATTGGCGAGACCGGCGATCAAGCGGCCCATGCGCGATAGGATGCCTTCATTCGTCATCATTTTCTTCTCCGTTCGGTCGGAATGCGTGGTGACGCCGATGTGGATCTGATAGCCGCCGTCTTGTGCAGCGAGCTGGGCGGCGAAGATATTCAAGGTGCCGGGCGAATAGCCGGCGACGTCGTAGGGGATGGCAACGCGACCGCGCACGGTGGCGACGGTCAGATCCGACGGTCCCTTGATTGCAAAAAGCTTGTCGTCCAGCGGCAGCCTTTCGCCGTTGGCCACCTGTCCCCGGTTCGCCGCGAAGTCACGCAGTCCGAGCGTGACCATCCGCGCCGGAAGCCCCGTGCGCTCGCGGACCGCTTCGTAGGCAAGCTCGTGCAGTGTTACGAGGTTGGCCCCCGCCTTTTCTCCGGCGAGTTCATCGAGCATTGCGAGCATATTGGCGTAGGCGACGAAAGTTTCCTCCAGCGCGTGTCTGGCCTCCTCGTCAGGCGCGAGGTCGTAGCACAAGATCGACGTGTGGTTGCTCTGAGCCATAATCAATTACATAAAGCACCGCTTTTGTGCTTTCAAGGATCGGCTCAGTTTTAGGTTGCAATTTTCTTACATTGAACGCGGCCACGACCGCCGCGCTCGAAAAGCGGGTCGGGACCGGCGGAGGTGCGAAATCGCCCGGCGGACTCAATCCACCGCGTTGTTGCGGAGCCAGGTTTCCAGCGCGGCGATGACCGACAGTCGCAGGCTTGCGCCCTTGGACAAAGCGCGGGTGAGAGACATGTCGTCGCCTGCAAAACCCATCTCGGCCATGATGTCGTTCGCGCGCATACGACGGCGGTTCATGATGGTGCGGATTTCGGCGATCGTTTCAGGAAGCAGATAGCGACCGCTGGCAATCGCGGCGGCTTGGTGCGCGACGAGCGGCGGATCGATTTCAGTTTGTGTGGAGGCCATTTCCACGGCGCCATTGCTTCTTAGCCATTTCAGGAAAGTCTCACGCTCGGCGGGGCTTGCCTTGGTCCAGGAATTCTTGAGTTTGTCGAGGCGGGTGCGCTCGTCCTTGAGCCCTGCCGCAACAAGCGCCTTGCGCAGAGACGGAATGCGGCCGGCCATGAGATCGGCGTGGATATCGGGAAAATCGAGCTTCAGGCGCTGCACGTCAGCGGTTTCGTCGCTCTTGGTTTTCTTCGACATGCTCATTCCCGCGCCGTTCGTCCGCGCCATGCTCTAGCGTGCCCGCGCGCCCGGCGCGAGCGAAATAGGTCGCTATCCTCTATCCTTTGTCGGTCGATCCCGTTAGGGAGCACATGGAGAATAACGCGAGGCTGCATGCTGTGCCCTTCGCCGGACGTCATGCATCCAGCTTTACGCAAGTCCCTTCGCCTATCGTCACCGCAATGGCCGGGATGTGACACGGCGAATGAAGGACAAATGATATGTCAAACGATATCGAGCATTACCGCGACCCATCCGATTCGATGGTTGCCCTCTATCTCGCGAACAATGACGGCGACGAACTGACCGATGTCCTGGTCGCCGCGCTTGAAGATGCCTTCCGCATCCTCCGCGACGAGATTTCCGGCGAAACGATGCATTGAGCGGAGCGTGTCTCCTCCACGAAGTATTCTTGGAACGTAATCCAGCATCGGTTGCGAATCGAATCATGGATATCCTATTCTGGCCGGGTTCCAATCGGCGACGCGTCGGATTTCGGGAGAGTTCGCGGCCGCTTATCGCCAGCGCTAGGGGAGGCGTATGAGCATGACATTTTCTATCTGGCATATGGTCATGGCGCTGCTGATCATCGGCGTACCCGTCTGGCTGATCCTTCGGGCCTTGAAGCGCTCACGCTAAAGCGCGCCGCGATCAATTCTGCTTCATCGCATATCGCTGTCGCAAAATCGGCGCGCACTTCACTCGGCATGCTTGGCGCATCAAGGCGCGAGCGATCGGCCGTAGAGAACAGGGCGTTGCGGGGTCCGATTTCGACGGGATTCGTGCCCGCTCGATGTCCTTATCGACAGCGACTGCTGAACCGGCCCGTTTACAGGCCGGTGTTTCATTCGATGACCATCGGGCGACGCTCAATTTTCCTGAAGCAGCGCCTCGGCCGAAAGGGCTGAGGCCAGTACGGTCGCATCGGTTCCGTTTCGCCCAACCAGCATCAGTCCGGCCGGCCGCACGAGACCCGGCATCGGCAGGGTGATGGCGTTGAGATCGAACTGGTTGGCAACCTGGCAATTGCGTAGGAGCAGTCCCTCGACGCGGTTGTATTCCGCCACGTCCGTTTCGACGCTGGCGATCGGCACGGCGGCGATCGGTGTCGTCGGCAGTGCGATGAGATCGAAGGGCGAAAGCCGCTCGTCCATGGCGGCGGCGAGTGCGCGCCGAGTTTCCAACAGGGCCGAGATGGCTGCATCCGGTACGGTGAGGCGGCGGCGAAGCGGGAGCTTGACCCTGTCATCGACGGGAGCACCATCGTCATTTAGCCAGCCGGCATGGATGCGGCTTGCTTCCAGGCCGGCGATCGAGCCGATTCGCGTTGCTTCGGCAAGCCGCTCAATCAAGTCATCGAGTGTACAGTCGACGATCTCGGCGCCCGCCTTGGCCAGCCGGTCGAGGCTTGCGGCAAAGGCATTGGCGATTTCGGGCGAGAGCTCTTCGAGCAGCCTTCCCCGGGGAATACCGATGCGAAGTCCTGCAATCGGGCGGGCGACAGGCGGTATCGGTTGCTCACCGGCCATCACGGCGTCTGTTATCGCGCAATCGGCAACGGTTCGGGCGAGCGGCCCGAGCGAATCGAGGCTCGGCGACAGCGGAAAGGAACCATCGAGCGGAACGCGGCTGGCCGTCGGTTTGAAGCCGACGATGCCGTTGAGCGCTGCGGGGATTCGTATCGAGCCGCCGGTGTCGGAACCGATGGCGATGTCGCAGGTGCCTTCGGCCGCCGAAACCCCGGCACCGGAAGACGAGCCGCCGGGGATGAGCCGCTGGTCGGTGGCGTTTCCGGGCACCGGATAGTGCGGGTTGAGGCCGACCGCGGTGAAGGCGAACTCGGTCATGTGGGTCTTGCCGATGATGACGGCACCCGCGGCACGCAGCCGCTGGACAACGAGCGCGTCTCTTTGGGCCGGTGCCGCATCGCGACGGATGATGGAACCGGCAAGCGTCTGTTCGCCCGCAACGTCGAAGAGATCCTTGATCGAAACGATCTTGCCGTCGAGCGCACCAAGGCTCGTGCCGCCTTGCCGCCGGCGGTCGGCGGCATCGGCTTCCGCGCGGGCACGTTCCGCATAGAGGCGCACGAAGGCTTTTTCTTCGTGCTGGCGATCGTTGAGCCGGCTCAGGATCTGTTCCAGGCGATCGCGGGCGGGCGTGTTGGCAAAGTGAGACACGATGATGACCTGTCGGTTTCGGTGTCGCCGCGCGGCGGCATGAGGCGGGATCATTGCCCGGATTCGCGAAAGCTGCCGAGCTATCTACTTTGATAGCAGCATTGGCAGCGAAAGCCATTGCTCCGATGCAGAGCGAAGTGCCCCTACCTTCACTGAACTGTCGCCAAACCGTTCAAATAGTTTCATGCCGTTGTTACGCCGCTGACATCGGCATGACCAAAGGTCCGGTACGCGCGGTCGCGCTGCCGAATCGGAGGTCTGTTTGGCCGATATCCTCAAGACGCTTTCCCGGCGTTCTTTTCTGCTTTCCGCCGGTGCCGCGGGCTTCGTGGCCTCGTCCGGTCTTGCGACACCCTTCTATGCGAGAGGCTACGGCCGGCCGGAGTTCATACATGGCGTGCAATCGGGCGATGTCGATACGTCCTCCGGCATGATCTGGACGCGGGTGGATCGACCGTCGAAGGTGTCGGTCGAGTATTCGACCACCGAGAGCTTCTCCAATCCGGTTCGCCTTGCCGATCTCACAGCGACGCCGCAGACGGATTGTGCGATCAAGTGTTCGCTCGACGGATTGCTGCCGGACCAGGACATCTTCTACCGGTTCACCGCCACCGATCTTTATGATGTCAACCGGGTCTCCGAACCGGTCACCGGCCGGTTTCGCACAGCACCCTTGCGCAAGCGCTCGGTCCGCTTCGTCTGGTCCGGCGATACCGCCGGCCAGGGCTGGGGAATCGATGATGTCGGCATGAAGACCTATTCGACCATGCGGCTGCATGAGCCGGATTTTTTCATCCATTCCGGCGATACGATCTATGCCGACAATCCTATTCCTGACGAGATCCAGCTGCGCGACGGCGGCGTCTGGAAGAACCGGGTGGTGACCCATGAAAAGCGTGACGTGGCGCGAACGCTCGAGGAATATCGCGGGCAATGGAAATACAATCTGCTCGACGATCATGTGCGGCAGCTGAATGCCGTCTGTCCCACCTTTTATCAATGGGACGATCATGAGGTCTTGAACAACTGGTCGGCTTCGACCGACCTTCGCGACGATGCCCGCTATCCGGAAAAGGACGTCGCCGTCTACGCGGAACGGGCAGCCCGCGCGTTCCACGAGATGACGCCGATACGCAACGTCGCGACGCAGCCCGGCCGCATCTTCCGCAAGGTCGGCTATGGGCCGCTGCTAGATGTGTTCTTCGTCGACCTGCGCTCCTATCGCGGCGCCAACCAGGGCGAAGACGGCGGCGGCGCGCTGTTCGGCTGGCGGCAGGCGGATTGGCTGAAGCGCGAGCTTGCCGCTTCGCGCGCGGTCTGGAAGGTGATTGCCTGCGACATGCCGATCGGGCTCGTCGTCTGGGACGACTACACGAATAAGCGCGGCTCCGACGCCATCGCCAATGGCGACAACGGCCTACCTTCGGGGCGCGAGCCGGAGTTTGCCGATCTCCTGCGCTTCATCCGCGACAACAGCATCGACAACCTCGTCTGGCTGACGGCGGACGTACATTATACAGCCGCGCATCACTACGATCCCACGCGTGCCGCCTTCAAGGAATTCACGCCTTTCTGGGAGTTCGTGTCGGGGCCGCTTCATTCCGGCACCTATGGGCCGAAGGAACTCGACATGACCTTCGGGCCGGAGGTCCGCTTCATCAAGGCGTCGGGCGGCGGCATCGACAGCAACCTGCCGCCATCGGCGGGCTTACAGTTCTTCGGCATCGTCGATATCAATGGTCAGACGCAGCAGATGACCGTGCGGCTGATGGACCGGCAGGACCAGGAACTGTGGCGCGTGACGCTCGATCCGGCCGCGATTGCATGACGAATCTGGTCGCGGCTAACAGCTTTCCAAACCCCTCACGCGAGACCCCTGGCGGTTGCAAACCCATGGCCTACCGGCATTTGACCGCGGCACTGATGCGCGCGCCCCCTTTCGCAATCGCAAAAAAACCTGTATGAGCGCGACCATTGAAAAAGCGGCGTGGCCCATCGGGGCTTGCCCTGAACCTCCGAGACGAAAAATGAGCATTCGTAACATCGCGATTATCGCGCACGTTGACCATGGGAAAACGACCCTTGTTGACGAGCTCCTGAAGCAGTCGGGCTCGTTCCGCGAAAACCAGCGCGTTGCCGAACGCGTCATGGACTCCAACGACATCGAAAAAGAGCGCGGCATCACCATTCTCGCCAAGGCGACCTCGGTCGAGTGGAAGGGCGTGCGCATCAACATCGTCGACACCCCCGGCCACGCCGACTTCGGCGGTGAAGTCGAGCGCATCCTGTCGATGGTGGATGGTGCCATCGTTCTCGTCGACGCTTCCGAAGGCCCGATGCCGCAGACGAAGTTCGTCGTCGGCAAGGCGCTGAAGGTCGGCCTGAAGCCGATCGTCGCGATCAACAAGATCGACCGTCCGGATGGTCGCCACGAAGAAGTCATCAACGAAGTCTTCGACCTCTTCGCCAACCTCGACGCCTCCGACGAGCAGCTCGACTTCCCGATCCTCTACGGTTCGGGCCGCGATGGCTGGATGAACGTCGCCCCGGAAGGTCCGAAGGACCAGGGCATGGCGCCGCTGCTCGATCTCGTGCTGAAGCACGTTCCCGAGCCGACGGTTGCCGAAGGCCCGTTCCGCATGATCGGCACGATCCTCGAAGCCAACCCCTTCCTCGGCCGCATCATCACCGGCCGCGTTCATTCGGGTTCGCTGAAGCCGAACCAGGCCGTCAAGGTTCTGGGCCAGGACGGCAAGCTGCTGGAAAATGGCCGTATCTCGAAGATCCTCGCCTTCCGCGGCATCGAGCGTCAGCCGATCGAAGAAGCGCATGCCGGTGACATCGTTGCGATCGCCGGTCTCACCAAGGGCACCGTCGCCGACACGTTCTGTGATCCGTCCGTTGCCGAAGCGCTGACCGCCCAGCCGATCGACCCGCCGACCGTCACCATGTCGTTCATCGTCAACGACAGCCCGCTTGCCGGCACCGAAGGCGACAAGGTCACCAGCCGCGTCATCCGCGACCGCCTGTTCAAGGAAGCCGAAGGCAACGTTGCGCTGAAGATCGAAGAATCCTCCGAGAAGGATTCGTTCTTCGTGTCCGGCCGCGGCGAACTGCAGCTCGCCGTTCTGATCGAAACCATGCGCCGCGAAGGCTTCGAGCTTGCCGTGTCGCGTCCGCGCGTCGTCATGCACAAGGACGACAACGGCCAGATGCTCGAGCCGATCGAAGAAGTCGTCATCGACGTTGACGAAGAGCATTCCGGCGTCGTCGTGCAGAAGATGTCGGAGCGCAAGGCCGAGATGGTCGAGCTGCGTCCGTCCGGCGGCAACCGCGTCCGCCTGGTGTTCTTCGCTCCGACCCGCGGCCTCATCGGCTACCAGTCGGAACTTCTGACCGACACCCGCGGCACGGCGATCATGAACCGCCTGTTCCACGCCTACCAGCCTTACAAGGGCGAGATCGGTGGCCGCGTCAACGGCGTTCTCTTGTCGAACGATGCCGGTGAATCGGTTGCCTATGCGATGTTCAACCTGGAAGACCGCGGCCCGATGATCATCGATGCTGGCGAGAAGGTCTATGCCGGCATGATCATCGGCATCCACACCCGCGACAACGATCTGGAAGTGAACGTGCTGAAGGGCAAGAAGCTCACCAACATGCGCGCCGCCGGCAAGGACGAAGCCGTTCGCCTGACGCCGCCGATCCGCATGACGCTGGAGCGCGCGCTCTCCTGGATCCAGGACGACGAGCTCGTCGAAGTGACGCCGAAGTCGATCCGTCTGCGCAAGATGCATCTCGACCCGAACGACCGCAAGCGCTTCGAAAAGGCCCGCACTGCCGGCGCGGCTTAAGCTTCTGACATTACCGAGCCTGAAAAAACCCCGGAGCGATCCGGGGTTTTTTGCTGTGTGTGCCACGGATGGGCGACTTGCGGATAAAGTTAAAAAGGCGTTAACCTTCCATAGGGTGCCGTTAAAGTTGCCTGTGGGTTAACGCTGGCCGGCAACCGGGCGGGATTCCTGTTCGCCTTGTGTGCGTTTAGAGTCGCGAGTCATGAAGACTGTTTCGATAGAGATTCGGCCCGGAGAGCCGCAGGAAGCGTCGGCAATTGCCGATGTGCACCGCGTTTCGTGGCTGCAAGCCTATGGCGGTCTCATCCCCCACCGTCCCCTGGTTCAGATGGTCAACCGCCGCGACGAGGTCTGGTGGCGCAAGGCGACGCGCGGGCCTGCCACGCTGCTCGTCGTCGACGTGGCCGGAACCATTGCCGGTTACGCCACGCTCGGCCTCAGCCGCGCCAAGGCCCTGCCGCAGGAGGGCGAGATCTACGAGATCTATCTCCGGCCGGAATATCAGGGCATCGGTCTCGGGCGCATTCTCTTCGGCGAAGCCAAGAGCCTGTTGCGTTCGCTCGGCTGCCGCGGCCTCGTCGTCTGGTGCCTCGAGGATAGCGAACACGCCTACCAGTTCTTCCAGGGCGCCGGCGGCACGGATATCGCCGAAGGCATGGAAGATTTCGGCGACAAGCACCTGAAGAAGGTCGGCTTCGCCTGGAACTAGAGCATCCCGCTCTCAAGTGGAATCACTGGAGGCGGAAAGATGCTCTAGAATCAAAGTGCTAGAGCGTCCTTTGTGCGTTCATTTGAACGCACGGCGCTCTAGGCTTTCCCGCTTCCGCTTGAGATCAGCCGCTATTCCGGCAGTTCGTTGCGCGGTGCGCTTGCCTTGTCGCCTTGCGTGCCATGGTAGACCGCCTTGTCGACGCCACAGCGGAAGGTCGGCGCCACCTCGTCGGCGATCTTGCGGGCGAGCGCGTTGGGATCGGGATTGGCGAGCGCATCGACATAGCCGGCGACGCAGCCCTTGCCGTCGTCCTTCTGGGCTACCGTGGAGACGACGAGAACCTGCCCTTCAAGCGCCGGTGCCGATGCTCCCGTCGCCGGGTCGGGGTTCTCGATGAACCAGCGCAGGATCGTCGCGACCGGGGTGCCGCCTTTGACAATGCGCCATTCCACTGTGGCGCCGGCGTGGTTGAAGGGGATGAAGGTTTCGAACGCCTCGTTGCGGTAGCGCTCGTTGAGGTGACCGAAGGAGAAGCTCTGGCGGATATCCATCTCCTTGAAATGAGCCGGATAATCGCCATGGCCCGGGCAGGTCATCAGGGAGTACCTGCCCGGCTCCTCTTTAATCGTCTTGCACTTTTCGCGGCTGACGTTGACATAGACGCTCTCATTGGCCACCGCGGGTGCGGCGGACAACAGGACCAGCGACAGGCATGCAACCTTTCCGTTCATCGTGATCTCCCTCGAACGAGATTTTGACGATCATGGGGGTCGTTCGGTGATGACAAAACGACCGGTTGAATCTGCATTTCGGACGAAAGTTATGTTGCATCGCGGCATGTTTCCCTTTATCCGACGGGCAAACTCAACTGACCCTGGAGTAGATCCATGCGCATCGACGCGATTTCCATCGGAAAGAATCCACCAGAAGATGTCAACGTCATCGTTGAAGTTCCCGTCGGCGGCCATCCGATCAAGTACGAGATGGACAAGGAAGCCGGCACGCTGGTCGTCGACCGCTTCCTCTACACGCCGATGACTTATCCGGGCAATTACGGCTTCGTGCCGCACACGCTCTCGGACGACGGCGATCCGATCGACGTTCTGATCTGCAACACCCGCCCGCTCGTTCCGGGCTGCGTCATCAACGTCCGCCCGATCGGCGTGATGATGATGGAAGACAATTCCGGACAGGACGAAAAGATCATCGCGGTTCCGTCGGCTCACCTGACGCAGCGCTACGACAAGGTGCACGAATACACCGACCTGCCGGAAATCACGCTCAAGCAGATCGAGCACTTCTTCGAGCACTACAAGGATCTGGAGCCCGGCAAGTGGGTGAAGATTTTTGGTTGGAAGGATGCTTCCGTCGCAAGGCAGCTGATCAAGGAAGCCGTCGAGCGCGCCAAGGGCGCCAAGTAAGTTTACTTGCCGACCAGCTCTGCAAGTCGCTCTATCAAATCCTCCGGGTCGCCATCGATCCGGAGGATTTTTTTGCGCTGCGTTTCGCCTGAGATGAGGGAAAGCTTGCTCTTGGCAAGCCCGAGCTTCTTCGAAAGAAAGGCAATCAGCGCCTGGTTGGCCTTGCCTTTTTCCGGAACCGCGCTGACGCGCACTTTCAAATGTTCTTCCCCGTCGGCAGCCGCTTCCAAGCCATCAATGGCATCGCGGCCGCCGTTCGGCGTCAAGCGTACCGTCAGGCGAACGTGGTCGCCATGCGCGGTGAAGGCCGGGTTGGCCATCGTCAGCCAAGCAGCGCCTGCGCGACCGTCGTGTTCAGGAAGAGCTGGATGAAATAGAGGATCACCAGCACCACCAGCGGCGACAGATCCACGCCGCCCATGTCGGGCAGAACGCGGCGGATCGGGCGATAGAGCGGCTCCGTCAGCTGATAGAGCGAGCGGCCGATCATGTTGATCGCCTGGTTGTTCACGTTGATGACGTTGAACGCGTAGAGCCAGGAAAAGATGGCCGACGCGATGACCAGAAACCACGCGATGTTGATGATGAAGTTCAAGGTGCCGATGACAGCAAGCATGCCGGTCTCCAAATCGTTATTGACAGACATGTAGACATTGAGACCTAAACGAGCAAGTACGCCGGTTTATCGGGCGCGATCATGTTTAACATGGGACCGCACGATAACCGAGCCTCAGCAGGAGCCCCTTCCGCATGTCCGCCGTTCATGCCTCGCATCGTTTTGCCGCCTTTCGGCATGTCGGCTATCGCCGCTATTTCTTCTCGCGCTTCCTGGCGTACTTCGCGATCCAGATCATTTCGGTCGCCGTCGGCTGGCAGATCTATGACCTTACGCGTGACCCGTTCGATCTCGGCCTGATCGGCCTCTTCCAGTTTCTGCCGTCACTGGTGCTGATCCTCGTCACTGGCGCGGCTGCGGACCGCTACAACCGGCGCATGATCATGGGGATCTGCATGGTCATCAGCACGCTCTGCGCGACGGCATTGCTGCTGCTGACGGTATCCGGATTGTTTTCGCCCTGGCCGGTCTATGCGATCCTGGTCGTCTTCGGCATCGAACGCGCCTTCCTGGCGCCCGCGTCCCAGTCACTGGCGCCCAACCTTGTGCCGCCCGAAGACCTACCCAATGCGATCGCCTGGAATTCCACGTCCTGGCAGACGGCGATGATCGTCGGCCCCGTTGCCGGCGGCTTGATCTATGCGCTCGGCGCCGTCGTTCCCTATGCCGTCGGCGTCTGCTTCTTCCTGGCATCCGCGCTCATGGTCTTTGCCATCCCGAAGCCCGCGACCCGCACGCAAGCCTCCGCCCAGAGCTGGGAGACGATCACCGCCGGTTTCCGCTACATCAAGGCCGAAAAGGTGGTTTTGGGCGCGATATCGCTCGATCTCTTCGCGGTCCTGCTCGGCGGTGCGGTGGCGCTGATGCCGGTCTTTGCCCGCGACATTCTCGATCTCGGTCCCTGGGGTCTCGGCCTCTTGCGCGCCGCTCCGGGTATCGGTGCCGTCAGTATGGCGGTCTGGCTCGCGGCGCATCCGATCCGCCACCGTGCCGGTTTCTACATGTTCACCGGTGTCGCACTCTTCGGGCTCGGTACCGTTGTCTTCGGTCTTTCGGCGACGCCCTGGATATCGATCGCCGCGCTCGTCGTCATGGGCGCTGCCGATATGATCTCGGTTTATGTGCGTGAAATCCTGATCACGCTCTGGACGCCGGACGAGCTGCGCGGCCGGGTCAACGCCGTCAACATGGTGTTCATCGGCGCGTCGAACGAGCTTGGTGAATTCCGCGCCGGCATGATGGCATCCGGTTTCGGCGCCGTCTTTGCGGTGGTCTTCGGCGGCATGGGCACGCTGCTCGTGTCCGGGCTCTGGGCGCTCGGCTTCCCGCAATTGCGCAAGATCGACACGCTCGACGTGCCCGACCACCACAAGTAAGGGCGCACGCCCCAGGGGGGCTCCTATGGGGTCTTACGGTCTTCCTGGAATTGCTTCCGGCCGCTCATCGCGCAGGAAGATCAGTTCCAGGAAGTTTTCCATCCAGGTGCGCAGTGGACCGTCATGCTGCATGCGGCCATCGAGATGCGCCTTGCCCACCTGGGCACCGGGCATCTCGAAGCGGTGCGCGCCGTGCACGACCCAGCGGTGCATCATCGCGCGTGTCAGCTCGCCGTGGAACTGAATGCCCCAGGCATTGTCGCCATAGCGGAAGGCTTGGTTGGGGTAGGTGTTACCGGTTGCGAGCAGCTCGGCTCCGGCAGGCAGGTCGAAACCCTCGCGGTGGAAATGGTAAACCATATCAGGCCAATCCATCAGCGCCTTGCCGGCATCGGTTGCGATCAGCGGATACCAGCCGATCTCGGTCATGCCCTCGTGATGCGGCGCCACGGAGCCGCCGAGATTGCGCGCCAGCATCTGCGCGCCGAGGCAGATGCCGAGATAGGGCTTGTTCTCCTTGAGCGGCACGGACAGCCAGTCGATCTCGCGGCGGACAAACTCTTCCTCGTCATTGGCGCTCATCGGACCGCCAAAAATGATCGTGCCGCTATGATGCTCCAGGGTCGGCGGCAGGTCATCGCCAAGGGCCGGCCGGCGGATGTCGAGCCGAAAGCCCTTCTGCTCCAGAATCTGGCCGACACGGCCGGCACTCGACCGCTCCTGATGCAGGATGATCAAGACTGGTTTTCGCGCGCTTGTGTCCGGCATCGGCATTTCAGGTTTCCTGTTGCGGCTCGGCGTCCTCGACGGTGTCGCTTCTCGCTGCGGCCTCCTGCCGCTGCAACACCCGGTCGCGCCCGGAGACGGCGAGCAGATCGGCGATGCGCCAGATCACGTGGTCTTCCATTTCGCTGCGTTTGCCGTCGGCATAGACGATATCCCAGAGCATGCCGACGAGTTCGATGCGCTGTTCCTCCGAGAGGTGGCGCTTGAGCTCGGCGGTGAACTGGTAGTAATCGATCGCCTCGCTTTCGGCAGTCTTGCCCGCTTCGATCAGCGCGGCAAGCGAGGCATCGTCGAGCTTGTAGTGTTGCTTGATGACCGATCGCATCTTGCGCCGTTCGGACGCAAGGATCCGGCCGTCGGCTTCCATGACCTGGAAACAGAGGGCGATGACCGCCACGCGTGGATCGCCGTGCTCTATCCGCGTCGCCGGGCCGGTCAGGCCGTCGAGAAACGTCCGTAAGCGTTCAAACATGTATTCTGCCACAGCCCCTTGAGAGTTCAGAACAGTCGGAAACTAGCCTTTTCCGGCGCCTTCTCGCCGGTAGCTGGATCGCGCACGCCGGGATCATCCGGCGGACGGCCGAAGAAGGGATCAGGCATGTGCTCGCCGTTGGTAACCTCTTCCTTCTCCGTCTTCTTGACCGGAGTCTTGTCGGCGATCGGCTCGGACGGTTTGCGCTCCGTGACCTTGATCGGTTGCGGTTCCCGTTCGGCCTCGAGGATGACGGGCGCTTCGCTGCGGCGGGCTACGGGGGCCGGTTCATGCGCACGCGGCTCCGCGGCCACCGGCGGCAGACTGCGGATCGCTTCGTCGGCATTCGATTGGTCGTGGTCGACGGTCGCCGAAAGCGTATGCGGCGGCGCTTTCCATTCGAACGCATCGAGCCGTCCGCTGACGGGCGAGACCGGCAGCCAGGTCGGCGACGTCACGCCGTCGGCAGTCCAGGCCGGATCCCGTGGGCTGCGCAGGGCCTGCGCCATCCAGTGGCGGATGCGGCCCTCGTCGCCGGTGTCGGCTTCTTCTATGTCGGCGAGCAACAGGAAGACGCTCTCGGTCGGATCGAGCCTGGCGGCGGCTTCCGCCTTGGTGCGGGCCAGAAGCAGTTCGCGCGCTTCGAGCGCGGCCTCGGCGACAGCTGCCATCGCCACGGCATTGTTGGGCCTGAGGGCTTCAAGTTTGCGCGCCCGCTTCAACCGGTCGACGGCGGTGTCGCCGCCGCGGGCACGCACGTAAAGCCGCGCCACGTCCGGGTGAGGCTCGTGCTTCCAGTTTTTCTCCAGGATCGAGGTCCCCTTGCGCAGGTTGTCCTCGCGAAACAGCGCCTTGGCGGCCGTCAGCGCCGCCGGCACCAGATGTTCGTCGAGCTTCAGTGCGGCAAGCGCATCGTCGCGGGCACCCTTCACGTCGCCGTCGAGCTTTGTGATCGCCCGGGCGGTCAAGAGCACCGCCCTCTTACGGTCGGCCTCCTTGCGTTCGACCACATGGGCGGCGCGGCTCTTGTCGAGAAGACGCAGAGCATCGTCCCACTGTCCGGCCTGGCTCTGGCTGTCGAGCGTCGCGAGAGCCGCCCAGGGCAGATGCGGTGCTTTCTCGGCGGCGCGTTCGGCATATTGCCGGGCGGCCTCGTGGGCACCGAGGCGCTTGGCTTCGAGGTAGAGGCCGCGAAGCCCGAGTTCGCGGGTCTCCGGATCGTCGGCCATCAGCTCGAACTTGCGGCGCGCGTCATCGTACTTGCCTTCGATGAGGGCGGTTTGCGCTTCGAGCAGGTGGATCAGCGGCTCCTGGTCGGCGCTGATCAATCCGCGGGTGCGGGCGGTCATCTTGCGGGCAAGATTGGCATCGCCCGCGCCGGCAGCGATCAGGCCGGTCGAAAGCGCCTGGTAGCCACGGTCGCGCTTGCGGGCGCGGAAATAACGGGTGACGGTGTGAGGCGAGAGCCAGATGGTGCGTACCAGCCAGACGGCGATCAGCACGGCTGCGATCAGCGAGATCAGGAGCGATGCGGCGCGCATCAGGCTCATCTCGATGAGCTGACCTTGCCAGACGAGCGAAAGTTCACCCGGTCGGTCCGCGAGCCACGCGAAGCCGAGGCCGAGACCAAGCACGATCAGGATGAAAATCAGAATGCGGATCATATCTGGTTCCCTCAGATCACGATGATTTTGGGTCGCCGACCCAAAGTCATAAACGTGATCGTTTTCCATAAGTTAGAGCGGGATGCGGGCGGAAAACCGCATACACTTTTCCTCATCCCGCTCTAGCCCTCTGTGCCCGGCTTTGCCATCGTCGCGGCGACGGCGGCATCGATCGCGGCTTCGACACGCAGACGCTGGTCGAGCTTGGCCTTGAAGGCCTCGCCCGCCGGTTTGGCGGCATCCGGCAGGCCATCCCACTCCAGGGCAGCGCCCTTGAGATCGCCATTGTTCAGCTTGTCCTCGATGCGGGCAATGACGGCTTCGGGCGTTTCACCCTCGACGCTGCCGACAGGGCGTACGCGAATGCCGGACATGGCGCTGGACACCAGCCGGTCGAAGATGCCCTCGTTCGGATCGGGTTGATTGAGGGCGTCGAGCATGGCGTCGGCCGTCTTCGGGAACTCGTGCCGCAGATCGGAGCGGGTCGGCACGCCGACCTGAGCGTCCTGGGCCAGAGCGGCGACGGCCTGTTCGTCCGGTGCGATGCTGCGCAGCGCGTCGAGTTCGGCGAGGAAGGGGCCGCCGCGATCAATTGCCGACTTCAGTGCCGTAACCGCGACCGCCTTGGCCATCTGGATGTCGTTGACCGGCTCGTTGAGTTTCTGCTCTGCGGATTCGATGCGGCTCGTCAGTTCCGCCTTCTCCGTTGTCGCCGTCTGTTGGGCGTCGGCGAGTGTCGTCTTCAGCCCTGCTAGTTCCTTGGTAAGGTTGTCGATCTCCGCCTTCAGCGTTTCGACCTCGGCACTCGGCGCGCCGTTCGTGCCCGGTTGGGCGGCTGATTGCTCGAGGGCGGCGATGCGGCCTTCGAGCGCCGTGTTGTCGACGACTGCGGCGGTCGTGGGCAGTGCTGCGATCTGATCGCGCAGTGCCTGCAGTTCGCTGGAGATGTTCTGCTCGACGCCACGCTCAGGGCCAAGTCCGGGGACGATGCCGGCATATTGCAGGCCGCCAAAGCCGAGCAGCGTTACGAGGCCACCGAGGATACCGGCGGCAAGCGCGCCAGAGTTGGACACTGGCTTTTGCCGCGGCGCCGGTTCCGGCTCCTGTGCCGCGTGCGGCGGTTCTTCGGCGAAGACGGCTGCGGCCGCGTCGGCACGCTGCTCCTCGATCTCTTCTTCCAGGCGCGATCCAGCGGCGCTGTCGTCGCTGCTGTCTGTTGCCGTCTCATCCGCCTTGGCGTCGCTTGCCGGGCTTTCGCTTGCCACGTCCGTCACCGTCTCGCGGGTTGTTTCGGCCTCAGTCGGTTCCGCAACGGTTTTTTCCGCTTCGAGGTCGATCGTCAGCGGTTCCTTCTCGGACTTCGAGCGGCGCGGCGGGTTTTCCGATACCATGGTGACCTCTTACCGTTGGTTCCTGTCGGCTCTTCTCTCAAACCTAGTCAGCCCGAACGGTGAGGGAAAGCCCCTCCGTTTCGATTTTGGCTGAATCGGCCCTGGAGTGACGTGGAATGCGGGCGGAAAACCGCCAACATTTTTCCTCATCCCATTCTAGATCAAACTAAAAAGGCTTTCTTCGTCGGGCTTTGCGGCGATCTGCGCCATGACGTTGCTTGGCAGCGCCTCGGCGACGGCAGCGCTCAGGCAGAGATAGCGCGGGCTGAAGGACGCAGCGTCCAGACTGGCCTCCAGCAGCAATGCCGCCAGGCGTCGAGCCGTCTCCCGGGAATAGAGCAGAACGGCGTCGGGCCGGTCGGTTCGCGCCAGATCTTTCAGCGCACCGGGCGGCTGCACCGTCGGTTCCATGCGATAGCATTCGACCGCCCTATACTCGACGCCATGTTGCCGGAGCGTGCTTTCGAGACCATCGGAGCGCGGAGAGCCGGTCAGGTAGAGCAGCGGCTGTTTCGGCAAGGTGCCGACGGCCGAAACAATCAGCCCGGCCAGCGCTTCGCCGGTGCCATCGCCGATGCGGAGATCGGTGAAGCCAAGTTCTCGTGCTGCCCGCGCAGTCGCCTCGCCGACGCAGAAGCACGGGTTTTTCAGATGCTTTTCCAATTTGCCGCCCAGTGTCGCGAGGACCCGAACCGCTTCGGCACTGGTCAGCACGATGGCGGCGGATGGTTGTTCGAGCGCAGCGCTGGCGACGGCCATGAGATGCATGGCCCGCATCAATGGCAGGAGGATCGGCTGGTGGCCGGCAGCCTCCAGCCGACGCGCCGTCGCCTCGGCGGCGGGAAGCGGCCGGGTGACGAGCACGCGCATCGGCTCAGGTCCAGCTTGCAAAGAAGCCCGGGCCGGCCTTGGCGCGGATTTCCTCGCCCGCCTTCTTGCCGAGCGCTTCGGCGTCGGTGGCCTTGCCTTCGATCGTAACGCGATGATGGGTCTGGCCGTCGGGCGTGAGGATCATGCCGGAAAAGCTGAGATGGGTGCCATCCGAGGTGGCGAGGCCGGCAATCGGCGTGCGGCAGGAACCGTCGAGCGTCGCGAGGAAGCCGCGCTCGCAGGTAACGGCCTCGTGGGTGCGTGGATCGTCGATGGCCGCGAGCAGGTCGTTGATGCGGCTGTCGCCGATCCGGCTTTCGATGCAGATCGCGCCTTGCGCCGGGGCCGGGGGGAAATCCGTCGGGTCGAGCAGTTCGGTCGGAACGTCGGTCATGCCGAGCCGCTTCAGCCCGGCATAGGCGAGCAGCGTTGCATCCACCTGGCCCTCGGCGAGCTTTCTCAGCCGCGTTTCCACCTGGCCGCGATAGGTAATGACGTGGAGATCCGGCCGCAGCCGGCGGATCAGCGCCTGGCGGCGCAGCGACGAGGAACCGACAGTGGCGCCCTCAGGCAGTTCCATCAGTTTCGGTGCCGTGCGGCCGATGAAGGCGTCGCGAATGTCCTCGCGCGGCAGGAAGGCGGAAAGACAGAGCCCATCGGGCAGCTTCGTCGGCATGTCCTTGGACGAATGCACGGCGAAATCGAGTTCGCCCGACAGCAATTGCTGCTCGATCTCCTCGGTGAACAGGCCCTTGCCGCCGATCTCGGCGAGCGAGCGGTCGGTGATCCGGTCGCCCTTGGTCGAGAGAATGACGACCTCGAACATTTCCGGCGCCAGACCATGCACCGCTGCGAGCCGGTCGCGCGTTTCATGGGCTTGAGCGAGCGCCAGCGGGCTGCCGCGCGTGCCGATCCGGAAAGGTTTTGTTTGCATCAAAGGCTATCCATTGTTACCGGAGTTCCGTGTACCCACCTTTCGGTGCGACCGCAATCTTTGAGTATACTCTGATGTCTCCGCCCCTGCGCATCCTCGGCATAGAAACAAGCTGCGACGAAACCGCCGCTTCCGTTATTTTGCGCGATTCCGACGGCAAGGGTCACATTCTCGGCGACGTCGTTCTGAGCCAGCTGGAAGAGCATAGCGCCTATGGCGGCGTGGTTCCCGAGATCGCCGCGCGCGCCCATGTGGAAGCGCTCGACACGCTGATCGAGGAGGCGCTGCTGCGCGCCGGCATCACGCTTTCCGACATCGATGCGATCGCTGCGACAAGTGGTCCCGGTCTGATCGGCGGCCTGATCGTCGGGCTGATGACCGGCAAGGCGATCGCGCGCGCAACCGGCAAGCCGCTCTACGCCGTCAACCATCTCGAAGGCCACGCGCTGACGGCGCGGCTGACCGACGGGCTCTCCTTTCCCTATCTGATGCTGCTCGTTTCCGGCGGCCATACGCAGCTTATCCTCGTCAAGGGTGTCGGCGAATACGAGCGCTGGGGCACGACGATCGACGACGCGCTTGGCGAGGCCTTCGACAAGACGGCGAAACTGCTCGGTCTTCCCTATCCGGGTGGTCCGGCGGTCGAGCGTGCGGCGCTCGCCGGCAATCCCCAGCGTTTCGATTTTCCGCGCCCGCTCGTCGGTGACGCCCGGCTCGATTTCTCCTTCTCGGGTCTGAAGACGGCGGTGCGCCAGGCGGCGCAATCGCTGGAGCCGGTGACGGAGCAGGACATCGCCGATATCTGCGCTTCCTTCCAGCGTGCGATCTCGCGCACGCTCAAGGATCGCGTCGGGCGCGGGCTGAAGCGCTTCAAGGCGGAGCATGCCGGCGTGGTGCGCCCGGCCCTGGTGGTCGCCGGGGGCGTTGCCGCGAACCAGGTGCTGCGTTCGACGCTGCAGAGCTTGTGCGCGCAATCCGGTTTCGAGTTTATCGCGCCGCCGCTTTCGCTCTGCACTGACAATGCCGCGATGATCGCCTGGGCCGGTGCGGAGCGCCTGGCGGCGGGCATGGTGGCCGATGGCCTCGACGTTGCGCCGCGCTCGCGCTGGCCGCTCGACGCCCAAGCGCAGGCACTGCTCGGCTCCGGCAAACGCGGCGCCAAGGCATGATGCCAGAATGTGACGGATAAAGAATGAGCGAAACCTCCAAGATCGGGCCGAAAATCGTCGTGGTTGGCGCTGGCGCCTTTGGCACTGCCTTGGCTGCGGTTGCGGCCTCGGCGGCAGGCAGCGACGTGACGTTGCTCGCCCGTCGGCAGGAGATTGCTGAAGCGTGCGGCAATACCGGCCGCAACGAGGATGCCCTGCCGGGCATCGATCTGCCGCCGGCGCTGAAACATACGGCGGATGTCTCCGTTCTCGCCGAAGCCGAAGTCGTGCTGTTCGCCATGCCGTCCCAAGCGCACCGTGATGCGGCGCGGCAATATGGCCCGCAGATCAATGCAGCCGCTACGATCGTCACCTGTGCCAAGGGCATGGAGCAAGCGACCGGCCGGTTGCTGACCGACGTTCTGGCGGAGGAATTGCCCGGTCGTTCGATCGGCGTGCTCTCGGGTCCCGGTTTCGCCGCAGATATCGCCAAGGGCCTGCCGACTGCGATGGTAATCGCTGCCGCCGATGCTCAAACGGCGACGATGCTGGCAGAGGTGCTTTCAGGCCCGACCTTCCGGCTCTACCCGTCGCAGGATCGCATCGGGGTGCAGCTCGGCGGCGCGCTCAAGAACGTGCTGGCGATTGCCTGCGGCATCGTCGAGGGTGCGGGTCTCGGCGATTCCGCCCGCGCAGCGCTGATCTCGCGCGGCCTTGCCGAGATGTCGCGCTTCATCGCCGCCGAGGGTGGCGAAGCCGACACGGTGCGCGGCCTCTCCGGTCTCGGCGATCTCGTGCTGACGGCCACCAGCCACCAGTCGCGCAATCTGCGCTTCGGCATCGCGCTCGGCCAGAACGGCCGCGCCGATGGGGGCAAGGGCGAGCTGGTCGAAGGCGCCTTTGCCGCGTCGGTCGCCGCGCGCGTCGCCCATGATCTCAGTGTCGAGATGCCGATCACCGAAGCGGTGGCGGCGATCATCGACGGCAAGCTCGATGTCCGCACCGCACTCGAACAATTGATGACACGCCCGATCACCCAGGAATAATCCGGCAGTGGGATGCGGAAAAGTGTAAAGCGGTTTTCCGCTCGCATCCCGCGCCAAACGACAACTTCAGGAGGAAGCATGCTCTTCGCACTTCATTGCACCGACAAACCCGGCGCGCTGCAGCTTCGGCTCGATACCCGCCCCGATCATGTCGCCTATCTCAATGATCTCAATGCCAAGGGCATTCTGAAGATGGCGGGCCCGTTCCTGGGTGACGACGGCAAGCCGACCGGCAGCCTGGTGATCGTCAAGGCCGAGACCATCGCGGAAGCCCGCGCCATTGCCGAAGCGGATCCCTATGCCAAGGCGGGCCTCTTCTCCAATGTCGAGATCAAGGCCTTCAACTGGGTCTTCAACAATCCGGAGGCCTGAGACGCGATGGCGCATTGGCTCTACAAATCCGAACCGGTCAAGTGGTCCTGGCAGATGCAGAAGGATGCGGGCGCCAAGGGCACCGAATGGACCGGCGTGCGCAACTATCTGGCGCGCAACAACATGCGGGCGATGCAGATCGGCGACAAAGGCTTCTTCTACCACTCGAACGAGGGTCTGGAGATCGTCGGCATTACCGAGGTCTGCGCGCTGTCGCATCCGGATTCGACCGCCGAGGGTGACGCCCGCTGGGATTGCGTCGATATCCGCGCCGTGGCCGACATGCCGCGTCCGGTGACATTGAAAGAGATCAAGGACAATCCGAAGCTCGCCAAGATGTCGCTCGTCACCTCCATGCGCCTGTCGGTGCAGCCGGTGACCGAGGACGAATGGATTGAGGTCTGCCGCATGGGCGGGCTCGACAATCCTCCGCGGTAATCTTGTTTTTCCGCCTATCCGGAAACCGCTTTCGCCTTTCGGATAGGCTCGGAGAGTTTTCGTGAAGACCGATCCGGAAAGTTTCATCCTCGCCAATACCGGCGTGCTTTCGCCGCCTCACGTGCCGGAGGTGCGCCTGCATCTGGCAACAGAGGCGCATGAACTCTGGCTGAAGACCGAGGAGGAATTGCAGGAAATCGGCCTGCCGCCGCCGTTCTGGGCCTTTGCCTGGGCCGGCGGGCAGGGGCTTGCCCGCTACATCCTTGATCATCCCGAAACGGTGCGCGGCAGGCAGGTCGTCGACTTTGCCTCCGGTTCGGGCCTGGTGGCAATCGCCGCGATGAAGGCGGGGGCGGCTTCGGTTCTTGCCGCCGATATTGATCCCTGGGCGAAAACGGCCGTCCGTCTCAATGCCGAACTCAACGGCGTCGCCCTTTCCTATACGGACGAGGACGTGACCGGTCGCGAACTTGGCGCCGATGTCTACCTCGCCGGCGACGTCTTCTACGACAAGGCTTTTGCCGACCGGCTGAAACCGTGGTTTTCGGATCTGACGGCGAAAGGGGCGACAGTGATCGTCGGCGACCCCGGCCGTTCCTATTGCCCGCGCGAGATGATGACGGCCCTTGCCACCTACGAGGTTCCCGTGACCCGCGCGCTGGAGGACAGCGAGGTCAAGTGCACGACGGTCTGGCGCTTCGGGGGCACTGCGAACACGGACAGTTGACAGCCCAAAGGCCTTCGATTCCAATCCCCGCAAAAACGGGGGAACGAACATGGTATTTGCGGGCATGAACTATCTGGCGGTGCTGATCGCCGCCATTGCGGCCTTCGTCATCGGCGCGATCTACTACGGCGTTCTCGGCAAACCCTGGATGAAGGCGGCGCGCATCGATCCCGCGGCTGCGCAAATGTCGCCGGTTCTCTTTGCCATTTCCTTCGTCTCGGAACTGGTGATGGCGACCATGGTCGCCGGCGTCGTCGGCCACCTCGGGCCGGGCGAGGTCACGCTCGTCAATGGCGTCGTCTCGGCCTTCTTCCTCTGGCTCGGCTTCGTCGCGACGACGCTCATCGTCAACCATCGCTACCAGGGCTTCGGTTGGGACCTGTCGCTGATCGACGGCGGACACTGGCTGCTGGTGCTTCTGGCAATGGGCACGATCATCGGCGCCATGGGTGTGTGATGGCGCTGAGCCGGCTGGCAGGGCCGTGACTAACGCCGGATCACGCAGACGCCGTGTTCATAGGCGCAGGAGCCGTTCATCGTCTGCGGCGTGACATTGATGATCTTGCCGCGTCTGGTCTGCGGCGGCGATTCGGACTGCCCGTCGTCGGCATAGCCATAGTCGCCTTCCTGGTTGAAATAGATGCCGTTGCCGAGATCCACATAGGCGGAAATGCCGCCGACATAGGTGCCGATGCCCGGGATGGTGTCTGGATATTCATCGCCGCCATAGTAGCCCTGGCGATAGTCGCGGCGCTGGCCACCGGACGTCCAGATCTCGCGGCCGGCCCTGTCGCGAACCCATCCGCCGCCGCTTCCCCAGTGCTCGGCATAGCGGCCGGGATATGGGCGATACTGCGGGAGGCGAACATGCCGCGTGCGTGTCTCGACTTCCGGCAGTCCATTGGCGATGCGTGGTCGACCATCGTGGCGACGGCCTCCGGACGTCCAGATGTCGTTGCCTGCCCTGTCACGAACCCATCCGCCGCGATGCTCCCAGCGCCCGGTGTAGGGGCCGGGATAGGGGCGATATCGGGGAAGGCGAACGTGCCGGGTGCGGGTGTTCACGTCCGGCAACCCATCGTTGGCCATCCAGTCGCGACGGTGCATGCGATTGCGGTTCCAGCCGTTGCGGTAGCCCATGCCGCCAAACTCGTAGCGCGGACCGGGGCGACCTTGATACATGCGGACATGGTTGGTTCGTGTCTGAACGCCGCGTGCTCCGCCCCAGTCGCGGGCCTCCAAGGGGATGCAGGTGGTGACGATGACCAGGCCGGCGAGCGCTAGCACTTTGGTCGCATGGATTGCCTTGAACAGAGTCATTCTGTTCGCCCTCCGGAGGACACTTAACAATTGGTTAAGATCACTCTCGCCCACTTTCGCGGGAAAGTCACGGAATTGCTTGGCTTTTTGCGGCTATCGTTAACGGATGCCCATGTCTCCGGCAGGCTGGAAAATGGCGCAATTCGTCTAATCGATTAAATTGATTTTGCACCGCAAACACACTTGTCGTTAAGCATTATGGTGATTAAAGGTCCGAATGACTGAATTGCGCACAATCAGGTGCGATACCGGACTAAATTCGTCCAGTTTTTTGGGCGAAAATCCGGGCATTCCGTGAGGTTCCGATGACGAATGTCACAAGAAGCCGGCCACTCTCGCCGCATCTTCAAATCTATAAGCCGATCCCGACGATGGTCATGTCCATTGTGCACCGCATCACCGGCGGCGCGCTCTACTTCGGCACCATCCTCGTTGCCTGGTGGCTGATCGCCGCCGCGTCGGGTGCGGCCTACTACGACTGGGTCAGCTGGCTGTTCGGCACGCTGATCGGCAAGCTGGTGCTCTTCGGCTACACCTGGGCGTTGGTGCACCACATGCTCGGAGGCTTGCGCCACTTTGCCTGGGATCTCGGCTACGGTTACGAGAAGCACTTCGCCACCAAGATGGCCAAGGCGACGATCATCGGTTCGGTGGTTCTGACGCTGCTGATCTGGGTTGTCGGCTATCTCGTCCGCTAACTGAGAGGAAAGACACCCATGGATATGCGCACACCTCTCGGCAAGGTCCGCGGCCTCGGTTCGGCCAAGGAAGGCACCGATCACTTCTGGCGCCAGCGCCTGACGGCGGTCGCCAACGTTCCGCTGTTGATCTTCTTCGTCATCTTCCTCGTTCGCTACGCCGGTGCGCCCCACGCGGACGTCGTCGCCGCGCTTGCGAACCCCTTCGTCGCCGTCGTCATGGCTCTTGTCGTGCTCTCGGGCCTCATCCACATGCGGCTCGGCATGCAGGTGATCATCGAAGACTACGTGCATGGCGAAGGCATGAAGATCGTCCTTCTCATGCTCAATACATTTTTCACGATCGCGGTTGGTGGGCTCTGTCTCTTCGCCATCCTGAAGATCGCTTTTGCAGGGTAATTTCGCCATGGCATCGAACAGTTCACCCGCTGCAAACGGCAAGGCCTATGAATATGTCGATCACGCCTTCGACGTCGTCGTCGTCGGCGCCGGCGGCGCCGGTCTGCGTGCCACCCTCGGCATGGCCGAGCAGGGTCTGAAGACCGCCTGCATCACCAAGGTCTTCCCGACCCGCTCGCACACGGTTGCCGCCCAGGGCGGCATCGCTGCCTCGCTGCAGAACATGACGCCGGACAGCTGGCAGTGGCACCTCTACGACACCGTCAAGGGTTCCGATTGGCTCGGCGACGTCGACGCCATGCAGTATCTCGCCATGGAAGCGCCGAAGGCGGTCTATGAGCTCGAGCACTACGGCGTGCCTTTCTCGCGCAATGCCGAAGGCAAGATCTACCAGCGGCCCTTCGGCGGCCACATGCAGAACTACGGCGAAGGCCCGCCGGTTCAGCGCACCTGTGCTGCTGCCGACCGTACCGGCCACGCGATCCTGCACACGCTCTATGGCCAGTCGCTCAAGAACAATGCCGAGTTCTTCATCGAGTATTTCGCGCTCGACCTGATCATGTCGGATGACGGCCGCTGCACCGGCGTCGTCGCCTGGAACCTCGATGACGGTACGATCCATCGCTTTTCCGCCAAGATGGTGGTGCTGGCGACCGGCGGCTACGGCCGCGCCTATTTCTCGGCGACCTCTGCGCACACCTGCACCGGCGACGGCGGCGGTATGATCGCGCGCGCCGGCCTGCCGCTGCAGGACATGGAATTCGTCCAGTTCCACCCGACCGGCATCTACGGCGCGGGCTGCCTGATCACCGAAGGCGCACGCGGCGAAGGCGGTTACCTCGTCAACTCCGAGGGCGAGCGCTTCATGGAGCGCTACGCGCCCTCGGCCAAGGACCTTGCCTCGCGTGACGTCGTATCGCGCTGCATGACGATGGAAATCCGCGAAGGCCGCGGCGTCGGCAAGAACAAGGACCACATCTTCCTGCACCTCGACCACCTGGATCCGGCGGTCCTGCACGAGCGCCTGCCGGGCATCTCGGAATCGGCGAAGATCTTTGCCGGCGTCGATGTGACGCGCGAGCCGATCCCGGTTCTGCCGACGGTGCACTACAACATGGGCGGCGTGCCGACCAACTACTGGGGCGAAGTCCTGAACGCCGATGCCCAAAACCCGGAGCGCATCGCGCCCGGCCTGATGGCCGTCGGCGAAGCCGGCTGCGCCTCGGTGCACGGTGCCAACCGTCTCGGTTCCAACTCGCTGATCGACCTCGTGGTCTTCGGCCGCGCCGCTGCCATCCGCGCCGGCCAGGTGATCGACCGCAACGAGGCGGTGCCGGAGCTCAACAAGGCCGCCTGCGACCGGATCATGGACCGCTTCGACCGCCTGCGTAACGCCAATGGCAGCACGCCGACGGCGGTGCTGCGCGAAAAGATGCAGCGCGCCATGCAGGAAGACGCGGCCGTGTTCCGCACCCAGGAATCGCTGGAATCGGGCTGCAAGCGCATCTCGGCGATCTGGAAGGAGCTGCCTGATATCAAGGTCACCGACCGCTCGATGATCTGGAACTCCGACCTCGTCGAGACGCTGGAACTCGAAAACCTCATGGCCAACGCCATCACGACGATCTACGGCGCCGAAGCGCGCAAGGAGAGCCGTGGGTCGCACGCCCGCGAGGACTTCACCGAAGGCGCTCTCGGCGGCCGCGACGACGTCAACTGGCGCAAGCACACGCTTGCCTGGGTCAACGAAGCCGGCGACGTCAAGCTCGACTACCGCCCCGTTCATACCGACCTGATTGCCGACGGCATCGATCCCAAGAAGATCGAGCCGAAGGCGCGCGTCTACTGATCTTGAGGAATAAGCCACATGGTTGAACTCGCTCTCCCCAAGAACTCGCAGATGACGGAAGGCAAGGTCTGGCCGAAGCCGCAGGGCGCGACCAACGTTCGCGAATACCGCATCTACCGCTGGAACCCGGATGACGGCGCCAATCCGCGCATCGACACCTTCTACATTGATGTCGACGATTGCGGCCCGATGGTGCTCGACGGTCTGCTCTACATCAAGAACAAGATCGACCCGACGCTGACGCTGCGCCGCTCCTGCCGCGAAGGCATCTGCGGCTCCTGCGCCATGAACATCGACGGCACCAACACGCTCGCCTGCACCAAGGGCATGGACGAGGTGAAGGGCACGGTGAAGGTTTATCCGCTGCCGCACATGCCTGTCGTCAAGGACCTTGTGCCGGACCTCACCAACTTCTACGCCCAGCACCGCTCGATCGAGCCCTGGCTGAAGACGGTGTCGCCGACGCCGGCCAAGGAATGGAAGCAGAGCCACGAGGACCGCCTGAAACTCGACGGCCTCTACGAGTGCATTCTGTGCGCCTGCTGCTCGACCTCCTGTCCGAGCTATTGGTGGAACGGCGACCGCTACCTCGGTCCGGCCGTGCTGCTGCAGGCCTATCGCTGGCTGATCGACAGCCGCGACGAAGCGACCGGCGAGCGTCTCGACAATCTCGAGGACCCCTTCCGCCTCTACCGCTGCCACACGATCATGAACTGCGCCCAGGCCTGTCCGAAGGGCCTGAACCCGGCGAAGGCGATCGGCGAAATCAAGAAGATGCTGGTCGAGCGCCGCGTCTGACCGGTCGGATTGGAAACGAAGTTCAGGAGACGGCGAGCCTTGGCTCGCCGTTTTCTTTTTGATGTCATCGGTGAAACGGCGATCGACAATTCGTGATTGTGCCGCGGCGACAGGGCATAGGCAGTTGGCAATGTGGCGATGACCGCGCCGAGCATGCGTCGTGTCAGGACGTTTCAATCCTGCAACAGGTCGCAAGGAATCGTCGTCGCTTGATTTGTCAGGTGGATTTGCTGTATTTCGGCCTATATTATCGCGTTGCATCATGGTTCGCGGACACGAACAGGAGTAGGGATATGCGGGTTATTCATGCGGCGGCGGGGCTGGCGGTTGTGCTTGCGCTGACCGGATGCCAAAGAACATCGATGGGCGGCTTCGGTTCCCAGGATGTTTCACCCGCTCCCATCCAAGCCGCACCGGTTCCCTCGGTTTCGTCGAACCAGCTTCCGGCGCCGAGCGGCAACACCTCGCAATTCCCGGCTGCACCGGCGAGCGGCACGGCGATCGCCGGCGGCGGTGTTCAGCAGCCCGGCACGCAGGTCGCCGCGGCGGCGGGCGGCGGGCTTGACGTCACCAAGGAATCGATGGTCGGCAACTGGCGCGTATCGAGCGCCGGCTCCTCCTGTGACATGTTCCTGACGCTTACCAATCTCGGCTCCGGCTCGCGCGGCGGCACCCGTGGCTGCGCCGGCGAGCTGACGACCATGGGCTCCTGGGAAGTGGCCGGCAAGCAGGTGGTTCTGAAAGATCGCAGCGGCAACGCCATCGCCCGTCTCTACAAGACGGCCGACGCCCGGTTCGACGGCTCGACCAATGGCGGCCAGCCGGTCAGCCTCAGCCGCTGACGCTTTTCGAGCCCGGTCTCGCGCCGGGCTTTTGTTTTCCGGCTCCTCTCGGGTGAGACGTGCTCAATCCTGACGACAGTATCTACCGCAAGCTCGAAGCGCTCGTTACGAGTGGCGAGCGTAAGCGCGACCCCGCACAGTTTACGATTGCGCGGCGTTTCGATCATCTTTCCGCCGAGCTGCTCGCCAGCCGCCCGTCGCGCAAGACCAATGCGCTCGGCTGGCTGTTCGCCTCGCGCAAGAAGGACCATCCGCCGGTAAAGGGCCTCTACATCCATGGCGGCGTCGGGCGTGGCAAGACCATGCTGATGGACCTGTTCTTCGATACCGTGCCGATCCAGCGCAAGCGTCGGGCGCACTTCCACGAGTTCATGGCCGATGTGCACGAGCGCATCTACAAGCACCGCCAGAAGCTGAAGAACGGCGAGACGAAACAGGCCGATCCGATCCCGCCTGTCGCCTCGGAGCTTTTCGGCGAGGCCCGGCTGCTCTGTTTCGACGAGTTTTCGGTGACCGATATTGCCGACGCGATGATCCTTGGGCGGCTCTTCGGCGAGCTTTTCGCAAAGGGCTGCGTGCTGATCGCGACGTCGAACGTGGCGCCTGACGATCTCTATCGCGACGGCCTCAATCGCGGCCTGTTCCTGCCCTTCATCGATCTGCTCAAGGCGAATGCCGAGGTCATTTCCTTGGACACGGATACCGACTATCGCCTCACGAAGACGGACGGAAGTCCGGTGTGGCTTTCGCCGCTCGGCCCGGAGGCGGATGCGGCGATGGCGCGCGCCTGGATGCGGGAAACCCGCAACGAGGCTGTTGTTCCGGCCGAAGTGCCGCGCAAGGGCCGCAAGATCCATGTGCCGGCCGCCGCCGGCCAGAGCGCCCGCTTTGCGTTCGCCGATCTCTGCCAGCAGCCACTGGGTGCTGCCGATTATCTGGCGATCCTCGAGCGTTACTCGACGATCTTCGTCGACCACGTGCCGCATCTGGGACCCCATATGCGCAACGAGACCAAGCGCTTCATCCTTCTGGTCGACACGCTCTACGACAATGGCGCCCGATTGTTCGCGTCGGCCGCGGCCGAGCCACAGGATCTCCTGACCCAGAAGAAGGGTACGGAAGGCTTCGAGTTCGACCGCACGGTTTCGCGTCTGATCGAGATGCAAAGTGAGGAATATGCCGCCGAACACCCCGCCAATCGGACCGTTTCGTGACGCGGTTGTGACGGAAAGTCTTACGTTTACGTAAGACTTTTATGATCTAACCGATTGAAATTGCTTCATCCAAAAGTATCGTTTGATATTTTACCATTTGCCGTTTAATGGCTTTCGGCGAAGGTTTGGCGTTTGCCGCGTTTCAGGCCTTGATCATATTGGGATCACAAAGGAAGCACTTTCATGGCTCGCAACAAGATCGCACTTATCGGTTCAGGGATGATTGGTGGCACGCTGGCGCATCTCGCCGGCCTGAAGGAGCTGGGCGACATCGTCCTCTTCGACATTGCCGACGGCATCCCCCAGGGCAAGGGTCTCGACATCGGCCAGTCCTCCCCGGTCGAAGGTTTCGACGCGAACCTGACGGGTGCCAGCGACTACGCCGCCATCGAAGGCGCCGATGTCTGCATCGTCACCGCCGGCGTTGCCCGCAAGCCCGGCATGAGCCGCGACGATCTGCTCGGCATCAACCTCAAGGTCATGGAACAGGTCGGCGCCGGCATCAAAAAGTACGCTCCGAACGCCTTCGTCATCTGCATCACCAACCCGCTCGACGCCATGGTCTGGGCGCTGCAGAAGTTCTCGGGCCTGCCGAAGAACAAGGTCGTCGGCATGGCCGGCGTTCTCGACAGCGCGCGCTTCCGCCTGTTCCTTTCCCAGGAATTCAACGTTTCGGTCCAGGACGTCACCGCCTTCGTTCTCGGCGGCCACGGCGACACCATGGTGCCGCTCGCCCGCTACTCGACCGTGGCCGGCATCCCGCTGACCGACCTCGTGCAGATGGGCTGGCTCACCAAGGAGCGCCTCGAAGAAATCGTCCAGCGCACCCGTGACGGCGGCGCTGAAATCGTCGGCCTGCTCAAGACCGGCTCGGCCTACTACGCTCCGGCCGCTTCGGCGATCGAGATGGCGGAAGCCTACCTCAAGGACAAGAAGCGCGTGCTGCCCTGCGCCGCGCATCTGACCGGCCAGTACGGCGTCAAGGACATGTATGTCGGCGTTCCGACGGTCATCGGCGCCGGCGGCGTCGAGCGCATCATCGAGATTGATCTCAACAAGGTCGAGAAGGAAGCGTTCGACAAGTCGGTCGCTTCGGTCGCCGGTCTTTGCGAAGCCTGCATCGGCATTGCGCCGAGCCTGAAGCAGTAATCGCGTCCCGTCGGGCGGACGCTTGAGTTTCCGTTCGGCCTCTTTGTTTTTGCCGCATTTGTGCGGGCAGGTGCCCCACCTGCCCGCACAATGCTCCAGACAGGAAAAACACCATGAACATTCATGAATATCAGGCCAAGGCTCTGCTGAAGAGCTATGGCGCGCCGGTCGCGGAAGGCGTCGCGATCTTCTCCGCAGACGAGGCAGAAGCCGCTGCCAAGAAGCTCCCGGGCCCGCTCTACGTGGTCAAGAGCCAGATCCATGCCGGCGGCCGCGGCAAGGGCAAGTTCAAGGAACTTTCCGCCGACGCCAAGGGCGGCGTTCGTCTCGCCTTCTCGATCGATGAAGCCAAGTCGCATGCCAAGGAAATGCTCGGCAATACGCTTGTCACCGCGCAGACCGGCCCTGCCGGCAAGCAGGTGAACCGCCTCTACATCGAGGACGGCGCCGACATCGAACGCGAACTCTATCTGTCGCTGCTCGTCGACCGCTCGGTCGGCCAGGTTGCCTTTGTCGTTTCGACGGAAGGCGGCATGGACATCGAGGCTGTTGCGCACGACACGCCGGAAAAGATCGTCAACGTCGCGATCAACCCGGAAGCCGGCGTCACCGCCGCTGATCTCGCCAAGCTCACCTCGGCCCTGAAGCTCGAAGGCGAAGCCAAGGCTGATGCCGAAAAGCTCTTCCCGATCCTCTACAAGGCCTTTGTCGAGAAAGACATGAGCCTGCTCGAGATCAACCCGCTGATCGTCATGAAGAACGGCCGCGTGCGCGTTCTCGACGCCAAGGTCTCGTTCGACGGCAACGCGCTCTTCCGCCACGACGACATCAAGGCACTGCGCGACGAAACCGAAGAAGACGCCAAGGAAATCGAGGCCTCCAAGTGGGACCTCGCCTATGTCGCGCTCGACGGCAACATCGGCTGCATGGTCAACGGCGCCGGCCTTGCGATGGCGACGATGGACATCATCAAGCTCTACGGCAAGGAGCCGGCGAACTTCTGTGACGTCGGCGGCGGCGCCGGCAAGGAGAAGGTTGCGGCAGCCTTCAAGATCATCACCGCCGACCCGAAGGTCGAGGGTATCCTCGTCAACATCTTCGGCGGCATCATGAAGTGCGATGTCATCGCTGAAGGTGTCGTTGCGGCCGTGCAGGAAGTCGGCCTCAAGGTTCCGCTGGTCGTTCGTCTCGAAGGCACGAATGTCGAGCTTGGCAAGAAGATCCTGAACGAATCCGGCCTGGCGATCACCGCCGCCGACGATCTGGATGACGCTGCCAAGAAGATCGTCGCCGCGATCAACGGCTAACTGAAGGACCAGACCTCATGTCGATTCTCGTCAATAAGAACACCAAGGTCCTCGTTCAGGGCCTGACCGGCAAGACCGGCACCTTCCATACCGAACAGGCGCTTGCCTATTACGGCACGCAGATGGTCGGCGGCATTCACCCGAAGAAGGGCGGCGAAACCTGGACCGGCTCCAAGGGCGAAACCCTGCCGATCTTCGCATCGGTTGCTGAAGGCCGTGAAAAGACCGGTGCGGACGCATCCGTGATCTATGTCCCGCCGGCAGGCGCCGCGGACGCGATCATCGAGGCGATCGATGCGGAAATCCCGTTCATCACCTGCATTACCGAAGGCATCCCGGTTGCCGACATGGTGCGCGTCAAGGCTCGTCTCGACCGCTCCAAGTCGCGCCTGCTCGGCCCGAACTGCCCTGGTATCCTGACGCCGGAAGAATGCAAGATCGGCATCATGCCGGGCTCGATCTTCCGCAAGGGTTCGGTCGGCATCGTTTCGCGCTCCGGTACCCTGACCTATGAAGCCGTGTTCCAGACCTCCAACGAAGGCCTCGGCCAGACGACGGCCGTCGGCATCGGCGGCGACCCGGTCAAGGGCACCGAGTTCATCGACGTGCTGGAGATGTTCCTGGCGGACGAGGCCACGACCTCGATCATCATGATCGGCGAAATCGGCGGCTCGGCCGAAGAGGATGCGGCGCAGTTCCTCATCGACGAGGCCAAGAAGGGCCGCAAGAAGCCGATGGCTGGCTTCATCGCGGGCCGTACGGCGCCGAAGGGCCGCACCATGGGTCACGCCGGCGCCGTCGTTTCCGGCGGCAAGGGCGATGCGGAATCCAAGATCGCTGCGATGGAGCAGGCGGGCATCCGCGTGTCGCCGTCGCCGGCCCGTCTCGGCAAGACGCTGGTCGAAGTCCTCAAGGGCTGATCGCAAGACTTCTGCCCGGGCCGGACCGATCCGGCCCCGGCATCCTGCCTGCCGCGTGTTTCCTTGGCTGATTGAAGATCAGGATATGCGGCAGATTGTAGTGCCACGGTGCTTTTAGCGCGTCCTTTCGATGCGCTGCACCGTAGGAACACCAGGCGCCGACGCGCCGAATGAACATGAACGACCGGGATACCCGGCAACCCAACTTCAGTCAGGAGGCGGACAGATCAGTCCGCGTGAGACCATGACAAGGCAAGAGGCCAACGAGCAATTCCAGCTCACTTCGTTTCTGGACGGCGCCAACGCCGCCTATATCGAGCAGCTCCAAGCACGCTATGAAACGGACCCGGCGTCCGTCTCGGCCGAATGGCAGGCCTTCTTCAAGGCGCTCGCCGACCGGCCGGAAGATGTGGTGAAGGCAGCCAAGGGCGCCTCCTGGAAAAAGAACAACTGGCCGATCCCGGCCAACGGTGAACTCGTCTCCGCGCTGGACGGCGACTGGGGCACGGTCGAAAAGGTCATCGAGAAGAAGGTCAAGGCGAAGGCTGAGGAAGCCGCCGTCGCCACCGGCACTGCCGTGAGCGAGGCAGATATCCTTCAGGCGACGCGCGATTCCGTCCGCGCCATCATGATGATCCGCGCCTATCGCGCCCGTGGCCACCTGCATGCCAAGCTCGATCCGCTCGGCCTTGCTGCCCCGGTCGAGGACTACAACGAGCTTTCGCCCTCGAACTACGGGTTTGAGGAGAAGGATCTCGACCGCAAGATCTTCATCGACAACGTGCTCGGCCTCGAATACGCGAGCATTCGCGAAATGGTCGAAATCCTCGAGCGTACCTATTGCTCGACGATCGGCGTCGAATTCATGCACATGTCCAACCCGGAAGAGAAGGCCTGGATCCAGGAGCGCATCGAAGGGCCGGACAAGGGCGTCGAGTTCACGCCCGAGGGCAAGAAGGCGATCCTGCAGAAGCTGATCGAGTCGGAAGGCTTCGAGCAGTTCATCGACGTCAAGTACAAGGGCACCAAGCGCTTCGGTCTCGACGGCGGCGAATCGCTGATCCCGGCACTCGAGCAGATCATCAAGCGCGGCGGCCAGGAAGGCCTCAAGGAAATCGTGCTCGGCATGGCCCACCGCGGCCGCCTGAACGTGCTGTCCCAGGTGATGGCCAAGCCGCATCGCGCCATCTTCCACGAGTTCAAGGGCGGCTCCTACGCGCCTGACGACGTCGAAGGTTCGGGCGACGTGAAGTACCACCTCGGCGCTTCCTCGGACCGCGAATTCGACGGCAACAAGGTTCACCTGTCACTGACGGCGAACCCCTCGCACCTCGAAATCGTCAACCCTGTCGTCATGGGCAAGGCCCGTGCCAAGCAGGACCAGATGGCGACCGTGTTTGAAGGCGACATCATTCCGTTGCGCGAACGCTCGAAGGTCATGCCGCTGTTGCTGCATGGCGACGCCGCCTTTGCCGGCCAGGGCGTGATTGCTGAAATCCTCGGCCTTTCCGGCCTGCGCGGCCACCGCGTTGCCGGTACCGTCCATTTCATCATCAACAACCAGATCGGCTTCACCACCAATCCGGCCTTCTCGCGTTCGTCGCCCTATCCGTCCGACGTCGCCAAGATGATCGAGGCGCCGATCTTCCACGTCAACGGCGACGATCCGGAAGCGGTCGTCTACGCGGCCAAGATCGCCACCGAATTCCGGATGAAGTTCCACAAGCCTGTCGTCATCGACATGTTCTGCTACCGCCGCTTCGGCCACAACGAAGGCGACGAGCCTGCGTTCACGCAGCCGAAGATGTACAAGGTCATCCGCGCCCATAAGACCGTCGTCCAGCTCTACTCCGACCGTCTGGTCGCCGAGGGCCTGATGTCCGAAGGCGAAGTCGAGAAGATGAAGGCCGACTGGCGCGCTCACCTCGAGCAGGAGTTCGAGGCTGGCCAGTCCTACAAGCCGAACAAGGCCGACTGGCTGGATGGTGTCTGGTCGGGCTTGCGCTCGGCCGACAACCAGGACGAACAGCGCCGCGGCAAGACCTCGGTGCCGATGAAGCAGCTCAAGGAAGTCGGTCGCAAGATCTCGGAGATCCCGGCCGGTTTCAATGCACACCGCACGATCCAGCGCTTCATGGAAAACCGCGCTCAGATGATCCAGACCGGCGAAGGCGTCGACTGGGCCATGGCCGAGGCACTCGCCTTCGGCACGCTCGTCACCGAAGGCACCAAGATCCGCCTTTCGGGCCAGGATTGCGAACGCGGCACCTTCTCGCAGCGTCATTCCGTGCTCTACGATCAGCAGAGCGAAGAGCGCTACATTCCGCTTGCGAACCTGTCGCCGACCCAGGCCCGCTACGAAGTCATCAACTCGATGCTCTCGGAAGAAGCGGTCCTCGGCTTCGAATACGGTTACTCGCTCGCCCGCCCGAACGCGTTGACGCTTTGGGAAGCCCAGTTCGGCGACTTCGCCAACGGTGCACAGGTCGTCTTCGACCAGTTCATTTCGTCGGGCGAACGCAAGTGGCTGCGCATGTCTGGTCTCGTCTGCCTGCTGCCGCACGGTTATGAGGGCCAGGGTCCGGAGCACTCGTCCGCCCGCCTCGAACGCTTCCTGCAGCTCTGCGCCGAAGACAACATGCAGGTCGCCAACGTCACGACGCCGGCGAACTACTTCCACATCCTGCGCCGGCAGGTGAAGCGCGACTTCCGCAAGCCGCTGGTCCTGATGACGCCGAAGTCGCTGCTGCGCCACAAGCGGGCGGTTTCGAGTCTGTCGGAAATGGCCGGCGAGAGCTCGTTCCACCGCCTGCTGTGGGACGATGCCGAGGTGATCAAGGATGGTCCGATCAAGCTGCAGAAGGACTCGAAGATCCGTCGCGTCGTGCTCTGCTCGGGCAAGGTCTACTACGACCTGCTCGAAGAGCGCGAGAAGCGCGGCATCGACGACGTCTACCTGCTGCGCGTCGAACAGCTCTATCCGTTCCCGGCCAAGGCGCTGATCAACGAGCTCAGCCGCTTCCGCAACGCGGAGATGGTCTGGTGCCAGGAAGAGCCGAAGAACATGGGCGCCTGGTCGTTCATCGACCCCTATCTCGAATGGGTTCTCGCCCATATCGACGCCAAGTATCAGCGCGTGCGCTACACCGGCCGTCCGGCTGCCGCCTCGCCGGCAACGGGCCTGATGTCGAAGCACCAGGCGCAGCTTGCCGCCTTCCTCGAGGACGCGCTGGGGGGCTGACGCTCCCCACGCTCTGAGCCAATAGAAACAGATATCTGATCAACGGAACAAAAATCATGGCAACAGAAATCCGCGTTCCCACCCTCGGCGAATCCGTCAGCGAAGCGACCGTCGGCACCTGGTTCAAGAAGGTCGGCGATGCCATCAAGGCCGATGAGCCCCTGCTCGAACTCGAAACCGACAAGGTGACGATCGAAGTGCCGGCTCCGGCTGCAGGCACGCTCTCCGAAATCGTTGCGCAGGCAGGCGAGACCGTCGGTCTCGGCGCGCTGCTCGGCCAGATCGCCGCCGGTGCTGCCGGCGCTGCTGCGGCCGCTCCGGCCGCTGCTGCCGAAAAGAAGGCCGAGCCGGCCGCTGCCGCTCCGGCTGCCCCGGCTGCTGCTGCAGCATCCGCTGCCTCGTCGATGCCGCCGGCACCGGCTGCCGCTAAGCTGCTCGCCGAAAACAACCTGTCGGCCGATCAGCTCGATGGCTCCGGCAAGCGTGGCCAGGTGCTGAAGGGTGATGTGCTTGCAGCCGTCGCCAAGGGCATCTCGACCCCTGCTGCTGCAGAGCCGGCGAAGGTCCAGGCCCGTGCGCCGTCGACGGCAGAAGATGTCGTGCGCGAAGAGCGCGTCAAGATGACCCGCCTGCGCCAGACGATCGCCAAGCGCCTCAAGGATGCGCAGAACACCGCCGCCATGCTCACCACCTACAACGAGGTGGACATGAGCGCCGTCATGTCGCTGCGCAACAAGTACAAGGACATCTTCGAGAAGAAGCATGGCGTGAAGCTCGGCTTCATGGGCTTTTTCACCAAGGCCGTGACCCACGCGCTGAAGGAAATCCCGGCTGTTAACGCCGAGATCGACGGCACCGACATCATCTACAAGAACTACTGCCACATCGGCGTCGCCGTCGGCACCGACAAGGGGCTTGTCGTTCCGATCGTGCGCGATGCCGACCAGATGTCGATCGCCGAGATCGAGAAGGACATCGGTCGTCTCGGCAAGGCTGCGCGTGATGGCGCGCTGTCGATGGCCGACATGCAGGGCGGTACCTTCACCATCTCCAACGGCGGCGTCTACGGTTCGCTGATGTCCTCGCCGATCCTCAACGCGCCGCAGTCGGGCATTCTCGGCATGCACAAGATCCAGGACCGTCCGGTCGCCATCGGCGGCCAGGTCGTCATCCGCCCGATGATGTACCTCGCGCTCTCGTACGATCACCGCATCGTCGACGGCAAGGAAGCCGTGACCTTCCTCGTCCGCGTCAAGGAAAGCCTCGAGGATCCGGAGCGTCTGGTTCTCGATCTCTAAGAGTTGGGCGGGGGCGATTGCAGCCCCCGCTTCTTTCTGCGCCGCGCTTCTCCGGATCGCATCGATGTCGTTCGAACTGACCTACCTGCTCTGGAGTGCCGTTCTCGCCTTCGCCTATATGATGGCGCAGGCGGGCGCCTATCGCCTGCAGCACGGCGTCATCGAAGCTGATACCAATCGCGACGTCGTGCCGGAGCCCAATGTCTTTACCGGGCGGGCGGGACGGGCGCTGCGCAATTTTCACGAGACCTATCCGGTCTTCATCGCCCTTGCGGTCGTGATAGAATTCTCCGGACGGAGCGGACCGCTCACCCAATGGGGCGTGGGGATCTGGTTCTGGGCAAGAGCCGCCTACCTGCCGATTTATATTGGCGGCCTCGGATTGGTTCGCTCCGCCGTCTGGACCGTTTCGGCGGTCGGGCTCCTGCTGATGATTGCGGGTATTCTGATCTGAACGGAGGAACTCGCATGGCATCCGAACCAAACGTTCCGCCGATCCAGGTGCATCTCTGCGTCAAGGACGGCATGGCAGCGATCGCCTTCTACGAGAAGGCCTTCGGTGCCCAACACACCTTTTGCCAGCTGGCGGAGGATCGCAAGCGCGTGATGCATTCCAATCTCGCGCTCTTCGGCGGCGAGATCATGCTGCACGACGAATTTCCCGAATTCGGCTCGAACGTTCTTTCGCCGAAGACGGTCGGTGGTGCGAGCGTCGCCATCAACATCAATCTGCCTGATGCCGCCGACGTCGATGCAGCCTATGACCGGGCGATCGCCGCCGGGGCATCGACAGTTCTGGAGCCGCAGGATACCTTCTGGCACGCACGTTACGCGCGCATCCAGGATCCCTTCGGCCACGTCTGGGCCTTCAACGCACCGGTCGCACAACCATGAGCCAATATCTCCTAGAACTCGCATCGCTGATGGCGATCTTCGCCTTTGCGATCGTCTCTCCCGGCGCCGATCTGGCCATGGTCATGCGCCAGTCGATCGTGCATGGCCGGCGCCCGGCCATCATCACGTCCTTCGGCATCGGCACCTCGCTGATGTTCCATGTGACTTACACGATCCTCGGTCTGGGGCTGATCATTTCGCAGTCGATCTACCTCTTCAACATCGTCAAATGGTGCGGCGTCGCTTACCTGATCTATATCGGCATCAAGGCGCTCCGTGCCGGCCAGACGGAGATCAAGGTCGAGCGCGCGGAAGGCAATGAGCCGGCCAAGGGCCAGTTGACCGCCAAGGCTTTCGGCCTCGGCTTTGCCGCCAATGCGCTCAATCCGAAGCCGGTATTCTTCTTCCTGTCGATCTTCTCGACCGTCGTCAGCGCCCACACGCCGATCCTCGTCAAGTTCGGCTATGGGCTGGTCATGGCCACCTGCCTGATCCTCTGGTTCGTCGGCGTCAGCCTGTTCATGACGACGCCGCGGATGCGCGCCGCCTTCACCCGCGCCAGCAAGTGGATCGACCGCGCCAGCGGCGTCGTTTTCATTGCGCTCGGCCTCAAGCTCGCGACGGAGAAGGTCGCCTGATCATGGTTTTTGGTCGCCTCGCCTTGATGCTGTTCTGCACTGCGCTTACCGCACCGGCGATCGCTGCCGATTGCAAGCAGTCGCACGCGATCTACGCCGATCGTGACGGCGGCTATGAGCTGCGCTTCGAGCCGGTCGGCTCGGCAAGTGCGGCGACCAGCAACCACTTCAAGGTGGCGGTGCTCAAACCCGGGCTTCTGCTCGACGGCGTCGTGATGCCGGCGGGAGAGCCGGAACGCGCCACGGGGCTGATCATGCACAATTGCCCGGAGGGTGACGCGACCGGCGAGGAACTGCGCGCCTGCACGGTATGGCAGGGCGTCGTCTATGCGCTCGACAAGGCCGGTGCGATCAGCGAGATCCCTGGTGAAGCCGAGCCAGCGGCAGAGCAGTTGCTGCTTCCCGATTTCGGGCCCTCACTCAGAGCATCGAGCGCCTGGGGCAAGGGCAAGGCCGAGGCCGACAGCTGGGATTCTTTCACCCTCAAGGGATGCGCCGCATGAGCGCAGGCCCCGTTCTTCTCGTGACGGGCGGAAGCCGCGGCATCGGCGCGGCGGTTTGTGTCGCCGCGGCGAAAGCCGGCTGGCGTGTCGCAGTCAACTACGCGACGAACCGTGATGCGGCAGATGCGGTTGTCGGCGCGATCGTTGCGGCCGGCGGCTCGGCGATTGCGGTTCAGGGCGATGTCGGCTCGGAGGCGGATATCCAGGCGATGTTCGCTGCCGTCGATGCGGCCTTCGGCCGGCTGGATGGCCTCGTCAACAATGCCGGCATCGTCGGACCGACCGCACGGATCGACGAGATGTCGGTCGATCGGCTGGAACGGATGTTCCGCATCAACATCATCGGCTCCATTCGCTGTGCGGCGGAAGCGGTTCGGCGCATGTCCACGCGCTACGGCGGCAAGGGTGGCGCCATCGTCAACATCTCGTCTGCCGCAGCCGTGCTCGGCTCGCCGGCGCAATATGTCGACTACGCCGCCTCGAAGGGTGCGATCGACACCTTCACCATCGGCCTTGCGCGCGAGGTTGCGACCGAGGGCATTCGCGTCAATGCGATCCGTCCCGGCGTCATCGATACCGAGATCCATGCCTCCGGCGGCCTGCCGGACCGGGCGCGCGATCTTGCTCCCACCATTCCCGTTCAGCGACCCGGCACCGCCGAGGAAGTCGCTGACGCGGTTCTCTACCTCCTGTCAGACAAGGCGACTTATGTGACGGGGGCAATTCTCAATGTCAGCGGCGGGCGGTAACCGCCCTGAAGGAAGGATATTTTAATGGCATATGATCTCATCGTTATCGGCAGCGGCCCCGGCGGCTATGTCTGCGCCATCAAGGCGGCTCAGCTTGGCCTGAAGGTGGCCGTCGTCGAGAAGCGCGCCACCTATGGCGGCACCTGCCTCAACATCGGCTGCATCCCGTCCAAGGCGCTGCTGCATGCATCCGAGATGTTCCATCAGGTCGCCCATGGCGTCGATGCGCTCGGCGTCGAAGTCGCAGCACCGAAGCTGAACCTCGAAAAGATGATGGCCCACAAGGACGCGACCGTTAAGTCCAACGTCGAGGGCGTCTCGTTCCTGTTCAAGAAGAACAAGATCGACGGCATCCAGGGCACCGGCAAGGTGCTCGGCCAGGGCAAGGTCTCGGTCACCAACGACAAGGGCGAGGAGCAGATCCTCGAAACCAAGAACATCGTGATCGCCACCGGCTCCGACGTCGCGGGCATTCCGGGCGTTCAGGTCGACATCGACGAGAAGGTGATCATCTCGTCGACCGGCGGCATCGCGCTCGAAAAGGTCCCGGCCAACATGATCGTCGTCGGTGGCGGCGTCATCGGCCTCGAGCTCGGCTCGGTCTGGGCGCGCCTCGGCGCCAAGGTCACGGTCGTCGAATATCTCGATACCATCCTCGGCGGCATGGACGGCGAAGTTGCCAAGCAGTTCCAGCGCATGCTCGCGAAGCAAGGCATGGACTTCAAGCTCGGCGCCAAGGTGACGGGTGTCGTCAAGGACGGCAAGGGCGCCAAGGTGACCTTTGAGCCGGTCAAGGGTGGCGATGCGGTGACGCTCGATGCCGACGTGGTGCTGATCGCGACCGGCCGCAAGCCCTACACCGATGGTCTTGGCCTCGATAAGGCCGGCGTCGTCATGGACCAGCGCGGCCGCGTCGAGATCGACCATCACTACCAGACGAGCGTTACCGGCATCTACGCGATCGGCGACGTCGTGCGCGGCCCGATGCTCGCCCACAAGGCCGAGGACGAAGGCGTTGCCGTTGCTGAAATCCTCGCCGGTCAGGCCGGGCATGTGAATTACGACGTCATCCCGAGCGTCGTCTACACCCAGCCGGAAATCGCCTCCGTCGGCAAGACCGAGGAAGAGCTGAAGGCTGCAGGCGTTGCCTACAAGGTCGGCAAGTTCCCCTTCACAGCCAATGGCCGCGCGCGCGCCATGCTTGCCACCGACGGCTTCGTGAAGATCCTCGCCGACAAGGAAACCGACCGGGTTCTCGGCGGCCACATCGTCGGCTTCGGCGCCGGCGAGATGATCCACGAAATCGCCGTGCTGATGGAGTTCGGCGGTTCGTCGGAAGACCTCGGCCGCACCTGCCATGCGCATCCGACCATGTCGGAAGCGGTCAAGGAAGCGGCTCTTTCGACCTTCTTCAAGCCGATTCACATGTAATGATCCAGCGAGGGGGCTGCAGCAAGCGGCCCCCTTGTTCCAGCCGCGCGCTTTCAACATGCCGGCTGTTGTTGCGGTGCTTTCGCCAGTGCCGCGTCAGCGTTCGCTGACATCCCCCCCGGATATTTCGTGGCGGATGGCGATTATCTCTCACTCTTCAGAAGCAGATCGGAGCGCGTGGAAGCGCTCCTCGAACTCCCGCCTGAGGCTGCGTCGTGCTTCGGCCGCGCGCTGCCGGCGCTTGCGGTCAGCGGTGTCAGTGTTCAGCGGAGGTACGGGCGTCGGCGCGCCGTCGGCGTCGACCGCGACCATCGTGAAGTAACAGGAGTTGGTGTGTCGCCGCTCGCCACTCCTGATGTTCTCGGCCTCGACGCGGATGCCGATTTCCATCGAGGTTCGGCCGGCATTGTTGACCGCGGCACGGAAGGTGACGAGCTCGCCGACATGGATCGGCTGGCGGAAGGTCACCTGGTCGACCGAAAGCGTCACCGCATATTGCTGCGAATAGCGCGAGGCGCATGAGAAAGCCACGCGATCCAGGAGATTGAGCAGCGCGCCGCCATGGACCTTGCCGCTGAAATTGGCCATGTCCGGCGTCATCAGCACGACCATTTCGAGTTCGCGTGTGTCGTGGCTGGTTTCCATTGTCCATCTCCAGAATTTGCAACGTTCAGCTTGAGTTATGCAGCTTGTCGGCGCGAAGGGAAGGCCCCACCGCATCGGCGTAGGACGGCCCCGGCGGCAGACTGGGTGTGACGATTGGACCGAGGGCTGCGACAAGCGGTCTCCTGTCCAGGCACGACGGAGGGCGCAATCATGTTTCAAAGGACAAACGACGCCGTGGCGTCAGGAGGAAACATGAAACCGAGAGCCGTGGCCACCTCGTTGCCGAACCGGCATCTACCGCACGCCGATTGGGCCGACCGTTTCGAGCTCGCCCTCGACGGCAAGGGCGTGACCGCCGCGGAAGCGGCCGAACGTTCACTTGGCCGTTCGCCGCGATGGATTCGCGAACTGCTGCGCCTGCGCAACCGCGTGGTCTCGCTCATTGGCCTGAAATCGGCGGCGCCGAAACCGGGTCGCTTCGGGCTGGTCGGGGCGTTTCCGGTGCTGTCGAAAAGCGATGACGAAGTGGTGCTCGGTTTTGACGACAAGCATCTCGATTTTCGCATCGTCGTCGATGTCAGGGCGGGATCCGCGGTCAACCAGATCGTCGGCGTCACCACGCTCGTCCGGCGGCACAATGCGCTCGGGCGGGTTTACCTCGCGGCGGTCACGCCGTTTCACAAGGTGATCGTGCCGACGCTTCTGGCCCGGGTGGCGGGTCCGGGCGGTCAGATTGGCTGATCAGTCTCCGGCTTGAACGCCCGCCAGTCAGTTGGCGCGCGTGACCGTGAAGCCCTGGGCGCGGAGCAGTTCGACCAGGCCTTCCTTGCCCGGAAGGTGCAGCGCTCCGACGGCCATGAAAGCGCCGCCGTCCTTCAGGATCGGTTCGGCACGTGTCGCCATCGTCTTGTTGCGGTCGACGATGATGCGCTGCTCGAAATCGGCATAGCCGAAATCCTCCGCTGTGCCCTTGTCGGAAACGGATCTCATCATCGGCATGATCATGCCGGTGTCGCCGGAAAGGTAGAGGTCGGTCATTGTCGCGAAGACGTCGTCGATCGTCTTGCCGAGCGCCAGCGTCTCGATGAGCGCGCGCAGGTGCAGTTCGGTCGGAAGCGAATCCATCGCTGCGAGCTGTTCGATCAGCGTCTCCAGGCCCTTGAGCGTCTTGCCCTGGCTGACCGCATCCTCGGCAATCTTCTTGTCGAGGAAGGAGGCGCCGGTCGCCTTGCGGCTGATCTCGCAGGCGGGCAATGCGACGAAGCTCGCGATCATCCAGGGTTTCATGCGCGCAACGAGCGTCAGCGGAATGCCGCGGGCTTTGAGGCCCGCTTCGAGCTGTTCGCGATCGCCGGGCTTCAGGAAATCGGCGATCGTCTTGTTATCCGGGAACATGGTGAGGTCGGGCCGCATCAGGATCGCGGCGGCCGATTTCTTCTCGTCGACGATCTCGTCCGATTCGACGATGACGGTTGAGGCTGCCGCAAAAGCGGCCGGCGCTTCGGCGGGAAGCGCCAGCACGCGCGGATCGGTGACATGCATGGTGCCGAGCAGCCAGGAGGCCGCGATGCCGTCCTTCTCGATCTTCCAGAAGATGCCCTTGCCGTTCGGCACGGCGGCGGCTTCCGCTTCGAGTGTGGCGAATTTGGTCGGATCCGTCTTGGCAAGGGCGGTGAGCACATTCGAGCCGCCGCATTCGGCTTCCTGCGCATCGGCTTCCGCGACGAAGAAGAGTGCAACGACGAGGCTGGCGGCAAGAACGACATGCAAGAGGGCAATGAGCCAAAGCGTATCGTCAGCGACCCGCGCAAGCAGGTTGCGGGGCAGGTTTCGATCAGGTCTCGCAAAGGCGGTCATCGTTGTTCCCCGACGGTCGGACGGTCGTTGCTGAACCCTAGGGCCGGGCCGGTCACGGCTTCCTTAAGGGGCATGGTTAATTCATCGTTTCGCCGAAAATCAGGCGCGCGGATGGGCGCGATCGTAGATTTCCAGAAGCCGTGCGGAATCGACACCGGTATAGACCTGCGTGGTCGACAGGCTGGCGTGGCCGAGCAGTTCCTGGATGGTTCGCAGATCGCCGCCGCCGGCCAGCAGATGGGTGGCGAAGGAGTGTCGCAGCGCATGCGGCGTTGCCGTGTCCGGCAGGCCGAGGGCCCCGCGCAGCTTCTGCATTTCCCGCTGGATGATTGCCGGCTGCAGCTTGGCGCCACGGGCACCACGAAACAACGGTTCATCAGCAGGCGGCTGATAGGGGCAGAGTTTGATATAGGCTGCGACGGCTTCACGCGCAGCCTGAATCAATGGCACGAGCCGCGTCTTTCCGCCTTTACCGATGATGCGCAGCGACGAGGGCGAGCCGGCGAAATCGCCCGATGTCAGCCCGAGCGCTTCGGAAATGCGCAGGCCGCAGCCATAGAGCAGTGTCAGCACCGCGGCATTGCGCGCGGCGATCCAGGGCTCCTCGGCAAGCTGCGCCTCCGAGGTCACGACGTTCAGCGCCTCTCGGTCGGTCAGCGGCTTCGGAAGCGATTTCGGCTGCTTCGGCGAGCGCACGGCGGCGGCACCTGCAGCATTGGCAAGGCCGTTGCGTTCGAGAAAGCGCAGGAAGGAGCGCAAGCCGGCGAGGCCACGGCCGAGCGTGCGTGCGCCGGCGCCACCCTTGCGGCGCTGGGCGAGGAAGCCGCGCAGATCCGCCGGCCGCAGCGTCCGGATGTCGGAAAGGCGCGGCGGTCCGGCCAGATGGCCGGTCAGGAATGTCAGGAATTGACGGGTGTCGCGCTCATAGGCCTCGACGGTGTTGTCGGAGAGGCGCCGCTCCCGCATGAGCCCATTGAGCCAACGTTGGCGTTCGGCAAGGAGTTCCGGATGGCCGATGACGAGGAGCTCGTTCATTGTCGCTTCCCAAGTTGGTCCATCGGCGACAATGCCCTGACGCATCTTATGTTTTTGCTAATGCGCCCTTGGAATCTGTCATTCTTCGATCATATAGAATTGCGATGGTCAGCCGGAAAGAATCGGATCGGACTATGGCGGGACGGGATTCGGTGAACGGATTCGCGCATTTTGCTGAAGTAATCGCCCTGGTCTCACAGGGAAAACCTGGTCACATCGTCGACACCCTGATTGCCGAGCGCGGGCAGCGCATCGTCAAGAGCCCGATGTGGCCGTTGATGCGACCTTTTCTCTACGCATTGCTGAACTACCGCAAGGCGCACGAGTTCGCCGATGCGGTCGCCAACATGCCCGGCTTCCAGGCCTTCGAACATCTGAGTTCGCTTCTCTCGCTGGAGGTGCGGGTTGACCGGGCCGAGCGCATTCCGGCCAAGGGCGGCTTCCTGCTCGTCAGCAACCATCCGACCGGCATAGCCGACGGTATCGCTGTTTTCGACCTGCTCAAGACACGGCGGCCGGACATGATGTTCTTTGCCAATCGCGACGCCATCCGCGTCAATCCACGCTTTGTCGAGATGGTCATCCCCGTCGAATGGCGTGAGGAGCACAAGAGCAAGCTGAAGGCCCGCGAGACGCTGCAGGTGACCAACCGGGCGATCGGCGAGGGCAAGGCGACGGTGCTCTTCCCTTCCGGGCGCATCGCCTACTGGGCGGACGGCTGCCTCAACGAGCGGCCGTGGAAGACGTCTGCGGTGGGCTTTGCGCGCAAATACGGCCTGCCGATCCTGCCGGTGCACATGAGCGCCCGCAATTCCGGCCTGTTCTACTGGTTCGCCAAATGGTCAACGGAACTGCGCGACATGACCGTGTTCCACGAGCTGCTCAACAAGAAGGGCGACTTCTTCGATTTCCGCATCGGCAACCTGATCCCGCCGGAGGCGCTGGAAGGCGAGCCTGGCGAGGTGACGAAGGCGCTCGAGCGGCACACGGTGTTCGATCTGGCCATGGACGCGGACGTGGCGTTCCAGCCCCGGTTGCAAGCAGCGGCCGCGCTCTAGCGATCAGCCGCGCCATGCCTGCCAGGCTTCACGCCGGGCTGCGGATCGGCTAGGTCTTGAGCCATGCAGCTTCAATCCATGTTTGCCGAAAACTACCGTTCGTTGAAGTCGATCCGCATGGATCTGACGGGCGTCAACCTGTTCATCGGCGAGAACGGCGTCGGCAAGTCCAATCTCTATCGCGCGCTTCAACTCGTGCAGTCGGCGACGCGCGGCACTCTGGCACGCGAGATCGCGGAGGAGGGCGGCATGTCGTCGGCGCTCTGGAGTGGCCGCCGCCGCGCCGACAAACCGGCGCGCATCCGGCTCGAAACCGAGCTATTGGACGAGGAACGTGCGATCACCTTCCGCTACCGCATCGAGGCGGGATTGCGCCCGCCCACCGCTGCCGCTGGCTTTGCCTATGAGCCTCAGGTCAAGGAAGAGGAGTTGACCGTCGAAACCGGCCGCCGGCCGGTGACGATGATGAAGCGGTCCGGCCCCGGCATCTTCGTGCGCGGCGAGCGCGGGCGGATGGAGGACTACCCGGAAACGGCTCTGACTTCAGAAACGGCGATCTCGCTGCTCGGTGATGCCGGTCACTATCCGGAGGTCGGCACCTTTCGCCGCGCGGTCGACCAATGGCGGTTCTTCCATGGCTTCCGCACCGATCGCGATTCGCCGTTGCGGCTGCCATGCCTCGCCGTTACGGCGCCGATGCTCGACGAGACGGGCGTCAACATGGCTGCGGTGTTTGCGACGCTCAGGCACACACGCGAGGACACGGTCGATCTCGACCGCGCTATTGCCGACGCCTTCGGCGGCGCCTATCTTGACGTTCCCGAGCCGGGACAGTTTGCCGAATTCTCGTTGGTCTTTCCGGATTTTCCCAACCGGCCGTTTTCGCCGCGCGAGCTTTCCGACGGGCAGATGCGCTTCCTGGCACTGGCGGCGGCGCTGCTTTCCTATCGCCGTCCCCGCTTCATCGCGCTGAACGAGCCGGAGACGAGCCTGCATCCGGACATGCTGCCGGCGCTCGCCGACATGGTCGCCAGCGCTTCGCGCGAAAGCCAGATCTGGATCGTCACCCATTCTGAGCGGTTGGCGGAGGAAGTGCGCCAGCGTTGCGGCATCCGTCCGCGCCGGGTGATCCGCAAGGACAGCGCCACCTGGATCGACGACATGCGGCTGACGGGGCTGATGGACGGCGACGAGTAGCAACAAAAAACCCCGCATCGCTGCGGGGTTTTCATTCATTCCTGAAGCAATCAGGCGATCTTCTGGCCGGTCTTGGCCCAGTCGGCCAGGAACATTTCGAGGCCCTTGTCGGTCAGCGGGTGCTTGACCAGAGCCTTCAGCGTTGCCGGCGGCGCGGTGATGACGTCGGCGCCGATGAGGGCGGCTTCCTTGACGTGGTTCACGGTGCGGATCGAGGCTGCAAGGATCTCGGTCTCATAGCCGTAGTTGTCGAAGATGTGGCGGATCTCGCGGATCAGGTCCATGCCATCGAAGGCGATGTCGTCGAGGCGGCCGACGAAGGGCGAAACGAAGGTCGCGCCGGCCTTGGCGGCGAGCAGGGCCTGGTTGGCCGAGAAGCACAGCGTCACGTTGGTCTGGTGGCCGTCCGAGGTCAGCGCCTTGCAGGCCTTGAGACCGTCAAGCGTCAGCGGCAGCTTGATGCAGATGTTGTCGGCGATCTTCGAAAGAACGGCCGCTTCCTTCATCATCTCGGCGTATTCGGTGGCGGTCACTTCAGCCGAAACCGGGCCTTCGACGATCGAGCAGATTTCCTTGGTGACTTCCGTGATGTCGCGGCCCGACTTCAGGATCAGCGACGGGTTGGTGGTGACGCCATCGAGAAGGCCGAGATCGTTCAGCTCGCGGATTTCCTTGACGTCGGCGGTATCAACGAAAAATTTCATGGAGTCACTCCTTGGGCACGATTGCCGCTCGGGCGCATCTCTACCGGGGAGGAATTCCGTTGGCAGAGATCGCGCGCGTTGAAACTCTGGTGGAACCGTGACAAACCCTGCGCCGGCAAGGCTGCGGTTCGCAGCGCAGTTTTCTTTAACCGAAACACGTGGCAAGGTCACGGCAAAATGACTCGCGATTCAACCGATTTATTCGGCGATTTGCTCGGGCCGATTTCTGCCCGTCGCGTCGTGCCGGTCCTGGTGCCCATGCCGGCGCCGAAAGCCTATTCCTATGCGGTTCCCGACGGCATGGCGGTCGAGCCGGGCTCGATCGTGCAGGTGCCGCTCGGCCCCCGGCTCGTCGTCGGCGTGGTCTGGGATGGAGACGATGACGGCAATGTCGATCCGAAGAAACTCAAGACAATCGAGAAGGTTTTTGACTGCCCGCCGCTGACGAGGGACATGCGAACTTTTCTCGACTGGGTTGCTGCCTACACCGTGACGCCGCCGGGGCTCGTCGCGCGCATGGCGCTCCGGGCGCCGGCCGCCTTCGATCCGGAGCCGATGGTGGAAGCGCTGCGCCTCACGGACATGCGGCCGGAGCGCATGACGGCGGCGCGCGAGCGCGTGATCGCGACCGCCAGCGATGGCGTCTCCTGGACGCGCTCCGGGCTTGCGCATGCGGCCGGAACTTCGTCGAGCGTGATCGAGGGACTGACGCAGCAAGGCGTCTTCGAAACCGTATTCATGGCGCCGCCGCCGGTGGTTGCCTTGCCTGATCCCGATTTTGTCGCGCCCCGGCTCGAAGGGCCCCAGAAGGATGCGGCAGCCGATCTCCTGGCGGCGGTGGAGGAGGGCGGCTTCTCTGTGTCGCTGATCGACGGCATCACCGGCTCCGGCAAGACCGAGGTTTATTTCGAGGCGATTGCCGCGACGCTTCGGGCAGGCAAGCAAGTGCTGATACTCTTGCCGGAGATCGCGCTGACATCGAGTTTCCTCGAGCGCTTCCAGGATCGTTTCGGGGCGAAGCCGGCGGAGTGGCACTCGGACCTTGCGCCGCGGACGCGCGAAAAGGTCTGGCGCCAGGTGACGACCGGCACGGTGCGCGTCGTTGCCGGCGCGCGGTCCGCGCTGTTCCTGCCGTTCGAAGCGCTCGGTCTCATCATCGTCGACGAAGAGCACGACCCGGCCTACAAGCAGGAAGACCGCGTCTTCTACAATGCGCGCGACATGGCGGTCGTGCGCGGTCGGATCACCGGCTTTCCCGTCGTGCTCGTCTCGGCGACGCCATCGGTCGAAAGCCGGGTCAATGGCGAAGTCGGCCGTTACAAGCCGATCCACCTGCCAACGCGTTTCGGCGATGCGGCGCTGCCGCGGCTCGGCGTGGTCGATATGCGCCAGCATCCGCCGGCGCGCGGCGGCTTCCTTTCGCCGGTTCTCATCAACCAGATCGGCAAGGCCGTTGAGCGCGGCGAACAGGCGCTGCTTTTCCTCAACCGCCGCGGCTATGCGCCGCTGACGCTCTGCCGCGTCTGCGGCCATCGCTTCCAGTGCCCGGACTGTTCAAGCTGGCTCGTCGAACACCGCTTCCGCGGGCAGATCCAGTGCCACCATTGCGGCTATACGGAGAAGACGCCGGAGGCCTGCCCCGAATGCGGCACGCTCGATCACCTGGTTGCCTGCGGCCCCGGCGTCGAGCGCATTGCCGAGGAGGTGGAGCGGCATTTCCCAGAAGCGCGCACGATCGTGCTCTCCTCGGACCTCATGGGCGTCAAGCGGCTGCGGCTGGAACTCGACGCCATTGCGCGCGGCGAAGCGGATATCGTCATCGGCACCCAGCTCGTCGCCAAGGGACACAACTTTCCGCTGATGACGCTGGTCGGCATCGTCGATGCCGACCTCGGCTTGGCCAATGGCGATCCGCGGGCAGCCGAGCGAACCTTCCAACTGCTCTCGCAGGTGACCGGACGCGCCGGGAGAACCGGCCTCAAGAGTCTCGGCCTGTTGCAGACCTACCAGCCGCAGCATCCGGTGATGCAGGCCATCGTCTCCGGCGATGCGGATGCCTTCTACGACCGCGAGATCGCCGAGCGCGAAAAGGCCTTGCTGCCGCCCTTCGGCCGGCTCGCCTCGCTGATCGTTTCGGCCGATACCCGTCAGGATGCCGAGGGCCATGCGCGGGGCTTGCGCATGGCTGCGCCGCGGACCGACGGCATCACCATTCTCGGCCCGGCGGAGGCGCCGCTGGCGCTGATCCGTGGACGGCATCGCTTCCGCCTGCTGGTGCATGGCCGGCGCAACAGCGACATGCAGGCTTTCGTCAAGGCGATGATCGCCGCCGGCCCCAAGGAGCGCGGCTCGATCAGCGTCCAGCTCGACATCGATCCCCAAAGCTTCCTGTAAAATCAAGTTTCCTGTGATCGTCGCGTTGAACAGGCCGCGGGCGATTCACAACCGGGGCGACATGCGCTAGAGGTCAAGGACGCGCCGCTTCGGCCGAAGACGAAACGGCATGACAAGGGCTCATCTGCAGGAACGGGCATGGAATTCTACATTCCGACGGAAACCGGCGAATTCCTCGCCTTCTGCGCGGCCGTGGCTGCGGCGCTGATCGGCGTCGTCATGCTGTTTGCGCCGCGGCTTACCTTTCGTGCGGCTGGCATCGGCATTGCCGAGGGGCGGCGCGGCGGTTATGCCGAGGCACGCTCCACCATGGGCGGCATGCATGTGGGGCTCGGCCTTGCCGCGATCCTCCTGGCGCAGCCGATGGTCTATCTTGCAGTCGGAGCGGCGTTCGCGCTTGCCGCCTTCGGCCGAATCCTCTCGATGATGAGCGACAACGGCGGCACGGTCTACAACTGGCTGGCGCTCTTCGTTCAGGCGGCACTCGCCATCCTTCCGCTCGCATACGTCTTCGGCATGATCTGATCGTGCCGCGGGCCGTTCCGCGATTCACAACGCAGGAAACGAATTTACGGCAAAATTCGGCCAAGGTGGCCGACTTATGCCGCATTCCTGCCGTTCGCGTGTTGCGAGTCCAAACATCCTATGCTAGACGAACCGCGAATTGCGGGGGAAGTGGGTCGCCAGGCCTCGATATCCTGCAAATTATTGCAGCAAATTCAAGAATTTAAGTTGACGGCCCACCGCCAGCTCGGTTCTTGGATGAAAATGAGAGAAGCTTGTGCCCGTGGCAGACACATCCCAGCTTATTTCCGGTGTTGCAGAAAGATACGCGTCCTCGCTTTTTGAACTCGCGCTCGGCGCCGGTTCCGTCGAGGCAGTCGGCGCGGATCTGACCCGCGTCCAGGCCCTGATCGACGGCAGCGATGATCTGAAGCGGCTGATCGTAAGCCCGGTCTTTTCTGCAGACGACCAGTTCAAGGCCATTTCGGCAGTTGCCGAGAAGGCTGGCATCTCCGGGCTCGTCGGCAACTTCCTCAAGGTCGTTGCGCGCAATCGCCGCCTCTTCGCGCTGCCGGGCATGATCAAGGCGTTCCGCCTGATCGCCGCACGCCATCGTGGCGAAATCTCCGCCGACGTCACGTCGGCCCATGCGCTCTCTGCAGCGCAGGAAAACGAATTGAAGGCGACGCTGAAAAGCGTCACCGGCAAAGACGTGGCGGTCAACGTCAACGTCGACCCGTCTATTCTTGGAGGTCTGATCGTCAAGGTCGGGTCCCGCCAGATTGACACCTCCCTTCGCACCAAACTCTCTACCCTTAAGCTTGCACTGAAAGAGGTCGGCTGATGGATATCCGCGCCGCGGAAATTTCCGCAATTCTCAAAGATCAGATCAAAAATTTCGGCCAGGAAGCAGAAGTCTCCGAAGTCGGTCAGGTGCTTTCCGTCGGTGACGGTATTGCCCGCGTCTACGGCCTCGACAATGTTCAGGCAGGCGAGATGGTCGAATTCCCGGGTGGAATTCGCGGCATGGCGCTGAACCTCGAAGCCGACAACGTCGGTGTCGTTATTTTCGGTTCGGACCGTGACATCAAGGAAGGCGACACCGTCAAGCGGACCGGCGCCATCGTGGACGTCCCGGTTGGTCCGGAACTGCTCGGCCGCGTCGTCGACGCGCTCGGCAACCCGATCGACGGCAAGGGCCCGATCAACGCCAAGCAGCGCTCGCGCGTTGACGTCAAGGCTCCGGGTATCATTCCGCGCAAGTCGGTTCATGAGCCGATGTCGACCGGCCTCAAGGCCATCGACGCTCTGATCCCGGTTGGTCGTGGCCAGCGCGAGCTCGTCATCGGCGACCGCCAGACCGGCAAGACCGCGATCATCCTTGACACGATCCTCAACCAGAAGGCCATTCACGACAATGGTCCGGAAGGTGACAAGCTGTATTGCGTCTACGTCGCAATCGGCCAGAAGCGTTCGACGGTTGCCCAGTTCGTGAAGGTTCTGGAAGAGCGTGGCGCTCTGCAGTACTCGATCATCGTTGCTGCAACCGCATCCGACCCGGCTCCGATGCAGTACCTCGCACCGTTCGCCGGTTGCGCGATGGGCGAATACTTCCGTGACAACGGCAAGCATGCCCTCATCGGCTACGACGACCTGTCGAAGCAGGCTGTTTCCTACCGTCAGATGTCGCTCCTGCTGCGCCGCCCGCCGGGCCGCGAAGCTTACCCGGGCGACGTTTTCTACCTGCACTCCCGCCTGCTCGAGCGCGCTGCAAAGCTCTCGGACGACAATGGCGCCGGTTCGCTGACGGCTCTGCCGGTCATCGAAACGCAGGGCAATGACGTTTCGGCGTTCATCCCGACCAACGTGATCTCGATCACCGACGGCCAGATCTTCCTTGAAACCGACCTGTTCTACCAGGGCATCCGTCCGGCCGTTAACGTCGGTCTGTCGGTTTCGCGCGTCGGCTCTGCCGCGCAGATCAAGGCGATGAAGCAGGTTGCCGGCTCGATCAAGGGCGAACTCGCTCAGTATCGTGAAATGGCCGCCTTCGCGCAGTTCGGCTCGGACCTCGATGCCGCTACGCAGCGCCTGCTGAACCGCGGTGCCCGCCTGACCGAACTCCTGAAGCAGCCGCAGTTCTCGCCGCTGAAGACGGAAGAGCAGGTCGCTGTCATCTTCGCAGGTGTCAACGGTTACCTCGACAAGCTGCCGGTCAACCAGGTTGGCAAGTTCGAGCAGGGCCTGCTTTCGTACATGCGTTCGGAAGGCAAGGACATCCTGGAAACCATCCGCAAGGACAAGGCGATCTCCGACGACGTCAAGGGCAAGCTGAAGGCTGCAATCGACAGCTTCGCCAAGTCTTTCGCCTGAGCGGATTTCATTTAGGACGGATAACGGATGCCTTCACTTAAGGATCTGAAGAACCGGATCGCCTCCGTCAAGGCGACGCAGAAGATCACCAAGGCGATGAAAATGGTCGCCGCGGCGAAGCTTCGGCGTGCGCAGGAGGCGGCCGAGGCCGCCCGGCCTTATTCGCAGCGCATGGCTGCCGTTCTTGCCAACATCGCCCAAGCGGTTGGCGCGGACGACAGCGCGCCTGCTCTGATGACGGGCACCGGCAAGGACGACACGCATCTGCTGGTCGTCTGCACGGCTGAACGCGGCCTTTGCGGCGGCTTCAACTCGCAGATCGCCCGTCATGCCCGCGATCACGTTCGCAAGTTGCTTGCAGCCGGCAAGACGGTCAAGATCATCTGCGTCGGCAAGAAGGGCTTCGATATTCTGCGTCGCGAATACGCGTCGCTGATCATCGATCGTGTCGACCTGCGTGAGGTCAAGAAGATCGGCTTCCAGAATGCCGACGACATTGGCCACAAGGTGATCGCGCTCTTCGAAAAAGGCGAGTTCGACGTCTGCACGTTGTTCTATTCTGAGTTCAAGTCCGTTATCGCCCAGATTCCGACGGCACAGCAACTGATCCCCGCTTCGGCCGGTCCGGTTGCAGCGCAAGCATCCGATGCTTCTGCCGTCTACGAATATGAGCCGGACGCGGGCGCGATCCTGAGCGATCTCATTCCGCGCAACATTTCCGTGCAGATCTTCCGGGCCCTGCTCGAGAACGTTGCCGGCGAAATGGGTGCGAAGATGAGCGCGATGGACAATGCGACGCGCAATGCTGGTGAGATGATCAACAAGTTGACGCTGAGCTACAACCGTCAGCGCCAGGCTCAGATCACCAAGGAACTCATTGAAATCATCTCGGGCGCGGAAGCGCTCTAAGGTTACGGAAAGAGGGTAAGGATTATGGCTAAGGCAGCTACCCCGAAAGAAACCGCAGCGGAGAAGAAGCCCGCTGCACCGAGGAAGGCAGCTTCCGCCAAGACCGCAGCAGTTGCCGCAACAGGCGCTGTCGGTCGCGTAACGCAGGTCATCGGCGCCGTCGTTGACGTCGTGTTCGAAGAAGGCCAGCTTCCGCAGATCCTGAACGCGCTGGAGACCGACAACCACGGTAACCGCCTCGTTCTCGAAGTCGCTCAGCACCTCGGCGAAAACTCCGTCCGCACGATCGCCATGGACTCGACCGAAGGTCTCGTCCGCGGCCAGCCGGTCACCGACACCGGTGCGCCGATCACGGTTCCGGTTGGCGACGAAACGCTCGGCCGCATCATGAACGTCATCGGCGAGCCGGTCGACGAAGCCGGTCCGCTCGTTACCTCGGGCAAGCGCGCGATCCACCAGGATGCGCCGTCCTACGTCGAGCAGTCGACGGAAGCACAGATCCTTGTCACCGGCATCAAGGTCGTCGACCTTCTCGCGCCTTACGCAAAGGGCGGCAAGATCGGCCTCTTCGGTGGTGCAGGCGTCGGCAAGACCGTTCTCATCATGGAACTGATCAACAACGTCGCCAAGGCGCACGGTGGTTACTCGGTGTTTGCAGGCGTGGGTGAACGCACCCGCGAAGGCAACGACCTCTACCACGAAATGATCGAGTCCGGCGTTAACAAGCATGGCGGCGGCGCAGGCTCCAAGGCTGCGCTCGTTTACGGCCAGATGAACGAACCGCCGGGCGCCCGCGCTCGCGTCGCTCTGACGGGCCTCACGATCGCTGAAGACTTCCGCGACAAGGGCCAGGACGTTCTGTTCTTCGTCGACAACATCTTCCGCTTCACCCAGGCAGGTTCCGAAGTGTCGGCTCTGCTCGGCCGTATTCCTTCGGCCGTGGGTTACCAGCCGACGCTGGCGACCGACATGGGTCAGATGCAGGAACGCATCACCACGACGACCAAGGGTTCGATCACCTCGGTTCAGGCCATTTACGTTCCGGCCGACGACTTGACCGACCCGGCGCCGGCTACCTCGTTCGCCCACCTGGACGCAACGACGGTTCTGTCGCGCTCGATCGCCGAAAAGGGCATCTACCCGGCCGTTGACCCGCTCGACTCCACGTCGCGCATGCTCGACCCGATGATCGTCGGCGAAGAGCACTACGAAGTGTCGCGTAAGGTGCAGACGACCCTGCAGCGCTACAAGTCGCTCCAGGACATCATCGCCATCCTCGGCATGGACGAACTGTCTGAAGAAGACAAGATCGCCGTTGCCCGCGCTCGTAAGATCGAACGCTTCCTGTCGCAGCCGTTCTTCGTCGCCGAAGTCTTCACGGGTTCGCCGGGCAAGCTCGTCGCTCTCGAAGACACGATCAAGGGCTTCAAGGGCCTGGTCAACGGCGAATACGACCACCTGCCGGAAGCTGCCTTCTACATGGTCGGCTCGATCGAAGAAGCGGTCGAAAAGGCCAAGAAGCTGGCTGCTGAAGCCGCTTGATAGCACTGTTAAGCCTCGGCGCCATGGCGCCGAGGCTTTCATCCTGCCTTTCGATAAGGGCAGGGAAGACATGCACAGCCGCCTTCGGGTGGCGCGCCCACGAAAAGTGAATGGTCATGGCCGATTTCAACTTTGAGCTTGTTTCCCCCGAGCGCCTGCTCCTCTCCGAAAAAGTGACGGAAGTCGTTCTTCCGGCGACTGAGGGCGAGATGACCGTGATGGCCAATCACGCTCCGACGATGACGACGATCAAGCCCGGCGTGGTCACGGTGAAGACGGCGGACGGCAAGACCGAGCGTTTCGCCGTGTTTGGCGGCTTTGCCGACATCCTGCCGACCGGTTGCACGCTTTTGGCCGAGTCTGCCGTTCATGTCGACGAACTCGATCGTACGGTTCTCGAAAACCGCATCGACGCGGTTCGCGCCGAGCTCGAAGGCGCCGGCGACGAGAAGAAGACCCGTCTCGAGCAGTTCGTCGCCGAACTGACGAAGCTCGGCGAGATCGTGATCCCGGCCTGAAAGGGGCACCCGGAAGGGTAATGCAAATCCGAAAGCCCCGCCTTCGTGCGGGGTTTTTTGTTGATCGCGAGTTCTTTGCCGTGACGCTTCGCTTAAGTGGAGCGGGATGCGGGCGGACAACCGTATACCCTTCCTCATCAGTACTAGCCTTCGCGTCGGTGAATGGCTTGCCCGGATCGGCGCTTTAGCTATTCTTCATCAGAAGCCCTTTATTGGTCCCTGAAAGTTCAGCTCAAAGAAGAAGAGGCGCCGGCATGACGTCAAAGATTGTTCCGGTGATCATGGCGGGCGGGCGCGGCACCCGTTTGTGGCCGCTCTCTCGCGCCGCCGCTCCGAAGCAATTCCTGCAGATCCTTTCCGATCGTTCACTGTTCCAGCAGACGCTGGAGCGCGTGCGCGACGCCGGCCAGTTCGAGCCGGCCATCATCGTCACCAACAGCGACTTTCGCTTCATCGTCGCGGAGCAGGCGCGGGCGATCGACGTACATCTGGGCGACATCCTCCTTGAGCCGGTTGCACGCAACACAGCGCCGGCGCTGACTGCCGCGGCTTTCCAGGTACTCAGCCGTTACGGCAAGGGTGCGGTCATGCAGGTGCTTGCTTCTGACCATGAGATCGATGCCGGCGAGGTCTACAGGGATTGCATACTCAGGGCGCACCAGGCCGCCCGCCACGGAGAACTGGTGACCTTCGGCATCACGCCGACGGAACCGGCGACCGGCTACGGCTACATCGAGCGCGGCGAAGAACTGACGGCTGGCACGAACCGTGTGGCGCGGTTCGTCGAGAAGCCGGACCGCGCCAAAGCCGAGGCAATGCTCGAGACCGGGCGCTACCTCTGGAACTCCGGCATGTTCATGCTGCCGGTAAAGCACTTTCTTGATGAGATGAAGCGCCACGCGCCCCAGGTCTGGGAAGCGACGAAGCTCGCGGTGGAAGGGGCTCAGAAGGATCTCGACTTCACCCGGCTGCACGCGGCGAGCTTTGCCGCTGCGCCTGATATCTCCGTCGATTATGCGGTCTTTGAAAAGACTGAGCGGGCGGCTGTGGTGCCGTCTTCCTTCCTCTGGTCCGATCTCGGCAGCTGGGACGCGGTCTGGAAGACGGGAGAAAAGGACGGCGACGGCAATGTCGTCACCGACAAGGCCACGGTGTCGAACACGCGCAATTCGCTGGTCCTGTCGCGCGACATTCACCTTGCAGTTCAAGGGCTGGACGATGTCGCCGTCATTGCCGGCGAGGATGCCGTCTATGTCGGACGGCTGGCCGATAGCCAGAGCGTCGGTTCCATCGTCAAGACGCTGGCGAAGTCGCCACAGACGGCGGCGCTGACCGAGATACACCCGACGTCCTATCGCCCCTGGGGGGCGGTCGCGGCCATTTCGGACGGAGAACGCTTTGCCGTCAAACGTCTGCGCGTGAACCCCGGCAAGAAGATCTCACTGCAGAAGCATCATCATCGGGCGGAACATTGGATCGTGGTGCGCGGCACTGCGGAGATCACGATGTCCGGGGAAACGCGAATGCTGCACGAGAATGAGTCGGTCTATATTCCGCCGGGGATCGTGCATCGGCTTCACAACCCGGGCAAAATCCCGCTGGAACTGATCGAGGTGCGCACCGGCTCCTATCTCGGCGAAGATGACATCATCCGTATCGAGGACGAATTCGGCCGAAGCTAAGGGGTATCCGTCAAAGTGCTACGGCGACCTTTGCGCGCGTCTGATACGACGCGGCGCCTCAGGCCCGAATGATCGGACGACACGAAAAAAGCCCGGGCCAAGACCCGGGCTTTGCGTAGGTGAGAGCGGGACGTCTGTCCCGCTCCAAATTCGGCACGCTTATAGCTGAAGGATCAGCCGGCGACGCGCTCGGTTTCGCCCTTCTGAGCGTAGTAGTGGCCGAAGCGGTTTGCGAGGAAGGTGTCGAGGCTGATGTCTTCCTGGCGAACGAAGCCCTTCGAGGCGATCTTGCCTTCGGCGAGCAGGTCGAGCACGGCGCAGATGCTGCCTGCCGTGGTGATCTGGATACCGCTCTGCATACGACCGGCAACGACGCCGCTATAGACCTTGTTGGCGTAGGTTTCCTGGATCAGGCGGCCGCTGCGGAAGCCCGAAACCGTAACGAAGATCACGACGACGTCCTGAGTGGTGGTCGGCAGGGCGTTCTCGAAGATGTCCTTGAGGACTTCGCGGCGGTGGCGCAGGCCGAGGTCGTTGAGGAGCGCCTTCATGATGGCGGCATGGCCCGGATAGCGGATCGTCTTGTAGTTCAGCGTGCGAACCTTGCCCTTCAGCGTTTCGCAGAGCGTGCCGAGACCGCCCGAGGTATTGAAGGCTTCATAGGTGACGCCGTCGAGCGAGAATTCTTCGCGCTCTTCCATTGCCGGCACTTCGATGAGGTTGTTTTCGACGATCGCTTCGCAGGGCTCGATATATTCGTTGATAACGCCGTCGGTGCTCCAGGTAAGATTGTAGTTGAGCGCGTTCGACGGGTACTGCGGCAGGGCGCCAACGCGCATGCGCACGCTTTCCAGCGTCTCAAAGTGGCTGGCGAGATCGTTGGCGACGATCGAGATGAAGCCCGGTGCGAGGCCGCACTGCGGGATGAAGGCGGTGTTCGCCTTGGCGGCGATCGCCTTGACCTGGCGAGTGGATTCGACGTCTTCGGTCAGGTCCAGATAGTGGATGCCGGCTTCAGCAGCGGCTTCGGCGATGGCGACCGTCAGGTGGAACGGAGCGGCGCTGAGGACGGCAAACTTGCCCGAGAGAAGAGCGACGAGCTGCTTCTTGTCGGCGATATCGACCGTCGCGGTCGTGATGGCAGCGTGCTTTTCCACCTGCTCCAGCTGCTCGGCGCTGCGGTCGGCGACGCAGACGCTGTAGTCGCCGGTATGGGCGAGCATGCGAGCGATGGTGGAGCCGATCTTGCCTGCTCCGATGACGACGATATTCTTCATTCTTTCCCCCAGGGCATGAGAACTGTGTGTGCCCCTATTGTCGTGGGAGGGGTTGTTGATTTGAAGCGCCGAAACGACTAAATCGCCTATAGATATTCGGCAGATTGCCCAACTGGACCGACGAAATGCAAATCACGGACAAGGATCGAGAGCTCCTCGCCGTCCTCAGCGAAAATGCCCGCATGCCGACGGCGACGATCGCGCGCCGGCTCGGCCTGTCGCGCACGACAGTGCAGGCGAGGATCGAGCGGTTGGAGCGCGAGGGAATCATCGCCGGCTACGGCGTGCGCCTGTCGGAGAGCTACGAGAAGGGGCTGGTCAAGGCGCATGTGCTGATCACCATCGCGCCGCGGGCGCTGAGCCGCGTGACCCCTGAACTCAGTGCCATCCGTGAAATCCAGACGCTGCATTCTGTCAGCGGCAGTTTCGATCTTATCGCCGTGGTCGCGGCGACGTCGATCAGCGAACTTGATCTTCTGATCGACCGCATCGGCGAGATCGACGGCGTCGACCGGACGCTATCTTCGATTATCCTTTCGACCCGGATCGATCGGTAGGCCGTTGCTTTCCTAAGTCAGCGAGCGACGGAATCGTCATGGCGCATGCCCCGCGGAGGGCTTCTCGCCGAGCGTGGCGTCCGTCGCTGGCTCCTTCCCATTCGGCACTTTTGCCGGCACGTTCCAGTCTGTCGGGCCCTTGACGAAGCTACGCAGTCCGGCATCGCCATAGGCGAGCCATTTGCTCCGGTCGAAGTAAAGCTCGGCAATGCTCTTCGGCCGCGCGCGCGGCGGCTGGTTGGCAAGGAAGTTAAAGCGCGGCGTCACCTCGTCGGACTCGCGCTTGAACTGGATGCGGCTGCCGAAACGCTTGAGATCGAATTCCTTCAGCGCCTGGATCTGCAGTGTGACGCTTGCGGCATCGGCCCAGCGCACGTGGTCGAGGAACACGGCCGCTGCCCGCGCCGCTGCCGTGGTCACGGCCTGGCGGTCCTCCGGTCGCTCGATGTTGAGCTTGACGCGGAAGGAGGTGATTTCCTCCTCGCCGCTGCCTTTGACGAAGATGAAGATCGATGAAGGCTTGTCCTCGCCCGGACGCGGGAAGGAGACGAGTGACGAACATTCCCATTGGGCACGCTCACCGGCACCGGCTTTCCATTCGAGTTCGCGAAAGCCGGCGTCGCGCAGCTCGTCGCAGAGCGCCTTGGGATCGCTGCGGATGACGCGCAGGAACTGTTGCTCCGGCGTCTGCAGATCCTGGAAGGTCCAGGCGGGCAGGGCGATGCGTGGCGGTTCGCGCCTTGCCGGCTTTTCGCCCGTCGGTTCGGAGGGCTTGCTCTTTGCCAGGAAGGTCGTCGGCAGCCCCAATGCCACGAGAACTTTCTTGAGGTTGCGCTGTTCGTTGGCAAGCAGGGCCGTCGCGAGAATGGCGGTGACGATCAGGATGAGGGCGACGAGAAAGAAGCGCAGTCCCGTCCGACCGGCAGGCTTTGGAGCCGGCGTCTTGCCACGGGTCGCGCTCATGCTGCCCCGCCTGCCCGGCGGGGCGCGATGAGGCGCGGCGCCTCCAGCAAAAGGTGATCGGTCGGCCGGGCTTCCATGATCTCAAGCTATCAACGGGTCTAGGCCTTCTTCATCCCCGAAATCCGTCGCGGCGGCAATATGCAACCGCCGATATCGGCAAGCGACTGTCACGTCTCAACACAACGCGCCGCTGAACGAGCGTTACGGTGAACTAGGAAGTTGAAATCCGGGGACGATCACATAGCTTCTGGACGCAAACATCGAATGGAATACGTCATGGCAAACCCGAATTCAGCCGAGCTTGTGATCGATGCGTCGCTGGTACGGCGGCTGATCGCGACACAGTTTCCGCGATGGTCGGATCTTGCGGTGCGCCCGATCGAGCCCGGCGGCTGGGACAACAGGAGCTTCCGGCTCGGCGAGCAGATGACCGTGCGCCTGCCAAGCGCCGAGCGCTATGTGCTGCAAGTGGATAAGGAGCACCGCTGGCTGCCGCGGCTGGCTCCCCAATTGCCGCTGCCCATTCCCGTGCCGCTTGCCAAGGGCACGCCGGGAGAAAGCTTTCCCTGGCCCTGGTCGGTCTACCGCTGGCTTCAGGGGGAAACGTTGGCCGTGGAGCGGGTCGCAGATCTCGGGCAAGTGGCGAAGGATCTCACGCGGTTTCTGCGCGCCTTGCGGCAAGCGGATGCTGCGAGTGGGCCCTTGCCCGGCGACCACAATTTCCACCGCGGCGGTCCGCCTGCCTTCTATGACGAGCAGACACGTCAGGCGCTCCCACTGCTTGAGGGACAGGTCGACACGGCGGCGGCCAGAGAGGTCTGGGAAGCGGCCCTTGCTGCGCCATTCGAGGGGACGCCCGTCTGGTTTCACGGCGATATCGCCTGGGGCAACCTTTTGGTCGCGCAGGGTCGCTTGAGCGCGGTCATCGATTTCGGCACTTCGGGTGTCGGCGACCCCGCCTGCGATCTGGCGATAGCCTGGACGTTCTTCCATGGCGAGAGCCGCGAGGTCTTCCGTGATGGCATGACCCTCGATCGCGGTGCCTGGGCCCGCGGGCGTGGCTGGACCCTGTGGAAGGCGCTGATCGTGCTTGCCGGCATGACCGGCGCGCCTGCAAGCGAGAAGGCAAAGCAGCGCACGGTGATCGAAGACGTGCTTGCGGATCATCGCCGCTTCGGCTAGCGCCCAAGCCACGATCGGGCGCAAGCCAGCTTGACCCCGCTGCAAATTGCCTCTAGGTCAGGCGCACGCGGGACGACCCGCGTCGGTGCTTCGCCTGGGGACGGCCCCAGTATCTCGACCGAGATACTTGGAGTCGATCGCATCATGCAGCCCCAAAGCTCGCGGCACGTCCGCGCGACCTTTCCCTTTATTGAACAGCCTGGTCATTCCATCGGAAGCAATCGCTTCGTGGAACGATCTCGGCCGCCGATCGCTTGTCCAACACATTGACGCGCCGGCGGCCGCCGACGCGCGCCGCCGATGCGTCTCCGCCAACACATGAGGTTGATGATGGCCGGACCCATCGAACAATTTGAGATCAAGTCGCTCCTGCCGATCGCCGAGATCGGCGGTCACCAGATCAGCGTTACCAACTCGGCCGCCTATATGGCGTTGACGGTGGCGATCGCCAGTCTTTTCCTGCTCCTGTCGACGGGAAGACGCGGCCTCGTGCCGAACCGGGCGCAGTCGGCTGCCGAGATCCTCTATGAGTTTGCGGCAAAGACGCTGGGCGACAATGCCGGCGCGAAGGGCATGCGTTTCTTTCCGCTGGTCTTCTCGCTGTTCATGTTCATCCTCACCGCCAACCTGATCGGCATGTTCCCCTATGCCTTCACGGTGACGAGCCATATCGCGGTCACCTTCGCGCTGGCCATGCTGGTGTTCCTGACGGTCACGCTCTATGGCCTCTACCGGCACGGCCTCGGCTTCCTCAGGCTGTTCATGCCGGCGGGCGTGCCGTTGATTCTGGCGCCGATCATCATCCCGATCGAGGTGGTCTCCTACCTCTCGCGCCCCGTCAGCCACTCGGTTCGTCTCTTCGCGGTCATGCTGGCCGGCCATATCACGCTCAAGGTTTTCGCCGGCTTCGTCGTGGGCCTCAGCGGCTTTGGGGCGCTCGGGATCCTGGCTGCGGTCATGCCCCTGCTGATGACGGTGGCGCTGACCGGGCTCGAACTGCTTATGGCGCTCATCCAGGCCTATATCTTCACCATGCTCACCTGCATGTATCTCAACGACGCGCTCCATCCGAGCCACTGAGAACAGGCGATGAGGCTCCCTGCAACGGGAGCCTCTTTGTCATTCGATCGCCCGCCGCGCTTCGTTCCGGTAGGTCCGCCAGGAGGTCCAGGCAAAGGCGATCAGGAACATCACGGTCATCAGGAGCACGATGGTCGGCGCCGGCGCGCTGTCGATGAAGAAGGAGAGATAGACGCCGCAGAAGGAGGCCGTCATCGCGATGAGCACGGCGACGATGAGCATGGCGCCCATGGTGCGGGTGACCAGGAAGGCGATGGCGCCGGGTGCGATCAGCATGGCGATGGCAAGGATCAACCCCACCGCCTTCAGCGCGCCGACGATCGTCAGCGACAGGATCGCGAGCAGCCCATAGTGCAACCAGTTAACCGGAAGACCGACGGCCTTGGCCTGGGCGGGATCGAAGGCGTGCAGCAGGAAATCGCGCCATTTGACGGCGAGAATACCGGTGGCGACCAAGGCGATCACGCCGGTCTCGGCGATGTCGCGCCAGCCAATGCCGAGCATGTCGCCGAAGAGGATGTGGTCGAGGTGCACGTCGCTCTGGATCTTGGTGTAGAGCACCAGCCCGAAGCCGAACATGCCGGAGAAGACCACGCCCATCACCGTATCCTGCTTGATGCGGCTGTTTTCCTTGAGATAGCCGGTCAGGAGCGCGCAGGACATGCCGGCGGCAAAGGCGCCGACGGCAAGCGGCAGGCCGACGATGTAGGAGATGACAATGCCGGGGAAGACCGCATGCGAGATCGCGTCGCCCATCAGCGACCAGCCCTTCAGCACCAGGAAACAGGAGAGCATGGCGGTCGGGATCGCCACCAGCACCGAGATCAGAAGCGCGTTGCGCATGAACTCGAATTCGAAGACCGCAAGCAGCATGTCGAGCGAGATCATCGGGCAGCCTCCATCGGTTCGGCGCTGCGCCTGCGCGCGGCGAGCAGCCCGTGCTTCGGGGCCAAGACGAAGGCCGTCAGGAAGATGAGTGTCTGCAGCACGATGATGATGCCGCCGGTGGCACCGTCGAGGAAGTAGCTGAAATAGGCGCCGAAGAAGCTCGTCAGCGCACCGATGGCGACGCTGATCAGGATCAGCCGCGGAAAGCGATCCGTGAGCAGGTAAGCGGTCGCGCCAGGCGTCACCACCATGGCGATGACAAGGAAAGCGCCGACGGTCTGCAGTGCTGCGACCGTACAGGCCGAGAGCAGGGTGAAGAACAGCACCTTGAGGAAGGTGGTGGGAATGCCGATCGAGCGGGCGTGGCTCTCATCGAAGAAGGTCACCATCAGGTCCTTCCACTTCGCTGTCAGAATGACCAGCGAGACGATGCCGATGATCGCGAGCTGCAGTGTGTCGGCGGGCGTGATCGCCAGGATGTTGCCGAGCACGATGGTCTGAATATTCACCGATGTCGGCGACAGCGAGACCATGAAAAGCCCGAGGCCGAAGAAGGAGGTGAAGATCAGGCCGATGATCGTGTCTTCCTTGAGCCTTGTGCGCTGGTTGAGAAACAACATGGCGCCGGCGGCAAGCGAGCCGGAGAAGAAGGCGCCGAGCGAGAAGGGCAGGCCCAGCATATAGGCGCCGGCGACCCCCGGGACGATCGAATGCGAGAGGGCATCACCGATCAGCGACCAGCCCTTGAGCATCAGATAGGAGGAGAGGAAGGCGCAGACGGCGCCGACCAGCGCGCTCACCCACATGGCATTGACCATGTAGCCATAGGTGAAGGGTTCCAGGAGCGTGGCGATCATTTGCCGTTCGGTTCCCCGTTGGTCTCGGGTTTTGCCGGCTGCGCCACCATCCGATCCTTGTCGCCATACATGACGAGCGGGCGCTCGTCGTCGGTGATGACGGCGAGCTGCCGCGGATCGGCATCGTCATGCAGGTTTTCGCCGCCGAGCACGAAGTGCCGGAGAACGCCGCCGAAGGCGAGTTCCAGGTTTTCGCGGGTGAAGGTGGTTTCCGTCGGGCCATAGGCGAGCACGGTGTTCTTGAGGAGCACGGTGCGGTCGCAGAATTCCGGCACACTGCCGAGATTGTGGGTGGAAACCAGCATGACCCGGCCCTCGTCACGCAGGCCGATCAGGAGGCGAATGATCGCGTCCTCGGTCTTGACGTCGACGCCGGTGAACGGTTCGTCGAGCAGGATGACCTTGCCATCCTGGGCGAGCGCGCGCGCCAGGAAGACGCGCTTCTTCTGGCCGCCGGAGAGTTCACCGATCTGGCGCTTGCGATAGTCGCTCATGCCGACGCGCGCAAGCGCTGCCTCGACCGCCTCATGATCCGCCGTCTTCGGGATGCGCAGCATGTTCATGTGGCCGTAGCGGCCCATCATGACGACGTCCTCGACCAGGACCGGGAAGTTCCAGTCGACCTCCTCGGCCTGCGGCACATAGGCGACGAGGTTCTTCTTGAGCGCTTCCGGAACCGAACGGCCAAGGATCGAGATCTCGCCGCGCGAGAGCCGGGCAAAGCCCATGATCGCCTTGAAGAGTGTCGACTTGCCGCTGCCGTTGACGCCGACGAGCGCGGTGATCGTGCCCGTCGGGATCTCGAAGGTCGCGTCGCGCAGGGCCCGCAGGCCGTTGCGGTAGGTGACTGTCGCGCCAGAGACACGGATGCCGCTGCCCTGTTCGCCGGACGCCGGCACGGGGCCGGAGCGGGGCTTCACCTGAAGGTTCATTGCGAAAGCCCCTTGGCGATGGTTTCCGATGTGACGCGCAGCAGATCGATATAGGTGGGAACCGGACCGTCCGCCTCGCTCAAGGAATCAACGTAGAGCACGCCACCGTATTTTGCACCGGTTTCGCGCGCCACCTGCTCAGCCGGATCGGGCGAGATCGTGCTTTCGGAAAAGACGACCGGAATGTGGTTGGCCCTGACGGCGTCGATGACCTTGCGGACCTGTTGCGGGGTACCCTGTTGGTCGGCATTGATCGGCCAGAGGTAGAGTTCCTTCATGCCGAAATCGCGGATCAGGTAGCTGAAGGCGCCTTCGCTCGAAACCAACCAGCGCTTGTCTTCGGGGATCTTGGCGATCTCGGCGCGGATCGGCGCGATGGTCGCCTCGATCTTCTGCTTATAGGCCTCGGCATTCGCCTTGTAGGTCTCGGCATTGGCGGGATCGTACTTCACGAAGGCGTCGCGAATGTTGTCGACATAGATGAGGGCTGCCGATGGCGACATCCAGGCATGCGGATTGGGCTTTCCGCTGTAGGGGCCTTCGGCAATGCCCATGGGCTCGACGCCGGTCGAGACGACGGCACCGGGGACGTCATCAAAGTTCTGGAAGAATTTCTCAAACCAGAGCTCCAGGTTCAGACCGTTCCACAGGATCAGCTTGGCGTCGTGCGCCTTCAGGATGTCGCGCGGGGTCGGCTGGTAGTTGTGGATCTCGGCACCCGGTTTGGTGATCGATTCGACGATTGCGGCGTCGCCCGCGACGTTCTTGGCCATGTCGGCAATGACCGTGAAGGTCGTCACTGCCTTGAATTTCTCCTGCGCTGAGCCGGCGCCGGGAAGGAGCGCGATGGCTGCCAGGGCAGCTGCCGCTGCCAGGATCGCGCGCTTCGTCTGATCGATCATTCGCTACTCCCAGATGTTGACATCACAGGAGTAGGGGAATGATTTGCATAAGTCAATGCAAATGCGAAGCATTCGCAACTAGCTATTTTCAAAACCAATGCCCTTGGCTAGTGTAACGACCATGAAACAGAACAAGAATCGTGTCGAAGAGCTGGAAGGCGTTTTGAGGGATGGCGGCGTGCGCGTTACGCGCCAGCGCTCCGCAATCCTGAAGATTCTCGCCACCGCCGAAGACCATCCGGATGCAAACGAACTGCATCGCCGGGCGAAGGAAATCGACGCCACCGTCTCGCTTTCGACGGTCTACCGGACGCTATCAGCGCTCGAGCAGCAGGGCGTCGTGCAGCGCCATGCCTTCGAAAGCGCGACGGCTCGTTTCGAGACCGCCGACGCCCCGCATCACGATCATCTGATCGATATCGACACGGGTGCTGTGATCGAGTTCCGTTCCGACAAGATCGAGCAACTGCAAGCGGAGATTGCCGCCGAGCTCGGCTACGATCTGGTGCGCCACCGGCTCGAGCTCTACTGCCGCAAGCGCAAGGACTGAGCGAAGCTCGTCAGAGACGTTGCGCTCGTGATGTCGCGCAACGTCTCCTTTTGCTTTCAAATGAAAGAGTGTCAGCCGCGCCCCGCGACGGCGGAGGTGCGCCGCCGCGCCGGTATGGTCATGGCGGCAACGCCGATGATGACACAACCAAGGCCGATCCAGGCGGTGTCCGACAGCCGTTCGCCCAGGAAGAACACGCCGATGGCGACACCGACCGGCACGCGCAGATAGGCCTGGGCCGTGGCGCCGACCGAACCCAGCGTCTGGATCAGCCGGAAGTAGATGGCGAAGGCAAGTGCTGTCGAAAAGACTGCGAGGCCGAGGAGCGCAAGCAGCGAATCCATGGATGGAGCCAGCGTCCAGGGCCTGTCGACGATGAGGCTGGTGGGGATCAGCAGCACCGTGCCTGATATCAGCGAGCCGGCGGCGGGCATCATCGGGTCGAGCCCTTTGAAGCTGCGCCCGAAGATGGCGGCACCGGCATAGCAGACGGTGGCGAGCACCACGGCGAGCTGTGGCAGCAATTGCGCGCCGAGACCGCCGAAGGCCTCCATGCCGATGATCAGGCTGATGCCGGTCATGCCGGCAATCACGCCGACGAGCTTGCGGGCGGTGACCGCCTCGTGGCGGGTGATCAGGGCCGTCATCAGGAAGGCGAAGATCGGCGTCGTCGCATTGAGGATCGAGGCGATGCCGGCATCGATCGTCTGTTCCGCCCAGGCAATCAGTGTGAAGGGCACGACGCTGTTGAGGCAAGCCTGGAACAGGAACCGCCGCCAGGTTGCGAGGTCGCGCGGCATCTTCAGGCCACGCCAACGGAGAACCGCGAGAAGTAGCGCGCCGGCGATCAAGGTACGGGCGGCAATCAGCGTGACCGGCGGAATGGTTTCAACGCCGATCTTGATGAAGGTGTAGGAAGCGCCCCAGAGCGTAGCAAGCGCAAGTAAGAGGAGAAGTTCGAGGGTGAGATTGGTCTTGGCCATGGCATGGAACCTTCGTGTCGTCGTCGTTGTCCTTCTTCTAGCGCCGTGGAGATGGCAGATGCTTCGGTGGCGATCGAAGTATCGAGATCTCTCCGTGGACGTGAGACGACAAAGCCCCGGTCACCTTTCGGGACCGGGGCGGGTGCTTTCTGTATCGCTCAGTGGCTGTCGGCGAGCTTGGCCGCGTTGACGGACGCGGACCTTTCCAGGCTCAGGCCGTTGAAGAAGGCGTTGAGCACCACCGCCGAGATCGAAGCGAGCACGATGCCGGACTCGATGATCGGGTGGATCGCATGCGGCAGCCACATCAGGTAGTTCGGCGCGATCAACGGGATCAGGCCGAAGCCGACCGAGACGGCGACAACGAAGAGGTTGTTGCGCGACGACTTGAAGTCGACGGTCGACAGGATGCGCACGCCGGTGGCGGCCACCATGCCGAACATCACCAGGCCGGCGCCGCCGAGCACGAAGGTCGGCACCGCTTCCACCAGAGCGCCCATCTTCGGGATCAGTCCGAGCGCGATCATGATGACGCCCCCCATCACGCAGACATAGCGGCTCTTCACGCCGGTGACGCCGACGAGACCGACATTTTGCGAGAAGCTCGTATAGGGGAAGGTGTTGAACAGGCCGCCGATCATCGTGCCGAGGCCATCGACCCTGAGCCCCGCCGTCAGCTGCTGCTGCGACACCTCGCGGTTGGTCATTTCGCCGAGCGCCAGGAACATGCCCGTCGATTCGATCATGACGACGATCATCACAAGCGACATGGTGGCGATCAGCACTGGATCGAAGATCGGCATGCCGAAGCGCAGCGGCGTGACCACTGCGAACCAGCCGGCGTCGGCCACCCGGTCGAAGTGCATCATGCCGAGTGCTGCGGCGAGGACGCAGCCGAGGACGACGCCGGTCAGCACCGCGATGTTGCTGATCAATCCGCGGCCGAAGCGTGCGATGACGAGGATGGACACAAGCACGAAGGCGGCAAGCGCGATGTGGCCCGGCTCCGCATAGAGCGGGTTCGGCACTGTGGCGCCGAGCACCAGACCGTCGGGAATAGCAGGTCCGCCGGCGGCGGCCGCGGCCTTTATCGCGGCCAGCCATTCGGTATGGGCTGGGTCGACCAGTTTCGGCGCCGTTGGGCCGAAAGGATTGCCGAAGATCCAGTTGACGCCTACCCGCATCAGCGAAACGCCGATGACGAGAATGATGGTGCCAGTGACGATCGGCGGGAAGAACTTGAGCAATCTGCCCATCAACGGCGCGATCAGCAGGGCGACGAGGCCGGCGCCAATGATGGCGCCGAAGATCATGCGCGCGCCCTCCTGGCCCGGGGTCATCGCCGCCATCGAAACCATCGGGCCGACGGACGCGAACGTAACGCCCATCATGACGGGAAGGCGGATGCCGAAGCTGCGACCGAGGCCGAGCGACTGGATGATGGTGACGATGCCGCAGACGAACAGATCGGCCGAGATCAGGAAAGCGACATCCTGGGGGCTGAGCTGCAATGCCCGGCCGACGATCAGCGGTACCGCGACGGCGCCGCCATACATGACAAGAACGTGCTGGATCCCAAGCGTCGCGAGCCTGCCCACAGGCAGCTTCTCGTCCACCGGGTGTATGCTGGAAACGTCGCTCATGGTTCCTCCTCCCATCACGTCGACCAGTCCGGTTCCCCCGTCCTCCAACAGGGGAGCACAATTTTTCCGTGCCGAGGCAGAATGTCGCAAGTATTGCGAAAACGAAAACACTTTCCGGAATCCGGGGGTAATCAGTCACGATGCGCTGGCAGCGGGAACGGTTGCCGCAAGGTCGCGAGCCTTGACGAAAGCTGCGGGCGAGCCTGACGAGGCCGGAGACCATGCAACGTAGCCGCAATGCGAAGCAGCGATGGTCCCTTACGCCGGTGCTCCGGCGCTGTTCGTTTGGGATCATGATCGATGGTATCTTGGAGATTGGCCTTCTGGCGGTTGCTCGCTGTGCCGTTCGCGCTCGCCTTCGCGCTTCCACCGGTTGCCGCGCGCGCCAACGGCGCCACCTTTCCGGGGCAGTGGCAGCAGGTGGAGTCAGGAACGGACGCGTGCGGGGCCTGCTGGGTCGAAATCAGGCGGAACGGTCCGGTCCTGAAGGTGACGGGCAAGGACGGATGGTTCGCGGTGGTCCATCTCGGACGCGCTGGAGGCGGCCATAGCGCTGAGGGGATCGGTCGCTGGAGCGAGGACGGTACCAGCCACTATCGCGGCCAGCCATTCGATATCCGGATCGCTATCGTCGACAAGCATCTCTACATGGACATGACGGTGCAGATGGACGACGGCTCGACGCGCGCCGTCCGGGCGATCTTCGACAAGCGCCGGTCCGAGAAGTCCGGACGCCTTCGGCTGGCCCGGATGTAGGCACGGCGATGCCGGTCAGGGATTGCCGGCAAAGAAATACCGGGGCCGTTGCAGACCCCGGTGCCGCATCTCCTGAAAGAAAAAGGCCGCCCGGTGGGGGGCGGCCTTCTTGTTACTTCTGCCAGCTCTTGACCAGATCGTCATAGTTGACGGTCTGCGGCTTTTCCTTCTCGTTCTCGACCTTCAGCTGCGGAGCGAGGTTGCCAGCCTTGACGGCTTCGGCGTTCCAGTACTCAAGGTCATGCTCTTCGGCGAGCTTCGGACCGATGTCGCCCTGGACGCCCGAACGTTCGAGACGGGAGAGAACCTTCTCCTGCTCGGCGCACAGCGAGTCCATGGCTTCCTGAGCGGTCTTGGCACCCGAGGATGCATCGCCGATCGCCTGCCACCACAGCTGAGCCAGCTTCGGATAGTCTGGAACGTTCGTGCCGGTCGGCGACCACTGCAGGCGGGCCGGCGAACGATAGAACTCGATCAGACCGCCGAGCTTCGGAGCACGGTCCGTGAAGCTCTTGTGGTCGAGCGTCGACTGGCGGATGAAGGTGAGGCCGACATGGCTCTTCTTCACGTCGACGGTCTTCGAGGTCACGAACTGTGCATAGAGCCACGCGGCCTTGGCGCGGTCGTCAGGGGTGGACTTCAAGAGCGTCCAGGAACCGGCGTCCTGGTAGCCGAGCTTCATGCCGTCCTTCCAGTAGACGCCGTGCGGGCTCGGAGCAAAACGCCACTTCGGCGAGCCGTCCTCGTTGACGACGGGCAGGCCCGGCTTGACGAAGTCGGCGGTAAAGGCCGTGTAGGTGAACATCTGCTGGGCGATTTCGCCCTGCGACGGAACCGGACCGGATTCCGAGAAGGTCATGCCCTGGGCAGCTGCCGGTGCATAGGCCTTCATCCAGTCGAGGTACTTCTGGATGGAGTAGACGGCGGCCGGGCCGTTGGTGTCGCCGCCGCGGGCGACGCACGAGCCGACCGGACGCGAGTTCTCGTCGACCTTGATGCCCCACTCGTCGACCGGCTTGCCGTTCGGGATGCCCTTGTCGCCGTTGCCGGCCATCGACAGCCAGGCGTCGGTGAAGCGCCAGCCGAGCGACGGGTCCTTCTTGCCGTAGTCCATGTGACCATAGACCTTCTTGCCGTCGACTTCGCGGCCGGTGAAGAACTCGGCGATATCCTCATAGGCCGACCAGTTGACCGGAACGCCGAGGTCGTAGCCGTACTTCGCCTTGAAGTCCGCCTTGTTCTTCTCGTCGTTGAACCAGTCGTAGCGGAACCAGTAGAGGTTCGCGAACTGCTGGTCGGGAAGCTGGTAGAGCTTGCCATCCGGTGCTGTCGTGAAGGACTTGCCGATGAAGTCGTCGATGTCGAGGTTCGGGTTGGTGACGTCCTTGCCTTCATTGGCCATGAAGTCGGTCAGGCTGCGCGCCTGCTGGTAACGCCAATGGGTGCCGATCAGGTCAGAGTCGTTGATGTAGGCGTCATAGACGTTTTCGCCCGACTGCATCTGCGTCTGCAGCTTTTCGACGACGTCGCCTTCGCCGATCAGGTCGTGGGTGATCTTGATGCCGGTGATGTCGGCGAAGGCCTTGGCCAGGGTCTTCGATTCGTATTCATGGGTGGTGATCGTTTCGGAAACGACCTTGATTTCCATGCCGGCGAAGGGCTTGGCCGCATCGACGAACCACTGCATTTCGGCTTCCTGGGCCGCGCGGTCGAGCGAGGACATGTCGCCGATTTCGGTATCGAGGAACTTCTTTGCCTCGTCCATGCCGGCAAAAGCGGTGCCGGTGAAAGCCAGCAGCATAGCCGCCGTCGTAGTCAAAAGATGCCGTCGCATAATTCCCTCCCTTAGGTTTGCGAATGCGGTTCTTTAGCTTTTGAGGGGCCGCTCCCGCGGCCCCTCAAATCGGCTCGCCTCAGACATAGCGGAAGACGCCGACGGCATAGACCAGCGAGAGCGCGAGCGCCCACCACAGGTTCTGCCCGCCGACGAAACCGAGCCATGCGAGGTGAATGAAGGCGCTTCCGAGCAGCGACACGAAGAGGCGATCGCCCCGTGTCGTCTCGAAGCGCAGGATGCCGACGCGCGGGTTTCCGCCCGGCGCGGCATATTCCCAGACCGCCATCATCGACAGCAGCGCGAAGATGGTGAGGAAGAACATGGCCGACGGAAACGACCAGGCCATCCAGCCGCCGGCGACCAGCGGCGCGAACCAGTCGCGTGCGCCGTCCTTGATCGGCAGCATGCTCATGAGCAGCCCGGCGGCGGCGGCGTAGACGATCAGAACGGCGGCGAAGGGCAGTTGCCAACGAGCCTTGCGAATGGGTTGAGCGGTCATCATACCCTCCCCAGGGCAAAGCCCTTGGCGATGTAGTTGCGGACGAAATAGATCACCAGCGCCCCCGGAATGATGGTGAGCACGCCGGCAGCGGCCAGCACGCCCCAGTCGAGGCCGGAAGCGGAGACGGTGCGGGTCATGGTGGCGGCGATCGGCTTGGCGTCCGTGGTCGTCAGCGTGCGGGCTAGCAGCAGTTCGACCCAGGAGAACATGAAGCAGAAGAAGGCGGCGACACCGATGCCCGAGGCGATCAGCGGCATGAAGATCTTCACGAAGAAGCGCGGGAACGAATAGCCGTCGATATAGGCGGTTTCGTCGATTTCCTTCGGCACGCCCGACATGAAGCCTTCGAGGATCCAGACGGCGAGCGGCACGTTGAACAGGCAGTGGGCAAGCGCCACGGCGATGTGCGTGTCGATCAGGCCGAAGGCCGAATAGAGCTGGAAGAACGGCAGGGCGAAAACGGCCGGCGGCGCCATGCGGTTGGTCAAGAGCCAGAAGAACAGGTGCTTGTCGCCGAGGAAGCGGTAGCGCGAGAAGGCGTAGGCCGCCGGCAGCGCTGCCGATACCGAGATCACCGTGTTCATCACGACGTAGATGATCGAGTTGATGTAGCCGTTGTACCAGGACGGATCGGTGAAGATCACCTGGTAGTTCCGGAGCGTCGGGTTCACCGGCCAAAGCGAGAAGGTGCTGAGGATCTCGCTCGTTTCCTTGAAGCTCATGTTGACGAGCCAATAGATCGGCAGGAGCAGGAAGACGATGTAGATCGTCGGCACCAGCCAGGAAAGGCGTTCGGTAAGCGGTTGTGTTTGCATGTTGGTTCTCCTCCCGCCTTTATCAGCCTTGCGCGTCGCTCGTGGTCATCACGGTGTAGAAGATCCACGAGAGCAGCAGGATGATGAGGAAGTAGATGATCGATAGCGCTGCCGCCGGACCGAGGTCGAACTGGCCAATGGCCGTCTTGACGAGGTCGATCGACAGGAAGGTGGTGGAGTTGCCGGGGCCGCCGCCGGTGACGACGAAGGGCTCGGTATAGATCATGAAGCTATCCATGAAGCGCAGCAGGAAGGCGATCAGCAGAACGCGCTTCATCTTCGGCAGCTGGATGTAGCGGAACACCGACCAGCGCGAGGCGCCGTCGATCTTGGCCGCCTGGTAATAGGCGTCCGGGATCGAGACGAGGCCGGCATAGCACAAGAGCACGACGAGGCTCGTCCAGTGCCAGACGTCCATGACGATCAGCGTCACCCAGGCAGCGACCGGGTTCTGCACGTAGTTGTAGTTGATGCCCATGCCTTCGAGCGTGCGGCCGAGCAGGCCGATATCGACGCGGCCGAACACCTGCCAGATGGTGCCGACGACGTTCCACGGGATCAGGAGCGGCAGCGCCATCAGGACGAGGCAGACCGGGACGCCGAGGCCCTTCTTCGGCATGTTGAGCGCGATGATGATGCCGAGCGGGATTTCGATGGCCAGAATGATCGCCGAGAAGATCAGGTTGCGGGTGAGCGCGTCCCAGAAACGGTCGGAGGTCAGCACCTGCACGTACCAGTCGGTGCCGGCCCAGAAGAACGCGTTGTTGCCGAAGGTGTCCTGGACCGAATAGTTGACGACGGTCATCAGCGGGATGACGGCCGAGAAGGCGACCAGCACGAGAACCGGCAGCACCATGAACCAGGCCTTGTTGTTCCAGGTTTTTTCCATGGTCAGGCCTCCTCGCCGACGCGCCAGGAATCGGCGTAGATGTTGATGGCTTTCTGATCGAAGCGGACGCGCGGATCGGCGGGGATCTCGCCATCCTCGTCGACGATGATCGAGATCGGCTGATCGGCGAAGCGGGCGCGCACGATCTTGTGGCGGCCGATGTCCTCGACCTTGGTGATCGCGACGGGCATGCCTTCGCGGCCGAGCGAGACGAATTCCGGGCGGATGCCAAGCTCGGTCTTGGCGCCGGCCTTGAACTTGGGCAGGAAGTTCAAGGCCACGTGTTCGCCGCCGACCGTCGCGGTGTTGCCGTCGAGCTTGACCGGAAGCACGTTCATGCCCGGCGAACCGATGAAGTAGCCGACGAACGTGTGGCGCGGGCGCTCGAAGAGTTCGGCCGGGGTACCGATCTGAACGATCTGGCCGTCATACATGACGACGACCTTGTCGGCGAAGGTGAGCGCCTCGGTCTGGTCGTGGGTGACGTAGACCATGGTGAAGCCGAACTGCTTGTGCAGCCGCTTGATCTGCGAGCGCAGCACCCACTTCATTTCCGGATCGATGACGGTCAGCGGCTCGTCGAACAGGATGGCGCTGACGTCGTTGCGCACGAGGCCGCGGCCAAGCGAGATCTTCTGCTTCTGGTCGGCGGTCAGCCCGCGGGCGGTCTTCTTCGCCCAGCCGCCGAGACCGATCATTTCGATCGTCTCCTTGACGCGGCGGTCGACCTCGGCTTCCGGCACATGCCGGTTGCGCAAGGGGAAGGCCAGATTGTCGTAGACGGTCATCGTGTCGTAGATGACCGGGAACTGGAACACCTGGGCGATGTTGCGTTCCTGGGTCGAGAGATGCGTCACGTCCTTGCCGTCGAAGAGAATGCGCCCTTCGGACGGATTGATCAGGCCCGAGATGATGTTGAGCAGCGTGGTCTTGCCACAGCCGGAAGGGCCGAGCAGCGCATAGGCGCCGCCGTCGTTCCATTCGTGATGCACTTCCTTCAGCGCGTAGTCGTTTTCAGACTTCGGCTTGGCGCCATAGGCGTGGCGGATATGTTCGAGATCGATGCGTGCCATGTTTTCCTCCCAGCGCCCCCTTTAGGCCGCGCCGCCGATGGCGCGTCCATCAGGCCCGAAGGCCATGAGATGACGGGTGTCGACGAAGACCTCGAGGGTCGCGTCGGGTTCGATGTCGTGAATGCCTGGCGCGAGCATGACCCAGCGCGCATTGGCAAATCCGACGTGAATGAAGCTTTCCGAGCCTGCGATCTCGGAGATCGCGGTCTTGACGGTGAGTGCGTCGCCGCTGCCTTGCGGACGGTCGAACGAAATATGGTGCGGCTGGAAGCCGACGGTGCAGGGACCGTCGGCAATGCCAGCCAGATGCGAAGGCACCGCGAGCACAGGCTTGCCGTCGAGCGCGAAGACCGAACCTGATTTGACGAGTTCGATGCAGTTCAGCGGCGGATCGGCGAAGGTGCGGGCGGTGATGAGGTCGACCGGACGACGATAGACGTCGATGGTCTTGCCGAACTGGGTGATGCGGCCCTGGCTGAGGGCTGCGGTATTGCCGCCGAGCAGCAGCGCTTCCGAAGGCTCTGTCGTCGCATAGACAAAGATGGCACCGGAGGCGGAAAAGATCTTCGGCAGTTCCTCGCGCAGTTCCTCGCGCAGCTTGTAGTCGAGGTTGGCGAGCGGTTCGTCGAGCAGCACGAGGTCGGCATTCTTGACGATGGCGCGGGCAAGTGCCGTGCGCTGCTGCTGACCACCCGAGAGATTGAGCGGCGTGCGGTCGAGATAGGGCGTCAGCTTCAGGAGATCGGCGGCCTTGCGCACTTCGCGGTCGATCGTCGCGGTGTCGGCGCCGCTGATGCGCATCGGCGAGGCGATGTTCTCATAGACGGTCATCGCCGGGTAGTTGATGAACTGCTGGTAGACCATGGCGACCGAGCGCTTTTGCACCGGCAGGCCCGTCACATCGATGCCGTCGAAGATCAGCGAACCGGAAGCCGGCTTGTCGAGACCGGCCATCAGCCGCATCAGCGACGTCTTGCCGGACAGGGTCGGGCCGAGCAGTACATTGAGCGACCCCCTCTCCAGCACCAGGTCGGTCGGGTAGATATGCGTCTCCCCGCCCACGACCTTGGATATCTTCTTCATTTCAAGCATTGAATTCTCCACCCAGCCTGTCGGCAGTCCCGAGCGTTTCCAAGCCGGCGTGGAAACGCTCCATCTCGTCGTTTTTCGCATTTCCGGACCCAGAACCGCAGCGCGCTTTGGCTGGAAATGCTTCGGAATGCGAGGATCCTCACGCGGCTGCGTCGGCCGCGCCTCGCATGTATTCCTCCAGTGCCGCCGCCTCGCCGGGCGTCAGCTTCAATCCCAGTTTCGTGCGGCGCCACAGCACGTCCTCAGCGCGCCGTGCCCATTCCTTGGCGATCAGCCACTTGACTTCCGCCTCGTAGAGATCGGCGCCGAAGCGGCGGCCGAGCGCCGCCTCGTTCGAGGCCGAACCCAGGAGGGTGGCTGCCTGCGTGCCGTAGAGGCGCACAAGGCGACGGGCATGCACAGGCGCAAGGAAGGGGTATTGCTTTTGCAGTCTTGCGACTTCGTCGGCATAACCCTGGGCGGGGAATTCTCCGCCCGGCAGCTTTGATCCTGCGGTCCATTTCGAACCCTTGACGCCGATCGCCTCGCCGATCTTTTCGAGCGCGGATTCACCGAGGCGGCGGTAGGTCGTGAGCTTGCCGCCGAAGACGTTGAGCAGCGGTGCCGCACCCTTGTCGCCCTCGACGCGCAGCACGTAGTCGCGGGTTGCTTCCTGCGCCTTGCTGGCGCCGTCATCATAGAGCGGGCGCACGGCCGAATAAGTCCAGACGATATCGTCCTTCGTCACCGGTTCCAGAAAATATTCGCTCGCCGCGCTGCAGAGATAGTCGACCTCGGCATCGCTGATGCGCACATCCGCCGGGTTGCCGGTGTAGTCGCGATCGGTGGTGCCGATCAGCGTGAAGTCTTCCTCGTAAGGGATGGCGAACATGATGCGGCCATCCGGGTTCTGGAAGAAATAGGCACGCGGATCGTCGAACTTCTTCTTCACGACGATGTGGCTGCCCTGGACGAGGCGGACATTGTGGACGTCGTTCTTGCCGAGCGCGCCCGAAAGCACCGCATCGACCCAGGGGCCGGCCGCATTGATGAGCATGCGCGCCTGCAGGGTCTTGCGTTCGCCGGTTGCCTGATTTTCGGTCTCGACGGTCCAGAGCGCGCCGTTACGCCGTGCCGAGACGACGCGGGTTCGGGCCATGATCACGGCGCCGCGATCGGCAGCATCGCGGGCATTGAGCACAACCAGGCGGGCGTCATTGACCCAGCCGTCGGAATATTCGAACGCCTTGTTGAACAGCCGCTTCAGCGGCTTGCCGGCCGGATCGCGGTTCATGTCCAGCGTCGCCGTTGCCGGCAGCAGCTTGCGGCCGCCGATGTGATCGTAAAGGAAGAGGCCGAGGCGGATGAGCCAGGCCGGGCGCAGGCCGCCCTTATGATAGGGCAGCACGAAGCGCATCGGCCAGATGACGTGCGGCGCCATTGCCCAGAGCACTTCACGCTCCATCAGCGCTTCGCGCACGAGGCGGAACTCGTAATGCTCGAGATAGCGCAGGCCGCCATGAATGAGCTTGGTGGAGCCGGAAGAGGTGCCGGAGGCGAAATCGTTCATTTCGGCCAAGGCGACCGAGTATCCGCGGCCGACCGCGTCGCGCGCGATGCCGCATCCGTTGATGCCGCCGCCGATGACGAAGACGTCGTAGATTGCCTGCTCTGACACTGCTGTTTCCCCTCCACTTTTCGCGATGCACAAATTGATGCATGAGCGAAAGTGAAATCAGTTAAAACGAAAACATACCGAATGTCAAACGAATGCTCCCCGAATCTTTAGGGGTGTCTAAACCTCCCGATTCAGACGTCGGTTTCGATCAGCCGAACATCCTGTTCGGCACAGATTTTCCTGACATTTTCAAGCGTACAGCGATCGGTGATGAAGGTCTGGACCTGGGAGATATGGCCGATGCGCACCGGCGCGGTTCTTTCGAATTTGGTCGAGTCGGAAACGAGGATGACATGGCGTGCATTGGCGATGATCGCCTGGGCGACTTTCACTTCTCGGAAATCGAAATCGAGTAGCGCGCCGTCATGGTCGATCGCCGAGGCGCCGATGACCGCGAAATCGACTTTGAACTGCTTGATGAAGTCGACGGCGGCCTCGCCGACGATACCGCCGTCGGAGCCACGCACGACGCCGCCGGTGATCACCACCTCGATCGAGGGGAACACTCGCAAGCGGTTGGCGACGTTGATGTTGTTGGTGATGACCATCAATTCCTTGTGGTCGAGCAGCGCTTCACCCACGGCCTCGGTCGTCGTGCCGATATTGATGAACAGCGAGGCGTTGTCGGGGATGAGTTCGGCGGCCGCCCTGCCGATCGCCTGCTTCTCCGGTGCTGCGATCTGGCGGCGGGCATCGTATTTGACGTTTTCCTTGCCGCTCGGGAAGATCGCACCGCCATGAATGCGGTTCAAAATCTTGGCGTCGCAGAGGTCGTTCAGGTCCTTTCGGATGGTTTGCGGCGTAACGGAAAAGCGCTGCGCCAGTTCCTCCACGAGCACCCGGCCCTCGCTCTTCGCCAGCTCCAGGATTTCCGCCTGCCGACCTGTCAGGTACATTCCGTCCTCCCCATTTTCGTTTTGTTTCATAATATGCAAAAACGAAAGCCATGCAATTTCAGATTCGGCGGTTTCGATGAAATCGCTTTCGCTGCGGGCCAAAGGATCAGTGCGCGTTGCATTCGTTTCGCCGATGGGCGACTCTGCTTGAGGAATGAAGAGGGGAAGGACATGTTTCATCCGGCGTTGTTCAAGGGCATGACCGTTGTGGTCACCGGTGCAGGGCGCGGCATCGGGCTGGAGGTTGCCCGGCAGTTTCTGGATTGCGGCGCGCATGTGCTCGTCCATGCCGGCCGATCGATCGGCGATCTGCCCGATTTTCTCGAATCGGCGGCGACGGAAGGCCGGGCGCATGTCGTCACCGCGGATTTTCTGGCGCCCGGTGGCGTCGAGGGGCTGGCCGAGGTGGTCAGAGGCCAGTTCGATAGCATCGATATCCTCATCAACAATGCCGGCACCATGGTCGGTCGCTTCCCGGCGGCAGAGCTGACCGACGAGCAGTACCAAACCGTCGTGCAGCTCAACCAGACTGCGGTCGTCGAAATGACGCGGGCGATGCTGCCGCTTCTGCGCAAGGGTACGCATCCGGCAATCGTCAACACCGTATCGATCTCCGCCCTGACAGGGGGCAGCGCCGGCTCTTCGATCTATTCGGCCAGCAAGGCCTTCGTCGCCACCTATTCCAAGGCGCTGGCGCGCGAGCTCGCGCCCGAGGGCATCCGGGTCAACTGCGTTTCGCCGGGCACGATCACCACCGACTTCCACGAGCGCTATTCGTCGCCGGAAAAACTGGAGGCGACCCGCAAGACCATCCCGCTCGGCCGGCTCGGGACGGCGGAAGATTGCGCGCCGGCCTATCTGTTCCTCGCTTCGCACGCGCTGTCGGGCTACATCACCGGGCAGGTGTTGGAGGTCAATGGCGGGCAATTGATTGCTTGAACATGTGTTTGCGTCGGCGTTCGCCCCTCATCCGCCTGCCGGCACCTTCTCCCCGCGCGCAGGGAGAAGGGACAGCGCTGCGCCGTATTCGTTCTGCCTTGACTGCAAGCGGGCTTGTCTCGCCGGGCACGTCCCCTCTCCCCGCGAGCGGGGAGAGGGTTAGGGTGAGGGGCAAGCCAGTCCAGTAGCGTGGCAGAATCAAGAACTCCAAAGGCATGACATGATCGACAAGCTGGAAATGTTCCTCGTTCTCGCACGCGAAAGACACTTCGGTCGCGCGGCGGAGGAGTGTGGCGTAGCGCAACCGACCTTGTCGGCCGCCATCCGCCAGCTCGAGGATCAGCTTGGCGTGATGCTCGTCAGCCGCGGGTCGCGCTTCCAGGGACTGACGCCGGAGGGGCAGCGCGTGCTCGAATGGGCGCGCCGTATCGTCGGCGATGCCCGCACCATGCGCGAGGAGATGCGGGCGGCGCGCAAGGGCCTTTCCGGCCATATCCGCCTGGCCGCGGTGCCGACGACGCTGGCGATGGTGCCGATGATTACCGCGCCATTCCAGGAGAAACATCCTGATGTCACCTTCTCGGTGCTGTCGACCACGTCGCTGCAGATTCTGGCGCTGCTCGAAAATCTCGAGATCGATGCAGGTCTCACCTATCTGGAGAACGAGCCGCTCGGCCGGGTAACCAGCGTTCCGCTGCAAGTCGAGCGCTATCACCTCGTCACCGCCGCCGGAACGCCGCTTTCAGAGCGGGAAAGCGTGACGTGGAAAGAGGTTAGCGACGTTCGGCTTTGTCTATTGACGGCCGACATGCAGAACCGCCGCATCGTCAACCAGCATTTTGCCGAGGCAGGCGTGGTCGCCAGGCCGACGCTCGAATCGAACTCGATGATCGTGCTTTTTTCGCATGTGCGGACCGGGCGCTGGGCCAGCATCATGCCGTTCAACGTCGCGAAATCATTCGGTTTTCATGAGGATATCCGGATGATCCCGATCGTCGAGCCGGATGCCCGTCACACGGTCGGCCTGGTTGCGACCCATCGTGAGCCGTTTACGCCGCTTGTCTCGGCTCTGTTGCACGAGGCGCGTATCCTGGGTGAGCGAAACCAGGTTCAATAGATTATTTCTATCGATCGACGGAACAGCCTTATTGACCCATCGGGCCATAAGCGCGAAGCTTTTTTGATCATGGCCGGAGACCGCCGAGGATCGGCCTTCGCCAGGTATTGAAATGTCGGCTGGACCGGTCGCCCGTTTGCGGGTGTCGCCGTCTAGCCCATGAGCCGGGAGGGCTCCCGTTGAACATCCATCAGCCGCGCGCCGACATCGCGGAAACCACCCTTGCCATCGTCGAGGAGCTCAAAGGGCTCGAAGGTCCGCTGTTGCCGATCCTGCACGAGCTTCAGGAAGAGTTCGGTTATGTGCCGCAGGAGTGCCTTCCGGTGATTGCGCGCGAGCTCAACCTGTCGCGCGCCGAAGTCTACGGTGTGATGACGTTTTACCATGACTTCCGCGAGCATCCGGCCGGACGCCATGTGCTGAAGCTCTGTCGCGCCGAGGCCTGCCAGTCGATGGGCGGTGATCGGCTCGCCGAGCGCGCCAAGCGGCTGCTCGGCATCGATTTCCATGAGACGACGCCGGATGGCGCGGTGACGCTGGAGCCGGTCTACTGTCTCGGGCTCTGTTCCTGCGCACCCTCGGCCATGCTTGACGGAGAGGTGCATGCCCGGGTCGATGCCGCCGATCTCGAGGCGCTCGTTCAGGAGGCGCGGCGATGACGGTGAAAATCTATATCCCGCGTGACGCCGCCGCCGTGGCGCTCGGTGCCGAGAAGGTCGCCAAGGCCGTGGCCGAGACGATCGCGGCCCGCGGTCTCGAGGCGACAATCATACGCAATGGCTCACGCGGAATGCACTGGCTGGAGCCGCTGGTCGAAGTGGAAACCGCTGAAGGTCGCGTCGCCTACGGTCCGGTCAAGGCACGCGATGTCGGTTCACTGCTTGATGCCGGGCTGCTCGATGGCGGCGACCACGCGCTCTGTCTCGGGAAGACCGAGGAGATCCCCTTCCTCAAGCAGCAGACGCGACTGACATTTGCGCGCTGCGGCATCACCGATCCCCTGTCGCTCGACGACTACCAGGCCCATGGCGGCCTTGCCGGTCTGCGCAACGCCATCGCCATGGCGCCGGAGGCGATCGTCGCGCAGGTGACCGAGAGCGGCCTTCGCGGCCGCGGCGGCGCCGGTTTCCCGACAGGCATCAAGTGGAAGACGGTTCTCGAGGCCGCGGGGACACGCAAATACATCGTTTGCAATGCCGACGAGGGCGACAGCGGCACCTTTGCCGACCGGATGATCATGGAGGGTGATCCCTTCGTGCTGATCGAGGGCATGGCGATCGCAGGCATCGCGACCGGCGCCACCAAGGGCTTCATTTATACCCGCTCCGAATATCCCCATGCGATCGCGGCGATGGCTGAGGCGATCGAGATCGCGCGCAAGGCCGGCGTGCTCGGCGCTTCGGTGCTCGGCTCCGGCAAGGCCTTCGACATGGAGGTGCGCACCGGCGCCGGCGCCTATGTCTGCGGCGAGGAAACGGCGCTGCTCAACAGCCTCGAAGGCAAGCGTGGCATCGTTCGCGCCAAGCCGCCGCTCCCGGCCCACAAGGGCCTCTTCGACTGTCCGACCGTGATCAACAACGTGATCTCGCTCGCCTCCGTCCCGATCATCATGGACAAGGGGGCTACCTTCTATCGCGACTTCGGCATGGGCCGCTCGCGCGGTACGATCCCGATCCAGATCGCCGGCAACGTCAAGCATGCCGGCCTGTTCGAGACCGCCTTCGGTCTAGCACTCGGCGAGATCATCGATCACATCGGCGGCGGCACGGCGAGTGGCCGGCCGGTGAAGGCCGTGCAGGTGGGCGGCCCGCTCGGCGCGTATTTCCCTCGCGCTCTGTTCGACACACCGTTCGACTATGAGGCCTTTGCCGCGCGCGACGGCCTCATCGGCCATGCCGGCATCGTCGTTTTCGACGATACCGTCGACATGCTGCACCAGGCGCGCTTCGCCATGGAGTTCTGCGCCGTCGAGAGCTGCGGCAAGTGCACGCCCTGCCGCATCGGTTCGACGCGCGGCGTCGAGGTGGCGGACAAGATCGCCGCCGGCATCGAGCCGGAGAAAAACCGCGAACTGCTCGCCGATCTCTGCAACACGATGAAGTTCGGTTCGCTCTGCGCGCTCGGCGGTTTCACGCCCTATCCCGTCATGAGCGCCATGACCCATTTCCCGGATGACTTTCAGCCGGCACCGCGCGTTGAAGCGGCGGAGTGAGGAGGAAGACCATGTCTCTCATACATGAAATCGACTACGGCACTCCCGCTTCCAAGTCCGAAAAGCTGGTGACGCTGACGATCGACGGGTGCGAGGTCACGGTACCTGAGGGTACCTCGATCATGCGTGCGGCGATGGACGCTGGCATCGAAGTGCCAAAACTCTGCGCCTCCGACATGATGGATGCCTTTGGCTCCTGCCGGCTCTGTCTCGTTGAGATCAAGGGCCGCGCCGGCATGCCGGCCTCGTGCACGACGCCGGTGGCGGCGGGTATCGAAGTCTCGACCCAGACGCCGCGGCTGAAGGATGTGCGCCGCGGCGTGATGGAACTCTATATTTCCGACCACCCGCTCGACTGTCTGACCTGCGCGGCCAATGGCGATTGCGAACTGCAGGACATGGCCGGCGCCGTCGGCTTGCGCGACGTGCGCTACGGCTACGAGGGCGAGAACCACGTCACGGCCCGCAACAATGGCGAGATCAACGCCAAGTGGATGCCGAAGGACGAGTCCAATCCCTACTTCACCTATGATCCGGCCAAGTGCATCGTCTGTTCGCGCTGCGTGCGCGCCTGCGAGGAAGTGCAGGGCACCTTTGCGCTGACGATCGGCGGTCGCGGTTTCGACAGCCGCGTTTCCGCCGGCATGGCGGAAGACTTCATGTCGTCGGAATGCGTCTCCTGCGGCGCCTGCGTCCAGGCCTGCCCGACGGCGACGCTCACAGAGAAATCGGTCATCGAGATCGGCCAGCCGGAACATTCCGTCGTCACCACCTGCGCCTATTGCGGCGTCGGCTGCTCGTTCAAGGCGGAAATGCGCGGCGAGGAGCTGGTGCGCATGGTGCCGTGGAAGGATGGCCAGGCCAACCGCGGCCATTCCTGCGTCAAGGGCCGTTTCGCCTACGGTTATTCCAACCACAAGGACCGCATCCTCAACCCGATGATCCGCGAGAAGATCTCCGATCCCTGGCGCGAGGTCACCTGGGAGGAGGCCTATGCGCATGTGGCCTCCGAGTTCCGGCGGATCCAGTATCAGTACGGTCGTGATTCCGTCGGCGGCATCACCTCGTCGCGCTGCACCAATGAAGAGACCTATCTTGTGCAGAAGCTGGTGCGCGCCGGCTTCGGCAACAACAATGTCGATACCTGCGCCCGCGTCTGCCATTCGCCGACCGGCTACGGACTCGGCCAGGCCTTCGGCACGTCGGCCGGCACGCAGAATTTCGATTCGGTCGAGTTCACTGACGTTGCCGTCATCATCGGCGCCAACCCGACGGACGGCCATCCGGTCTTCGCGTCACGACTGAAGAAGCGACTGCGCGAGGGCGCCAAGCTGATCGTCATCGATCCCAGGCGCACCGACATCGTGCGCTCGCCGCATATCGAAGCCTCCTATCACCTGCCGCTGCAGCCAGGCACCAATGTCGCGATCCTGACGTCGATGGCGCATGTGATCGTCACCGAAGGCCTCGCCGACGAGAAATTCATCCGCGAGCGCTGCGACTGGTCGGAATACGAGGACTGGGCGGCTTTCGTCGCCGAGCCCTATCACAGCCCGGAAGCGACCGAAGCCTATACCGGCGTGCCGGCCGAACTCGTGCGTGGTGCAGCAAGGCTCTATGCTACCGGCGGCAATGGCGCGATCTACTATGGTCTCGGCGTCACCGAGCACAGCCAGGGCTCAACGACGGTCATGGCGATCGCCAACCTCTCGATGGTCACCGGCAATATCGGCCGGCCGGGCGTCGGCGTGAACCCGCTGCGCGGTCAGAACAACGTGCAGGGCTCCTGCGACATGGGTTCGTTCCCGCACGAGTTGCCGGGTTACCGCCATATCTCCGACGACGCGACCCGCGAGACGTTCGAGAAGCTCTGGGGCGTCGAGATTTCCAACGAGCCTGGCCTGCGCATCCCGAACATGCTCGATGCCGCGGTCGATGGCACCTTCAAGGGCATCTATATTCAGGGTGAAGACATCCTGCAGTCCGACCCGGACACCAAGCACGTGGCCGCCGGGCTTGCCGCGATGGAGTGCGTCGTCGTGCACGACCTCTTCCTCAACGAGACGGCGAACTACGCCCACGTTTTCCTGCCGGGTTCGACGTTCCTGGAAAAGGACGGCACCTTCACCAATGCCGAGCGCCGCATCAACCGGGTGCGCAAGGTGATGACGCCGAAAAACGGCTATGCCGACTGGGAGGTCACGCAGAAGCTTGCCCAGGCGATGGGCCTCAACTGGAACTATCGTCATCCGTCCGAGATCATGGACGAGATCGCTGCCACGACGCCGAGCTTCGCGCTGGTCTCCTACGACTATCTCGACAAGTTGGGCTCGGTGCAGTGGCCATGCAACGAGAAGCATCCCGAGGGCTCGCCGATCATGCATGTCGACGGCTTCGTGCGTGGCAAGGGCAAGTTCATCCGCACCGAATATGTGGCGACCGATGAACGCACCGGTCCGCGCTTCCCGCTGCTCTTGACCACCGGCCGTATCCTCAGCCAGTACAATGTCGGCGCCCAGACGCGGCGTACCGACAACGTCGTCTGGCACGCGGAAGATCGACTGGAGATCCACCCGCACGATGCCGAACAGCGTGGCATTCGCGACGGCGACTGGATCAGGCTTGCCAGCCGCGCCGGCGAAACGACCCTGCGTTCGCTGATCACCGACCGCGTTGCGCCGGGCGTTGTCTACACCACCTTCCACCACCCGACGACGCAGGCAAACGTCATCACCACCGACTTCTCCGACTGGGCGACGAACTGCCCGGAATACAAGGTGACGGCGGTGCAGGTGATGCCGTCGAACGGGCCTTCGGACTGGCAGGTGGACTATGACGAGCAGGCCCGCCAGTCGCGCCGGATTTCCGGCAAGCTGGAGGCGGCGGAATGATGTTTTGCGCCGCGACCGACCATGGCGACGTTTAGGACATCGACAACCGTTGCCGAGGCTGCCCGCCGCAAGGGCGTGCTTCGGGACGGCTCGCGCGCCGTGCCGGAGGAGACGCCGGTCGCCTTCAGCTATGGCGGCTCGACCCATGCGGTGATGATGGCGACGCCTGGCGACCTTGAAGACTTCGCCGTCGGCTTCAGCCTGACCGAAGGCATCATCACGGATCCCGGCCAGATCGAAACGGTCGAGATCGTCGCCGAGACGGTGGCCGGCAATCTCGGCATCGACCTGCAGATTGTGCTTGAGGACGAAGAGAACGACATGCTCCGCCAGCGTCGCCGGCACATGGCGGGTCCGGTCGGGTGTGGGCTCTGCGGCATCGAATCGATCGAGCAGGCGGTGCGGCCGACGCCGGATGTTTCCGGGTCGAAGCTGACGCTGTCGCAGGAGGATGTCGTCTCCGCCGTGGCACTGCTCAACGGCCAGCAGCCGCTGCATTTCGAGACGCGCGCCGTGCACGGTGCTGCCTTTTATGTGCCTGGACGCGGCCTGATCGCGGTCCGAGAGGATGTCGGCCGCCACAATGCGCTCGACAAGCTGGTGGGTGCTGCGGCGCGTGCCGGCTTTAGGGGAAGCGAGGGTGTCGTCGTCGTCACCAGCCGCGTTTCCGTCGAGATGGTGCAGAAGACGGCTGTCGTCGGCAGCCCCGTGATCATCGCCATTTCGGCGCCGACGGCGCTGGCCATCCGCACGGCCGAGGCTGCGGGCATGACGCTGATTGCGCTGGTGCGCGGCGACGAATTCGAGATATTCACCCATGCCGAACGCATCAAGTCCGGAGCTGTCGCCGATGTCGCATGACAACACCAACGCCAAGCTGATCTACATGGCGAACCAGATCGCCACCTTCTTCAAGAGCCAGCCGCAGAACGAGGCGGCCCAGGGCGTTGCCACCCATATCAACAAATATTGGGAGCCACGCATGCGGCGGAAATTGTTCGAGCATATCGACAATGGCGGCGAGGGGCTGACGCCGCTGGTGCTGGAAGCGGCTTCGAAGATCAAGCGTCCGGAAGCCGCCTAGCTAGCCTGCGCTCATCATCGACCGCAGGTTCTCCGCTCTCCGCGGACAGGGCGTTTTCCAAGCAATTGCTGCGTCTGAAAAGATTTAAGGGAAGGCGGCTACCGGTAGCCGCCTTCCCCATTCCCGAGCGCGGGGTGCAGGGATGTGCGCTCAGAAATTCTGCCAGCCATCCGCGGCCGGTGCCGCAGCAAGGCTTGTTCGTTGGCCGCTGCGCATGGCGCGGGCGGTTGCGTGGAGCCGGGTCGGCTGCGCGCGGTCTTCGAGATGGCGGTTCGCGTCGATGATCTGGGCTTGCTCGCCGTAGCGGAACTGTCGGAGCAGTTCGTGCAGGGCGTCCGCCTCGCGAGCCATGGCGTGGCTTGCGGCCGTGCTTTCCTCGACCATCGCTGCATTCTGCTGGGTCGCCTGGTCCATCGAGTTGACTGCCTGGTTGATCTCCTTGAGGCCGGTCGACTGTTCGCGGGCGGCCTCGACGATCGCCGAGACGTTGGCGTTGATCTCCTGGACCTGGGTGAGGATCTCTTCGAGCGCAGCACCCGTCTGGCCGACCAGCGACACGCCGTTCTTGACATGTTCGGTGGAGGTGCCGATCAGCGCCTTGATATCCTTGGCCGCACTTGCGGAGCGTTGCGCCAATTCCCGTACTTCCTGGGCGACGACGGCAAAGCCCTTGCCGGCTTCACCGGCGCGTGCCGCTTCGACGCCGGCGTTGAGCGCCAGGAGGTTCGTCTGGAAGGCGATGTCATCGATGACGCCGATGATGTTGGAGATTTCGCGTGACGACTGTTCGATCTGGCCCATCGCGCCGATGGCGCTCTTGACCACATTGCCGGAGCGTTCGGCGCCGGCCTTGGTCTTGGCCACCAGTCCGCCCGCCTCTTCGGCCCGGCGGCTGGAGTCGGCAACCGTCGTGGTGATCTCGTCGAGCGCTGCTGCGGTTTCCTCGACCGAGGCCGCCTGCTGTTCCGTGCGCTTCGACAGGTCGTCGGCCGCCGAGCGGATTTCGCGAGCGCCGGAAGCAATCGCGCTGGCGTTGTCGCCGACGGTGCGCATCGCCTCGCGCAGCTTGGCGGTCGCCCCGTTGAAGTCGGTCCGCACCGTTTCCATGCTGGGCACGAAGGGCGTGTCGAGGTTGCGGGTCAGGTCGCCCTCGGCGAGCGCCCTCAGGCCGGCGCCGAGGCTGTTGATGGCGCTCATGCGCTCGCTGACGTCGGTCGCGAACTTGACGACCTTATAGACCTTGCCACTGAAGTCGCGGATCGGGTTGTAGGCCGCCTGGATCCAGATCTCCTTGCCGCCCTTGCCATAGCGCACGAACTCGTTGGAGAAGAACTCGCCGGCGGCGAGACGTTTCCAGAAGTCGGCATATTCGGCGGTGCGGGCGTAGTTCGGTTCGCAGAACATGCTGTGATGCTTGCCCTGGATTTCCGAGAGGCTGTAGCCGAGTGCGGCGCAGAAATTCTCGTTGGCCGTCAGGATTTCGCCTGTCGGCGTGAACTCGATGACTGCCTGCGAGCGGGAGATCGCGTCGAGCTTGCCGGCATCCTCGGTTGCCCGCACCTTGGCGGCGGTGATGTCGGTTGCGAACTTCACCACCTTGTACGGTTTGCCGTTGCGGAACACCGGGTTGTAGCTCGCCTGGATCCAGATTTCGCGGCCGCCCTTGGCGATGCGCTTGTAGGCATTGGCGTCGAACTCGCCGCGCCCGAGGCGGGCCCAGAAGTCGCGGTATTCCTGCGTCTGGGTGTAGTCGGCCGGGCAGAACATGCGATGGTGCTGGCCGACGATTTCCGAAAGGCCGTAGCCGAGCGCCTGGCAGAAGTTCTCATTGGCGGTCAGGATCTTGCCGGTCAGGTCGAACTGGATGATGGCCTGCGACTTCGAAAGCGCGGCGACGATCTGGCGCGCATCTGCAATTTTACCGAGAGCGAACATTGTAACCCTCTGATCTCGTTTGTTGGCTCAAGCCGGGGCTTCGTGCCTTCTTTGACAGGGTTTGCGGGGCCAAAGCGGCGCAACTCCCGGACTAAGACAAATACCGGCCTGCCGAAAATTGTCTGGTCGTCCTACGCCGGCCCACCGGGTCAGCGGCTTCGTGCTTCGTGAGGGGAGTTCGAACTACCGGGCTTCATGCCCAAGGCGCCGTGTTTCTACAATCTAGGTTAGTAACAGGACTATTAAGCAGGTGTTAAAATAGCAACTATCAAATTTCAGTTGTAAAAACTCGTATATCCAATTTTAGTTGAATTAGTTGATCCTGTTTTTCTAATCGACTGCCGTGCAATCTGGGTCTGCCGCCAATAAGAAAGGCCGCCCCACGGCACGTAGGGCGGCCTTCATGTCGTTCGTCTGCTACCTCAGGGTTACCTCAGGCGGCCAGTTCTTCGACTTCACGTTCCTTGAACATGCGCGCCAGGTTGAGGAAGCAGATCATGCCGTTCTCGTTGGCGATGATGCCTTCGGCAAAGCTCTTGTCGAAGGATGCTGTCACTTCCGGAACCGGCTGCACCTGGCTGCCCTGAACGGTGAGGATGTCGGAGACGCGGTCGACGACGAGGCCGATCACCATGTTGTGCACTTCGGCGACGACAATGGCGCTGCGTTCGTTGGCCGTCGTCGATTTCATGCCGAGCTTGTGGGCGAGATCGATGATCGGGATCACCGTGCCGCGCAGGTTCATGACACCGATTACTTCCGGCGGCGAATGGGGAATGGGGGTGGAGGGTGCCCAGCCGCGGATTTCGCGGATCGTCGTCGTCTTGACGCAGAATTCCTGATCGTGGAGGCGGAACGCAATGATCTCCAGCGTCTCGCCGTCAAACCCGGCCGTCCTGAGTGTGCTTGTCATCGAAGGTCCTTCCAGCTTTCCGGTCGACGCCCATGGCGCGACACCGCCAAACTCGAGATATCTCCGCATGGCTGCCGGCGCATGGGAGCGCCGCGATGGTCCGTTGGGGAGAGATCCTTACAGTCCGCCGATCACATCCGGCGGGGCGCAGCTGCATCATGCGCGGAAGAACCGCTTTGCGCTTTGGGAAAGGACTATAGGCCGGGATTCGTTAAGACTTGCTTTTGCAAGTGTTTAGAGCAGTTCCAGGAAAAGTGTGAAACGGTTTTCCGTCCGGAATTGCGTCGCTTCAAGGATGATCCGCCCTGAGCCTGGCTCGGGGCGGATCGGATCGTGACGTCAGGCGGAGGCGAGAACCTTTGCGAACTGTTCCACGGCCCAGTCGACCTGTTCAGCGGTGATCACTAGCGGCGGCGCAATGCGGATCGTGTCGCCATGGGTGTCCTTGGCAAGGATACCCAGCTGCTTCAGTGCTTCGCAGTACTTGCGGGCGCCACCGGCTTCCGGCACCAGCTCGACCGCCAGCATCAGGCCGCGACCGCGAACTTCCTTGATGATGTTGGAGCGGATGTCGGTGAGGCCCTTCTGGAAGCGCTCGCCCATGCGGGCTGAGTTCTCGATCATGCCTTCTTCCGTCAGCGCCTTCAGCGCCGCCCGGGCGATGGCACAGGCGAGCGGGTTGCCGCCGAAGGTCGAACCGTGCTGGCCCGGTTTCAGAACACCCAATACTTCGGAGTTCGAAAGCACGGCGGAGACCGGGTAGAAGCCGCCAGAGAGCGCCTTGCCGATCAGCGTCACGTCGGCCTCGATGGCTTCGTGTTCTTCGGCGAGCAGCTTGCCGGTACGGCCAAGGCCGGTCTGGATTTCGTCGAGGATCAGCGTGATGCCATGCTTGGTGCAGAGCTCGCGAACGGTCGTGAAATAGCCAACCGGCGGAACGATAACGCCCGCTTCGCCCTGGATCGGCTCGACGAGGAAGGCGACGGTGTTCTCGTTGATCGCAGCGCGGAAGGCGTCGATGTCGCCGAAGGGCACGACCTTGAAGCCCGGTGCGAAAGGACCGAAGCCGGTGCGGGCATCCGGGTCGGTGGAGAAGCCGACGATGCCCATGGTGCGGCCATGGAAGTTGTTGGAGCAGACGATGATCTCGGCCTGGTTCTCGGCCACGCCCTTGACCTCGTAACCCCACTTACGCACCGCCTTGACGGCGGTTTCGACGGCTTCGGCGCCGGAGTTCATCGGCAGCACCTTGTGCGAGCCGGTGAGGGCTGCGATCTCTTCATAGAAATGCGCGAGCTGGTCGTTGCGGAAGGCGCGGGAGGTGAGCGTCAGCTTCTGCGCCTGCTCCATCATCGCCTTCAGGATCTTCGGATGGCAGTGGCCCTGGTTGACGGCCGAATAGGCCGAGAGGCAATCGAGGTAGCGATTGCCCTCCATGTCCCAGACATAGACGCCTTCGCCGCGCGAGAGCACCACGTCGAGCGGTTTGTAGTTATGCGCGCCAAGCCGGTATTCGGTTTCGATCAGGGCTGCCGTCGTATTCATACATTGTCCTCCGTTTGTTATCTCAGGCGCTGCGGGTCGGCCGGTCGAGCACACGGCGGCCGAAGAGGCTCGCCGTCAATTCGACCAGGATACGCGCGCTCTTGCCGCGGTCATCGAGGAAGGGGTTGAGCTCGACGACGTCGAGCGAGGAAACGAGTTCGCTTTCCCAGAGCATTTCCATGATCAGGTGCGCCTCGCGGAAGGTCGCGCCGCCGGGAACGGTGGTGCCGACGCCGGGGGCGAGTTCCGGATCCATGAAATCGACATCGAGGCTGACATGCAGCAGGCCGTTGGCGGCGCGAACCTCATTGAGGATCTGGCGCATGATGTGGGCCATGCCGAGTTCGTCGACGGCGCGCATGTCATAGACGCGTACGCCGTGCTCGGTGATCTCTTCGCGCTCGCGATCGTCGACGGAGCGGATGCCGACCTGGAAGACCTTCTTCGGATCGACGAACGGCCGGTCGGCCGGCAGAATCGGAGCGAATTCCGCTTCGCCACAGAAATACGCGACCGGCATGCCGTGCATGTTGCCGGAGGGGGAGGTTGACGGCGAATTGAAGTCGGCGTGGGCGTCGAGCCAGAGCACGAAGAGCGGCCGGCCGACTTCGGCGGCGTAACGCGCCATGCCGGAGACGCTGCCCATGGAGAGCGCGTGGTCACCGCCGAGGATGATCGGGAAGTGGCCCTTGCGAACCGTGTCGTGCACGGAATCGTGCAGCGCGCGGGCAAAGGCTGCGACGATCTGCAGATTGTTGGCGCCCGGGTGGTTGGCGAGGTCGCGGGCCGGCAGCGGCTTGACGTCGCCTTCGTCGTGAACCGTGTGGCCGAGGTCGCGCAGCACCGTGTCGATGCCGGCTATGCGCAGGGCCGTCGGCCCCATGGCTGCGCCGCGCCGTCCAGAACCTTCTTCGATGGGTGCGCCGATCAGCGTGATGGTCGTCATATCCGCCCGATTCCTTCTCAAGATAATTCCGTGTGTACCCGGTTGGGATCGCGCGGATTATGGCCAAAATGCATGTCAGCAAAAAGATGGAAAACTGCCGATTAGTGAGATAAAATCGACAGATTGATAAGCACCATGTTACAAAGTGATAGCAATGGATGATCTCGATCAGGCACTCATCAGCGCCTTGCGCCAGAATGCGCGCATCCCCGTTTCAACGCTATCGGAAATGACAGGCGTATCGCGCGCGACCGTTGCTGCCCGCATCGACAGGCTCGTCGCTAATGGCACGATCGCCGCCTTTACCATCCGAACCGGCGCGGAAATCCCGGCTTCCGGGGTCCGCGCCGTGGTGATGATCGAGGTGCATGGAAAGATGGCCGACCGCGTTGCCGAACAGTTGCGCGGCCTGCCGCAGGTCCGGGCGCTGCACAGCACCAATGGCCGCTGGGACTTCATCGCCGAGCTGCAGGATCGCGATCTCGTCTCCTTCGACGAGACGCTGCGGCGCATCCGCCTGATCGACGGGATCACCGTCACCGAGACGAATATCCTGTTGAAAACCAGCAAGATGACCGGTGCATTCTGAGCATTTTTCGCCGCCCAAAGCGGTGAGGAAATTGCGTCTCTGAGTCGAATTGTTCTTGCTTTGTTCTCATGTTTCGCTATGATGTGCGCCTCACCCAAGATGGAGGATGTCATGGTTGCCAATGGCGGCAGGCTTGCCGATCGGCAGATCTGTGTGAAGCTGTTTGTCAGGCATGGCGACGAGGATCGCGCGATCGCCTTTTATCGCGAGGCGCTCGGCGCCGAGCTCCTGCAGCGGCACGAATGGCCGAGCGGCATTCTGACGAGTGCGGATCTGAGGATCGGGGAATCGGTCTTCCGGATTGCCGGGGCCAACCCGCGCCGCGATGCGGAGCCCAAGCTCGGGGGACCGCGCTCTCCGCATGCGCTGGGCACGACGGCGGTGATCCTGGAACTGCATGTTCGCGATGTCGATCGTGTGATCGGCCGGGCGATCGGCGCGGGGGCAAGCCTGCGCAATCCGGCCGAGACTTTGTCGACCGGTGACCGCGTCGGTGCCTTTATCGATCCTTTCGGCCATATCTGGGCGCTGTTCAACGCCATTGAGGATGCCGAAATCGTCGATCTGAACATCGAGGCCCGCAACGCCGCCTGAGGCGTTGCGGGCCTCTCGCTGTATGGCCGTGCACTTTGGCGGGATATGTTGCCCGCCGCGTGGCAATCAGAAGAACTCGTCGAGCAGGCAGTAGAGGTCGCGTTTCTCCGGATCGTCCCTGTCGATGCCATAGCGCGCCAGAAACGGCTGCACCCATTCCTCGCCGAGATTGTGGGCGATGCTGTGACAGGCAAGTGCAATGTCCTGATAGGGATCGGCGACGCCCAACCGGCTGCAATCGATGAAACCGGAGAACCGGCCATTCTTCTCGATGATGTTCGGCAGGCAGGCGTCGCCGTGGGTAATGACGAGCTTGCCGATCGAAGGTACGCGGGCTCGGAGTTCTGCAAAAAGATCTGCCGCCGTGCGGCCGAGTCGCGTTTCGTCGAAATCGTCTTCATCGATAAGGCCGGCTTCGGTGCGCGCTCCCGCGATGGCGATGCGCTTTTCGATCCGGTGATCGAAGGGGCAGTCGGCGACGTCCAGCCCATGCAAGCGTTTCAGGGCGTCCGCCAAGATGACGATCCGGTCCTTTGGCGACAGCGTCGTGGAGGCGAGGTCCGTGCCCTCGACAGCCTGCAGCAGCAGCCAGTTCGTTTCCGCGTCGAAGGCGCGGGCGATCACCCGCGGACAGGGCATGCCCTGAGACGCCAGCCAATCAAGCCGCTCCGCCTCGTCAACGAATTCGCTGAAGGGGCCGGCAGCCTCGACTTTCAGCACCAGCATCGGGCGATCCGGCGCCTTCAGCAGATAGATGCTCGAGTGCGACTGTCCGAGCGTGTCATGATTCCAGTCATAGCCTGCAACGAGCGGCAGGAGATTCTCGGGCAATTCGAGATGCGGTTTTCGGGAAGACAATACAATCACCTGAAAAATGAATGCAGCAAATTGGCCGTGACGGCGGCTGATGCCGATGTGGGTTCGCTGTGGCGGTGATTCCACACGTGACGTGCACGCATTCGCGCGGCTGCGGATCGTATTCGGTCCGCAGGCCGTATCTTGATCTGATCAAAATGTCGTCGAGGAGCGCGACGCCAGACAAACCGCCCCTCAATACTCCTTCTCGAAGAAGATACCGCCCGATGCCGAGCCGTCGCCCGCAGCCGACCCCTTGAGCTTCACGCCCTTGCCGACATCGAGATTGATGACCGCCTTGCTGGAGGCAGAATCAGAGCCCTGCTGCAGCTCGATATAGGTCCGGTCGTTGAGATACTTGCCGGCGCGCACCGAAGCGCCGCCGTTCTCGTCGGTGGTGACGTCGAGGTCGTCGACGCCGAGCTTGTTGCGCAGGCCATCAAGCAGCGACGTCGAGCCTCCGCCGGCAAGCTGGCTGACGGCGGAGGCGAGCTGGGCGATCTGGAAGGCCGAGAGGTTCGACAGCGACCGGTTGAAGATCAGCTGTGCCAGGATCTCGTCCTGCGGCAGCGCCGGCGATGACGAGAAGGCGATCTGCGGATTGTTGGCGAGGCCCGCAACCGAGACTGTGATCGTCGTCGAGCCGACGCTGGAGGTCGCCTTGAGGTCAAGCGTCGGGATCAGGTCGCCACCGAAGCCGATATTGCCGTCGGTGAAGGTCAGGCGCTTGCCGAGGATTTCGAGGCGCCCGCGGCGCATTTCGAAGCCGCCGGAAACGATCGGCTGCACGGCCGTGCCCCGGATCGTCAGGTTGCCACCGAGTTCGGCGTCGATGCCGCGGCCGCGCACGAAGACCTGGTTGGCGGCAACTGCCAGATCGAAGGCGATGCCGCCGCTGGCATTGGCGCCGGCTGCCGGCACCTCGTCCTTGCGCAGGTCCTTGACCATTTTCTGCACCTTGGGCGGCGCATTCTTGTGCTTGATGTCGATTGCCGAGAGCGAGGTGGGCAGCTTCTCGGGAATGGTGATCGATGCCTTGCGGATCGTAACCTTGCCGCCGAGCGTCGGGGTTGCGACCAGCGGACCGGTTAGCGTCATTTCGCCAACGAGATTGGCGTTGAACAGCGTGCCGTCGACATAGGTGGCATTGTTCAGGCGGATCGTCAGATTGGCCGGGAAGCCGGAGCCGGGGACCGTGCCGACGGTGCCGGTCGCCTCGATCGAGCCGCCGGTCGCGAGATTGGCCGAGAGCTTGGAGATCGTCGCCTGCTTGCCGTCGAGCGCGACATTGGCGGTCAGATCGTTCAGTGCCAGGTTGCGGCGCACGTCGACGAGCCGCCCGCCGGATGTCGTGACGGTGCCGGCGATCTGCGGCGCCTTGGCGGAGCCGGAAATCGCGAGGTTGATGCCGGCCTGGCCCGTGAGCGTGAAGCCTTTTTCCGCCATCAGGTTGGCAATGAGGGCAAAGGGTAGGTTGCCGTTGAACTTCATTGCGATCGGCATGTTGCCGCCGATATCGACATTGCCGCCGCCCTTGAAGGAAAGGCCGCTGGCGCCCGAAAGCGTCGTGTCGAGCGTTACCTTGTTGTTGGCGAACTTGCCGTTGGCGGCGATGTCGAAGGCGGCGACCCCGGCCGTGCGTGCGGCGGCCAGCGACGCGCCAGACCATTTGAGGTTGTAGGCGACGACAGGTGCGGACGTTGCGCCAGCGACGTCGACGGTGCCGGCGATCGTGCCCTCGGCGCCGAGGTCCGGGACAAAAGCGTTGACCAGCGCTGCGGGCAGCGCATTGAGCTTGGCGGTGATGTCGAGTTTTTCGCCGGCCGTTCCGTTGACCGCGATGGTGCCCTTCGATGCCTGGATCGTCAGCGCGTTGAGGCGGACGGTGCCGTTTTCGATGGCGATGACCGTCGGCTGCGCGAGCTTCAGCGGGATGCCCTTTGGCGTCGCGCCGAAGGAGGCGAGGCGAATTTCCGTGCGTCCCTTCGCACTCGTGAGATCGCCCTTAGCCGTGAGCGGGCCACCATCATATTTGCCGTCGATCGAAAAGCCGGTGCGTCCCGCCTGCTGCTGGAAATCGACGGCGAGGCCGGCAACGCGGTTGGCGCCTTGAGCGATGGTCTCGGCGCGCACGCTGCCCTTGATGGCGAGGGCCGCGACATCGGAGATCGTGATATCGGCAGTCGGCTTGGCGATCGTCAGGGCATCACGCTTGATGCCGCTGCCGCCGGCCTTGACGACGACGGAGGTGATGCCGTTTGCGGTCTTGATTGCGGCCGACCCGTTGAGATCGCCAGAGGCTTTCTGCCCGGCCATGGCGGCAAGCAGGCCGAGATCGGGCAGGTTGAAATCGATCTTGCCGTCCGGTTTGAAGTCCGGGGTGAAACTGATCGCACCGGTCAGCTTGTTTTCACCGATCCTGGCTTCGAGCACGGGGATGGCGGTGCGTCCGTCCTTGGAGACGACGTCGGCCTTGACGTCGATCGCCTGGCCGTCGAGCGCACCGGTTGCGGTCAGGCTCGCCTGCGGGCTCGAGGGGTTGGCCTTCGCGTCGGCCTTGATCGTGAGGTCGCTGAGGGTGCGTCCGGCGAGCGTGGCGCCGCTCGAGGTCAGTTCGGCCTTGATGCCGAGTTCGGCGAGCGGGCCGGTCACGGCTGCGGTAAATTCAGCCTCGCCCTTGGCATCTGCCAGAAGCTTGCCGAGATTGGGCAGCTTTCCCTTGAGATCGGTGGTCAGTTGTCCCTGAGCCAAGGCTATCGTGCCGGCCGCCTCGATCGTGCTCGATTTGAGTTCGAGGCCCTCGACGGTCACGCTGCCGTCGTTCGCCGTCTTAACCTCGCCAGCAAGCGCGATGGTCCCGTCGAACTTTGCCGCGGCGGCAGGCGGCAATGCCGCTGGAATGGTAAAGAGCTTGAAGGCGGCGGTGACCGTGTTTTCCTCACGTGAGACGGCACCGGTGACCGAACCGCCAATGCCGGGGCTTTCGATCGTCACCGGATCGAAGACGATGTTCTCCTTCGTCACCGACAGGCTGGCGTCGATCTTCATTGGCGCCTGGACCAGCCGGGTGACGTTGGCGTCGACGAAGCCTGCCTCACCGACTTCGATCACCGTTTTTAGCGGGCCTGATTGTGTAGCGAGGTTGAAGCCGTCGCTGCGCGCCGACAGCTTGACGGCGCCAAGTGCCGCGTCCGGCAGCGTCACGGAGGCGACGTCGGCGGCGAGATCGAGGATTGCGGCCTGCGCGTCGCCGATCAGCGACAGGTTGACGGCGTTGATCTTTGCCTGGGCCTCGCCCTTCTGCAGCGGCCAGCGGAAGTCGATCGCGCCGTTGGTGCCGGCAAGCCGGGCCTGCAGATTGTTGTCGCCCTTGCTGTCGAAGGTGCCGAAGGCGCCAAAGGTCAGCGCGCCGGTTGCGATCTGCCCCTTGTCGACGCGCACCATGCCCTGGCCGTTGAACGCGGCTGCGACGTCGATGCTGGTCTCGCCCTCGAACATCGCACGCAGTGCCGGCGGCATCAGCGAACCGAAGCCGCCGCCGCCAGTGACGGTGAGCCGATGCATGCCGTCGGGTGTCTGGACGTGGCGACCGTCGAGCTTGAGGATCTCGCTGCCGTCGAGCGCGGCCGTGGCAGTGCCGGCCCAGTCGGAAAGAGGACCTTCGCCGGTCAGCTTGATGTTGACCGCGGGCTCGTTGGGCAGGCGAAGGAGTTTTGCGAGCACGCCGTTGTTGGGCTCATCGACGGTTGCCTCCAGCTTCAGCTCGTTGCCCGCCGGGTTGAAGACGATATCGGCGACGGCGCGCGCTTCCGGCCGGTCACGCTGGGCGGCGGTCAGGCTGAGGGCAATGCTCTCGTTGGTCGCATTGATCTTGCCGCTGGCGGTCAGGAACTGATCTTCGCCGGCGATTGCCTTGCCGATGACGATCTCCTTGAGATCGATCGCGTCGATCTTGACGTCGACGGGAAGCGCGAAGGTCGCGCGCACTTCCTTGGTCTCGGTCGAGGGGATCGGCAGGCGTTCGACACGCACCGAGCCGGCGGACAACGCCGCGGCGTCGAAGCGGAAGGAGAGGAGGGCCGCCGGCGACCAGTTGAGCTTGAGGTCGCGGACCTCCGCATAGACGCCTTGGCCGTCGAAAAGCGTGATGCTTCCTGCCGCAAACTCACCTGTCAGCAGCGCACTCGGATCAGCGATCCGCACGATCTGGTCAGGCGTTGCCGCATATTTCTCGATTGCCCAGGCGACGAGGCGGGCGCCTGGAGTCGTGAAGCCCACGAAGGCGACGAGAAGGAGGGCAACGACCGCAATCACGCCAAGCACACGAAGGCCATAGCGCAGCGTCGCGCGAAGGAAGCGGACGACCTGATTCATGCTCTACCCTTAGCGCAAGTTGCGCTGCAGCGGAATCGCCGCAGGGCGAAACTATCGCGCAATGACGGCAATTTGCCGGTTCTTGCTGGAGAATCGGCCCTACTCAGAACGATTGGCCGATACCGGCATAGATGCCGTACTTGGTGCCACCGGGATATTTGTTGAGCGGCACGGCGAAGTCGAGACGGATGGGGCCGAAGGGCGTGGCATAACGCAGGCCGATGCCGGCGCCGGCGCGAATGTCGGAGAAATCCGGCGTCGTTTTCGCCGACACCGTGCCGGCATCGATAAACGGCACCACGCCGATCGTGTCGGTGATCGCGATGCGGGCTTCAAGCGAGGCGTTGACATAGGAACGCCCGCCGGTCTCCTCGTTGTCGGCGTTGCGCGGGCCGATCTCCTGGTAGGAGTAGCCGCGCACGGAACCGCCACCGCCAAGATAGAAGCGACGGTTCGCCGGGATATCCTCAAGCCCGCTGCCGCCGACGAGCACGCCGGCGCCGATCTTGCCGGCGAGAACGAAACGCTTCTCGTCGCCGAGCGCATGGTAGCCCGATGCCGACGCTTCGAAGGACGAGAAGAAGGTCTGGCCTTTGATCTCGTAGCTCGGCTTGGCGTTGATCATCGCCCGGTAGCCGTCGGTCGCGTTCAGCTTGTCGTCGCGAGTGTCGCGCACATATTCGAGCGGAATGGCGGCAGTCAGGTAGGAGTTCGAGCCGAAGGCGTCGTCGATGTTGGCCCAGCTCAGCTCGCCGCCACCGGACACGGTGTCGGTCGGCGAGAGTTCGAATGTGGCGCCGGCAGCACCCGTCAGGATCTTGGCGCGGTAGGCGTCCGGATCCTGGATGTTGGCCTTGAGGCTGGCGGTAAAGGTCGAGGCGGGGCCGAAGGCGCCGGGCTTGGCGAAGAGGATGCCGACCGAATAGTCGAGCTTGTCCAGTTCCTTCGTCTCGCCGATGCGGTCGACCGAGCCTTCTATGCGCAGCGATTCCGCCCGCCCGAAGAGATTACGGTGTCCCCAATAACCCGAGACACCCAGACCATCGGTGGTCGAAACCTGCGCACCGAAGCCGAAATATTTATGCTTGCCTTCCGAGACCTCGATCTTCATTGGGATCGATCCGTCAGGCGACAGCGTGTTGGCTTCCTTGATCGTCACGCTTGAGAACACGCCGAGCTGGCGCAGGCGCTCGGATGCCTTGCGGATATCCTCGGGCGAATAGGGGCGCCCTTCGTTGAGGCGCGAATAGTCGCGCACGAAACCGGGATCGACGGTCTTGGTTCCCGATACGCTGACATCGCCGACAGGCGCGACCGGCCCGCCGCTTGCGCCGATGACGACGTCGACGGTGGAATTGGCGTGGTTGGCGACGGCGCTGCGTTCGGTGAGCTTGGCGAGTGGCCGGCCCTGCTCGCGCAGGTCGTTCACGACCTTTTCGCCAGCCTTGATGATCAGGGTCGAATCGGCGCGTGCGCCGGCAGGCAGGCCATAGTTATCAGGATTGAAGCCGGCCGCATCACCTTCGAACCTGACGGAACCGACCGTAAAGGCGGGGCCGGGCGTGACGGTGACCGTTACCGGGATCGCCTGCCCGTCGGGGAAGGCGGGATCCGGCGGCAGGCTGTCGATGTCCTGGCCGTTGACGCGAATTGCCACGGTGCCGCCGTAGCGGGCCTTTTCGTAGAGGGCGGCGAGCAGCCGGTCGCGATCGTCGCGCGCGCGGATGGCAAGACCGAGATCGCCGGACACGGGCTTTTCCTGACCCTGGACGAGCTGCGAGCTGTTTTCCAGCGCTTCCTTCAGTTCCTTGTCTTCGGTGCCGGCGTCGAAGGTAAGCGTATAGTTGACCGGGTCGATGACCGGCGCTTCCTCTTCGTCGCTCTCGAAGAACTTCATGCCGAAGAGCTTGAAGGCATGGGCGTTTTTGGCGGAAATCGGGCCGAGCGCAAACGAGAAGGCGACTGCAAGCGCAGTTGCGGCCTTCCAGTACGCAATACTCGACCGTGGTGGGGACATTCGCTTCCGCATCCCGTCTTCAGGCGACCCAATACAAACTGCCTGCTTATGCGGCCGGGTCACTATTGCATGCCTAAGGTTTTCCATCTGTTAACGATGACAGCCGGCTGCATCCACCCCTGATACCGATTTTCGGTGCCGTTTTCCGGGAAAAAGCTCCGAAATGTTGTCGGCGCAGCACAACCATAGGCTCCGGACGGACGGTTGCCAGCCAGGCGCGCCGGCATTTTGCTGGGTGTTTGGCTGGTTTTGTCCGCGGATCGTCGGGCCTATGCGGCTTCCGGCAGTGCCCGCAACTGCGGCACGCGAGAGGCTATGATAACGAGAAACTGGACCAGGAAACCCGTCGCGGCAACGGCCAGGCATGCCTCGACGCCGAAACGCGTGGCGACGACGGCACCCAGCGCTGCGCCGATCGGCCGCGCGCCGAACGTGGCTGTGGTGATGAAGGCGGAAACCCGACCCAGCATCGCATTCGGCGTGACGGCCTGGCGCAAGGTGAGGGTGGCGATCGACCAGAGCACAGGCCCTGCGCCAAAGAGGAAGAAGCTCAAGCCGGCAAGAACGCCGGATGGCATCCAGATCGTCGAGAGCATCACGGCGGCCGCCGCCAACCCGCCGAGCGGACCAAGCGCAATCATCACGCCGAAGGGGACACGGCGCGCAATGGCGGGCGCGGCGAATGCGCCGATCATCATGCCGGCGCCATAGATGCCGAGCGTGATGCCGACGCCTGTCGCCGTCATGCCGAGGGTTTGAATGGCATAAGCGACATAGACCGCCTGCAGCACGAACCAGGCGGTGTTGAAGACTATCGCCGTGACGAGGATCGGCCTGAGCAGCGTGTGGCCGGCAAGGAACCGTGCGCCTTCGGTCAGATCCTGCAGAAGTTTGCGTTTTGCCGCGGCGGGTTGGTGATGCTCGCCAAGGCCGGCAAGCAGGACGACGGAGAGAAGAGAAAGGCATGTGGCAGCGACATAGGCCAGGGATGCGCCCGTCCATGCGACGATCGCGCCGCCGATCGCCGGCCCGCCCGAATAGGCAAGGCTGCGGGCGAGTTCCAGCCAGCGGTTGGCATCGGCCAGTTGGGCGCGGGGAACGATCACCGGAATAAGGGCAGGGGCAGCGACATTGTAACAAACGGTGCCGATGGCACCGACGAACCCCATTGCAGCCAGAAGCGGCAGGGTCAAAAGGCCGCTGACCATCAGGAGCAGCGTGGCGACCAGCGACAGCGCGCGCAGCATTTCCGAGGAGACCATCAGCATCAGTCGCGAGGCGCGATCGGCGACGAGCCCGGCCGGAATGGCGAGCAGGAGAAACGGAAGTGTCTGGGCCATCTGCAGCCATCCGGTTTCCGCCGGACCGGCGGCGAGCAGCAGCACCGCGGCGAGCGGAGCGGCAGCCAGCGCCATCTGCTCCGAGAATTGCGCAAAAAGATTGGACCAGCCGATCCGCTTGAAGGCTGGCGGCAGTGGATTGCCTGGTGATTTCGACATGTGACGGCCTCGATGGATGATACTTCGAGGACAGCAGACGGATTTGCGCGGCCGATAACCACCCGGTTTGCGCGCGTCGGATCATTTCTTGGGGGTATGCCTAGCTTCGCCGGCGCGTCCGGAACGAAAAACCCCCTCAGGCTTTGCGCCATGAGGGGGTAATTGGATACTACGGAGAGCTTGCGCTACGCCGAAGGATGACCGTCTTCGCTACGCCTTAGCGCGGGCAAGAGTCGATGTAGCGGCGGCCATAGCGGTCGCGGTAGTAGCACTGGCCTGGCTGCTCGGTGACGTTGCCGATGACTGCGCCGGAAACGCCGCCGATGGCCGCGCCGACCGCTGCGCCACGGACGTCGCCGGTGACAGCGCCGCCGATGATCGCGCCGGAAACGGCACCGATGCCGGCGCCTTTTTCCGTCTGGGTGCAGCTTGCGACCGACAGGGCGACCAGCACAAGTGCGATGGCTTTCTTCATGTTGTTCTCTCCGATCTCTACGGATCTTAAGCCTAGCGCTCAGTCCGTCCCGTGGATGATGGCGAAGCCGGGAACATCCCGCTCCACCTGAACTTGCAGTTCGGAAAATACGCGGTCCCTATTGAAAGTCTACGGGACCTGCGGCTTCTTCCGGCGCGCAAGATAATGATATCGTTCCTGAACGGGACATGAAGGCTCAGTTCCGCGAGATACAACCCGCGTGGAAAAATATTGTCGTCCGGCGGGCGGTAGCGGTTGCGGCATTCCCAAAAAAGACAAATGATACAAACAAGCCTGCGACATCCGGAGGAGCGGATCCGTGGGCGACGGGCATCGATATCAGTTGGCGCGTACCCTAGTCGCGTGAACCATCTCACCCGACTTTTCGGCCGCGCTCGTGTTGGCATTGACCGACCCCGGAGGAGCGAAATGGCGAAAGTAACAATGACGGTCAACGGCCGTCAGGTGAGCGGTCATTGCGACGACCGCACATTGCTGGTGCAATTCATACGCGAAAATCTCGGACTGACCGGCACCCATGTCGGCTGCGACACGTCGCAGTGCGGCGCCTGCGTCATCCATATGGACGGAAAATCGGTCAAGAGCTGTTCCATCCTCGCCGCACAGGCGGCCGGATCCACGATCACCACCATCGAAGGGTTGGCGGCGGACGGCGAACTCCATCCGGTGCAGGCGGCGTTCAAGGCCAATCACGGCCTGCAATGCGGCTTCTGCACACCCGGCATGGTGATGACGGCCGTCGACATGATCCGAAGGCACCAGGGCCAACTGGACGAGGCGACGGTGCGCGCCGAGCTCGAAGGCAACATCTGTCGCTGCACCGGCTACCACAATATCGTCAAGGCGATCCTTGCTGCCGCCGCCGAGATGAGTGGCGCCCGCGTGGCCGCAGAATAGCGGTAGATTTGGGGGCGGGACCTCGCCCCGAAGGCATGTCATCGAAGGACTGTCGCTGGATATCTCGGGAGGAGATAGGCAATGGGCGTTGAAGGCATTGGCGCGCGGGTGGCGCGCAAGGAAGACAAGCGGTTCCTGACCGGAAAGGGCCGCTATACGGACGACATGTCCGTGCCGGGCATGAAATATGCGGTGTTCGTGCGCAGCCCGCATGCGCACGCGAAGATTCTGAAGGTGGATGCGTCTGCGGCCATGGGCATGCCTGGAGTCATCGACGTGCTCGACGGCAAGCAGATTCTCGCCGATGGCATCGGCAACCTGATCTGCGGCTGGATGATCCACTCCAAGGATGGAACGCCGATGAAGATGGGCGCCTGGCGGCCGCTCGCGCATGAGACTGTGCGCTATGTCGGTGACGCCGTGGCGATCGTGGTTGCCGATAGCGTGGCCGAGGCGCGTGACGCGGCAGAGGCCGTCGTCGTCGACTACCAGGAGCTTCCCGTCGTGATCGATGCGTCGAAAGCGCTTGAGGCGGGACAGCCACAGCTTCATCCGGAAGCGCCCGGTAACCTGATCTTCGACTGGCAGATCGGCGACGAATCGGAGACTGACAAGGCGATCTCAACGGCTGCGCATGTCACCGAGGTCACGATTCATAACAACCGGCTCTCGCCCAATCCGATGGAGCCGCGGGCCGCACTTGGCATCTATGACGTCGGCGACGACCACTATACCTGCTACACCACCAGCCAGAACCCGCATGTGGCGCGGCTGGTGATGAGCGCGTTTTATAATGTCGCTCCGGAAAACAAGCTCAGGGTGATCGCGCCCGATGTCGGCGGTGGCTTCGGCTCGAAGATCTATATCTATCCGGAGGAGATCGTCTGTCTCTGGGCTTCGAAGCGTACCGGCGTGCCGGTCAAATGGACATCGGATCGGACCGAGGCGTTCCTGACCGATGCGCATGGCCGCGACCACGTGTCGACGGTGAAGATGGCCTTCGATGCGAACAATCGCATCATCGGGCTGAAGGTCGACACGATCGCCAATCTCGGCGCCTATATGTCGCTCTTCTCCTCGGCGGTGCCGACCTATCTCTATGCGACGCTGCTTTCCGGCCAGTACGACATCCCGGCGATCCACGCGAATGTGCGCACGGTCTACACCAACACCGCACCGGTGGATGCCTATCGCGGCGCCGGGCGGCCGGAGGCGACCTATCTGCTCGAACGCACCATGGAGACGGCGGCGCGCGAACTCGGGGTCTCACCGGCGGAACTGAGGCGGGTCAACTTCATCCGCTCCTTCCCGCACCAGACGCCCGTGATAATGAACTATGACGCGGGCGACTACGAAGCGTCGCTGAACGCAGCGATGCAGGCGGCCGACTGGAACGGCTTTGCCGCCCGCAAGGCGGAAGCCGATCGCCGCGGCATGAAGCGCGGCATCGGCATGAGTTGCTACATCGAGGCCTGCGGCATCGCGCCGTCGGCGGCGGTGGGCTCCCTCGGGGCCGGCGTCGGTCTGTGGGAATCGGCCGAGGTGCGGGTCAATGCGGTCGGCACGATCGAAGTGCTGACCGGCTCGCACAGCCACGGCCAGGGCCACGAGACCACCTTTGCCCAGCTCGTCGCCGACCGCTTCGGCGTTCCGATTGACAGCGTCAACATCGTGCATGGCGATACCGACAAGGTGCAGATGGGCATGGGCACCTACGGCTCGCGCTCCGGCGCGGTCGGCATGTCGGCGGTCGTCAAGGCGCTCGACAAGGTGGAGGCCAAGGCAAAGAAGATCGCCGCGCATCTGATGGAAGCGGACGAAAGCGACATCGTGATTGAGAACGGCGAACTGAAGGTTGCCGGCACCGACAAGGCGGTGCCCTGGTTCCAGATGGCACTTGCCGCCTACACCGCCCATAACCTGCCCGCGGGCATGGAGCCGGGCCTGAAGGAGGGCGCCTTCTACGATCCGGCCAACTTCACCTTCCCGGCCGGTTGCTACATCTGCGAGGTGGAGGTCGATCCCGACACGGGGCGAACGAAGATCGTGCAGTTCGTTGCCGCCGACGACTTCGGCAACATCATCAACCCGATGATCGTCGAGGGGCAGGTGCATGGCGGCATTGCCCAGGGCATCGGCCAGGCGCTGCTCGAAGGGGTGCATTACGACCCCTCCGGCCAGCTGCTGACGGCAAGCTACATGGACTACGCCATGCCGCGTGCCGACGATCTGCCGTCGTTCCAGGTCTCGACCTCGAACACGCCCTGCCCGAACAATCCCTTGGGGATCAAGGGTTGCGGTGAGGCGGGCGCGATCGGCTCGCCGCCGGCGCTGATCAACGCCATTACGGATGCCATCGGCAACAACGCGCTCACCATGCCGGCAACACCGCAGAAGGTGTGGGCGGCGGCGCACGCGGCCAAGTGAACGGGAGGACACCGCATGTACGAGACCCAATATCACCGGGCGTCCTCGGTTCAGGATGCCGTCAGCCGAATGGAAGCGGCCGGCGAAGGCAAGTATGTCTCCGGCGGCATGACGCTGATCCCGACGATGAAGCAGCGGCTGGCGGCACCGAGCGATCTCATTGATCTCCGGCATATCGCCGAGATGCAAGGCATCACGGTTTCCGGCCGGTCAGTGCGGATCGGCGCCGCCACGACACATTATGACGTGGCGTCGTCGGCGGCGCTCAAAGCCGTCTGTCCGGCGATCTGCAGCCTTGCCAGCCATATCGGCGACCCGCATCTGCGGCACATGGGCACGATCGGCGGCTCCATCGCCAACAACGACCCAGCGGCCGATTATCCGGCGGCGATGCTGGCGCTCGGTGCGACGATCGTGACCAACAAGCGCGAGATTGCGGCAGATGATTTCTTCACCGGCCTGTTCGAAACGGCGCTGGAGGACAGCGAGATCGTCACCGCCATTACCTTCGATGCGCCTGCGAAGGCTGCCTATCAGAAGTTCGCCAATCCGGCGTCGCGCTACGCGATGACCGGTGTGTTCGTCGCGCGACGGGACAATGGCGACGTCCGGGTGGCCGTTACCGGAGCGGGAGCGAACGGGGTGTTCCGGCATGGCGATATGGAGGCGGCGCTGGTTGCCAACTGGTCGCCGGACGCGCTCAGCAATGTCAGCGTCGACGCCTCGGAGCTGCTCTCCGACATTCACGCCGACGCGGCCTACCGCGCCAATCTGGTGAAGGTCATGGCCAAGCGCGCCGTGGCAGCGGCCTGACCGGGATGGATATCGTCAAACAGCAAAAAAGGGGACGGCTTCGGCCGTCCTTTTTTCATCCTTGCTTGACTTCGATCAAGCTTGAAGAGATGAACATGCGCTAAGGCTTTCTTTGGAATGTTTCAAAACTAGGGCTCTCCAGGTTGAAACGGTTTCAGTGAAAGCAGCGAAGATGCTTCGGCCCGAAAATGCTAAATCATCCCGGATGCATTCATTGGACACGCAGCGCTTCAGGGGCCTTTTGCCGCAGTTGGCAGATGCCGAGCATTCCGAGGTTGACCCCAGGTCGCTTTGATTGAAGAAAAGCGACCGGGCACTGGAGAAAATGATGGATTTCGAGAATTTCTTTAAGAACGAGCTGGACGGGCTGCATCAGGAAGGCCGCTACCGGGTTTTCGCAGACCTCGCCCGTCATCGCGGCAACTTCCCGAAGGCAGCGCGCCACACGGCTGCGGGCGTTCAGGAAGTCACCGTCTGGTGTTCGAACGACTATCTCGGCATGGGCCAGCATTCCATCGTCACCGAGGCGATGAAGCGCGCCATCGACGAATGCGGCGCCGGCGCCGGCGGCACCCGCAACATCTCCGGTACCAACCATTACCACGTCCTGCTTGAGCGCGAGCTCGCGGACCTGCACGGCAAGGAATCGGCCCTGCTGTTCACCTCGGGCTACGTGTCCAACTGGGCAGCACTCGGCACGCTCTGTTCGAAGATTCCCGGTGTCATCGTCTTCTCGGACGCCGGGAATCACGCTTCGATGATCGAGGGGATTCGTCACTCCAAGTGCGAACGCGTCATATTCAAGCACAATTCGGTGGCCGACCTCGAAGCCAAGCTCGCCGCCGCCGATCCGCGCGCGCCGAAGATCATTGCGTTTGAGTCCGTCTATTCGATGGACGGTGACATCGCGCCGATCAAGGAATTCTGCGACCTCGCCGACAAGTACGGCGCCATGACCTATCTCGACGAAGTGCACGCTGTCGGCATGTACGGTCCGCGTGGCGGCGGCATCGCCGAGCGCGAAGGCCTGATGCATCGCCTGACGGTCATCGAGGGCACGCTTGGCAAGGCCTTCGGCGTCATGGGCGGTTACATCACCGGCTCTGCGGCGCTCTGCGACTTCATCCGCTCGTTTGCCTCCGGCTTCATCTTCACCACGGCGCTGCCGCCGACGCTTGCCGCCGGTGCGCTCGCCTCGATCCGCCACCTGAAGGAAAGCCAGGTCGAACGCTTCGCGCACCAGGAGCGCGTCCGTCGCCTGCGTTCGCTGCTCGACCAGCGTGGCATTCCGCATATGCCGAACCCAAGCCATATCGTGCCGGTCATGGTCGGTGACGCCGCCAAGTGCAAGTGGATCTCCGACCTGTTGCTCGACAATTTCGGCGTCTACGTCCAGCCGATCAACTATCCGACGGTGCCCAAGAAGACCGAGCGCCTGCGCATCACCCCGACGCCGCTGCATTCGGATGCCGATATCGACCATCTCGTCAACGCGCTGCATTCGCTGTGGTCGCGCTGTGCGCTCGCGCGCGCCGTCGCGTAAGCCCAAGCTTATCTTTCGGCGAATCTGCCCCTCACCCTCTCCCTGCCTGCGGGCAGAAGGTGCCGGCAGGCGGATGAGGGGCGAAGCGCCCAGCGAGCTTAACTAATGGATCAGCCCGGCCGCCAGTTGCCGGGCTTTTTCGTCGGCGGCGAAGACGTCGTTCATGGTTGCGGCCGCCGGCAGGTCGGCGAGCTTGTCCATGACCTTCTCGACGATCTCCGCCATGGCGAGAAAGCCGGTTCGTCCGGCGATGAAGGCGTCGAGCGCCGTTTCCTTGGCGCCGTTGAGCACGGCCCCCTGCACGCCGCCCTCGACCATGGCGCGGCGCGCCAAACGGATTGCCGGGAAGCGCACTTCGTCCGGCGCTTCGAAATCGAGGCGCGACAGCTTGGCGAAATCGAGCCGTTCGATCGGCAGGCTGCAGCGGCTCGGATAGGCGAGTGCGTAGCCGATGGCGGTGCGCATGTCCGGGCAGCCGAGCTGCGCCAGCACCGAGCCATCCGTGTAGCCGACCATCGAATGGATCACCGACTGCGGATGCACGATCACCTCGACCTGTTCCGGCTTGAGGGCAAAGAGGTGCTTCGCCTCGATCATCTCCAGCGCCTTGTTGAACATGGAGGCGCTGTCGATCGAGATCTTGAGGCCCATCGACCAGTTGGGATGGGCGCGGGCGACATCGGCGGTTACATACCGCATCTCCTCGAGCGACTTGGTGCGGAAGGGGCCACCCGAAGCCGTCAGGATGATGCGCTCGACCGCGTGGCGCTGGTGCTCGTCCAGCACCTGGAAGATGGCATTGTGCTCGCTGTCGACAGGCAGCAGCCGGCCGCCACCCGTCTTCACCGCGTCGATGAACAGGCTTCCGGCGGAAACCAGGCACTCCTTGTTGGCAAGCGCGATGTCGGCGCCGCGGCGGGCGGCTGCCAGCGTCGGGGCAAGACCGGCATTGCCGACGATCGCCGCCATTACCCAGTCGGCGTCGCGTTCGGCTGCCTCGATCAGACCGCTCCTGCCGGCGGCGACGGCAATGCCGGTGCCGGCAAGGGCTGCCTTCAGGTTTTCGTATTGGTTTTCGTTGGCGGTGACGGCGAGTTCTGCGCCAACCTTCACGGCCTGTTCGGCGAGCAGCGGGATGTTGCCGTTGCCGGTCACGGCGACGACGTCGAAGCGCTCGCGACCGCCAAGGCGCTCGATGACGTCGAGCGTGTTGGTGCCGATCGAACCGGTTGATCCGAGGATCGTCAGTCGGCGCTTCGCACTGTCGCGGGATGCCATGCCAATACCCATGTTCTTCTTTTCGGACGGGATGCCCGGCGCAGCCTGCGCTGCGGACACGTGATCTTCGCGAGATCGATCCGAGTTTTTATGTTGTTTGCTAGGCTCTACAGGCGAATTCCGCCGGCAACAAGGGCGCGGTCTTCAATCCGTGTCGTCCACGGGCTAAGAATCGGACTGCTTTGAGTCGGAGCCCGAAGGAGTTCGCGATGCTGAAGATCATTACCGCCGTTTCCTGCGCCTGCGTGACCATCGAGATGGCCTCGATGCAGCCGGTTGCAGCCGAAAACGTTCCGCCGCAGCTCGTCGGTACCTGGCTTGCCGAGGACATCGGTGGCGGCGGCGTCATCGACGATCTGCAATCGACGCTGGAAATCCGCGAGGACGGCACCTATGGCGGCATGGCCGGCTGCAACCATTTCACCGGCACCTTCAGTCTGTCGGGCACGAAGATCACCTTCGGCCCGGCCGCATCGACACGCAAGATGTGCGTGCCGGCGGCGATGACCCAGGAACAGAAATTCCTGGAGGCGCTTGGCAGCGAACTCTCCTGGGCAGTCGAGGGATCGAAACTCGTGCTCAGCAAGGCGGAGGGCCGGACCGCGATCAAACTGGCGTCGATGACGGTGGGTTCCGAAGGGATCGACGTGACGTTCCGTGCTCCGGGAGCCGGTGCGGTGGATCGGCAATCGGCGCGTTATGACTGCGGCGGCAAGCCCGTCGAAGCGGAGTACATCAATGCCGGCCCGGTCTCGCTGGTGACTTTCACGATCGACGGTACCTTTGTCGTCGCCGCCAATGTGATTGCCGCTTCGGGCGCGAAATATGCCGGTGGCCAGTACATCTGGTGGACCAAGGGCGACGAAGCGACGCTTTTCGACGCGACGAAGGGCGAACAGGACCAGGGCATCGCCTGCAAGCCCGCACCCTGACGCACAGCCTGCCCGGCAACGTCTTTGGGCGCGCTTTCCAACCCGGCTAAAGAAGTTTCCGGGAGAATCGGAACTTTTACCCTCGCTCCATAGTTACAATCCCGGCGTTATCGCGCTGTCGTTGTGAAAAGGGAGTTGATCCATGGGGCTGCTTATCGGAATCCTGATTACGTTCCTTGTCATCGTGTTGGTGCTTTATCTCGTCCAGCGGCTGCCGCTCGACGCGCGCGCCAAACAGATCGTCCAGATCATCGTCATCATCATCGGCATCATCTCTCTGTTGAAATACCTGGCCGTCTTCTGACGCGCCTCGTTCCCAACCAATGTGAAAGCCGCCGGCTCCGATGTACCTGCGGTTTTTCTGCGCCGTCGGTCGATGCTGACGGAAGCTGACAGTCATTATGCCCAGGGTCGCGTTGTCGAAACGGGAGACCCGACCATGCTGTCACCAAACCTCATCCTGCTTTATGTCGAAGACCCGCTGGCGAGCGCACGCTTCTACACCGACCTGCTCGATCGCGAGCCCGCCGCCGCCTTTCCAAGCTATGTCGCCTTCGAACTGGAAAACGGCCTGACCTTCAGTCTCTGGTCCACGGCGGCGAAGGATTTCATGTCCTCCGGCACGGGCCATCGCTCGGAAATCGCCTTCATGGTGAAGGACGATGCCGAGGTCGAGCGGCTCTATACCGCTTGGCGGGAGCGGGGGCTTACGATCGAGCAGGAGCTGAAAACGGCCGTCTTCGGTCGCACCTTCGTCGCGCTCGACCCGGATGGTCACCGCCTGCGCGTCTGCCGGCCGGATGATTGAAGTGCTGCGAACGCTGTGATTCCGGGCCGATTTTGCCTAAGCCTGCAGGTGGTCGATCCCTGTTCGGGAAAGCAGTGACGCGGCCCTTGCTCGAGTTGAACCAAGTATTGCCGGTACTGGCAAAGAATGGTTCTATGTCGATATGGGGGCTAATCGTCGTTTGGTTTCGATCATCGTTGCCGTGACTGTCTTGTTCGCGGCGATCGATGTTGTGTGGCTGCCATTTTCAGTGATCAGCCTTGATCCTCGAAACTTTGGTCACCTTGCGAAGGCGGCGTCGGCCGCTTTGGCTGCCTATCTGATCGGCAGGCTTGTTCTCTACCGCCTGCGCGATGAAAGATCGTGGGCGGCCGGTGCGATGCGATGGGCTGCGGACCGCCTGATTGTACTGGTCGCGGTTTCCACGATCTTTCTACCACTCGGCTTCGTCAGTGCCATCTTCATGTATTTGGCCTCGGCAACCCAGGTTCCCCTGGTCGATGGCAAACTGGCCGCACTCGACGCGGCGCTAGGCTTCGATTGGCGTTCGTTTCTGGAGACGACGAACGGGTCTCCGCCGGTCGCATGGGCATTGGTAATCGCCTATCACAGCCTGACGCCTCAGGTGATTGCGCTGTTTCTCTTGTACAGTGCGGCTCGGCGAGCGGACAAAGCCTTGGAGTTCGTCGCGCTGCTTGCGGTTTCCTCGGTGTTTACCGGCCTGTTGATGGCGATGTTTCCGGCCGCGGGCGCCTATGCCTATTTCGATCCGCCGCCCGAAACCTTCGACGCGTTTACGGCACAAGCCGGGATGTGGCACTACTCCGAACTGCTGAGGCTGAGGTCGGGGGACAACTTCAACCTGTTCGTTGGGAACGCGCAAGGCCTTGTGACTTTCCCCTCCTACCACACGGCCCTTGGAATCATGGTCGTGTATTCCCTGCGCAGCGTTCGCTGGGCCGCCGGCCCGATCGCTGTTTTGAACGCAGTGATGATCATCGGTACGCTGCCGGAAGGTGGACATCATTTGAGTGATGTGATTGCCGGCGCAATGGTCGCTGTGGTTTCAATCCTGGTGGTTAGAGCGGTCATGGGGCTGGGAAGGGAACGGTACCGGCCAGAGCAGGCTGCGACGACACTGTAGGCAATGACCGAAACAAAAAAGGCCGGGGCAAACCCGACCTTCCTCATCACCTTCGATCGACGCCAGTTCATCCGTGGTCATCAAGAAGGTGTGACTGTTCAATAGCTTCTGTTCGTGACAGGCAAATGACGACCTGACTTCCGTCCCGAAAGTCGGCGGCGTGGATCGCCGCCGACCGATGCTCTCAATCTGCCACTTCGACCAGAAGCTCGGTTTCTACCGGCAATCCCAGCGGAAGACTGGCGACGCCGAGGACGATACGGCCCGAGAGAAGCTCGGGACCGAAGACATCGGCCAGCAGGTCGGATGCGCCATCGGCGACCGCGGGGTGGTCGCGGAAATCGCCTGATGTTGCGATGTAGACGCCGAGCTTGGCGATGGCAGCGACCTTGTCGAGCGAACCGAGCTCAGCCTTGATTGCCGACAATGCACTCAGGGTAGCGATTTCCGCCGCGCGACGTCCCTCATCGACCGTTAATTCGACCCCAAGTCGGCCGACGACCTGCGGCTTGCGGTCGATGACCGGCAGCATGCCGCTCAGATAGAGCAGCTTGCCGATCCTGACCCCTTCGACATAGTTGCCGAACGGTGTCGGTGGAGGAGGCAGCGCGATGCCGAGTTCATTCAGCCGCTGTTCTGCGCCAGCGGCGGTCGCTTGCCCGCGGCTTACCATTTGCCCAAATGCGCGCCGCCGTCGACGTTCAGCACCTCCCCGGTGACGCGCGGCGCCCTGGTCAGGAACAGGACGGCATCCACGATCTCATCGACGCTGGAAATGCTGTGCATCGGCGAGAGCGTGTTGAGGAAATCCTTCGGGTTGTCCTTGTGGAGCGGGGTGTCGACGACGCCGGGGGCAACGACGTTGACGCGAATTCCGTCCCTTGCGTATTCCATGGCGATATTCTTCGAGATCGCATTGATGCCGCCCTTGGTCAGCATCGCGACCGAGGCGTTCATGCCCGCGATCGGGCGATCGGCCAGCGGCGTCGTGATGCTGACGATGCTGCCGCCTCTCTTCTGCGCCAGCATCTGCCTGACGACCAGTTGGGTCGTGTGGAGGAAGCCTTCGATATTCGTCGCGCTCAGCTGGCGGTAGTCCTCAGCGGTGTAGTCGACGAAGCGCTTGGTGAAGAAGATGCCGGCATTGTTGACGAGCGCGTCGATCGAGCCAAACCGGTCGATCGCGGTTTCGACCACGCGTTTCGCCGTGGCCGGATCGGCGATATCGCCGTCGACGCGGGCCAGCCGGTCCGATTCGACGATGTCCCGGGACTGGCTGACGCTTCGCGAGGTTGCGACGACACTGTAGCCCTGAGCGAGGAAGGCGTTTGTAAGGCCCGCGCCGATACCCTGGGACGCGCCGGTGATGATGGCGACCTTGTTGGTCATTTGATCTCTCCACGGTTGGATTGCGTTCGTGGGATCAATATGGTCGAGGTGCGATTGCACGATTAGATGAAATTATCTGGAATTACTTTTCCATCAGTGCAAAAATCGTTGCCATGGTCGATCTGAACGATATCGCGGTCTTCGCTGCCGTTGCGCAATTCGAGAGTTTCAGCCGGGCGGCGCGCGCGCTCGGCATGCCGGTTTCAACGGTTAGCCGCAAAGTGACGGTCCTTGAGGAGCAACTGGGCGTCACTCTGTTGCAGCGGACGACGCGCAAACTGAGCCTCACGCTTCAGGGGCGCGCTTACTACGCGGAGTGCAGCGAACCGTTGAAGCAGCTTCACGACGCGGAACGGGTCCTGAGCGAAGCGCAAAGAAAACCCGAAGGGCTTTTGCGCATCACCGTCCCCATGACGCTCGGGCAGCCGCCGTTCTTTGATTTCCTGTCTGGTTTCCTGAAGAAATACCCCGAGATCGAGGTCGACCTGCTGGTCACAAACACGTTCATGAATCTCGTTGCCGAAAACATCGACGTGGCGGTCCGATTTGGCGAATTGCGCGATTCGTCGCTCGTCGCACAGCGCATCGGCAGGAGCACCCACTTCCTCGTGGCTGCTCCCGAATACGTGCACGAACACGGCATGCCTTCCGTGCCGGAAGATCTGCGCGACCACCGTTGTGTGCTGGTCAATGCCCGGAGCAACGAAACCGAATGGCATCTCGTCAACGGGGACGAATCGATCAGGCTTCACGTGACCGGAGCCGTCTCGGTCCACGATATCCAGTCGGCCAGCGCCATCACCGAGCGCGGCCATGGCATCGGCCGGCTTCCGCCGATCTTCTGCGACAGCCTGCTTGCGAGCGGCAAGCTCGTGCGCGTGCTTCCCGGATGGTCGGCGCCGGATGTCTTTGTGCATGCGGTCTATCCGACGCGGCGGTTTTTGCCGTCGCGACTTCAGGTCTTCTTGCAGGCGTTGAGAGCCTGGCGCGGCCCGGCATGGCAGCCGCTTCGCTAGCCATCGACCTCTTCGAGCTTCTGCGTGAAAACGCTGAAGCCGGCGCGGCGATAGGTGTCCTGGGCCTTTGGGTGATCCCATTCGTCCGTGTGCAGCCAGATGCAGTTCGGTCCGCCGCTCCAGACAGCGCGCAGCGCGCTGTCGAGCAGGAACGGTCCGAGCTTCCTGCCGTACGCCTCGGGGACCAAGCCGAAATGGGTGAGCTCGATGTCGGGTGTCCCGACGCGGTCGAATTCGCAGAGCCCGACCGCTCGCTCGTCCACCCGCAGGATGTAGAGGCCAGTCGATTCGCTGCGAAGAAAACCGTCGAGATCGGCTGCGCTCATGCGCAGGCGCTGATCCCAGCGCAACGGATCGCCGACGGCGCGGTAGAGCGATAGGAACGTGGCGGCATCGGGCAGCTCGGGCGCGACCGCTGCATGCTCGATCGGCGGTGGAAGCGCTTCGCCCGCGCGTTGTCCACGCATTTCCATATAGGTCACGAGCAACTGAACCATGAGTGCACCAGTGTAATGCGTTTGGCTGGAATCTCACATTTTGGCCGGGGGCATAGAGCGCTGCGTAAACGCGAGTGGGGAACGGCCCGGGGAATGTGTCGGAAGGTTGGAATTCTATCTATTTGATTTTTATGGTGATCCCGGCGCGATTCGAACGCGCGACCCCCAGATTAGGAATCTGGTGCTCTTTTAAGGGTGGATGTAAAGTTACCGGTTCTTACCGACTTCTGTATGACAATTTGAAGCTAAGTATTTGCCCTCGGTCACCGCTTCATGCGCGTCCTCCGCACTCGCTGCAGATCAGCGCTTGGCCTGCCCGGCGCTGGCCGGGGTTGCAGAGGGTAGGCCAAGTGCGGGTGATGTCGCGCACCATCCTTTAGCTCTTTAAGCGGTTACATAAGCTCCAGGGTAGACCCAAGGCCCCGCGCAGCGGCTTTTAGATTAACAATCAGAGCCTGAGCAGCCAAAGCACGCACCGGACCAATTTGGTCAGCGAGCGGTCTCTTGAGTCTGGTTCCGTCCAGTTGGTGTCGCACCACTAGGGACCGGCATATCCAGCGGCCAATAACCCTCCTTGTATGAGACAAAATCTGGACTTTTCCAAAGCGTCTTTCCAACAAAGTGTGGCGGGTCACTAACCTCCAGCGCGTGTCCTTCAGCAGTTAGCCTTTCTAGCACGTCATGCCTTGTCAAGGGATGGCCAGCCTCGATCATAAACGCACGCGCCTTTTCTGTGACCAAGGAATATAGCGGCGTTTTTGACCTTTTTTTTGAGGTTTTCTGCTGGCTTCGGTCGCGCACCATAATTTCGAGTTCCCTGACAAGCGCTGACTGCTTTTCCAGGTCACGTGTTGCTGTTTCGATTAGCGCGCGGTTTTTTCGCATCTCGGCCTTCAATGCCAAAAGCGCCTCGACCAGATGATCTTGGCTTTGCACCTCCGAATTGTTGGCTACTTCCACTTTTCCTCCTGTTGTGTGTGGCGCGGTAATTTACAGATAGGAACACTCAATCTTTGGAGAATTCCTTTGTCAAGCGCTTCAGAAGTGCGAACTCCTTGGTGTCGGTGCAGATGCCAAGGAGTTCGCTACATTTTGGGACGTCCCTTCGAACTAAGGAGTTCTCTGCTCTCTGCGGTGTTGTGTCAACATTTCTGGCCTAGTGAGGTCTCAATAGCTTTTTGCTGTGCCTTCTTGCCTGTTTCGAGCCCCCCTCATCATACGTCTCTCCTTATGCTTGACAGTTGAATAAGGGACGTCCCTATTTTAAGCCTTCTTGTAGGTGATTCGTTAATGGGGATGTTTGTGGGACGCGTGCAGGGAAGCCGATGCAGCAAGTGTCTACAGCAATACAGCAGGAGGCATTGTGCCTAATGACCTGCCACTGCGAATTTCCTCCAGATTGGATTAGAGTCCGGCCCATTAAAGGACGGACGAATGAAGAAGCAGAG
>NZ_JBYTEC010000002.1:0-443973 GCF_058792075.1 Ensifer sp. EB106-03-01-XG145 | reverse complement strand
GGGGATCTGGCCGACGAACTGAGGGTGCGCGACATTGCCCTCGGTCTGGCCGAGTTGCACACCGACGCCCGCGCCCTGCTCGACCGGGCCGGCATCATCGAGAGAATCGGGCCAAGCATGATCTTCGAGGGCATGGAGGACGCGCTCGACGCCTACGAGGCCAAGTACGGGCGGAACCAGCCACCCAACGCCGTCGAGATCAAGCCAGGTAAGCATTTTTGAAACAGGAGGGAAAAATGGGAAAACGTGACGGCAAGAAGAAGAAGGGCAAGGACAAAAGCCATAGCGAAATAGCTGCCGACGCAGCCGTTTCTGAGGAACAATCATCCTCCGGCTACGCCAACGAACTCGCCCGACTGCAGGAAGAGATCGCGCACCTGCAGGCCTGGGTGAAAAAGAGCGGCGCCCGCATCGTCATCGTCTTCGAAGGACGCGATGCCGCTGGCAAGGGCGGCGTGATCAGGCGGCTGACCGAGCGCGTCAGCCCCCGTGTCTTCCGGGTCACGGCCCTGCCCGCCCCCACGGAGCGGGAAAAATCGCAGATCTACATGCAACGCTACATTCAACACCTGCCGGCGGCCGGCGAAGTGGTGATCTTCGACCGGTCCTGGTACAACCGCCCGGGCGTGGAACGCGTCATGGGCTTCTGCTCGGATGACAGCGCGCGGCGTTTCCTCGAACTCGCACCGCGCTTCGAAGCGGCAATGGTCGAAAGCGGCATCGTCCTGCTGAAATACTTCCTCGATGTCAGCGAAAAGGAACAGGAGCGCCGGTTCCGCCAGCGCATCGCCGACCCGTTGCGCCAGTGGAAGCTCAGCCCCATGGATGTCGAATCCTATCAGCGCTGGTGGGACTACACCCGGGCCTATAACGAGATGATCCGCATGACGGACACGGAGTATGCGCCTTGGTGGATCGTACCGTCAGACGACAAGAAGCGGGCGCGGATCAATTGCATCTCGCATATTCTCGCCTCGATCCCCTATGAGCGCGTGAAGTTTTCCGAACCGGACCTCGGCAAGCGCCAGAAGCGACCGGACGGCTTCGCAGACGACGATCACGTTCGCAGAACCGTACCTGACGTCTTCTAAGGCTGATAAGCCCGCGCCTTCTGGCGCGGGCTTACAGAAACGGTTGAGCGTTCCCTGATAGTAGGAATGCGGAACCACCGATGCCGGCGCGTCATTCGACACCGGGTATGGTCGCGCCTAGGCCTTGTCCGGAGCCCAGTTCAGGAAGAACCCGACATCGCCGGGCACACCGCCCGGAAAGTTGATGATCATCGCCTTCAGCTTATAGCCCTGCGGCTTGCCGTATGTCTGATAGCGATCGAAAAATTCCTTCGCCTTGCCCTGCAGGGTCTGCGGCCAATCGCGGTCAGCACTGTTGATGGCGCGTCCGCTATCCGTGCAAAGCTCGGAGGGGAAGCTATAGACCAACGCCTCGAATTTACCGGCCTTGACGGCGTTTGTGACAAGGCGGCGGACGATACCAATTTCCTCTTCCGTCACATGTTCTTTGAGAAAATCAGCGGCAAAGTCGGCATGCTTCTGTTCTTCGAGGGCTTTCAGCCGCCGCTCCTTGTCCATCTCCTCCATTTCGCGCTGGAGCATCTGCTTTCTCAGATCCTGGGCGCTTAAGGGTTTTGCGGTCGGGTCTAGATCTTTTTTCTCAGGCATCGTGTCGATCCACTTCAAGCAAATGGGAACACTGTGGCGGGGCACACGCTTGCCGTGCGCCGTATGCCAAAGACGTCCCGCAGGTACATCCAAGGGAACCCGATCGGCATACCAATCCGGGGACGAAGCATTTTCGAATTCGACCCACTGCCTGTCCGAGGGACCTCTATTTATTGATCTTTCTTACCACCAAACGGAATAGCCGATGTGGGCTAATCCCCACCAAGCTATCCTAAAATACCACAACCGCAAGATTATAATTCCGTCACTATGTGCGCTTTGGACCCCCGTGGACTTCACTTCGGTAGCGCCCTGCGCCCCCAGGAAAAACCGGCCTTGGAATTGCTCCTACAGTGCGCGTCACCCGAGCGAAATCGCCGGCGCCCGCGGTCTCCATTCGGCTCGCGAACTTCACCTTGTCCCCCAACAAGTCGCAGATGAGATTTAGAGTCCCCTAATATCTGTTGACTGAATCGCGCGCTATGCGAGGCTGTATGTTCTTGGTTGTCACGCTTTGCAGGAATTCTTCATGTTTTTGGTCCGCAGCGATCTCGACGAGGCCATCAAGCGATGGCGCGACATCATCTTGACGTCCTTGCCGTGGGACCGCCTTGGCGGCTACGTCGCATTGCGCAAGCATGATTTGACGATCGAACTTCACGACATCGACAAGGATACTGATCTCCTGATCTTTGTGACCGACGGTGAAGCGCTGGCCGAACGATTCCGTTTAGCTTACCCGTTCGTTGTGACATACGGAGGTAATCCCGGTTACCCGCTGGAATATCTGGTTTGGATTTCATTTCACATGCAAGCGAACTTCGAACGGTTGGGTGTCCTCGAGGTGAGCGCGACATACGAGGACGAAGATGGTGGCATCGAAAGCATGTCTGCCGTGGCTATGGGTTTCTCACGGCAGACCGACCTTGAAGACTTTATGACCTGGTTTGATGGCAAGGACTTGAGCCAGGACCCCCTGTTCGGTTACGAGGTTTATGTCGCCGAGGTCAGAAGCCCCTCACCCTCGTCCCTGAGCGATTGTTCCGCGGTAGTTTGAACAGGTTGGTACCTCCGAAACAAACGTCGCGCGACATCATCTTGCCGTTGAGCGATTCGTATTTCGTGTGCTAGCGCCGTGCCGGCCATGCCAAGGACTTAAGCCGAGACGCCTTGTTTGGGCGTATCCGTCGTGCCAGGTGCCGAAAAGCTTCGGAAGTCAGTCGCGCTGCTCACCCGTGTCATCCGTTCGCATCTGGCGCAGCATGCTTCGCCCCGCAACAAACATCTCGATAAGAAATGCCACAAGCGATCCGATTAGCGACAGGATTGCACCGCCAAAAAACCAGAAGAGATTCTCTTCACGGAACCCGAACTGGAGTGCACCAGCAAGCAGATTGAGGATAGCCCAACCGGTGCAGATCGCGGCAAATGTGCCAAGGGCGACTGCTATCTCCAAGGCCAACGTTCGCCGTCGCAGATAATCCAGTTGCGTCCGTCGCACCTCGCCCCTTTCGCCTTTCTCCTGTATCGCATTGAGCCTCTCCGACACCCTGCCAAGCCGGATCTCATAGACGCCGACGAAACCGGCTGTGCCAGCAAGTAGGAAAACAGGCGCCAGCGCGGTTTGCACAATAGAGGCAAGATCGTTGACGATTGCTGGAGGTTCCATGTGCGGTCCTCAAGTTGGTCGGATAGCGTCTTTCTGATCTATAGCGGCCCTCTCGTTAGGCAATCAAAAGCTCCGATTTGCACCGGCAAACCGGCATCAACCTTCGCGATCACGGCAAGGCGGCCGACGCTGCGTCGTTGCATTTTCTGATCCTCCCAAGCGCTGGCGACTTGTCGTGACATCGCCGCACAACAGAGGCATCGGCACGAGGGTGCCTTTAAGACGAACTGCTGATCGCAGCCTCACACGCCTCAACGAATATTTTGTAACGAGACAATTTCCTGTTTTCCCCGCTGTGGCTCTCGTCTAGAGTTCGTATCGCGCTTGCGCTCGCTTCAGGGTGGTGCGCAGTTGGGGACGCAGCATGGATGACAGGAATGCGTGTCAACTAGCCCACAGTGCCGTCACTGAATGTGAGGCGCGTGCTGCACTTGACCGTATGCTGGCCGATCGTGACTTCCATGCGACCGAGCGTCACCGGAAACTCCTGCAGTACCTCATCGATGAATTCTTCGCGGGCCGCTCCGGGCGGGTCAAAGCCTATACCATCGCGATAGATGTTTTCGGACGGCCAACCTCCTTCGATCCGGCAACCGATCCAATTGTGCGTGTCGAGGTCTCGCGACTGCGCGCAGCGCTGGCGCAATATCACGAAACCGTTGGCGAGAAAGTGAAGCTCCGCATCGAGCTGCCAAAGGGCAACTACGTTCCGCATTTCGCGGCCCGCGACCGCCCTCCGATCCCTTCGAAAATCGTAATCACTCCCGCGGAGATGAGCCGCAAGCCCGAGGAACAGATAGCGATCCCGTCCTTAGTCCAGCCGAAGCGCCGTCGCTTCACTTTGGTCGCGGGCGCTGTCGCAGGAGCCGCAGCAATGGCCGGAGCGATCTATCTCTCCGTCATCGAGCGTTTCCCATGGCAACCGGTGCTTTCTGCCAAGCCGACAATCGTCATCGCCGTTCCGGCCGCAAGCGGAGCCGACGGCGAGGAGCAGAGGAACGCGACCGACTACCTGGTTCACGCGCTGTCGCATTTCTCCGCGGTGCGCACGCTGACGCAGATACCGGCGGCCGGCGTTGACGGATCATCGCAGGGCGGCAAGGAATACCGCGTTTCAATCGCTTACGGCGTTTCCCCGAACGAGCATCGGGTTACGTGGCAGGTGGTCGATCCACAGACCCATGAGGCGCTGAGAGCGGGCACGGCTAAGGCCGCAGTTGACAGCGATGACGCACGCGCCGTTCAGGAAAAACTGCTGGCGCGGCTCGCCCGCTCGCTTGCAGGTGAGGAGGGTGTCATTGTCAGTCTGGAGGCCGCGGGGCAGCTCGTGACGCCGTCGCTCGGATACGGCTGCGTGCTCCTAGCCTATGTCTCCCTGGCGCGGATCGACCCGGAAGGCCTGGCTTCGGCACATACCTGCCTGGAACGGTCGGCAACCTATCAGGCGGTCGATGCCCATGTGCTTGCGAGCCTGGCCATGGTGCTGGTGGCGACCGGTGAGGCAAGCGCCTCGCCGACGGCGGCGGCGCGGGCGATGGAGCTCGCGGATAAGGCCGTGGCTCTCGCACCGCAATCAAGCCAAAGCTATGTCGCCCAGATGCAGGCACGCTTCGTCACCGGCGACATGGAGGCTGCGTTCCTGTCCGGTCGCCGCGCCGCCGCACTCAATCCGCTCGACGATGCCATTCCGGCTCGGCTCGGCCTGCTGCTCTTCGTCAGTGGCGACTACTCGGAGGGCGTGCGTTTCGCACGGGTGGCAGAAGTAGGCTGCAAGTATCTGCACCACGACGCGGCACTAACCCTGGCGCTGGAAGACTACCGAAACGGCAAGTATCGCGAAGCGCTAACACGCGCGCGCCAACTCGCCAATCCCGCCGATACCGTGGTCAACATCTTACGCATGGCAGCGGTTGGTCAACTCGGGCCGACACGAGAGACCAGTACTGCCGTCGATGAACTACGTTGGAACAAGAGTGGTATGCCTCGATCGGTCGAGAGCGAGCTTGCCGCGCGTGGTTATGCGCCGGACCTGATCACGCTGCTCGTCGACGGTCTTGGCAAGGCCGGCATTCGCCAGTCTGCCGTGACCTCTAATGCGAGGAGCTAAACTCCATATGATGATGAGAGACGCCGTTCTTTTGAACAGGTCCGGTCGACAATGGGCATCAGGGAAAGCCCTGCTTCAGAATTTTATTCTGGCGCCTCCAAGAACAGCGAAGCTATCCTGGAGATCAGCAGTCTCCTGATCCAGGGAGTAGGTCCGAGCCCCGAGGTATAGTTCCGTCTGCAGGTAGTCGAGATTCTGGACAACCTGCGCCCCGAAGGAATCGCTCTTGCTACCCCTGCCCGCGATGTCCTTGCCGAAATAGGCGTCGACCGAAAACGCTGTCTTGCCGACTTCGAAAATATCGGCCTGATAGCCGACCTTCACGTAGCCATAGTGCCCATCGACCGTTTCCTTATCCGATAAGCCCGCTGCAAGGGTGAGGCTGAGGCCGGTATCCAGATGCAACACGGAAACGGACGCGTCGTAGATCGAATTGCTGTCGCCGGGCCTTGAAAAGGCGACTGCGGCACCGACCTTGAAGGCATCGTAGGTCTCGTCATATCGGACCGCCATATCCCAGACGGTGACATCGGTTTCCTCCGGGACGACCTGCGTGCCGACCGACGTCGCAAAACTGAAACCGCCGAACGAAGGAGTGTCGTACCGGACGCGGAACTTGCGGCTGAGGCCGTCATAGTTGGTGAACGCGTCCTTGACACGGACCGTCGACAGCGTGCCGTCATCGTTGCGGAAAAACGGCCCCCCGGCCATGTCGGATATCAGCGAATAGCCGACTACGGTGGTCCCAGACAGGTCGACCTCAGCCGTCGCATCCGAGGCCATGCTGCCCTGGCCGAACCAGAATTTGCCGTAGTCCTTCGAGTCGAGATAGATTTCCGCCTTGCGTAGCAGGTCGGTCCCCCAATCGAAGTGATCCTCGTTCAACTGGTTCACGTTGGTGGTCGAGTAGGGGTTCCATTCCCATTCGAGATTGGCGCCGAACGACCAGCCTTTTTCCATGAGAGTGTAGATGCGAAAGCCCGCGCGCGAGGACGAATTACCGTTGTCGACCGGAAAGTAATTTTCCGTTGTCCCGCCGTCATCGTAGACCAGCAGGCCCTTGTTGATCTGGCCGTAGAATTCGAAATAGGCATTGTCGTCGCCGAGCCGCAGCTTCGGAATCCAATGTTCCGGCGCCTTGCTGACCTCCGCAGGCTGCGCCGCAGGTTTTGACGGTTCCTGCGCCGCCGCCGATCCTGCGGTTGCCAGTGCCGCGATGAGAAGCACGGGCGGAGCGATGTATAGTGTCTGTCGCATCTAAGGCACCTTTCAGGTCAACGCCAGGTGGCATTGTCGATTCGCAGTCAGTATTTTCCTTTTTACTGTGTAAGTCTGTTGCAAAAATGTAACCGTGCAGAAGTGTTGCCGCCAACTGATGGAATCTGCCGTCCTTCATCCTGCAACGATACCGACGATCACAGTCCCCCAGGTCGTGAGCAGAATGTGCCCGATGGGGACCGCGGGCGTGTAGCCAAGGACTGCAACCGTGCTCCCGGACCTGTCCTGGACGGCTGCCATGCCGGCTGTCATCGTCTGTGCCCCGGCCAGCCCGCCCAGGAGCAGGATGGGGTTCATTCCAAGCACGTAGCGCCCGAAGTATAGGCCGACAATCATCGGAACCGTGGTGACGATCATGCCGCCGAAAAGAAGCCCGATCCCTGCCTCGGCGATTGCCGATGCAAAGACAGGCCCGGCATGAAGACCCGTCATAGCGACAAAGGCGGCAAGCCCCAGCGAGGTCATGAGTGATACCGCAGCATCCGGTATTCGGCCGAAAAGCGGGAAGCGCGTGCGCAGATGCCCCACGACCAACCCGGCGAGCAGCGTGCCCACGCTGGTGCTGAGCGAAATCCGCATGTCCCCGATGGGAAACGTGACGAGAACGCCGACAAGCCCACCAAGGAAAATCGCAAGACCGAGGACCAGGAAGTCGGTCGCCGCCGGCGGGGCGACCACGACGCCAATACGCTTGGCGGCGCTCGAGACGACGGCCTCCGGCCCGACCAGGCGCAGGATATCGCCGCGTTCGACGGTGATCCCTGGAGCGATTGGAATATCCTGACTCCCACGCGTAATGGTGCGCAGATAAAGGCTGCGCGTCCAACTTTCCGTGGCTAGATCAGCGATGCTTCGACCCTTGAGATCAGGGCTTGTCAGCAACACATCACAAATCGATACCGGGACATCGAGCAGTTCGCGGTCCTCGATCTCTTCGGCGCGCGGCCCAAGGACACTCACCAACGCTTCCCTCGTCCCGGAAACAGCAACGATATCACCGGGCTCGATCACGACATCCGGGGCGGCCTCGATGATTGTGCCGGCCCGGCGCAGGCGCTGAATGAAAAGTCTGTGTTCCGGAAACGCCGCCTCAGCGGTGACTATCGACAGGCCGGCGGCCGGTGCGCCAGCCGCAATCTGGTAGGCGCGAATCTCGAACCTGTGCCAGGCGGAGGAGACCCCAGCCGCCTTGCGGGTGATGCCGTATTCCTTCTCCAGCTTCAGCGCCTCGGCCACGAGGTCGATGCCAAGCAACCAGGGGCCGACGACGCTGCAGAATAGAATGACGCCAACCGCGCCGAAGACGTAGCAGACCGCGTCAGCCACAGCGATGTGCGCCACGAACCGCGCGCGGTCGGCCTCGGGCAGCGGTAGCGCATTGATCGCTTCCGTTGCAGTGCCCATCGCCGGGCTTTCGGTGAGCGAACCGGACAAAAGCCCGGCTGCAAAACCGGGATCCAGTCCAAGGAGTTTGGCAATGACGACGGACATGAGCAGCCCGGTGACACAGACGACGACCGCGAGCAGAACGGGCTTCATTCCGTCCCGCTTCAATGCCTGCAGGAACTGTGGCCCGACCGAGTAGCCGATGCCAAAGAGGAACAAAAGGAACAGGAACGATTTTGCCATGCCGGCAACCGGGACGTCGGCGAACTGCCCGATCAGGATGCCGGCAAACAGTGAGCCGGTAACCGGTCCGAGACTGAAGCCACCCAACTTGAGACCACCGATCAGATATCCGATGCTGATCGCAAGGAACACCGCAAGCTCGGGATACTTGATCAGGAATTGCTCGACCCAAATCATCACCAGACTCGTTCCCCCTCGCCCAGATCCGAGGCTTTGACGCGTTCACTGCCGCCCCAAGCCCTCATGCAAAATCGGTACGCTCCAACGAACTGCAGCGACAAACGGGGTGTCAGTCACCCCGTCGAAAAGCTCCGGCTGCATGCGCTACTCCCCAGAAAGCGCAAGGCCATCATGCGGATAAAATCACGTCGGAGCGACTCCACATCGCAGCCGCTACCGTGCTTTTGACTGACGCTTCGCTTTCGCGGCGACAGCATCGGGCTTGACCAGCTTCAGTCCGCGCGCCTTCTCGTAGCCATGGATCTCTTTCACATCCAGTTTGCGCATGAAGTCGATCGTCTCCTGCGTCAGCACTTGCCCCGGCACCATGATCGGGAACCCGGGAGGATAGGGAATGACGAAATTGGCGGAGACCATTTCCGGACCTTCCTTCAGCCTCTTGTCGCACTCGGCTCCAATCAGCGGCACGTATTCGCAAACCGAAGCATCATAGGCGTGGAAGAAGGCGGCACGCATATCGCCCTCCGGCGTCGTCCGGCCCGCATCGCCGCGGTAAACCTCATGGAAGTGACTGAAATTGGGAAGGTCGGGCACATCCGTCATCAGCGACTTTACGCGCGCGGCAAAAGCAGCACGCTCGTCCTCTCCACCGTCGGCGAGCCGCTTTTCGATACCATGGCAGATTTCCACCAGAACGCGAACGAGGTGCGCAATATCGCTGCGGGTATTGTTGATGTTGGATTGCAACAGCACACTGTTGCGCGACGTTTTGTTCAGCTGGATATCATACTCGTTCGCCAGCAGCCCCTTGAACTGCGTCCCGTCGAAACCAGCCGTTCCGCATACCAGCGTCATACGCGTGGGATCGAGATAGAACTCGTCCTCCTTCATCGCCTTGACGGCCGTGGCCCAGGTAGAGCCAGGCGCCAGGTAATCCTTAAACCCTGACTGGCGATACTCTGCCGGGATCATCTGATCGGCGCCAAGGACGTGGAAGTATTTCGAGATCAGAGGGTGCTCGTTGATCGCCCGGCGGATCTTCAGCGCGATCTCGATCGCGTTCATCACCAGCCCATAGCCGTCGAGTTCCATCTGCCTGCGTGCAACATCGAGACTGGCGATCAACTGCTGGTTCGGGCTGGTCGAGGCATGGGTGAAAACCGCCTCGTGGAACTGAGCTTCGACATCGTGAAAATCCACATCCTTGACCAGCAGCATAGAGCCCTGGCGGATTGCTGACATGGATTTATGCGTGGAGTTGGTCTGGTAGACCCGCAGGCGGACAAGGCGCGGATCCGGGATCAGGCGAGCGGCAAGCAGCGCTTCGTCGGACGGATTCTTGCCAAGGTCGGCGCGCTGCTTTTCATAGGCGCTGACAGAGGCCGGATCGCGCAGCCATTCTTCGATATCGGCCGCCGCGCCCATTGCCGTGCGCGGTCGAAGGAATGGCGAAAACCGGGCAAATCCGGACCAAGCCTCATCCCAGAGGAAGATAAGGTCGGGCTTGATGGCGAGGCATTCCTCCATCACCCGTCTGACGTTGTACATGTGGCCGTCGAACGTACAGTTGGTGAGGTCAAGCAGTTTGAGACGTTCGAGGCGACCTTCGGCCTTCAGCGCCAGCAGCGCGCGCTTGATGGTCGCAAGCGGCACGGCGCCATACATCGAATACTCAGTCATCGGGAACGCTTCGACATAATATGGCTGCGCACCCGTTAGCACCATGCCGTAGTGGTGCGACTTATGGCAGTTACGGTCGACCACCGCGATATCGCCTGGTGCCAGAAGCGCCTGCACAGCCATCTTGTTGGAGGTGGACGTGCCATTGGTTACGAAGAAGACGTGGTCTGCGCCGAAGGCACGGGCCGCCAATTCCTGCGACCTCTTGATGGTGCCAGTTGGTTCCAACAGGCTATCGAGGCCACCGGTGGTCGCGCTACTTTCCGCCAGGAACAGGTTGAGCCCGTAGAATTCCCCCATGTCACGGATCCAGTCCGACTTGAAGACGGATTTACCGCGGGCGATGGGCAAAGCATGAAACGTGCCGATTGGCCTGCGCGCATACTTCTTCAGATTATCGAAAAACGGGGTTTCGTAGCGCTCCTGCACGCCTTCAAGGATGGCGAGATGCAGTTCCAGCGGCTCCTCAACCGCGTAGAACACGCGCCGGATGGCATCGGCCGTCGGGTCGCCAGCAATTTTCTCGACCTCGCGGTCGGAAAGCAAATACACGTCGAGCTCTGGTCGGATATGCTTCAATCCGCGCGCCAGGCGCAGCGCCGACATGTCCGGCCCCTCGGTTTCGCCAAGCGGATCAAGCACCGAGCGAAGCACAGGCGCGTCATGGCGCGAGCGGTACGGAAATCCTTCGGCGAGAACGACAGCTATGATGTCGGGGTTCAATGCGGCTGCGCAGAATGCATCCTCGAACGAACCTACCAGAACGGGCTCGTAGATGAAACCATCCTCGGGCCGGCGCAACCGGCGGATCTCTGCTGCGAAGGCGTCCCATCGGGAGGCCGGCTGGCTGTTGACGAACAGAACTTCGAAATAGGGCCGGCGCCCGCCCGCCTCACCGGTTCCGGGCGGCATAATGTCGGTCACCTCGGTCGCAGACATCTCGTCGTGGACGTCCCATTCGCTCGGGCGGCCTCGATAGGAATGGGTAAGCAACCCGTTGGAGATTCGTCGCGCAAGCTTTGCTGCACCGCCGGCATCATCGGTGGCAATGCGCTCTACCAGCGCCGAAAGCAACCGCCCCCCCGGGTAGGCGTGGTACTCCTCAGCAGCCCTTACCGCTGCAATCGCCGCCTCCAGCGCAGCCCGATCGCTACGTTTGGCGGCCCAGGCGTCCGCGAGTGTCGTGATCTCGCGCCAATTGTCCGCACGTCCCGAATGGATGAGCAGAAACTGATCAACGTGTGCGGTCTTGTTCGGCATAACACGCTCCCAATGCTGTTCCGAAAGGCTGCCCGCTACCACCAGTCCGCGGTTCTGACTCTGAGGCAGCGATAATTCAGGTTGCAGAAACCGCGCTCGGCATTCCATCCATGGAGTGATCCACGACGCCGCGAAATCGGCCGCCTAGGTCATCATCATCACAAGAACCATGCCCCAGATCGTCAGCAGGGTGTTGCCGACGGCATAAGTCACGGTGTAGCCGAGCCCGGGAATCTGGCTCTTGGCCCGATCGTTGATCATGCCCAACGAGGCAGTCGTCGTACGCGCGCCGGAGCAGCACCCCAGAAGAATGGCGGGATGGAATCGGAACACGTATTTCCCAACATACATTGCCAGCACCAATGGCACCGTCGTTGCGAATATCCCCCAAAGGAACAGGCTGAAACCAAGCTGCTGCAAGCCGGCGACAAAGCCCGGGCCTGATGATATGCCGACCACGGCAATGAAGACGTTGAGGCCTACCGAATTCATGAACCAGACTGTCGATGTCGGTATGCGCCCGAATTTCGGCCGCACGGAGCGCAGCCAACCGAAGAAGAGTCCGGAGATCAACGCTCCCCCTGAGGTGGACAATGTAAACGGCACATCTCCGACCTTGTAGACGAGTGCACCGATCAAGCCGCCGATGGCGATTGCAGCGCCGATGAAGGCGACATCGGCAACATCACTCGGTCGGTCGGCCACACCCAGTGCTTTGGCGGCAGCTGCGGTGTCCTGTGTTCGCCCGACGATCGTCAGGATATCGCCGCGATGGATCTGCGTGTTCGGAAGGATCGGAATTTCCGTCGCCGTGGCACCGCGGGCGATCCGGCGCAGGAATACGCCGCGGGACGTTGGCCATTGTGCCAGTTCCGCCAGCGTCTTACCGTTCGCCTCCTTGGTCGTGACAAGGACGTCGACCCCTTCGACCGGCACGGCCAGCAATTCGCGGTCGTCGACTTCCTCTGCCGCTTGACCAATCACACTGACCAGCACTTCGCGCCGCCCGGCCACGGCAACGACGTCGCCTGCCTGGATTACTGTGTCCGCTGTAGCATCCTCGATCTTCCCCCCGCGACGAACACGTTCAATGAAAATCCGCTGCTCAGGGATCATCGATTCGGCTTCACGTGCGGTCTTGCCGACGACCGGGCCGCCCTCGCGGACGCGGTAGGCCCGCAGTTCGTAGTGGTGCCAAGCGGTTCCAGCGCCCCCCGCTTCCTTCTTGCCACCTTGCTCCGCCTCGTAGCGTTTGCATTCGGCCTCCAAGTCGATACGCATGAGTGCAGGACCGATCAGCGCCAGTACGATCGCCGATCCGATCGTGCCGAAAATATAGGTGACGGCGTAAGCGACCGGCATGGCGTCCAGAAGACGTTTGGTTTCTTCCGGCGCCAACCCAAGACGATTGATGGCATCCGTTCCTAATCCCATCGACGCTGAGATAGTCTGCGAACCCGCATAGAGCCCCAACGCGGAACCCACATCATAACCGGCTATCTTGGCAGCGATATAGGGCGCTCCGAGGCAAAAGACGCACACAACCACAGCGAACAACGCTTGCGGCAGGCCATCCTTCGCGATGCCCCGAACGAATTGCGGCCCGACGCCATAACCGATCGCAAACAGGAACATCAGAAAGAACGTGGCCTTGAGCGGTGGCGAAATGGTGATCCCGAGTTGACCGATGATGACGGCAGCGATCAGCGTCGCAGTCACTGCACCGAGGCCAAGGCCTTTGTAGGTGAATGAACCGAAGTAGTATCCAAGCGCCAATGAGAGAAAGATTGCAATTTCGGGATAAGTACGAAGCGTGTTTACGAACCAGTCAACCATGATGCCTTCCCCATTACTTCGCCGACGCCATCTGCCTCGAGGTGTCTTCTCGGACGAATAATAAGCGTGATGATGCCCAGCGTCCCTGACGGAAGCAACAACATTGACGCAAATCACCTCAATGTAACTGTTACGTATCTTCCATAGCGCAGCGCTTGGGCCATAATTCGAACCGAACTGAATATTGCAGATGTACTCGCCTTCGTTCTGCCACCGGTAATGAAAGCAGAGGGCAGTTTAATTTCGTGAAGGGGATCAGTACCCCCTCTGTGCTTGGAGGTAATCCATGGTCCGGAAGATGATTATTGCGCTCGGCAGCGCAATGACGATACTGGTTTCAACGCCCATCACGGCCGTCATGGCCCAGCAGACGGCCAGTGCGCCGGCCGCTGAGCAGCAGACGGCGCCGGAACCACTCAGCGACGACGAGCTCGAAGTTCTGGTCGCGCGCATCGCGCTCTATCCGGACGAGCTGGTGGCGCTTATTTCCGCTGCCGCGCTCTATCCGCTGCAGATCGTCGAGGCGGAGCGGTTCCTGGAGGCCCGCGAGAAGAAACCCGACATGAAACCAAAGGACGATTGGGACGGCAGCGTCATTTCGCTGCTCAACTATCCCCAGATCGTCAAGATGATGAGCGAAGATCTCGAGTGGACGCAGTCTTTCGGCGACGCGATCGCCAATCAGCAGAAGGATGTGCTGATCGCGATACAGCAGCTGCGTGACGAGGCCGTCGCCAAGAATATCATCAAGACCGATGACAAGGTGAAGGTGGTCCAGGAAGGCGACAACGTCATCATTCAGGCAGCCAACCCCGAAACGATCTACGTGCCGCAGTATCCGCCGGAGATGCTGTACGAGCCGAATTATGCACCGGCGCCGATCGGCTACTATGAAGAACCCTATCCGGCCTATTGGTATCCGGGGGCGGCCTTCTTCGCCGGCGCGGTGACTGGGGCGGCCTTCGCGGCGATCGTCGACTGGGACGATTGGGGCGTCTGGGGCGGCCGCTGGAACGGCGGCGACATGGACATCGACTGCAACAACTGCTTCAACAACATCAACGGCAAGGTGAAGTGGAACGACATCGACTGGAAGAATGTCGATCGCAGCAAGATCAACTTCGACCGCGACCAGCTTCAGCATTTCGACCGCAACAGCATCAAGAACAACATCAAGGCAAACGGCAACAACAACCTGCGCAACCGCGCCGCCGAGATCAACCGCGATCGGCCGAACGCGCGGCCCGGCGGTGGTGGCGGTGGTCAGATCCGGGACGTGCGCAAGAGCACGCTCGATGGGCTGAAGGCCCAGCAGAGGCCGGCAGCCCGACCAGGTGGGGCCGGTGGCGGGCAGGCGATCGCAAAAGCGCGGGCTGGAGACGGTAAGCCGAGCCTCAACCGTCCAGCGGGCAAAAAGCCCTCTCAGGTCAACCGTCAGGGCGGCAAGAAGAAGATGGCCGCCAAGGCACAGAACCGGTCGAGAAATCCATCGGGCCTCGGCAACGTCAATCCCGGGCGGCGCGAAATCAACTCGTCGCGTCGTGGCGGTCAGAGCATGGGCGGTGGCCACCGCGGCGGCGGGCGGCCACAGATGAGCCGCGGCGGCGGCAGACCACCGATGCACCGTGGCGGCGGTGGTCGCGGCGGCGGCGGTGGACGCAGACGTTGAACGGATCATAGGAGAACGACCATGACAAAGCTCTTTCATCCGTTTCTCCTCGGAACGGCGATCGCCCTCACGCTGGCCGCTGTGCCACTCAACGCGTCTTTCTCGCAGACACAGACGCCGGCGGAACAGGCGCCAGCGGATCAAATGGCTGCGGGTCTCGATGCCTATGCGGCCGACGAAGATCCGCCGGTCTTCGATGATCCCGCCAAGGCGGTCGACGAATTCAAGGCGAAGCTCGCCGCCAATGACTTCGACGGTCTGGCGAAGCTTCTGGGGCTCAGTGCGGAGAAGCTGAAGGCCGGTGAAGGGGCGATGGATACCTTCGCGCTCATTCGTGAAGGTGCCGCCCGCAATGTCGTCGTGCGCGACCTCGAAGGGCGCAAGATCATCCAGCTCGGCGATCGGCTCTGGCCCCTGCCCTTCCCGATCACCAAGGGCGATGACGGCAAATGGGCTTTCGACACCTATGTCGGGCTCGAGGAGATCGTCAATCGCCGCGTCGGCGAGAACGAGCTCGAGGCGATCGATACGGTACAGGCCTATGTCGATGCGCAGAAGGAATACGCCTCGCAGGATCGCGACGCCGATGGCGTGCTCGAATACGCCCAGAAGCTGATCAGCACACCTGGCCAGACGGACGGGCTCTACTGGCCGGCCGATCAGGGCGATGGCGAAAGTCCGGTCGGCGACTCGATCAGCGAGGCAGCATTGGAAAAGGCGAAGGCTGGCCAAGGTTACTTCGGCTACCGCTTCCGCATCGTGACATCGCAAGGCGATAACATTGCCGGCGGCCAATATGACTATGTCATTAACGGCAACATGATCGGCGGTTTCGCCTTGATCGCCTGGCCGGTCAGTTATGCCGAGACCGGCGTCAAGACCTTCGTCGTCAACCAGCAGGGCATCGTCTACGAGCGGGACCTGGGGCCGAGCACCGAACAGATCGTGCCCTTCATCGATCGTTTCGATCCCGACGACAAATGGGACGTAGTCGCGGACTGAAGATTTGACGTCAGGAGCACTCGGAAACGTCAACGCCGCGCTCCGCCCTCGGCTACGGCATGCCCGCTACTGACCATGCTGGCCCCAGGGGGTAGGCTAACTGAGACTATCGTTCATAGGGAGTGTGAACTATGTTGGACAGAAAATTCTACGACAGCATTTCCGATCTCAGCCCGTTCGAAATCAAGGACGAACTGATCAAGCTCGCCAAGACGAGCTCGCAGCAATCCGCCAAGGCCTTCCTCAATGCCGGCCGCGGCAACCCCAACTGGACGGCGACACGGGCCCGTGAAGCCTTCTTCCTGCTCGGCCAGTTCGCGCTGACGGAAGCCAAGCGCGCCTATTACGACCCGAAGGCAGGTGTGGCCGGCATGCCGCCAAAGGACGGCGTCCATGCGCGGTTTGAGAAGTGGACGAAGAAGCAGCTGCAGAACACGGCCGACTGGGACGAAGAGGATGAAGGCATCCCCCCCGCAAAGACGCTCTCCGATGCGGTCAATTACGCCATCAAGACCTTCGGCTTCGACCCGGATGGCTTCCTGCACGAACTGACCGACTCGATCATCGGCGACAACTATCCCGTTCCCGATCGGGCGCTGCACCACAACGAGATTATCACCCATGAATATCTGATGTGGGCGATGTGCGCCGGGCATCGGCCGAAGGCGAAGTTCGACCTTTATCCCGTCGAAGGCGGCACCGCCGCCATGTGCTACATCTTCAAGGCCTTGAAGAACGCCCGTCTGCTCAACGCCGGTGACACGATCGCACTCGGCACGCCGATCTTCACGCCCTATCTCGAAATGCCGGAACTGGAGGACTACAACCTCAAGACCATCAATGTCAGCGCCGAGCAGGAAGACCGCTTCCAGTTCACCGACGATGACATCAAGGCGCTGGAAAACCCCGAGGTGAAGGCGCTGTTCCTAGTCAATCCCGGCAACCCGTCCGCCGTTGCGATGGATCCGGATTCGATAAAGCGCCTTGTCGATCTCGTCAACAACAAGCGTCCCGACCTGATCGTCCTAACGGACGACGTCTACGGCACCTTCGTTCCGGGCTTCCAGTCCCTGCTCGGACATCTGCCGCGCAACACCATCGGCGTCTATTCCTATTCGAAGTACTTCGGCTGCACCGGCTGGCGCCTCGGCGTGGTTGCCGTTGCCCAGGACAACATCTTCGACGAGAAGATCAAGGCCCATGCCGAGCCTACCCAGAAGCTTCTGGAAAAGCGTTACAAGGCGATGACGCCGAAGCCGCGCGAGGTGAAGTTCATCGACCGCATCGTCGCCGACAGCCGCGACGTGGCGCTGAACCACACCGCCGGCCTGTCGCTTCCCCAGCAAGTGATGATGACGCTCTTCAGCCTCGTCGAGCTGATGGATGTCGAGAAGGCCTACCAGAAGGCCTGCATCGCCATCTGCACGAAGCGGTTCTGGAACCTGATCGAAGGCATGGGCGTCGAGTCCAACCCGGGCATCTATTTCGACCACTATTACGGCATCATCGATTTCGAGTTCTGGCTGCGCAAGTATGTCGGAGAAGATGTCGTCACTTGGGTGAAGGACAACATCCACCCGCTCGACATTCCGTTCCGGCTCGCCGAGGACCACGGCATCGTGCTCCTCAACGGCTCCGGCTTCGATGCGCCGAGCTGGTCGGCGCGCGTTTCCTTCGCCAACCTCAATGACGATGCCTATTCGCAGATCGGCCGCGCCGTGCGCTCCGTGGCGCGTGGCTATGTGCAGACCTACCAGGCGGCCAAGGGCCTGAAGATCAGCTAGCAAAAAGAAGCGGCCGGCAGCCACGCCGGCCGCTTGCTTACAGCTGCCGAGACGAACATATGGAAGCCGTGGCGGTGAGCTTCTCGCGTTAGTTCGATCTTGAAGGCTTGACAGGGCGCGGTATTGGCAAGGATTTACTTTGGCCAGCTATCCTTAGCTTAAGGGCCGCGAGTTGGTCACTGGCAGTCGTCACCACTGCCTTGCGCGACCATTTTTCCGTTTCGGAGCCTCAAACAATCAATGGTAGTGTCAACCGTGAGAATGCGGATACGATATGGGTCCGACGCGATGCTGACTGTCGTCCCGCCGCTCGGCCGCTTGCATAGGTGGGCCGAACCGGTCCAGCTGCAATTCATCTCTTCGGCGCTCTTGAAGATATTGTAGCCATTTGCCCGAAGCGCACGCTGCACGTTTTCCCGCACGTTCAGTGTAACGGAGTTCTCATTCCCGTTGGTCGGCCCATTGTTTTCGTTTGAAGACGACTTCGCTTCTGCCCTTCTGCGGCGCTCCTCTTTGAGAATGGCGATCTCGGCCTTTGCTCGTTCTGCCGCCGCTTCTGCAGCGATTGCCCGCCGTTCCGCCAGGTCCGCCCGTTCGGCTTCGCTTTCGGCACGGGCAACCGCGTCACGTTGTGCGTTCGCCGAAGCTTCAAGCTCGCTGGCGCGACTTACCTCCGCTCCATCGAATATGGCTTCAGTCGCCTCGGCGTGCGCCAAGCACTCCTCTACAAGCGCCGCGACGCGCGACCGAGCCTCCATCGGGCGGTCCAAAAGATCTGCGGCGAACTCCTGCTTCGCAGCCTGGGCGCGTTCTGCAGCTGCGGACGGACCAACTCGGCCTCGCATGAACTCGAGCGCGCGCCTCACAATGTCCTGAGCATCGTTATACCCTTCGACATAACTCCCGTAGTCACTGCCTGCTTCCAATCGGGAAGCGCAAGATTGAAGGCTGGTGACCAGTTCCGCCTCTGAGGTGGAGGCCACGACGATTGTTGGAGCGAGTGCGGTCGCCAGGAGCATAGCGAGAGCGCGAGTGGACATGCACGTAGATTTCAAGTCACTCACCTTTCGATCTTCTCAGTTGCCTTGCCGGGCTTCGCGCCCGTTCGCGCCACGACGGCGGGAAGCGGTCCCCCCGCTTCTTCGGTTACGTGTTATCCTTTTTTTGGGTGAGCATCGTTAGCACTTCCGCCTGCAAATCCAGGCAGATTTGATGATACTCATGTATCAAATCCTCACGCCTCGACATCTCTCGCTCGAGATTGTCGAGTGTCGTCGACGCCAAGGCGTAGGCCTCGAAAAGTTCACGGCTGTAATCATCCATAGCACTCCGCAATTGCTCGCGGTGATGTGGCAACACCATAGCCAGCCGAGCCCGCCCCAGTTCCAACAAGCTCATGCGCCCTCCAATGACCATGCACGCAGGATTACTCATTGCATTGCTAACGACGGAAGTGCTCGCCCGCATGAGGGCAGATGGCGCCAAACACACCGCCTCGAACCCTAAATCTTCCGCGACGTCGGGAAACATCATTGCTCGTTACGAGAAAAGGGGAAGTACGTAACAGTTAAACCGGGACTCGGGCGCCGCTGCTTCCAGTGTATGCTATGTCTTGCCTGACCTCAAAAAGGGTAAGGCCGACGATGCGCAGTGTGCGTTGGGATTGGGGGGACTTGGGCGTAGCAACCAAGCCGGCAGAACGCGAGAGGAGCGGCAATGACTCTGGCCGGATCGTTGTGCCGGATTAACGACCTGCCCTGTCGAGCCCAAAATGCCACCAACGAAAGCGCTGCGGTGCCAGGCTTTGGACCCGAGAACAGCCAGCCGTCATCGTCCGAATGCGCCAACAGCCATAGCTTCAATTTTCAACACGCATCAATTGGCGGCATGTTCATTGATTGAAACTTTACGCCCTGTTTGCGGTTTGCTTCCATGCCGTCCCAGAGACGGCGCTGTTACCGTTACCGACTTTTGCTAAAACGTATGCGGCGTCTCCACCCCATTGATTTTGCGGTTGCAACGGTCAGGTCTATCGCTTGCGGATGTCCCGTGAGCTCATCGAAGAGTCCCTGACGAGCTCACTATGAGGCGCTGGTCCGTTGCGCGTAGGCCCATGGCATGAGGGCGTCGATATCTTTCGCGAGATGACCATTGGCCAGGCTGATGAAGAGATCTCGCAGGTAGGCGTAGGGTTCGACGCCATTCATTTTGCAGCTGCCGATCAGGCTGGCAAAGCGGGCCCAATTTCGGCCACCCTCGTCATGGCCTGCAAACAGCGCGTTGCGGCGGTTCATGGCCGGGCTGCGTATGGCGTTTTCGACCAGGTTTGAATCGATGTCGACGCAGCCGTCATCGAGGAACAGCCGGAAGCCGTCTTGTCGTCTCAGCATATAGGCCATAGCCACGCCGAGGTCGGACTTGCGCGAGACGCGCGCGGCCTGCGCAGACAACCAGGTGAAGAACTCATCGACTAGCGGACGGGACAGGTTCTGGCGCACAGTCTGGCGGTGTCCGGGATCACGGCCTCGGATGCTGTCCTCGATTTTGTAGAGAGCGGCGATACGCAGCAACGCCTCGTCGAGGTGGCGTCGCCTTAACGGCTTGGTTGGGATCGACTTGGTATTCGGGTTGTCATGACCGAAGCTGCTCATGTTCACTTCAGACGCCACCGCTTTCCCGCTGAGATCATTGCCCACGCCGTATGGCTCTATTATCGGTTCCCGCTCAGCCTACGCGACGTCGAAGATCTGTTGGCTGAGCGCGGCATCAACGTTTCATTCCAGACGGTCTCGGAATGGGCGACGAAATTTGGCCTGAAGTTCGCTCATCAGCTCAGACGACGCTCACGCGGCCACTTTGCCGACAAGTGGCAGCTCGATGAGATGGTGGTGACGATCAAGGGAAAGAAATCCTGGCTGTGGCGTGCCGTCGATGCAAACGGTTACATCCTCGATGCCCTGCTGCAAAGCCGAAGGAACAAGGCAGCCGCCCTGCGTCTGATGCGTAAGCTGCTCAAGGACCAAGGTATCGCCCCGCGCGTGATGGTGACCGACAAGCTGCGTTCCTATTCGGCCGCAAAGGCCGAGTTGATGCCAGGCGTCGAGCATCGCTCGCATAAGGGATTGAACAACCGAGCTGAGAATTCTCATCTGCCGCTACGGCGGCGAGAGCGACGTATGATGCGGTTCAAGTCCGCACGACAGTGCCAGCGTTTCGTCTCAACTCACGGCCAGATCGCCAATCTTTTTCCTCTTCACCGGAAACACTTGAACGCCACCGACCATCGCCAGCTTCGCACTCACGCCATCTCGATCTGGCATGAAATCGCTGGCTCGATAGCTGCCTGAAACACGGCACACATCCTCAACGCTGGTTCCCTACAGTTAAGGCGACGCCACCGTTCGCGTGGTTGTCTTGGTACGGTCGTCCATTACGATCAGGTCGCCGATTAGATTGTTCCGCCTCATTCTTCTGGTCCCATAGTGGGAGGGCCACGCAGGCCGATCCCGGAGAGAAGCGCGATACTGCGAAGACATCAATCAACCATAGCTACGGACAGTCAGAAGGTGCTTGACCTCACCACGCCGAATAGAGAAGACAACACCATCTGGAAGCCCAGAGCGTGATCATCCTTAGAACAAGGAACAAGCGTGACTTGCGGCTCGGCTTTCGTCGATCGGAGTCATGCCGGCCGCTTTGGACTCTCAGAGACCGATAACTTCTCTGGGGTCAGGCGGCACGCAGGAGTGGTGGCTTGGGCTTGAAAATCGAGGGCATGTTCGGCTCTGGCTGCCGGAACCGTGTTCTCAAACGATCGCGAAGTTCGCTTCGTTCTTCCCCTGGATCGTGATCGTCCATTCCACCGCCACCGTCGCCTCCTCCTTGAGCAAAGCGATGGTCATGAACCACTCGGGACTAACAATCCGTGCTCAACCCCTGAGAAGTTACCGGTCTCACATCACAGCAACTAGCCGTGCAGGGCACGTGGGAGCACTATTCTGTCCGACCCGAAGGCGACGTCCGAGCTTAAGTCTGTCAACGGCAGCACTGCGCCTTCAAGTCGGACACTGAGCAGAGCACGGTGGTATCCCAGAAGCGGACATGCATAGATGCCGCCGTGCTGCAGGTTTGTGCCACTTGCAGACCTTACCTCGGAAGCTGCGATCGACGCGTTTCGACCCGAAGCTGCCCTTCACCGGCCAGAAGTTAGCTACGCAGCTCTCGCATATATTTCTCGAGCACCTTGATAGCTTCGGCGCGGCCAGCACCTCTTAGTGCCGCGACGTCGATCTCAAGCCGCAATCCCTCCTGGATGTGGCAAACCATTCCGGCGGGAACTTGTTGATCGTCCCGAATGCCAAGAACCCGATACGACGGAATAGGGTGCGAAAAGCCTTTCATCGTCAGCGGGGGCAGCTCTTCAGTCTCTATCTCGTCCTTGACGAGCGCATAGGTCTCGTGCGCCAGCAGGATGCCTTCCAGGTCGGCATGCGCCTGAAGGCGCGAGGCAAGATTCACTTCGCCGCCGATGATCGTATAGTCCATTCGATCCTCGCTGCCGAAATTGCCGACGGTGCAATAGCCAGTATTGATACCGATGCGCAGATGGAACGGCAGTTTGAAACCGGCGTTGGCCCATTCCGCCTGCAGCCCCTGCATCCGCTTCTGCATTGCTATCGCCATCCTGACACATGCGAGCGCATCCTGCTTAATACCCTTTGATTCCGGGTCGCCGAAAAACGCCAAGATGGCATCGCCAACATACTTATCGATCGTTGCGCCGTGTTCCAGTGCGATCCTAGCCATCTCAGTGAGGTAATGATTGAGCAACTCGGTCAATTCCTCGGATTCGAGCTTGTCGGTCGTCGCTGTGAAATCAGCGATGTCGGAGAAAAAGACGGTGAGCTTTTTTCGAATTGAGGAGATCTCAACATTTTGTTTGCCCGAGAAGATCGACGCATAGACCTGCGGGGAAAGGTACTTGGATAACTTGCTGGACAAGGATTCGAGCATGCGATTCTGCTCACCCACGCGTTTGCTCGCTTCCTCGGCTTGATGCCTGGCGCTTTCGGTCGCTGTATGCAGCCGCGCATTCTCAAGGGCGATCGAGGCGAGCTGACCAAAGCGCTTCAGCAGTTCCACCTCTTCATCGCCGAACTCGAGCGCGGAGGCATCGTCATACGCGATGCCGAGCACACCAACGATCATCTCGCCGGATTTGAGCGGCACCCCCATGATCGCCCGAATGGTAACATCCATCTGAGCTGCGGCCGCAGCGCGCCCCGACCAGTTCTGGTAATCGTTGATCACGAGCGGGTCGCCGGTGTCCCAGACCGTCCCGGCCACGCCCTCGCCTCTGGACAACCTCTGGCCAATGTGCGTGGTATAGACCCCGACCCCAACCATGCGCTCGAGTGCCTCGCCCGACTTGTCCACGAGATAGACATAGCCATGTTCGGTTCCGAGCAATTGCGCTGAGCGAGCGGTAAGATCTGACAGAAGCTCGGTAAGGTCCAGGCGGGCAATCAGGCCGAGGGAGGTATCGTGCAGGGCACCCAGATACTCGCTCTGGCGGCGAAAACGTCTTGCCACGGTCTCTTGCTCTTTGCGGCGGCACTCCAGATCCTCAAGGTTTGCGCCGAGCTGCGCGGTCATGCTGTTAAAGGTCGCCGCCAATTTTCCAATCTCGTCTCGGGATTCGACGTTGGCACGCGCCGCAAGGTCGCCTCTGCGTACCCGATCGGCTACGCTGGTCAGTCGCTGAACTGGGCCGGCAATGTTCTCTCGAAATATCATGCCGAGGAGCAGCCCCAGCAGGATAGCCGATGCTCCAACCGAGATTATTATCCGTTGCGCTCTTACGAGCTGATCCCTGCCGCTGCCCAGATCGACTTGCAAGCGTTGTTGCTCCTGCTTGGCAATGCTGTCCAAAAGCTCAAGCATCCGTTCCGCAGGCGGAACGGCCTGCGTGCGGAAAAGAAAAAGATCCTCACGGGCATGCTCGCCTTCCACCGCCTCGAACATTTTGGGCGGAAGATCCAGGAAAGCGGTGCGGCTTTTCGAAATTTTTTCGACCAAGGTGATCTGATTGGGCGCCAATGCATTGCTCTTGGCTACATGTGACCACGCAGTTTCGTTGATGGTCAGGTTCGTCTGGTACTCGTATTTGAAACTGTCCCTCCCGGTTGTCACATAACCGCGTAGCCCCGCAACCATTGCGTAAAACGAGCTTTGAAACGACGAAATCTCTACGAGTAGCGCTGTGTTGGCCGGCGTTGCTTCCCGGTTTTGCTGGGTTAGCATCATGGCCTTGGCCGATCCCACGATCGTTGCAATGAGCGGATTGGCGTCGGTTATGAGAATTTTAAGTGCCGGCTCCCGACGCAATTGATCGTTTCTCAGTTCGAACAGTTGATCAGGCAATGGTTGCCACGCCACAAGCTTATCGCTGAATTCCCGCATCGCCTGCTCTACATCGCCGCCCTCGGCGCTCACTCTTGACTCGCCTCTCGCACGCAAGAGAGCTTCCAGCCTACGCATGTCCGCTCGGAATGCCTCGTTTGCCAGCCGGTAGCCGTCCCGATAGGTTTCATCACCCAGGGCTAGATAGCCCCTGACTTCGCCCAGCATACGCAGCAGATTCGCCTGCGCCTGCGCCGACACAACTGCGCTTGGCGCACTCAGATTGGTGGTTCTGTTGATATTGCGAACGGCTTCAATGCTGCCCAGATAATTCAACCCGACGACAAGCAGCAACAGGGCCACCAAAACGCCAAAGCCGATCGTCAGCTTGCCGCCGATATTGAGCCTTCGCAAAGCCGGCGCGACCGCTTGCGTGAGCATCGGCCAGAGAGTGAGGTGCGGGCGGGTTTTCTTGATACTCAGCTCTTCTGACACCATGCCTCCGTTTCCACTCAGCAAATCACTTCTTGCGGTGCCAGCTCGCGATGTTCCAGGTTTCGGAATCCCAGGGCGTTGGATCATAGCCGGCAATGTCGTTGCGAAGACCCGAGACGTAGCCCCACTCGACGAGCGGAATGACAGCGACGTCGCTGATCAAAAGATCATTCATCGCCACGAAAAGTCTGCGCCGTTTCTCCGGATCGATTTCCGTTGCCGAGGCTCGGAACAGCGCGTCGTAATCATCACTGCAGTAGCGGGCCCAATTCGATCCCGACCAGTTATTCGCCTTCTGCGCGGCTTCGGCGCAGGTCCAGCCAATCATGTAACTGCCGGGATCGGGGCCTTTGTTTCCATAGGCAAATTCCTCCAAATCCGAATAAAAGTGCCGTCTCGTGTTGGTGCTGGCTGAAGTTGCTCCCAAGAAGATGCTGGAATCGATCAGCTTGTTTTCTATCCGGACTCCGATCGAGGCCAAATCCGCCTCGATGATGTCCTGGGTTGTCTCTCGCATCGAGTTGAACGAAGTCTGGAAAACCAACGTGAGTGGTACACCGTCCTTATCCCGAACGGTGTCGCCATCGGTGTCGCGCCAGCCCGCCTCATCGAGCAGCGCGCGAGCCTTGTCGAGATTGAACTCCCAACTTGTACTTTGCGATGCGAAGGAAGCCGGTGCGACCAGAAGATTGGCCGTGGCACGGCCGCTCCTACCGTAAAGCTCGGCGATCTTCCCTCGGTCAATCGCGACGGCCAGCGCCTGTCGAACGCGCTTGTCGGTCAAAATCGGATGCGGAAATTGCGTGCTTGAGCGTTCGCCGTCGGCTGTCTCGCGTCTGGAATCGCTGAAGTTAAGCATGACGCGTTCGACATAGGAGCCCCAGTAAAGATCGACCCTGCCGATTCCCTTGGCCTCGAGCCGGCGGAGTTCAGCCTCGCCCACTTGGAGGTTCCAGGCATAATCGACGATGCCCTCGTTCAATACCGCGTTCGCTGCAGTACTGGCATCGCCGCCGCCCTCGAGTGTCACCTCCTTGAATTTTAAGATGGGACGATCGCGATACTCGGGATTCGGCTCGAAAATGATCTTGACCGTGTTGACGACGTCTTCGCCGATTAGAAGCACATCTTGGGTACGGAATTCCTTGAGGCGGTAGGGGCCGGTTCCGATCGCCGCCAAATTGGCCGGAGCATTGGTGGCATTCTTGTTGTTGTATCCGGCAAACACATGTTCCGGAATGATCATCCCCTGCACGCCGACAAAGGGCAGCGACCACGCAGGATTGACGTTTTTGAACGCGACCTTCACGGTCAGGTCGTCGAGTGCCTCAACTCTCTCGACCGATTTATACGACCCGGTGCTCGACGAACCTACGTCCCCGTTGGTGATGTAGGCATAAGTGAACAGGACATCCTTCGCTGTGAAGGGAACGCCGTCGGACCATTTGATGTTCGGTTTGAGCTTCCACGTAACCGATCTGCCGTCGGCGGCGACCTGACCGTTCTCGAGGGATGGAATCTCGGCAGCCAAAAAGGGGACCAGGTTGCCTTCCCTGTCAAAACTCGCCAGCGGCTCATAGACTATTCGGCTAGCGGTCTGATCCTTGATGCCGGGGGCCAGATGAGGGTTAAGTGTGCTCGGCGCCTGCCATAACAACAGTCTTAGCGTTTCGCTGTCCAAGTCCGTCGGCGTTGCACGTTGCGGCATGCACGCCAACAGCACCGCGACTATCACCAGAAAAAACGTCCCCCTAGAGCTAAAATTCATGTGATAACACCACCCCCCGCCGCGAAGCTTCTCGCATTGGTTGCTCCACCTCTATATTATTAGCAATCGCGCAATTTGATCCCGATGCGAGCTCTTGGCAATATAAAACGACTGAAGCCACGAGCTAAGTGAGGGCGTTGCGTTAGGCAAAAGTTCAGTTTCAAGGGGCCGAAAAGAAAAAGTTCAGGTGTCCGTTAGCGCCCTTTCGAGACGGAGCAATGCGGATACACATCCATTCAGACTACTTGAACCGAGAAGGCTGCAAAACTAAATTTTCGACGGGCGCATCGCGCGCTTTCCTTGTTGAAAACCAACGAATTCAGTGAGGTGGAAATGCACACGAAGATGTTTGACCGGCCAGTTTACCTGCGTGAAAGGAAGGATCTGGTCCTCGAAATCACCAATCTCGACGACGCGATCGATTTCCTTGAAGAGTGGTCCAAGGGAGATCGCGACATCATTCACGACGCGACCCTGAAGACGTGCTATTTGGCCCATGACGGGCACAAGCCGGTCCAGGTGGCGCGAGACGCACTGCGCTCCTTCGCGAAAATGAAGGGCATACTCGTGAAAGCCCCCGCGATTTTGCCGTGGATGGTCAAAACGAAAGCGGGTGGCGGTAGGATTTCGCCGTAAACAGACTACCAAGCTGAGAGGCTGCGCTAGCGGCCTCTCTTCGCCTCGTCCGTGACGAATCGGGCGTCAACCACCTAATCTCGGTGATCTTGTCGCTGCGCCCACCAAAGTGCGATAACGCGGGCATCATTCCAGTCGATACATGGCCTTTATCAACGAAAGACAGCAACAACCTTGCTGTCTAGGGATTGCCGTGCGATTCTTCGGGGATGATCCGAGGGAGATGAGAATGTCGGAAACGATGCTTGCAGCGCTTACCAACATTCGGACCGCGGAAGATATGATCGTGGCCTTTCGCGATGAGGAGCAGTGTCGGCGATTGCTGGAAAGCATGGTGTGGCCGGCCGGAAGAGTTTGCCCTGCCTGTGGCTACAAGCGCTCGATCGCGATCGCCGGGCGATATGAGCAAGCGGCGTGCGCGTCCGGGTCTCTATCAATGTTCCAGCGGCGGATGTCGGTTCCAGTTTACGGGTGACGACACACACACCGCTGCATTCCACAAAGCTTCCTTTGCGTGTCTGGCTGAAGGGCATGTGGCTTATTCTGCAGTCGGATAAAGGTTTGTCCTCGGTGCGTCTGGCCGAGGCTCTGGGGGTAAGCCAACCCACGGCCTGGCGGATGGGACACGCGCTGCGTCTCATGGCGGCGCGCGAGCGCATGCTCGATGGCTCGGTGGAGATCGACCATTTTTATCTCGGTGGACGAGCAAGATTAAATCCGGACGATCCACCACCTGGACGAGGCCGAAAAGGTCTACCGAATACCCAGAAGACGCCGGTCATGGTGATCGTGCAGCGGCCAGATGACGTCACACCCGGCACTCCGGCCGGTGACGCGCGTGCTGCGGTGGTGACTGGTCTTTCGCTACGTGCAGCGGCGCGCGCCGCCGAAGCGCAGATCGACCCCGACGCCTATTTGATGAGCGATGAGGCGACAGCGTTCATAGCCCTTGGCGAGAACTATGCCAGGCATGACACTGTGAAGCATTCCAGCCGCGAATACGTTCGTGACGCCGTTCATGTCAATTCGGTCGAAGGTTTCAATGCCCGCGTCCGCCGCACGATTGCCGGTGTCTTTCATCACATCAGCCCGCAGCACGCCGACCTGTATTTCCACGAGATCGGTTTCCGCTGGTCACAGCGCATTGTGACTGGCCAGGCTGTGCGGAAAAGCCGAAATGGCGTGGAACGCATGAAAACAATGTGGTCACGGGTACCGCCGGCGCTGCAACTGCTGCAGATCTTTCGCGCTGCGACCGGCCGGCAAATGCGCAGAAGCCAGGATGGTGGGATCATCGTCAAATCAGCAGTCGCTGTCTTTGGTTGATAAGGGCCCGATACATTATGCGATCCTGAACGCACAGAACGGGAACAAACGTGGCACAATCGTCATGTGAACCATTCGCAACTGAAACCAAGATTGGCTGATCGCTTCCAGTTTTCCGTCGAAAACCTGCACTTCCCGTCTGATTTTGACTAGCAGTGATGACGTCCCGGGGAGTGGGGTAGCATGAGCGCCGTGCTTTTCGGACGGAGCCGGGAATAGGTCACATTGCCGTAACGGGCAGGCTGATGAGCGGATCATCGCTCATCGCGCCGACGCGTTTTATTGGTCGCGACTAGAGAACCTGCGGCCATTGCTGGTGAGCGTGCATGACGGTGAGGATCTCGACGTCTCGACTTATGCGGTAGGGAATGATGTAGGGAATGTCGGCCAGCACGAGCTCGCGCGTGCTCTTGATACGACCAGGCCGCCCACTGGCAGGGTACTCCGCTAACGCATCCACGGCAGTGACAATCCGCGCCACGACGCGAGCCGCCGCATCCGGATCGTCTTTCTCGATATACGCGCCGATCTCACCAAGTCGCCGCAACGCCCGCAGCGTCCAACGAATACGCTTCCGACTCATGATTGGCGGGCAGACTTGACGTACTTCCTGACGACTTTCGCCACATCTTCATCGCTGGCGAACTCACCCCGGTCGGCCTCGGTCAACCCGGCTTCAATCTCGGCAAGCTGCCATTCCTGCTGCTCAACGAAAGCTTCGATGGCCTCTGCAGCCATATAAGAGCGGGACCGATCCAGCTTCTCAGCGAGCTGATCCAGCTTGCTCGCGGTTTCATCTTTTACACGCACGGTAAATGCAGCGGTCATGGGATCTAACCTTCCTTGGTTCACTTTGATTATCGGTGAACCGCACTGGTGCGTCAAGGTTCAAAACACGTCTTCAAAGCATCCGCTACGCGACTGATCCATCGGTTTTTCTGTGCTTAGAAACTTTCTGGTGGGGTAGCTCAATAGTCAGAGCCGTCGGCTCATAACCGATTGGTTGCAGGTTCGTGTCCTGCCGGGCCCACCATACCAGCATACTGATCGCCAAACGGCCAACACTAAGTTATTCAAAAAGAGCGGCCAGCCCCGGGTAAGCTGGGCAAGTGCCAGTCGATACATTATGGGATCTTAAAACGAGGATCAAACGCAAACATCCCCATTAGTCAGCCGGGGATGCGATGAATTTATACTGGAAGTGGTTGCGGGGTCTGATTATAACCCCAAGTGAAGCCGCTGCTGGTCAGCCTTCGCGGCCGGCCGTGAAAGCCGCATGGCGCTTGGCAAGCAACTCGGCAACCTCGTCGATGAAGGCAGGATCGACGTCGGCTGCAAACTCGATGCGGGCGTTCTTGCCGTCGCGCTTCAGCTTGGCAAAGGCCCGTCCGCCGGCGTCGACCATTGTTTCCGGCTTCATCGTTTCCACCTTCGGCTTACGCGACAAGCGGGTGAAGAGAATCTGGAACCGGTGGTCGCTTTCGGCTTCGAGGAAGCGGCGGGAGCGGCATTCTTCCTGCGCGGCCTGGACCGCGACCTCGTCTTCAAGCAGCGCACCAAACGCCATCCAGCGTTCGCGGCCGACCTTCGGTGCCGGGCCGATGGCGCGGGCTATTGCCGGCGGCACGCCTTCGGCCACCTGCATCAAACGCGACAACTCGCTCTTCTGAACGGCGAGCGCCTCACCGATCACCTTGCGGTCGAAGCCGCGGTCGGCAAGCGCGGAGGCAAACATTGCCCGCTCGATGAAAGAGAGGTTGCGCCGTTCGGCGTTTTCCTTGCCCTGGGCGAGCACCAGCTCGTCGTCGGTCAGCGGCCGGACGATTGCCTTGACCTTGATGCCGAGACTGCGCACGGCGTTGAGGCGCCGATGGCCATAGGCCGTCTGGTAGTGGCCCTGCTTCTCCGGATGCGGGCGCACCAGGATCGGCGACTGCTGGCCGCTGTCGCGAATGCTGTCGGCAAGGGCCAGGAAGTCCGGATCGTCAGTTTCACCGTCGGTCAGGCGATCCTCGACGAAGGATGCATCGATCAGATCCGGATCGAGTTCGACGACACGCTCGCCCTGCGTCAGGGCTTCGCGCAGCGCGCGCGCCTCTTCCGCCTCGCGGGTGATGCTGCCGAGCGAAAGGCCCATGGCCTTGATCGCGCCGGACGCGGCGCGGGGAACTTCGGCAAGCGGTGCCTTGGCGGCCACGGGCCCGGCGGGCTGAGCGCTCGTTGCAGTGGCAGGCTGCGTTTCATCAGCCGGCGCGGCCGGACCTGCCGGCTGGACGTTGCCGGAGAAGAGGGCGCGCAGTTCGTTCTTGCGATTGCCAGCCATTCGATCAGCGCCCCCATGCCGCATGAATGAGTGCTTCGATCTCGCCGTTGACCGAGTTCAGCGATTCGACCGCGCGGTCGTAGGTGGCGCGCGTAAAATTCTCGCGCCCGACCTCGTAAAGCGTCTGCTTCGTCAGCCCGGCGTCCGAGACCGCCGTCGATTTCACCATGGCCGAGGTCAGAACCCTCTCGCCGAAGAGGGAGCGCATGAAGCCGACAATCTGTGCCTGCGGCCCGTCGTTCGGCTCGAAGCGGGTGACGAGATAGCGCAGGAAGTCGAAATTCAGTTCGCCGCCCGCCTCGCGCACGACGCTTAGGAGATCGGACGTCATGTAGAGGAACTGGTTCATCGAGGCGACGTCGAGCATCTGCGGATGCACGGTGACGATGACGGAGGTCGAAGCGCAAAGGGCCGAGAGTGTCAGATACCCGAGCTGCGGCGGGCAGTCGATGATGACGACATCATAGTCATCGGCGACGCTGGCGAGTGCTGTCTGCACGCGGGCAAAGAACAGCGGGCCGGCATCGCTGCCATTGTGGCGGGCGCTCAGCGCCTGTGGGGTCGTGTGCTCGAATTCCTGAAGCTCGAGATTGCCGGGCACGAGATCGAGGCCGTCGAAATAGGTCTTGCGGATGATGTCCCGCAGAGGACGCGCTTCGGCGTCGTAGCGGATCGCGCCATAGAGCGTGTCATTGCCGGTGAGATCAAGTTCTGGCTGATACCCGAAGAGGGCGGAAAGCGAGGCTTGCGGATCGAGGTCGACGGCGAGCACGCGATGGCCTGTCATGGCGAGATACTGCGCGATGTGCACCGACGAGGTCGTCTTGCCGGAGCCGCCCTTGAAGTTGGTGACAGAGATCACCTGCAGGTGCTCACCTGCTTCCCGGTCACGCCACTTGAGGTAGCTACGCGCCTTGACGGCATTGCCCTTGGCCAGCGCCTGTTCGGCGAGATGACGGCGAAGCGCGTTGATGTCGGAGAGCGAATAGGACCGGCGACCGCCGAGCCCCGTATCCGGCTGTGGGCCCTCGCCGGCAAGCGAAAGCTGGCGCAGATACCCGTCGGAGACACCGATCAGCTTAGCCGCCTCGCCCGAGGTGAAACTGCGAAGCGTCTTCATCGCCGTCGGCGGGAAGAGCCGCTCGCGCATGGCCTTCAACTGGTCGGAAAGCGCGCGCGCATCGGCCGCGATCGCTTCGTCGGCCGGACGGCGAGCCTTGGAGTGATCCGCGTCCTGCCTTGCCTGGGTTGCCGTCATCGTCATTTCGCCCTACTCCTTGCATGCATCGCGGCACAACGCTGCGGCGATGCACTAACAGAGATTTAATCCAAATACGGCCAATCAGCACTTATTCGAAAAACTCCGTAACAGAGATGCCGGAGCTTCTGATTCGCGTCAAGACTTCGACCGCGATCGGCGGCAATGGCGAGCAACACGCTGGGGGTGCCAATCTCGCAAAAGAAAACGCCCGCGACGGCGGCGCGGGCGTTCGACAAAACCGTCAAATCGGCAATGAGAGCTTGGGGCCGATGTGATCCGGGATCGGGCACTGATAGGGTTTATCCTCTGTTTTTTCGCGCCACTCCACATTTGCGCGCGCCAGCAGATCGACATCGAGGATCAGATCGAGCCCCGTTGCCGCCAATGATTTCGCCGCATGGGCGAAAGCCTTGTGCGCGGCCGGGCTCTTGCCCTGCGCCACCACCTGCCGGGTGTGCGGCGCGGTGCCGATCGCCCAGGCGGGTGCCCAGCACTGCGCAGTCGGGGTGATCCAGCTCACATCGCCGACATCGGTCGAGCCGGCACGGAAATGTGACTGCCCCTCGAAATCGCGAAGGCCGAGATGCAGGCCCGTCGAACCGTCGAGACGGCTGTTGGCGAAGACGTCGCCCTTGATCTGGTAGAGCCGGATGCTGCTCGATATCGCCTCCGGCGTCAGCGTCTTCTGGATCTCCTTGGCAAAGGCGATGTCGGCCTCGTCGAAAGGCACCGGGCCGAGCGCCGCCATGTTCTGATGGATCGCCGTTTCAAGGGCAATGTTGGGCAGAAGGTTCGTTGCCGCGCGATCGAAGACGATCTCGACTTCGGTCTCGGTCATCATCGCCGCGCCCTTGGCGATCTTGTCGATCCGCGCAGCCAGCGCCAGTGCTTCCGGCATCTGCGGCGCCCGCACCAGATAGAGCGCCTCGGCACGCGCCTGGACGACGTTTGCCGCCTTGCCGCCGGCATCGGTGATCGCATAGTGCACACGGCAATCCTGCGGCATGTGCTCGCGCAGGAAGTTGACGCCGACATTCATCAGTTCCAGCGCATCGAGCGCGCTGCGGCCGAGATGGGCACCGTTGGACGCATGCGCCGCCACACCCTCGAAGCGGCGGTAGATTTCGAGCACGGCGAGATTGTTGGTCGAGCGACCGCCGTTGAAAGGTGCCGGATGCCAGGTCAGCGCCGTATCGACATCGGCGAAGACGCCGGCGCGCGCCATGAAGGTCTTGCCGGAACCGCCCTCCTCGCCGGGGCAACCATAATAGCGTATCGTGCCCGGCAGCCCGTTGTCCTTCAGGTAGCGGGTAAGCGCGACGGCAGCGAGCACGAACCGGTGCCGAGCAGGTTGTGGCCGCAGCCATGACCCGTACCACCCTCGATTTCTGCCTGCGCTTCGGCGACGCCGGCCACTTGGCTCAAACCGGCCAGCGCATCGAGGAAGGCGGTTCGTTCGAACATCCGCTAGCTCCCGTGTTTACGGGAAGGCGATCCGGCAAGAAAGGGGTGCGACACCGAGCGTAGCGAAATCGATCGCCGAACGGCTCGCCATTGGTGAGGAGCGCGCGAACGCGCTCCTCAGGGATTCACCGATCAGGCATTGGCCTGCACCGGATGGTTGAAGCGCTCGGCAAAAACCTCGATCGAGCCACGACCGAAGCTGCGCAACTGCCGTCGCGTAAGAACAGCCATCACGCGTGCCGCCGTCGAGACGGTCATCGCATCGAGCGGACCTTCACCGCTCCAAGGCTTGTTCAGCCGGTCCGTGACGATGCCGAGGAGGTTCGCCGGCATGATGTCGGTACAAGGTTTCATCCAATCGAAGACTTCGCTGATCGGAAGCAGCTTACCTTCGAACGCAACGAACGGCTCGGGCATGTTTGCGCCCCAGTCGTCATAGGCCTCCAGAGCATCGCGAAACAGGTTCTGCAGCGTGATGGAGGCGTGCCCTTCATGTAGAGCAGGCAGGAAATTCGTCATTTGTGTCTCCTTCAGTGGTTAAGGCCGGGAAACGCGAATGGCCAATTCTGTCAGCATGTGTTTGTGTTCGTGCCGGGTGGCCGATACTCTGTGGCCACGCGACTGGTTGAACTGCAGGCGATGACGCAATGCGCAAATCGGGTGATAGTCCCTGAGCCGCAGTCAATTTTGGCGGGAAATCGGCACGCACGCACGCCGCATGCCGCGACCAAGGTTTTCCCCCGCGGCCTCCCCCCGACTCGATATTAACGATCCCGCCCCAAAGGTAAACACCGGGCCGCCATCGCGGCAGAAACGAAAATCTAAAATCGATAATTTCTATAGAATATACTATCTTACCCGGCTCTGCCAGATAATTCACTGATATGCACCTCAATCGACAGGGAGCAGTCACATGGGAACGATCTCGCGGCTTTCCGAGAAAACACGAGCCCCGGCGCACCGGATCGAGAGCGAAGAGGAAGCGCTGTCGATCGCCCACGAACTGGCGGCGGAAATTGCGAAGAGCGCCAATGTGCGGGATACGGATCGCATCCTGCCCTTCGACGAGCTCGATGCGCTGGCCCAATCCGGCCTGCTCGCGATCACCGTGCCGCCGGAATACGACGGCATCGACGTCTCCAATGCAGTTCTGGCGGAGATCACCGCCATCCTCTCGGAAGCAGACAGCTCGATCGGCCAAATCCCGCAGAACCACTTCTACATTCTGGAAGCGCTGCGCACCGATGGCACCGAAGAGCAGAAGGCGTTCTTCTTCGGCCGTGCGCTTGCCGGCGACCGTTTCGGCAACGCCCTTTCCGAGCGCGGCACGAAGACCGTCGGCGACTACGCGACGCGGTTGACGCCCGATGGTCCCGGTTTCCGGCTGAACGGGCGCAAGTATTATTCGACCGGCGTGCTGTTTGCCGAATGGATCGTGGTCTTCGCTCTGGATCCAACCGACAAGCTGACCATGTCGTTCTTGCCGCGCGGCGCCGAAGGATTGCAGATCATCGACGACTGGGACGGCTTCGGCCAGCGCACGACCGGCAGCGGCACGACCGTGCTGCAAAATGTCTATGTCACCGCCGATGCGGTGGTGCGCCATCACCGCGGCTTCGAGCGCCCGACGACGATCGGCTCCGTCGGCCAGATCATTCATGCCGGCATCGACCTCGGCATCGCCCGGGCGGCCTTTGCCGAAACCCTCAATTTCGTACGCGATCATGCGCGGCCCTGGATGGACAGCGGCGTGGAGAAAGCGGCCAACGACCCGCTGACGATCGCCCGCATCGGCCAGCTCGCCATCCGCCTGGAGGCGGCAACCGCGACCGTCGAATGCGCCGGCAAGAAGGTCGATGTCGCCCAGATCAACGGCACCGAGGAAAGCGTCGTCGAGGCAACGCTTGCCGTTGCCGCGGCGAAGGTTCTGACGACCGAGATCGCTTTGGAAACGAGCAACACGCTCTTCGAACTCGCCGGAACCGCCTCGACGAAGATCGGGCTCAACCTCGACCGGCATTGGCGCAACGCCCGCACCCACACGCTGCACGACCCGGTGCGCTGGAAGCATCACGTCGTCGGCAACTACCACCTGAACGGCGTCAAGCCGCCGAAGAACGGCGCACTTTGATCCCATTGACCGCGCACAAGCGGCCCGAGGCGTGACCAACGCTTCGGGCAACGCCCAACCTTGCCCGAAGGAGAACTCCATGAGTCGTGAAATCCGGCTGAATGCCTTTGACATGAATTGCGTCGGCCATCAGTCGCCGGGGCTCTGGACCCATCCGCGCGACCAGTCCTGGCGCTACAAGGACCTCGACTATTGGGTGCATCTGGCAAAAACGCTCGAGCGCGGCAAGTTCGACGGCCTTTTCATCGCCGATGTGCTCGGCGTCTACGACGTGCTGAACGGCAACGCAGACGCGGCTCTTCGCCATTCGGCCCAGGTTCCGGTCAACGACCCCTTACAACTGGTGCCGACGATGGCCCATGAAACGGAACATCTGGGTTTCGGCCTGACGGCGTCGCTTTCCTTCGAGCATCCCTACACCTTCGCCCGCCGCATCTCGACACTCGATCATCTGACCAAAGGGCGCATCGGCTGGAACATCGTCACCTCCTACCTGAACAGTGGCGCCCTCAATGTCGGCCAGGCGCAGCAGACGCGCCATGACGACCGCTATGATCTCGCAGAGGAATATCTGGAGGTCTGCTACAAGCTCTGGGAAGGCAGCTGGGAGGACGGTGCCGTCGTCCGCGACCGTGCAACCGGCATCTTCACCCATCCCGACAAGGTGCACCCGATCAATCACCGCGGCCGCCACTTCACCGTCCCCGGCATCCACTTGAGCGAGCCTTCGCCGCAGCGTACGCCCGTGCTCTACCAGGCTGGCTCTTCGAGCAGAGGCAAGGACTTCGCCGGGGCCCACGCCGAGTGCATCTTCGTCGCCGCGCCCTCAAAGACCGTATTGAAACGCTATGTCGTCAATGTCCGGGAGGCGGCAGAGCGCGCCGGTCGCAACCCGCGCGAAATCCTTGCCTTCAATCTGCAGACGGTGATCCTCGGCGAAACCGATGCCGAGGCGAAGAAGAAGTTCGACGAGTACCGCAAGCACGTCTCCTACGAAGGCGCTCTGGCGCTGATCTCCGGCTGGACGGGTATCGATTTCGGCCAGTTTGCCCCGGACGAACCGCTGCGCCACCGCTACACCAATGCGGTGCAATCGGCCGTCGAGACCTTCACGACGATTGATCCGGATCGGGTGTGGACGGTGCGAGAGATGGCCGACTGGGTGGGCATCGGCGGCTTCGGACCGGTTTTCGTCGGCTCGCCCTCGACCGTTGCCGACCTCATGCAGGAATGGGTCGAGGAGACCGATGTCGACGGCTTCAATCTGGCCTATGCGGTAACGCCCGAGACTTTCGAAGACGCCGTCGATCTGCTGATACCGGAACTGCAGAAACGCGGCGCCTACAAGACCGACTATCGCGAAGGCACGCTCAGGGAAAAACTCTTCGACGCCGGGCCAAGGCTCGTGGCGCCGCATCCGGGCGCCGGCTATCGGGACATCGGCGGAACGAAATCGGCGATCGCGGCTTCCGCTTAGGGCGGGGCCATCCAAGAAACGCCGCCGGGACCTGGTCCAGGCGGCGTTTTTCTTTCAGGCCGAGGCAATCGCGCCTGCGGGGCAGGCTCAGCTATAAAGGCTTACCGGCGGGATCCGGCCGTTCAATGCGAAATCGCCAACCTCGCGCGCCTTGTAAGCGACCGGATCGTGCAGCGTGTGAGTGCGGACATTGCGCCAGTAGCGGTCAAAGCGATAGTGCCCTGCCGTGGCGCGTGCGCCCATCAGCTCGAAGACCTTCGTCGTCACGTCGAGCGAGACATGGGTCGAGTGCACCTTGGCCGCATAGGCCTCGATCGCCGCTTCGCCGCGCGACTCGGCCGTCACCGACCTCCCCTGCGACAGTGCCGCCTCGACCGAAGCTGCGGCCACATCGGCCAGCGCGACCGACGCCTTCACGCTCGCCTGGAGTTCCCCGATCCGTTCGAGGATATAGGGGTCATCGCCGGCGCGTTCGACACCCGATGTCACCCAGGGACGTGTCGTGGTGCGGACGTAGTCGAGGGCCGATGCAAGCGCACCTTCCGCCGTGCCGAGGTAGAAATTGACGAAGACGAGCTGGATCAGCGGCGTGTTGAACGTCGCCTGCACCGCTGGCGGATCGGAGGGGTCGGCAAGCGGCAGGATGAAATCACGATCGTAGACCGGGAAATCACGGAACTCGACGCTACCGCTGTCCGAGAGGCGCTGGCCGATATTGTCCCAGTCGTCGTTGGTGATGTAACCCGGCCGGTCGGTCGGCACGACGAAATTGGCAATTTTACCCTCGATCGCAGCGTTGACGTTAATGCGGTCGGAGACATGCGCGCCGGTCGAAAATGTCTTGCGGCCGTTCAGCACATAGTGGCCACCACGCCGTTCCAGCATGAGGCCGGGATCGCGCGGGTTGACCGCGGCACCCCAATAGAGCTGCCGCTCGACGGTCTCCGCCCCAAGCACCCAGGCCTGCTTCGGATCGGCAGCGGCCCAGTAGACATATTGGCTGTTGACGTAGTGGTAGCCAAGCAATTGGCCGATCGAGCTTTCGCCGCGCGCGATGATGCGCACCAGCCGCAGCCCGTCGACCCAGCTCAAGCCCGCACCGCCAACCTCCGGCGAATGCAGCGCGGTCAGAAGACCGGCCTGACGGAGCGCCTCGACCTCTTCCCGCGGCGGCGCTCCGACGCGGTCGAGTTCGGCGCCACGGCGGGCAAGATCCCTAGACAGCGTCTCGGCGCGGGCAAACAGCTCCCGCCGTTTTTGATCATGTGCGCTGTTGTCGGCCGCCACCGGCTCTTTGAGGAAATGTACGTTGCTCATCCGCCTCTCCATGGTTGAGGCGAAATAATGCACATATTATATAGATTATAACAGCAATACAGTTCCACAGCTGCACGGCCGTTGGAAATGTCCTACCCGACGCGCCGCCTCAGCCCGCCTCGGCATCGCGCAACGCCACGATCTCGGAGGCGTTGTCATTGGCGGCGAACTGCTCCAGCGTCATGTTGTCGAGGATCGAGGCGATCGCGTCGCGAACATTGCTCATCGACTTGCGCACATGACAGTTGACCGGATCGGCGCAGTCGTCGCAGGCCTCGAAGGCGGTGCGGCTGGCACAGCGGATCGGCGCCAAGGGCCCATCCAGCGTCCGGATGACCTGGCCGATGCGGATGTCGGAGGCTGGTCGAGACAGAGAATAGCCGCCGCCCGGGCCCTTCTTCGAGCGCAGGATTCCGGCATTGCGCAGTTCGAGAAGGATCGCATCCAGGAACTTCTTCGGAATATTGTTCCGCGTGGCGATCTCGGTGATGAAGGCGGTCTCTCCTGGCTCCAGTTGAGCAAGGTCGACAAGGGCCTTGAGCCCGTATTTTCCTTTTTTGGTCAACATGTCACTTCGCTTTCGTGAACAAGAAGGCCGCCACAAATCCGCTCCTCGGGCAATTGCCGGAGGCAACGGGTTGTGACGGCCGCACTCTTTCGCTTAGAATGTCCTACACCCAAACCGCACCATTCTCAAGAAATTACGTAAGTTACTGCATAGATTTAGTGCGCTTTCTCGGCGCTTTCATGGCAGAGACGGCGATTTCTCATAAATGAGCCTTCGGTGGATTGAGGTTCGGTCCGCGGCGCCAGCACCTGCGCACGCGTGACACCTGACACCAGAGATGCCGGTAGCGGGTGATCAAACCGTGAGATGTCGTCGGGCCTCGGCCGTATCCAACGTCTCTGGCGGCCCCTCGTGCACCACGGCGCCGCGGTCCATGATGTAGACGTGATCGGCAAGTTCCCGGCAGAAATCCAGATATTGCTCGACCAGCAGGATCGCCATTCCGGTCGAATCCCGGAGGTAACGGATCGCGCGGCCGATATCCTTGATGATCGAAGGCTGAATGCCCTCGGTCGGCTCGTCAAGCACCAGGATCTTCGGCCGTGTCACCAGCGCCCGGCCGATCGCCAGTTGCTGCTGCTGCCCGCCGGAGAGGTCGCCTCCGCGGCGCCCAAGCATCGAGCGAAGAACCGGGAAGAGATTGAAGACGTCCTCCGGTATCGAGCGATCGCCCCGCTTCAACGGGGCGTAGCCGGTTTCGAGATTCTCCTTCACCGTTAGCAGCGGAAAAATCTCACGGCCCTGCGGTACATAGCCGATGCCTTCCTTGGCACGGCGGTAGGGCGCCATACCCGCGAGTGCCACGCCGTTGAAGCCGATCGCGCCGGCGCTAACCGGATGCTGACCGGTAACGGCCCGGAGCAGGCTCGACTTGCCGACGCCGTTGCGGCCGAGCACGCAAGTGATCCTGCCCATCTCGGCGGTGATCGACACGTTGCGCAGCGCCTGAGCGGCACCGTAGTGAAGATTGACGTTTTCGACGCTCAGCATGGCGCGCCCTCCTATGACGTTTGCTGGATGGGGCATTACCGGCCGAGATAGTTCTCGATGACCTTCGGGTCGCTGCTGACGAAGTCGATCGAGCCTTCCGCCAGCACCGCGCCCTCGGCAAGGCAGGTGACCTTGACCCCCAATTCGCGGATGAAGCCCATGTCGTGCTCCACAACGACGACGGATCGGGTCTTTGCGATCTCCTTGAGCAGGACGGCAGTCTCGGCCGTTTCCGCATCCGTCATCCCAGCGACCGGCTCGTCGACCAGAAGCAGTTCCGGCTCCTGGGCAAGCAGCATGCCGATCTCCAGCCACTGCTTCTGGCCGTGCGAAAGGTTGGCGGCGAGATCGTCGCGACGCGTAGAAAGCCGGACGGTCGCAAGGATTTCCTCGATCCGGGCTTTGTCCTCGGTCGTCAGCCGATAGAACAGCGTCGCGAAGACGCCTCGTCTTCGGTTCAAGGCGAGTTCAATATTGTCCCACACCGTTTGGCTTTCGAAGACCGTCGGCTTCTGGAACTTTCGGCCGATGCCGAGCGAGGCGATCTCCGCCTCGTCCTTCTTCGTCAGGTCGATTTCACCTTTGAAAAACACCTGCCCCTCGTCGGGCCGCGTCTTGCCGGTGATGATGTCCATCATCGTCGTCTTGCCGGCCCCGTTCGGGCCGATGATCGCCCGCAGTTCGCCAGGTTCGATGACGAAGGAGAGCGCGTTCAGCGCCTTGAAACCGTCGAAGGAGACGGAGACGCCGTCGAGATAGAGAAGGCTGGTCGGTTTGGTCTGGCCGATCGTCTGGTTCATGTCGCCTACTCCGCCGCCATGGGTTCAACCGCCAGATTGTCCGGCGTTTCGTCCGCCCGCGCCCTACGCTCAGCGCGCCGGCGGGCGAAATAGGCGCCGGCCGTTCCGACGACGCCCTTCGGCAGGAACAGGGTGACCAGCACGAACAGTCCGCCGAGCGCAAACAGCCAGAACTCCGGGAAGGCTGCCGTGAAGATGCTCTTCCCCCCGTTGACGAGGATGGCGCCAACGATCGGGCCGATCAGCGTTCCGCGCCCGCCAACCGCCGTCCAGATCACCACTTCGATCGAATTGCCGGGTTCGAACTCGCCCGGATTGATGATGCCGACCTGCGGCACATAAAGCGCGCCGGCGATGCCAGCCATCATCGCCGAGACGGTGAAGGCGAAGAGCTTGATGTGTTCCACCCGATAGCCGAGGAAGCGGGTCCTGCTTTCGGCATCGCGCACCGCGACGAGCACCTTGCCGTATTTGGAACGCACTATCGCCGAGGTAAGAATGAGGCAGAGCGCCAGCATCAGTGCAGATGTGGCAAAGAGTGCCGCGCGCGTGCCGTCCGCCTGGATGTTGAAGCCGAGGATGTCCTTGAAGTCGGTGAGGCCGTTGTTGCCGCCGAAGCCCATGTCGTTGCGGAAAAAGGCGAGCAGCAGGGCATAGGTCATCGCCTGGGTAATGATCGACAGGTAGACGCCGTTGACACGCGAGCGGAAGGCGAACCAGCCGAAGATGAAGGCAAGTAAGCCCGGAACCAGCACGACCATCAGCGCGGCGAACCAGAACATGTCGAAGCCGTACCAGAACCAGGGTAATTCCTTCCAGTTGAGGAACACCATGAAATCCGGCAGCAATGGGTTGCCATAGGAGCCGCGCGCGCCAATCTGGCGCATGAGATACATGCCCATGGCATAGCCCCCGAGCGCGAAAAAAGCGGCGTGCCCAAGCGAAAGAATGCCGCAGAAGCCCCAGACAAGATCGAGCGCCAGCGCCAGCAGCGCATAGGTGAGATACTTGCCGAACAGCGAGACCAGATAGGTCGGCACGTGCAGCGGATGATCGGGCGCGGTCAGAAGGTTGAGCGCGGGTAGGAGGATGGCGAGGCCGAGGAGGATCGCCACGACGACGAGGATGCTGCGGTCCAGCGATTTCATGAGAAACGAGGTGATCATGCTTCGACCGCCCTTCCCTTGAGTGCGAAGAGCCCGCGCGGTTTCTTCTGGATGAACAGGATGATCAACACGAGCACGAGGATCTTGCCGAGCACGGCGCCGGCATAGGGCTCGAGGAACTTGTTGAGGATACCGAGCGAGAAGGCGCCGACGAGCGTGCCCCAGAGGTTGCCGACCCCGCCGAAGACCACGACCATGAAGCTGTCGATGATGTAACCCTGGCCGAGATTGGGCGAGACATTGTCGATCTGCGAGAGCGCCACGCCGGCCATGCCGGCGATGCCGGAGCCGAGCGCAAAGGTCAGCGCATCGACCCAAGGCGTGCGGATGCCCATGGAGGAAGCCATGCGGCGGTTCTGGGTGACGGCCCGCATCCGGAGCCCCATCGGGGTCCTCTTAAGCAGGAACAGGAGCGCCGCGAAAACCGTCAACGCAAAGACGATAATCCACAGCCGGTTCCAGGTGATCGTCAGCCCGCCAAGCTCGAAGGCGCCGGACATCCACGAGGGGTTGCCGACCTCACGGTTGGTCGGCCCGAAGATCGAGCGCACTGCCTGCTGCAGGATCAGCGATATGCCCCAAGTGGCAAGCAAGGTTTCCAGCGGGCGGCCATAGAGAAAGCGGATGACGCCGCGTTCGATTGCAAGGCCGACGGCCCCGGTGACGAGAAAGGCAAGCGGCAGGGCAATCGCCAGCGACCAGTCAAAAAGCGCAGGATAGGAATTGCGCACGACCTCCTGCACCATGAAGGTCGTGTAGGCGCCGAGCATGACCATCTCGCCATGGGCCATGTTGATGATGCCCATGACGCCGAAGGTGATGGCAAGCCCGATCGCCGCCAGCAGCAGAACTGAGCCGAGCGACAGGCCGTACCAGACATTCTGGCCGGCGCTCCAAAGCGCCTGGGTCTGTTCGATGCGGGCGATCGCCGCCTCGATGTCGGGTTTGAGTGACGCGTCAGCGCTCGCGAGCGTCGCGTTCAGGACCGCGAGACTGGAGCGGCCGCTGCCTTCGGCGAGCATTGTGATCGCTCGGCGCTTCTCGTCGTCGCCGCGATCCGAGACGAGCAGCGAAACCGCGCGTGCCTCGTCGAGAACCTTGCGGACAGTTGCATCCTTTTCGGTCGCAATGGCCGTCTCGATCGCCTCGAGCGCATCGGCATTCGGCGTCTGCAGCATCGACTGCGCCGCCTTCAGTCGCGCGCCGGCGTCATCGCTGAAAAGGGTCAGGCCACCGAGCGCGCTGCGAACCGCGCGGCGCACGGCATTGTTGACCTTGACCTTCTGCATCGCCGCTTTCGGCGCTTCGCCGGCTTCCATGCCTGTCGCGGGATCGACGAGCAGCAGGTCCGCGCCTTGCGCCTTGACGAGGAACACCTTGCCATCGGATTTGCGCTGGTAGAGTTCCCCCTCGCCCAACGCCTCCAATACGGGAATGACCTTGGCGTCACCGGTCTTGGCGAGCGCCGATATCCGCTCGTCCATATCCGAGAGTTTCGCGGCGCCGAGCTGATCGACCAATGCGCCAAGGTCGTCCGCCGCGCGCAGACCGACCACGTGGGTCGATATCAACAGGCACAGCGCAACAAACAGGATCTGCAGAATTCGGTACATTACCCTCTCGCTCGGGTCTTGCCATGTCGCGTGGGCGACTGGCGTTTCGGTCGAGGATTTCACGTTTAAGATCCCTCCGCCCGGCCGCATCATCGGACGGAGGGATGCTTGCCCCCGGATTTCGTCATGCAAGGATTGGCCGGGCGGACTGCCCGCCCGGTCTATGACCAGGTGATGAAATCAGGAGCCTTTGCCGCCGCACTTGCCGGTGGCGACGTTGAAGTTGCCGCACGACATCGGCGCGCGCCAATCGGAGATCAGGTCCTTGGAGTCCGGCAGGTAGTCGGACCATTCGTCGCCGACGACGAGGCCGGGGGTTTCCCAGACGGTCTCGAACTGGCCGTCGCCCTGGATCTCGCCGATCAGCACCGGCTTGGTAATGTGGTGGTTCGGCATCATCGTCGAATAGCCGCCCGAGAGGTTCGGCACGGAAACGCCGATCATCGCGTCGAGAACGGCGTCGGTATCGGTGGTGCCTGCCTTCTCGACGGCCTTCAGCCACATGTTGAAGCCTATATAATGCGCTTCCATCGGGTCGTTGGTCACGCGCTTGTCGTTCTTGGTATAGGCCTTCCAGGTCTTGATGAACTCGGCATTGGCCGGTGTGTCGACCGACTGGAAATAGTTCCACGCCGCCAGATGCCCGACAAGCGGAGTGGTATCGAGGCCGGCGAGTTCCTCTTCGCCAACCGAGAAGGCGACGACCGGGATATCCTCAGCCTTCACGCCCTGGTTCGCCAGTTCCTTGTAGAAGGGTACGTTGGCATCGCCGTTGATGGTTGAGACGACGGCGGTCTTCTTGCCGGCCGAACCGAACTTCTTGATGTCGGAGACGATCGTCTGCCAATCGGAATGGCCGAAGGGCGTGTAGTTGATCATGATATCCTCGGGTTTCACGCCCTTGGAGATGAGATAGGCCTCGAGGATCTTGTTGGTCGTGCGTGGATAGACATAGTCGGTGCCGGCGAGCACCCAGCGCTCGACGCTTTCGTTCGCCATCAGATAATCGACGGCCGGGATCGCCTGCTGGTTCGGCGCGGCACCGGTATAGAAGACGTTGCGCTGGCTTTCCTCGCCCTCGTACTGGACCGGATAGAAGAGGATCGAATTGAGCTCCTCAAACACCGGCAGGACCGACTTGCGCGACACCGAAGTCCAGCAGCCGAAGACCGCCGAAACCTTGTCGACCGAGACCAGCTCGCGCGCCTTTTCGGCAAAGAGCGGCCAATCGGACGCCGGGTCGACGACGACGGCTTCGAGCTTCTTGCCGAGCAGGCCGCCCTTCTTGTTCTGCTCGTCGATCAGCATCAGCATGGCATCTTTCAGCGTCGTCTCGGAGATCGCCATGGTGCCGGAAAGCGAATGCAGGATGCCGACCTTGATCGTGTCATCGGCGGCGAAGGCGCCGTTGAACGCCGTCGTCGACAGGACGGCAGCCAGGAATGCGCCGGTGACGCTTGCCTTGATATTCATCTGATGGAACCCCTCTCGTTCTGGAGCAACAAGGCCTTCGGTGCTTTTTAGCCGTTGCTTGAGGGGATCATCGGACAGCCACGCTGCACTGCACATACGTCATTCTACGTAGGCGCCGGGGGCAAAGAGGAACGGCCGACGACGGGAAGGGCGAAGCTCACGCGCAATCGTCCCCGTCCATGCTTGACCTTGCCACCGTTGGAAGCTCTAGAAACGGACAAGCCAACGGCATCGGACCGCGCGATCGCGTCACGGAATCGACGCGAATCGACTGTCAGCAAAGGCTGGCAACGACAGCAACGGTCGCGCTTGCGCGGAGGGCAGGGTGTTTCAAATCTCGGGGCCGACAGGCATGACGTCTTCATTGCATCCCCATTGGGACTTCGCCCGCGAGATGCGTTCGATCCTGCTTCGCTTCGTCGCTTTCGCCATCCTGCTCGCAAACCTCCTGCTCGGCGGCAACGAAGGCGCAGAACGGATGCACGCGATCGTCGTCGTCAGCTATCTCGCGATCAGCATCGCCTCCGTGGCGACGGCCCGCTACCTGCCTGGCCGTTCGTGGCTGAAGACCTTTTTCGTGGTCCTCGACGCCGTGTTGGTCGCGCTGCTCCTCTACGCGCATATTCTTGCCGGGCCGGTGACGGAAAACCACAATCTGACGACCACGGGCCTGGTCGTCGCCTTTATCCTGCTCGTCCATGTCGGCCTGAAGCTCGAACGTCGGCTCGTTCTCATCTTTTCAAGCATCGTGCTCGTTGCCTGGGTGGCGATGCTCGCAACGACCGCCGCGAGGCATCAGGCCGCCGGCACGCTTTCCCTGCTCGGATCGTTCTTCAACCAGGATCTCGGCCTGACCGTCAGCTTCGGTTTCACTGCCTTTGCCATCTATCTTCTGGCGCGCGATCACGACCGCACCCGCAAGGAAGCGCTGAAAGCGGATCAACGACGCCAGAACCTCTCCCGGTTTTTCTCGCCGCTGGTGGTCTCGGCGCTGCAGGAAAAAGGCGATGCGCTTGGCCTCGAACGCCGAGACGCTGCGATCATGTTCGTCGACCTGCGCGATTTCACCCTGTTTTCCGAGATAGCCCCTGCTCCTGAACTCGCCTTCGTCCTGGCGGAGTATCGTCAGCTCGTCTCGCAGACGATCTTCGAGCATGGCGGCACGGTGGACAAATTCATTGGCGACGGTGTGATGGCCGTCTTCGGCCAGCCGAGGCCCATGGACGACGACGCAGACCGGGCGATGGCCTGCGCGCTTGATCTCGTCGACGCGCTCAACGACTGGAAGAACCACAATGTGCTAAACGGCCAGCCCGCCCTCGATGCCGGCATCGGCCTGCATTACGGCAAGGTGGTCGGCGGCGTGCTGGACAGCGGTTGCCACAGCGAATTCACGGTCATCGGCGATGCGGTCAATGTCGCCCAGCGCCTGGAAAGCCTGTCCAAATCACTCGACGCGCCACTGGTGGTATCGGCCGCGCTGATGGCGCGCCTCCGGGCCCCCGTTCCGCCCGCCAACTGGCTGGCGCAGAACGACGTCTCGCTACCCGGTCGCAGGCTCCCTGTCGATGTCTGGTATCTGCCCCGCCACGCCGCAGGCATGTCCGCCGCGTCGACGTCCCCCTATGGGAGCGGCACCATGCAAACCGCTCTCAGGAGACCGGTTTTCCAATCAACCGATACCGACGCCCGCACGGGATAGTCCATGCCTCGTCGCTTACCGGCCACCGAGGCTGAGCCTGAAGCGCGTGGTGAAATCGCCGCCCCACCACATCGGAAAGTTGGTGCCCCACTTGTTGTTGTGGATGTTGAAGCGAACCCCTTCGGAGTAGTCGGGTAGATCCTTGCAGAAGGCCATGAACGGCCATGCTTGAGGTGCTACCAGCGGCGTATCGAGGTTCTCGACCATCAGCTCTGCGCCTGCTTCGTGCGTCCCCCGGACGGCCGTGACCGCCTGAAGTTGGGCACCGCCGGCACGGGCGAAATTGTCGGTCGCGTGCCAGAGCCCCATCTTGCGCACGATCCACTCCGAGCGCCCCTCGGGCGTGAACGACAGGAAGCTTGCTTCCGGCATACGGTTGGCATTCTTGCCGTAGAGCGTCAGCCGGATATCGAGGCCGTCCTGCCCGCCGGAGAATTCAATGGCGATCTCAGCCGGTGCGCCGAATTGCTCGACCGCCTCGGCCGGCATTGCCGCGACGATCGACGTCGCCGTCGTGCCCCGAAGCTTAGGTGAATAGGTTTGCGAACGGGCCTCCGCGACCTGGGCAAGCCCGGGCTTGTCATGATCGAGCACCGCCCAGTCCATCCAATGCGTCAGGTAGGTATCCATGTGACGGCGCACATCGCCGGCATCATAACTTTCGTAGCGATAGGCGATCAGCGAGCCGTTGGCGCCGCGGATCGTTCGACCGTCGGGCGCTGTCAGCGCGGCAACGTCGCCCGTTAGGGGATCGAGGTCGATGACCCAGCCTCCAACTTCAAGTCTTGCTGCAGCACTGCCAGGTTCGGGCCGCGGCGAAACGGCAAGCTCGGCAAGCGCCGCTTCGGCGCGCGCGGCATCCTCCGCATCCAGCTCCGCAACGGCCTGGTCGAGATAGGCGCGCTGCTCCGCCCAGGATGCCTCCGTATAGTGGAAACGAGGATCCGTCTTTCGCGCCGCCTCGAAAGCCGGGCGCGCCCAGGCCTTTTCGTCGCGCAGGAAAGATTTGATATCGACGCCGCAGGTGTGTTCGGCAACCAGCGCCAGCTTGCGCCCGAAGGCCTGACGGCTCGCCGTCATCCGCTCCTCAGCGAAGCGACCGTAGAGCCGCTGCAGTGCGAGATAGCGGGCGATCTTTTCCGGATCGGTGCCGCTGCCGTGGATCCAGCTATCGCCGAGTTCCTTTTCCACGACCGGGAAGCGCTCGCGTGCCTCCCACATCAATGCGCCGTAGTCCTCAAGCGTCGCCGCGCGCACGCTGGCGCCGGGCTCGTGTTTCAGGATCTCACGATAGGCTTCGGCCGTCTGCGACACGCTCTGCGGTCCGATATTGTCGCTCGTATGGGCGAAGCTCAGGCCGTCGGAAATCCCCTCCGGGAAATAAGTCTCGCCATAGGAGCGCTGGTACATGACGACGATTTCCGCGCCATCAGGCGCCCGCCAGCGGTAAACATCAGGGATTTCCGGCGGCGGCGAGGCCGAGTTCACGCCGATGTGCAAGAAGCGTACGCCGGCTTGCGCCAAGAGCGGCACCATGCCGAGCGTATGGCCGGGCACGTCGGTCATCTTGGCGGCGATCGTCTTCAGGCCGAAGCGGCGGTCGAGCTCCTGCGCATAGGAAAGCCCGGTGCGAAAAAGGTCCGGTGACATCAACTCCGTATGCGTCGTGAACGGCAGCGCGTGCCAGCGGATCAGGCCGCGCTCGATCGCCTGCTCCAGCCGCGCGACCTCTTCCTTCGAGCGAGAATTCAGGTGATCCCAGATCAGCCAGGCGCCCGTCGTCCAGACGAACAGCGGCTCGTCCGGGTTCTCATTGTAGAAGTGTGCGCCGGTTTCGATCGCCTGCGGAATGAAGCGCTCGTGATACTGCTTTCGGATCTTCTCGGCGTGATCGGTAAAGCCGATGTCGAGATGGGTCTTGAAGACGACGTGGATGCGTTTTTTGGCCATGTTCGCTACCTTCAGCCGACGGTGCCCCGCACGATCAGGCGGGTGTTGAGTGTCTCGGTAAACGGCTCGGCATCGGGCGCACGAAGCCGCATCAGGATGAGGCGGACGAGCGCACGCACGCGCTCTTCGAGGTCGATGCGCACGGTGGTGAGGTTGTAGCTCTTCCAGTGCGCCTGCGGGATGTCGTCGAAACCGACGACCTTGACGTCCTCAGGCACCGAAAGCCCGAGCTCGTGGCGCAGCGCGTCGATCGCGCCGAAGGCGCCGACGTCATTGGCCGCAAAGATCGCATCGGCGCCCTCGCCGATCCGGAACAGATCAAGCGTCGCCTGGTAGGCGGTGTCATAGGTGTAGTCCCCGGCAAGCAGGATCGGCGCATCCATGCCGCGCTCCGCGAGCGTCTCCTTGAGAGTGCGCTCGCGCTCGGCATTGGCGAGCGACTGCGCCTTGCCGCCGAGATAGGCGATGCGGCGCGCGCCATAGCCCTGAAGCAGGGCCACCGCCTGTTCGATGCCGTTTTTCTGCCGGACGAGCAGCCGGTCATAGAGTGTGCCGGATGCGGCGCCTGCAAACTGCTTCACGTCGTCGTAGATCACGTAGATCGGCACGGCGCGGTCGAGAAAGCCGCAGAGCACATCGGGCAGGATGTTTTCGGTAAAGGCGATCACCGAATCCGGATTGAAGCCGCGCATATAGGTGAGCAGGCGCGGATCCATGCTGAAATCAGCCTTGGCCTTGAAGAGCAGCGTGGCAAAGCCCTCCGCCTGCAGCGCCGTCGTCAACGCGTCGATCTCCTGGCTCTCCCAGGGACTGCAGACATCCGGCACGATCATGCCGACGAGGTGCGAACGTCCCGTCACCAACGAGCGCGCCGCCATGTCGGGCGTATAGTTCAGTTCCCGCGCCACTTGCAGGATGCGGTCGCGCTTCTCCGGCTTCAGCGAAGCGTTCGGGTTGAAGGCCCGGGACACAGCGACCCTGGAAACATTAGCCGCGCGCGCCACCTGGTCTGCGGTGGCTCGGGCAGCTTTCTTGTCGGCGCGCTCGTTCATCTATCCGTCACAAAATGAAAACGTGTTCATTCTCAAAAGAGAGCAATGCGACGACTTCGTCAAGTCCAATAGATATTCCGCCAATTTTTGCGCACGGAACACATGATCCATGTTGACAAAGATGAAAGCGTGTTCATTCTTGACCATCGTCGGGACGCCGGACCTGGAGGAGGGACGGACTGTCGCAGCCAGACACTTAGGTCCTTGAGAGGATCGACCGGGAGGAGAAAACATGCGTACCAGGTTTCATTCCCTATTGCTCAGCGCAGCCGCGGCCATCGCCTTTGCCGCGCCGGTGAGCGCCACCGAACTCAACATCACCTGCCGCTGCATCATCGGCGGCGTAAACAGCGGCATGGCCGAGTGGATCGAAAAAAAGGTCATTCCGGCCTTTACCGAGAAGATGAAGGCCGAAGGCAAGGACGTCACCGTCAAGCTCACCCAGTTCGGCGGCGAGGACGAGCAGCTGACGCAGCAGCTCGCGCTCGATTTCTCCACCGGCGCCGGCCCTGATGTCTCCGGCTTCGACGGTTTCCTGATCCCGAGCTTCGTCCAGGGCAATCTCCTGAAGTCGCTCGAGGAAGTGGCTGGCCCAGACGTTCCGAAGTGGGAGGGCTGGCAGCATATCTCCGACGGCACCAAGGCGCTGATGAGCTACCAGGGCAAGCCCTATGGCATCGCGCTCGGCACCGACGCCCGCATGATCTTCGTGCGCAAGGACCTCTTCAAATCGGCCGGCCTCGATGCCGACAGCTGGCAGCCGAAGTCGTGGGATGAGTTGCTCGACGCCGCCCGCAAGATCAAGGCGGCCGCCCCCGACAGCTTCCCGTTGCAGCTCAACGCCGGCGTCTCCATGGGCGAGGCGACCACGATGCAGGGCTACTGGATGGCGCTGCTCGGCACCGGCGAACAGGTCACCGACGACAGCGGCAAATATATCGTGTCGAGCCAGGGCATCCTCGACACGCTGAAGCTCTACAAGACCATCTATGTCGACGACAAGCTCGGCGACCAGCGCGCGCAGCTGCTTGCCGACGGCCGCAACCGCACCTTCGCCAATTTCCGCGATGGCAAGACTGCGATGCTCGTCGAGGGCGACTGGTTCTATCGCTCGGTCACAGCACCCGGCGCCGAATTCGCCGTCGCCGATCGCGACAACACCATGACCTGGAAGAAGATGCCCGCCGCAGCACCCGGAAAGGGCTTACGCGGCCAGGATTTCGTCACGATGTCCGGCGGCACCGGCTTCGTCATCAATCCGCATACGGACGCGCCTGCCGAATCCTGGGCGCTGCTCTCGTTCATGAACAGCAAGGAGCAGCTCGACGCGTTCCAGGAAATCCAGCCGGCCATCCGTATCCGCGACGACGTGGCGATCCCGAACTCGCCGTTCCTGACGGAAACGGCAACGACGCTGCTGCCGATCACCACGGCCCGTCCGAACGACGCCAATTACAACAAGGTCTCGACCGAGATCCAGCGCATGACCGAAAGCGTCGTTTCCGGCGAGCTCTCGCCCGAGGACGCGATGGCCCAGTACAAGGCGGCCGTCATCGCCATCGTCGGCGAAGAAAACACCGTCAGCACGCTCTAAAGCCAATGCGGGATGTGGCCGCAACGGGCCCCTCATCCCGCTTCGATCCAACGACAGAGCGCCCGGCTGCCATCCGTGGCCGGGCTCCCGATCCAGGATATGGGCATGAAACGCGCATGAAGAAATTCTCCCTGCTTTCGACGCGCGCCGGCGCGCTTTTCCTGGCACCGGCCACGGCCCTCGTCGGGGTCTTCGTCATCGTTCCCTTCTTCTGGGTGATCTTCGTTTCCTTCACCAACCGCACACTGCTCGGCCGCACGGCCGTCGACCCCGATTTCGTCGGCCTGCAGAACTATTTCGCGCTCTTCAATCCGGCGACCTTCTTTACCCGCGGCCAGTTCGGGTTTTCGCTGATCCTGACGATCCAGTTCGTGCTGCTCTCGGCGCTGATCGGCCAGGCGCTGCTCGGGCTGCTGCTCGCCTGGCTCAGCCAGACGGTCACGCCGACGCTCAAATCCTTCCTGCAGACCGCGGTCATCGCCGCCTGGATCCTGCCGGAGGTGGTGATCGGCTTTGCCTGGTTCGCGTTCCTCGATTACGACAACGGCACGCTCAACATGATCCTGCGCGGCCTCGGTCTGCCGCCGGGCGACTGGCTGCTGCAACAACCGTTCTGGGTGATCGTGTTCTTCAACACCTGGCGGGGCGCCGCCTTCTCGATGATGCTGTTTAATTCGGCCTTCCAGTCGATCCCGCCGAGTTATTTCCAGGCAGCCGATGTCGCGGGCGCCACCTCGTGGCAGAAGCTGCGCGACATTGCGCTGCCGCTGATCCGCGGCCATGTCGTCACCGATCTGATCCTCATCACCATGTGGACCTTTAACGTCTTCACGCCGTTCCTGCTCACCCATGGCGGGCCGTCCTATCGCACCGAGATCCTGTCGATCTACACCTACCGCATCGCGTTCAAGGATTTCGAGTTCGGCAAGGGCGCTGCCGTCGGCGTGGTCATCATGCTGATCAATCTCGCCTTCGCGCTCGTCTATCTTCGCCTTGCCCACAAGAAGCCGGTGGAGGCGGAATGATGCAGAAGACTCAGAACATCTTCGTGCGGCGCACGGTCTTTGCGGCCGCTGCCACCTTCCTCGGCACGGTCTTTGCGCTGCCGCTCGTCTGGTTCGTCTTTGCGCCGTTCAATGCCCGTGCCGAACTTGGCCTTGCCATCCCGTCGCCCTTCACGCTTTCGAATTTCGCCACCGTCTTCCAGAACACCTTCGCGATGCAGGCGCTGCTGAACAGCCTCATCCAGGCGGCGGGCGGCGTGGTTCTGGTTGGTGGGGCGGCAACGCTTGCCGCCTACGCACTGTCGCGCTCGTCGATCCCCGGCAAGGGCGCCGTCACCTATATCCTGCTGCTCTTCTCGTCGGTCGTTTCAGGCTCGGCGGCGATGGTGCCGATTTTCCTCATCATCTCGGCGGCAGGCCTGATCGATACCCATCTTGCCGTCATTCTCGTCTTTGCCGGCGGGCTGTTGCCGACGGCGATGTTCATTCTTCGCGATTTCATCGACGCCATCCCGCGCTCCTATGAGGAGAGCGCCATGGTCGCCGGCGCCTCGCCGCTGCAGGCGTTCTTCGATGTGGCGCTGCCGGTCATCCGGCCGGGCATCGTCGTGGTCGTCGTCTGGGCCTTCGTCAACATCTGGGGCAGCTTCCTCATCCCCTTCATCCTGTTGCGCAGCGACAAGTTGATGCCGGCATCCGTCGCGATCTACTCCTTCTATTCGGAGGCCGGCACGCCGGTCGTCACGCTGCTGGCTGCCTATTCGCTGATCTATTCGCTGCCCGTCATCGCCCTCTATCTCTTCGTGAATTGGAAATTCGGTTTCCGGTTCTTCGGTGGCATCAAGTCGTAATCGGAAATCTGTCATGGCCTCTGTCGAATTCCAGAACATCTCCAAGACCTTCGGCGCCTTCGTCGCCGTGCCCGACATCAGCTTCCAGATCGCCGACGGCGAGTTCATCTGCCTGCTGGGCCCGTCGGGCTGCGGCAAGACGACGAGCTTGCGCATGATCGCGGGTCTCGAAACGCCAACCTCTGGCCGGGTGATGATCGGCGGCCGCGACGTTACCTACCTGCATCCGAAGGACCGCGGCATTTCCATGGTCTTTCAGGACTATGCGCTCTACCCGCACATGAACATCGCCGACAACATCGCCTATCCCTTGAAGGTGCGCGGCGAGCAAGAGACCAAGCGCCACGCCCGCGCCAAGGAAGTGGCCGACGTCCTCAAGATCGGCGACCTGATGAAGCGGCTGCCGAGCCAGATCTCCGGCGGCCAGCAGCAGCGCACGTCGCTGGCCCGCGCACTGGTCTATCCAAGCGAGGTCTACCTCTTCGACGAGCCGCTCTCGAACCTCGACGCCAAGCTGCGCCTCGAAGCCCGCGGCTTCCTCAACCATCTGCAGCGCGACATGGGCATGACCGCCGTCTACGTCACCCACGACCAGGCGGAAGCGATGGCGCTCGCAACCCGCATCGCCGTCATGGATAAGGGACGGATCGTGCAATTCGCCCCGCCGATCGAGATTTATCGCCGGCCGGCGACCACTTTCGTCGCAAATTTCGTCGGCAACCCGCCGATGAATCTGGTTCCGGTCGAGGCGTCCGTAGGCGACGGCGCGCTGCATCTGCGCGCCGACGGACTTCAGGTTGCGCCGATCGAACTCACCGACGCCGTCGCCGAGGCGGCGAGATCAGGCAAGATGACGCTTGGCGTGCGCCCGGAGCACCTGCGCATCGCCGGCGCCACCGACCACAACATTCTTTCCGGCGAGCTCTTCGCCAACGAGAACATGGGGCCGGAAAGCCTCGTTACGCTCGAGCGTGGCGACAACGGCCGCGTTACCGCGCGCATTTTCACCGATGACGAAATCAAGGTCGGAACCTCCGTGCACCTCGCCTTTGACGCCAGGCACGTCACCCTCTTTGACGACACCGGCGCGCGCATTCCCGCAGCCGACGAGCGCTGAGGCCGCTATGTTGGAATTTTCCGCGAGGATCACTCGCAGGGATCAGGCGGCCGATCCCTATTTCTACGTCCCCTTCGATGTACCTGAGGGCGTGACGCGGATCGACGTGACGCTGAGCTATCCGAAGTCGGAGCAGTGCATCATCGATCTCGGCGTGCTTGACCCGCGCGCAACCGACTATCCGACCGATCAGGGATTTCGCGGCTGGAGCGGCGGCGCGCGCGACCACTTTTTCGTCGCCACCGACGACGCCACCCCCGGCTACATCCATGGCGAGATACCCTCCGGGCGGTGGAAGGTCATGTTGGGTCTCTATAAAGTCCCCGAAGACGGCGTCGACGTGCTGGTGACCGTAGACCATGACAGCAGCCGGCGTGCGATCGCGCCGCAGCCGTCGCGACAGTTTCCGGTCCGCAAGGGGGCCGGCTGGTATCGCGGCGACCTTCATTGCCACACGTTCCATTCGGATGCGGCCGGTTCGCCGGAACTGCTGCACGCCGCCGCGCGACACGCGGGGCTCGACTTCCTCGCTGTCGCCGATCACAACACGATCACCCAGCGGCGCTATTTTCACCCACACTCGTCCCCGGAACTCGTCTTCGTGCGCGCCATGGAGGTCACCACCGCCGTCGGCCACGCCAATGTCTTCGGCGTCGACGACTGGATCGATTTCCGCATGACGAGACCCGAGCACGCCCATACGCTCGAACGTCTCGTGCATGAGCGCGGTGGCCTGCTGTCGATCAACCACGACAAGCCGACCATCCCCTGGGATTACGATCTGCCTAAGATCGACTGCATGGAGGTCTGGCAATCCCATTGGCTTGCCTGGAACTGGGTATCGCTGGAGCGCTACCAGCAGCGGCTGGCCTCCGGTCTGAAGATCTCGGCGATCGGCGGCAGCGATTTCCATCAGCCGGCGCGACTGATGCCGGAGGGCCCGCTCGTGCTCGCCCGCCCGACGACGGTGCTCTTTCTCGAAGAACTTTCGGAAGAGGCCGTGCTCGGCGCGATGAAATCCGGCCACTGCTATGTCACCGAAGGCCCAACGGGACCGCATCTGGAACTCACCGCCAACGGCCAGCCCATGGGATCGACCGTCACCGGGCAAGTTGCGGCAGAGGCTTTGGTTCGCGGCGCCAAGGGCGACAAACTCGTATGGCTCGACGCCTCGGGCATTATTGGCGAACAGACAATCGAAGCCGACGACTGGACTGGGCGCTGCACCGGTTCGCCTTCTCTTTTCCTGCGCGCCGAGATCGTTGCTGTCGCGAGCCGAGACGCCATCGTCGCTGCTTTTCGCAAGGCGCTGCCCGGAAATAGCCTGCCGTGGCAACTCTCCAATGACGATCTCGCGCAGCGCGCGGTTCGCCGCGCCATCAGCAATCCAGTTTATTGCAGCCCCGCCTGACCGCCGAGGCCATCAGACCTCAAATGCGCCCGGATCACCGCATTCGGCTATCCCAATAGCCGAATCCGCTGGTCTCGCTTTTTCTTTGCTGCACCGCACATTTTTGCAACTGCAGCAATTTTAAGCAGAAAACATCTGTGCTAAGAAAAACGGCAGAGGCTCCCTTGAAGGCACGTTAGGAACCCCATGGCGGCACGCCAGCGCATCATTCCCGTCAGGCGTGAATACAATCGCTGGGTCGCCAACCAGACGCTCGAAGACTATGCGCTGCGCTTCACCGCCAAAAGCGCGCGCCGTTTTTCCTCCGAACGCATTTCGCAGACAGCCATCGGCGCAATCTCCTTTCTGGCGCTGGAGGCGATCGGCGGCGCCATCACCATGTCCTATGGCACCACCAATGCGATCGTCGCTATTGTCGTTGCGAGCCTGATGATCCTGACGGTCGGCCTGCCGATCAGCCGCTATGCCATCCGCCATGGCGTCGACATCGATCTTCTGACCCGCGGCGCCAGCTTCGGCTATATCGGCTCCACGCTGACTTCGCTGATCTATGCGAGCTTCACCTTCATCCTCTTTGCGATCGAAGCCTCGATCATGTCAGGCGCGCTCGAACTGGCGCTCGGCATCCCCTTGTGGATCGGCTACATCATCAGTGCCGTCATGGTCATCCCGCTCGTCACCCATGGCGTACGGCTGATCAGCAAGTTCCAGCTGGTGACACAACCCTTCTGGATCGTGCTCAACATCCTGCCTTTCGTCTTCATCGCCCTTGCTGACTGGGAGAAAGTTGGCGCCTGGCTCGCCTATTCCGGCATCCACCATGCGTCCGGCCCACCGGGCACGATCGCCTCGTTCGACCTCGTCGAGTTCGGTGCGGCGTCTGCCGTGATCTTCGCGCTGATGGCGCAGATCGGCGAGCAGGTCGACTTCCTGCGCTTCCTGCCGCCGGACGGGCAGCGCAAGCTGCATCACCGCATCGCCGTGTTCCTCGCCGGCTCTGGCTGGGTGATCGTCGGCGCGCCAAAACTGCTCGCCGGCTCCTTCCTCGTCGTCTTGGCGCTCTCGAGCGGCGTGCCCTCGACCAGGGCCGCCGATCCGGCACAGATGTACTACACCGCCTTCGGCTACATGATCCCGTCGCAAACGGCAGCCCTCCTGCTGATGGTCGCCTTCGTCGTCGTGTCGCAGTTGAAGATCAACGTCATGAACGCCTATGCCGGGTCGCTCGCCTGGTCGAACTTCTTCTCGCGACTGACGCATAGCCACCCGGGCCGCGTCGTCTGGCTGATCTTCAACGTTGCGATCGCGCTTCTGTTGATGGAGCTCGGCATCTACCGGCTACTTGAGGAAACACTCGGCGTCTTCTCGATCATCGCCATGGCCTGGCTGTGCACGATCTCGGCCGACCTCTTCGTCAACAAGCCGCTCGGCCTGTCGCCGCCCGGTATCGAATTCAAGCGTGCGCATCTTTACGACATCAACCCAGTCGGCCTTGGCGCCATGGCGATCTCGGCGACAGTGGCCCTGACGGCGCATTTCGGCGCCTTCGGTGAAATTGCCGCCTCGCTTGCCCCCTATATTGCCCTCGTCGTCGCCTTCATCGCCTCTCCGCTGATCGCCTGGCTGACCGATGGCAAATTCTACCTCGCCCGCAAGCCGCGCAGGAGCTGGGCCAACCGGACCGAGATCACCTGCTCAATCTGCGAACATCCGTTCGAGCCGGAGGACATGGCCTGGTGCCCCGCCTATGCGGCGCCGATCTGTTCGCTCTGCTGCTCGCTCGACAGTCGCTGCCACGACATGTGCAAGCCGAAGGCGCGCTTCAACACCCAGGTCGCAACCGTCGCCAACACCCTGCTGCCGCGCGCCATCACTGAAAAGCTGGCAACGCGCCTTGGTCGCTATGCGATCTCGGCGATCCTCTCGATTGCCGGCATAGGCCTGATCCTGGCAATGATCGCGCATCAGACCGCCGGCGCTTCTCCGGAAAGCGCCGCGGTGGTCGAGCGTACCGTCGCCATCGTCTTTTTCGTCTTTGCGGTGCTCGCGGGCATCGTCTCCTGGTTCTATGTGCTCGCCCATGACAGCCGCGTGGTGGCCGAAGAAGAATCCTCCCGCCAGAACACGCTGCTGCTGAAAGAAATCGCCGCCCACAAGAAGACCGATGCAGCCCTGCAGCAGGCGAAAGAGACGGCGGAGGCCGCCAACCGTGCCAAGAGCCGCTATGTCGTCGGCCTCAGCCACGAGCTCCGAACGCCGCTCAACGCCGTGCTCGGCTATGCCCAGGTGCTTGAGCGCGACGAGACCATACCGCCGGCGCGACAGGGCGCGATCAAGGTGATCAAGCGCAGCGCCGATCATCTCTCCGGCCTGATAGACGGGCTGCTGGATATCTCCAAGATCGAGGCGGGCAAGTTGCAGGTCTATTCCAACGAGATCAACATTTTCGATTTCCTCGACCAGATCGTCGAAATGTTCCGGCCGCAGGCGCAGGCGAAAGGCATCGCCTTTGAGCATGAGCGCGCCGCCGGTCTGCCGCGTTATGTGAAGACCGACGAGAAACGCCTGCGCCAGATCCTCGTCAACCTTCTCTCCAACGCGCTGAAATTCACGGAGCGTGGCGGCATCCGCCTGGATGTCGCCTATCGAAGCCAGGTGGCGACCTTCACCGTTATCGACAGCGGCCGCGGCATTGCCGACAAGGATCTGCCACGCATCTTCGACCCCTTCCAGCGCGGCGAGGCCGAGCATCAAGGCAGCATGCCAGGCCTCGGGCTGGGCCTGACGATCACCCGGCTTTTGACGCAGACGCTCGGCGGCGAAATCGCCGTCACGAGCACGCTTGGCAAAGGCACCACCTTCCGCGTCCGGCTGATGCTTTCGGCCGTCGACCGTCCCGCGCTCGCGGCACCCGTCCGGCGCGTCACTTCCTATCTCGGCTCACGGCGCACGATTGTCGTCGTCGACGACAATGCCGATCATCGCACGCTGATGCGCGAAATCCTGGTGCCCATGGATTTCACGGTCTTCGCAATCCCATCCGGGGCCGATTGCCTGTCCCTCCTTGCGGACGTCAGCCCTGACCTCTTCCTGATCGACATCTCGATGCCGGGCATGAACGGCTGGGAACTCGCCGCCAGGCTGCGTGAAGCAGGACAAACGGCGCCGATCATCATGCTGTCGGCCAATATCGGCGATGGCTCGACCACTGGCGCCTTCACCGGCCACAACGACACGCTCGCCAAACCCTTCGTCGTCGGCCAACTCGTCGACAAACTTGCGGTGCATCTCGCCTTGACCTGGATCCACGAAGACGAGGAACAGCCGCCGCATGCCGCGCCAACGGTCCGATCGATGACGCGTCCGGATCTTCACCATGTGCAGGAACTGATCCGCCTCGGCGAGATCGGTTACATCAGGGGCATCGAGGCCAAGCTGACGGAGATCGCGCTCGCACCCGAACACCTATCCTTTGTCGAGGAGGCGCGGACCTATGTGCAGGCCTTCGATCTTTCCGGCTACGACGCCTTCCTCAGGAACGGCACCCAAGAAGGAGGCGACGCCCGTGGCTGAGACCTATGACCGTCGCGACATCGTTCTGCTCGTCGACGACTCGCCAGAAGCCCTCGGCTTCCTGACCGAAGCGCTCGAGCAATCGGGCTTCTCCGCGCTGATCGCAACGTCGGGCAACGCCGCGCTTTCGATCGCGGAGCGCATTACTCCCGACGTCATTCTGCTTGACGCGGTCATGCCAGGCATGGATGGGTTCGAAACCTGCCGGCGCCTCAAGGCCAACGCCGCCGTCGGCCAGACGCCGGTACTGTTCATGACCGGATTGACCGAGACAGAGCATGTTGTCCGCGCCCTTGAAGCCGGCGGCGTCGACTATCTGACGAAGCCGATCAACATCGACGAGCTCCGGGCACGCATCCGCGTCCATCTCTCCAACGCGCGCTCCGCCCAGAGCGCACGCGTCGCGCTCGATGCGGCCGGGCGCCATCTCCTGGCTGTGCGCACAGATGGCAGCATCTGCTGGTCGACCCCGCAGGCCACCCGCCTCGTCAATGCCGCAACCGGCCGCGACGATGGGTTGAGTACGGTCACGAAACGTATCGCGCGCTGGATGGAAAACCGCAATCGGGGACCGTCCTCTCACGAAGAAAGCTTCACGCTCGATGAGCCAGGCCAATCGGGCCTGCAGATATCCTATCTCGGCGGCATCGGCCCGAACGAATATCTGTTCCGCCTGACGGCCGAGAACCGGCTGACGGACGACGAAATGCTGCGCCAGCACTTCGCGCTGACGCAGCGGGAATCCGAGGTACTACTCTGGATCGCCAAGGGTAAGTCGAACCGCGACATCGGCGAGATCCTGGGCCTGAGCGCGCGTACGGTGACCAAGCATCTGGAACAGATCTATGTGAAGCTCGGCGTCGAGAACCGGGCATCGGCCGCCGTCAAGGCAACGCAGGTTCTGCACGGCCTATAGGCAGGCTAGGGTTCGATTTCCGGTCCGTTCCTTGCCGTTTGCGGCGTGTCCAGCGCTAAGGACAGGTCAGCAAATCCTGAGAGCGACAGCCCGATCGATTTACGCATCGCAACTTAAACAATCTGCACGCGCGGGGCCGCCACGCCTTTCACTTTGTCTGCCACGTTGCCCAGGCGAAGGCTTCATCGAGCGCTGCGAACTTGACCGCTTGCCAATGACGGTAATCGTCGACCAGTCCACGCGAAATCCAGAGAGGACCGCGGCTGCCGGGGTTCTCCCAGCCGAGTGCGCCCAGGTCACCGGCACGCGCGAAAACCCTTTGCGCATGGGTGCGCGAGATGATGTAGCGGCTGGTAATTTCGCTCAGCTTCAGAGGCCCTACCCAAATCCGCTGATCGGACAAAGCGCCCATCGGCAGCCGCGCCACCAGATCGTGCAGGATGTTGCTCCCCGACTCCGTCGAGACGAAGGCGGCGATGCTTTCGGGTGGATCGCACCAGGCGCGGTCCGCGATGAGCCGCCGCGTCGCACGCGGCAGTGCATGGTGCATCAACACCGGCTGCGTTTGTGACTGCGCCAGCCGTGTTCCCTCGTCGAGCATGTCGAGCGACGAAAGGTGCCCCTCGAACCACTGTCGGATCAGGCCCTCGGCGACATCGGAAACGATCAGCGGCCTGATCCGCCTGTTGCTGCCCTGTTCCGCATCGAGCAGCAGGCGATAGTTGCGCATCTCGGCCAGGTGCGCCGCCGCCGTGTTTTTGCTGGCAACGCTGTTGGCGGCGATAAAGTCGATCAGCTTTGCCGCCGTCAGCTCAGGGCGAGATGGATCGGTCAGACGCTCGAAATGCAACGCTAGGATGGCTTGTGTGAGGAGCCATTTTCTCAAGCTGGCAGTATAGCGCACGATACGCGGAGCGGCGTCATGCACCGCGACCATATGAAGGGCCGCCTGCCGCAACGCCTCCGCAAAGAGCAGATCGCCGACGAGCCGCGCAGGCGTCAACAGCGTTCCGCCGTCCGGGGACGGGACGACTTCCAGTCGCGCCGTCATAGGCACCAGCCTGACAGCGCATCTGCTGTTTGTTGCTTGCTGCCGCTTGAAATGACCTGGTGGTTAGTGCGTGGCTTTATGCAGGATTGGCCACTCTGAGTGGTTGAAGAAAGCAAAAAACATGTGACACTGAACATAACCCAGCTCCCCTCGCACCCCTACGAACAATACCTAATTCGCATCGGCAGTGAAGATCGAGGTCTATTCTTCGAAGGTAACGAAGTCTTTATCGGCTTTTACGGGGTCGCGAGCGCGAAACGCTGATTCGGGGATCAACGGTAAAACGGGGACGTTGGAACCAGCAACGGACCTGGATTCTACCTTTGATCGCTGCGTGGACGTGCTGCCCGATTTGATTGGTCGAGAGATCTGGTCGGATAAGGAGCTTTGAGGAACTTCGCTGCCGCATGCTGCGTTGACGCTCGTGTGCAGCAACGGGGTGTTGTAGCATCCACGAAAGAGGGGAGGCGAAAGGCATGTGGCGATGGGTCCTGATGATTGCACTCACCTTGACGCCCGCGAGCGGCTCACGGGCAGACGAGGGCGCGTTCCTGAAAACGCTTGACGGCAATTGGGCAGGCACTGGAACGGTCCGCATCCGCGCCAACATGTCGCCGATCAATGTCTCCTGCAATTTCAGTTCCGAGGCCAGTGGTCTCGCCTTGTCGATGGAGGGTGTATGCCGCGGCTTGCTATTGATCTCGCGATCTGTCGACGCGAAACTGCGCTATACTGGCTCGACCTATAGCGGCTCCTATCTCGGCCCTCGCGGCGGCCGTGCCGGTCTCAACGGCAGCCGCCGCGGCGACGCGATCATTCTAACCATTCGCTGGGCCAAGGAAGTCAACGGCGACCGCCGCGCCGATCTCACCCTGCGTAAGATCGGCACCAACGGCATGCAACTGACGACGATCGACGTCGATCCCGCCTCAGGCAAGCGGATCGTGACGAGCGAGATCAATCTCAAACGAAAATGAGCTGGAACGTTGCCTCGCCCGGACAAGGGCCCTCGCGGCTCCTGTCGAGGACCCACCGGGAGTGAGTGACCGTCAGGCTGCAGCCGCGGTGCGAGTGTCGTAGTCGGCGGTCCATTGCAGCGACGGGCGCTGCCCGCAGCGTTCGACCCAGGCCTTGACGACTTCGCTGTCCGGTGTCGCTGCAGGATACCAGGCAAAAGGCGAATGCAGCAGCAGGTCGACCGCCGAGTAGTGTTCGCCCATCAGATAGGGCCTGTCCTTCAGCGCGTTTTCAAGGCGCTGTGCCATTTGTTCCGGACCGCGGAAGGTGGTATCCAGGTAGGGGTGCGAAAGCCCTGCCGCCTGCATGATCAGCACCGGCTCGACGACGCCGGCGTACCAGGCAAGCCAGCTCAGATAACGGCCGCGCTGCGGGTCGCCGACAGGCGGCGCCAGCTTCTTTTCCGGGAAGAGATCGGTCAGATACTGAATGATCGCAATGCTTTCCCACAAAACGACGCCGTCATGGACGAGCAGCGGCACCTTGCCTTCCGGATGCGGGTTCGCCGGGTCCTTCCGGCCACTGCCGTCACCGCGGGTGATGTCGACGATCTTGATTTCGACCTTGTCGAGGGCGTCGAGTTCGCGAAGCAGCGTGATGATGCGCGACGAGCGCGAGCGCGGGGCGTGAAAGAGCGTCAGCATGATGAAGTCCTCGGTTGCGTTTGCGAATGCGAAACCTATACAGTTGCCCAACTGTCAGTTTCCGTCAGTAGGCTTCGTCTATCTTCAGTCATGGCCCGTAGTGATCGTTTGTTCCGCCTGCTGCAGGCGCTGCGCACCCTCCCTTCCCCGGTAACGGCCGCTCGGCTCGCCGAAGAGACCGGTGTGTCGTTGCGCTCGCTTTACCGGGACATCGACAGCCTGCGTGCCGCCGGCGCCGTCATCGATGGCGAGCGGGGCTTCGGCTACCGGCTGACCGAGGACATTGCCTTGCCACCCCAGACCTTCACGCGACTCGAAATCGAGGCGCTGGTGCTCGGCCTCGCCGAAGTGCAGCACATGGGCGAGCCTGATCTTGCGGCCGCGGCAGGCGCTGTGCTTTCGAAGATCACGGCGACGCTGCCCGACCGGTTGCAGCGCCAGGCGCTGCACGCCGCATCACAGGTCTATCGCTTCGAGCGCCGGGATCCACCGGTGGCCGATGTCAGCCTGCTGCGCGAAGCCTGCTGGCAGGAGCGCGCGGTCGTCATCGGCTATGTGGACGCTGGGCAACAGAGGACCGACCGGCAGGTGCTGCCGCTGGCGATCGTCTATCTGGAGCGGGTGCTGGTGCTGCTCGCCTGGTGCTGCCTCAGAGAGGGCTATCGCAAGTTTCGCGTCGATCGCGTCGTCGATATCCGCATGACTGAAGAGAGCTTCCGCCCTCGCCGAGTGCCTATGCTGAGAGAGTTCATCGCCTACTTGAACGGTAGTGCGCCCGACCGGCCGAAGATGAAGCTGAGCGGGCGATGAGCCCAAACGACGACGCGGCCCGTGTTTCCACGGGCCGCGTTCGGACTGCGCTTAGGCAGTCATGCCTTGGGAGGCAACCTTATTCGGCCGGCTGCAATGCCGGCTGCGGAAGGGCGGCAGGCGCGCGACCGCCGAGGACAGCTGCCATCTGCGCTTCATCGAGTTCACCTTCCCACTTCGCAACGACGATCGTCGCGACCGCATTGCCGACGAAGTTGGTGAGTGCGCGGCATTCCGACATGAAACGGTCGATGCCGAGGATCAGCGCCATGCCGGCGACCGGCACGGCGGGAACGACCGAGAGCGTTGCGGCCAGCGTGATGAAACCGGCACCGGTGATGCCGGCAGCACCCTTGGAGCTCAGCATGGCGACGAGCAGCAGCAGCACCTGGTCGCCGAGCGACAGCGGGATGTCCATGGCCTGGGCGATGAAGAGGGCCGCCAGCGTCATGTAGATGTTGGTGCCGTCGAGGTTGAAGGAGTAGCCGGTCGGGATGACCAGGCCGACGACCGAGCGCTTGCAGCCGGCCTTTTCCATCTTGCTCATCAGGCCCGGCAGTGCCGCTTCCGACGAGGATGTGCCGAGAACCAGGAGCAGTTCTTCCTTGATGTAGCGGATCAGCGCGATGATCGAGAAGCCATTGTAGCGGGCGACGGCGCCGAGAACCAGGAAGACGAAGAGGAAGGACGTCAAGTAGAAGGTGCCGATCAACATCGCCAGATTGGCGATCGAGGCAACGCCGTATTTGCCGATGGTGAATGCCATGGCGCCGAAGGCGCCGATCGGAGCGGCCTTCATCAGGATGCCGACGAGCTTGAAGACCGGCAGCGTCAGCGCGTGCAGGAAATCGACGACCGGCTCAGCCTTCTTGCCGACCATGGCAAGCGCGAGACCGAAGAGCACGGAGATGAACAGCACCTGCAGGATGTCGCCATCGGCAAAGGCACCGACCAGCGTCGTCGGGATGATGTTCATCAGGAAGCCGGCGATCGTCTGCTCATGTGCCTTCTCGGCAAAGGTCGTCACCGCCTTGGCGTCGAGCGATGCCGGATCGATGTGCATGCCGGCGCCCGGCTGAACGACATTGGCGACGATCAGGCCGATGATCAGCGCCAGCGTCGAGAAGGTCAGGAAGTAGATCATGGCCTTGCCGGCGACGCGGCCGACCTTGGCGAGATCGGTCATGCCGGCAATGCCGGTGGCGACCGTGAGGAAGATGACTGGCGCAATGATCATCTTGACCAGGCGAATGAAGGCATCGCCGAGCGGCTTAAGCTCGGTGCCGAGCGACGGATAGAAATGGCCGAGCAGGATGCCCGCGGCAATCGCCGCCAGCACCTGGACATAGAGATGACGATAGAAAGGTGTCTTGCCGCGCGGTTCCGCGGATTGGTCGATAATCATGATATCCTCCACTGGACCCAGTCCGGCGTCATGCCGGGCCTCCCGGGTCAATTTCCGATGCGCGACAGCTCGGGCTGTCATGAGGATGTCATTTGCAACGGGCGTGCCAATTCTCTGCGGCGAGAGCCAAGCCCTTGAATCGACGTGGATGTTTCGTTCATACGGTTCGACACGCACAAAGAGTTGAGCGGATTTCCGCACAGGCCACCTGGAAGTCTGAGCGAAAAAATGCACAATCGCGCCATGTTCAATGCCCCATTCGCCCCCCTCAATCTGGCAGATCTCGACCGGTCGATGCGCCGCAGCTGGCTGGTGTTCGCCGGCTTCGCCGTGGTCCTGCTTGTCGCCGCCCTCCTGCTTGCCGGCGAGTATGGACGCAGCCAGGCGCTCGAAACGGTCGACGCCCAGAGCCGGATCGATGCCAATCTGAAGGCGTCGCTGTTGCGCGCCGTGCTCGAACGCCAACGCTCGACGCCGCTGGTGCTGGCCGACGACGTCGAGGTGAAGGCCGCGCTTTCGACTCACAACAATCAGGCACTGCAGCGGCTGAACGAGAAACTGCAGGCACTTGCCGCCAACACGGACGCCGCCGTCATTTATGTGATCGGCACCGACGGCGTTGCGGTTGCCGCCAGCAATTGGCGTGAGCCGACGAGCTTCGTCGGCAACGACTACGCCTTCCGCGAATATTTCCGCATGGCGATGCGGGACGGCAAGGCGGAGCATTTCGCCATGGGTACGGTCAGCAAACGGCCGGGCCTTTACATCTCGCGTCGGGTCCAGGGGCAGGACGGCCCGATCGGCGTCGTCGTCGCCAAGCTCGAGTTCGACGATGTGGAAGCGGAGTGGCTCGCTTCCGGCAAGCCTGTCTATGTCACCGACCGGCGCGGCATCGTGCTCATCACCAGTTTCCCGTCCTGGCGCTTCATGACCACCAGAACCATTCCGCGCGACCGGGTGGCCGCGATCCGCGACAGCCTGCAATTCGGCGATGCCTCGCTGCTGCCGCTGCCGTTCCGCGACATCGAGCCGACGAGCGACGGCTCCAGCGAGTTGCGGGCGCTATTGCCCGGCGACAGCGAGCGGCGGTTCCTGCGGGTCGAAACCATGGTTCCGACCACGAACTGGCGGCTGGAGCAACTGGCGCCATTGGATGGTGCGGTCTCGGCGGCAACCCGCGAGGCCCGGCTGATTGCGCTGGCCGTGGTCGTGCCGCTGCTCGCGTTTGCAGCCTTTCTCCTGCGTCGCCGCCAGGCCCTGACCTTGGTTGCGACCAGGGAGCGTGCTGCACGCGATGAACTGGAGCGCCGCGTGGCGGAGCGCACCCATGACTTAAGCCTTGCGCGCGATCATCTCGAAACGGAGATTGCCGACCACAGGCGCACCGGCGAGAAGCTGCAGGCGGTGCAGCAGGAACTGGTTCAGGCAAACCGGCTGGCGATCCTCGGCCAGGTGGCCGCCGGCGTCGCCCACGAGATCAACCAGCCGGTCGCCACGATCCGCGCCTATGCCGACAATGCCCGCACCTTCCTCGACCGGGGGCAGCAGCAAACGGCGGTGGAGAACCTCGCCAGCATCGCGGAACTGACCGAAAGGGTCGGCACGATCACAGACGAGCTCCGCAGCTTCGCCCGCAAGGGCCGCTTCGTCGCCGAGCCGACGCCGATGCGCGAGGTAATCGAGGGCGCTTTGATGCTGCTTCGCAGCCGCTTTGCCGGCCGCATGGATGCAATCATCATCGACCTGCCGGAAAACGGGCTCAGCGTTTACGGCAGCCGCATCCGTCTTGAACAGGTCCTGATCAATCTGCTGCAGAATGCCTTGGAGGCGCTCGGCGAGCGCAGCGATGCCGAGATCCGCGTGCGCTGTGAGGAAGGTCCCTCCGACACCGTCTTGCTTGTCGTTGCCGACAACGGCCCCGGCATCCCACAGCATATCCGCGAGGACCTGTTCACCCCCTTCAACACCTCGAAGGACGAAGGGCTCGGCCTTGGACTCGCCATCTCCCAGGAGATCGTCGCCGACTATGGCGGCGAGATATCAGTCGAAACCAGCGACAAGGGCACCGTCTTCACGGTTCGCCTGAAGAGGGCCTGAGCGATGCAGCCATCCGTCTGCCTCATCGACGACGACAACGATCTGCGCAAGGCGATGAAGCAGACGCTGGAGCTCGCCGGTTTCGACGTCACTTCGCTTGCGAGCGCCGCCGAAGCCTTGGAAACCCTCGACGCGAACTTCGATGGCATTGTCGTCAGTGATATCCGCATGCCCGGCATCGACGGGCTGCAGCTCTTTCGCCGGATCGCTACCTTCGACAAGGACCTGCCGGTCATTCTGGTGACCGGCCACGGCGATATCCCGATGGCAGTTCAGGCGCTGCAGGATGGCGTCTACGACTTCATCCCAAAACCCTTTGCCGCCGACCGGCTGGTGCAAAGCGTGCGGCGCGCGCTGGAAAAGCGACGGCTCGTCATGGAGAACCGCGCGCTGAAACGGGCGGCCGAAACGGCCGGCGACAGCCTGCCGCTGATCGGCCAGACGCCGGTCATGGAGCGCTTGCGCCAGACGATCCGGCACATCGCCGACACGGATGTGGACGTGCTCGTCGCCGGTGAAACCGGCAGCGGCAAGGAGGTGGTCGCGACACTGCTCCACAACTGGAGCCGGCGCCGCAACGGCAATTTCGTGGCGCTGAACTGCGGCGCGCTACCGGAAACGGTGATCGAAAGCGAACTCTTCGGTCACGAACAGGGTGCTTTCACCGGCGCCCTGAAGAAGCGCATTGGTCGGATCGAGCATGCGAGCGGCGGCACGCTCTTCCTCGACGAGATCGAAGCGATGCCGCCGGCGACCCAGGTCAAGATGCTGCGCGTACTCGAAGCCCGCGAGATCACGCCACTCGGCACCAATCAGGTGCGCCCCGTCGATATCAGGGTCATCGCGGCTGCCAAGATCGATCTCGGCGATCCGGCGCAGCGCGGGGACTTTCGTGAAGATCTCTACTTCAGATTGAACGTCGTGATCCTGTCGATCCCGCCGCTGCGCGAGCGCCGCGATGATATCCCGCTGCTCTTTTCGCACTTCCTGACGCGGGCGGCGGAGCGCTTCAAGCGCGACGTGCCTCACGTCTCGCCGGCAGTGCAGCAACACCTGATGACCCATGCTTGGCCCGGCAATGTGCGCGAACTCTCACATTTTGCCGAACGCGTGGCGCTCGGCGTCGAAGGCCCGCTGGGACAGCCGGTTGCGCCAGCAGAACAGCCGGGTTTCGCGCTACCGGAACGGCTCGAACGCTACGAGGCAGAGATCCTGAAGGAAGTGCTTCGCGCCCAGCGCGGCGACGTCAAGGCGACGATCGAGGCGCTCGGTATTCCGCGCAAGACATTCTACGACAAGCTCCAGCGCCACGGCATCAACCGAGCCGACTATGCGGAGCGCGGCGTTCCGGAAAAATCCGGCAGCTAACTCTCGTCAGCGGCCAAAATACACCCAAAAATTGCATCTTCGTCGACGTGCGAATTCGCGCTTGACGACCCGTGCCGTTCGATGGCTATCTCTTGGGCATTCACCAGGGGGGTCCCGCAAGGGGCTGAGATTCTGCTGGATGGCCGGCTTACCGGCTGTGGCGCAGTGACCCGTTGAACCTGATCCAGTTCATACTGGCGTAGGGACGGTGCAGATATCGAAGCCAGGATTCCGTGCGTCCAGCACCTGGCGGAGCGTCTTTCATCCTTCCGGCATCAGAACTGGGTCTCCAATCGCAAACTTGGAGCCTCGTCATGAATATTGCCACAAAGCCCACCCCTCTCACGGTCACCCAAGGCCCGCTTCCCGCCTCCCGCAAGGTCCACAAATCAGGCATCCTCCACCCGGATATCCGCGTGCCGATGCGCGAGATCGCGCTGCACCCGACCTCCGGCGAGCCGCCGGTTACCGTCTACGATTCCTCCGGCGCCTATACCGCCGACGATGCGGAGATCAGCATCGAGGCGGGGCTGCCGCGACTCCGTCGCAACTGGATCGTCGGGCGCGGCGACGTGGAAACCTACGAGGGGCGCATCGTCCGTCCTGAAGACAACGGTTTTGCCAGCGGCGACCGGCTGACGCCGACCTTCCCGTTCCAGCACGCGCCGCTCAAGGCGACTGGCGGCAAGGCGGTAACGCAGCTTGCCTACGCCCGCGCCGGCATCATCACGCCGGAGATGGAGTTCGTGGCGATCCGCGAGAACCTCGGCCGCGATGCGGCACGCGCGATAGCTCGCGACGGCGAAAGCTTCGGCGCCCATATCCCCGACCATGTGACACCGGAGTTCGTGCGCCAGGAAATCGCCAGCGGCAGAGCGATCCTGCCCGCCAACATCAACCATCCGGAATCCGAGCCGATGATCATCGGGCGGAACTTCCTGGTGAAAATCAACGCCAATATCGGCAACTCCGCTGTCACCTCGTCGATGGCCGAGGAGGTCGAGAAGATGGTCTGGGCGACGCGCTGGGGCGCCGATACGGTTATGGACCTTTCGACCGGACGCAACATCCACAACATCCGCGAATGGCTCATCCGCAATTCACCGGTGCCGATCGGCACCGTGCCGCTCTACCAGGCTCTGGAAAAGGTCAATGGCATTGCCGAGGACCTCAACTGGGAGGTCTATCGCGACACGCTGATCGAGCAGGCCGAACAGGGCGTCGATTATTTCACCATCCATGCTGGCGTACGCCTGCACTACATCCCGCTCACCGTCGATCGCGTCACCGGCATCGTCTCCCGCGGCGGCTCGATCATGGCCAAGTGGTGTCTGCATCACCACAAGGAAAGCTTCCTCTACGAGCATTTCGAGGAGATCTGCGACATCTGCCGCGCCTATGACGTCTCCTTCTCGCTCGGCGACGGCCTGCGCCCCGGCTCGATCGCCGACGCCAACGACGCCGCGCAATTCGCCGAACTGGAGACGCTCGGCGAACTTACGAAGATCGCCTGGGCCAAGGATTGTCAGGTGATGATCGAAGGCCCCGGCCACGTGCCGATGCACAAGATCAAGGAGAACATGGACAAGCAGCTTGCCGTCTGCGGCGAGGCGCCGTTCTACACGCTCGGCCCGCTGACGACCGACATCGCACCGGGCTACGATCACATCACCTCCGGCATCGGCGCTGCGATGATCGGCTGGTTCGGCACCGCCATGCTCTGCTACGTCACGCCGAAGGAACACCTGGGCCTGCCCGACCGCAACGACGTCAAGGTCGGCGTCATCACCTACAAGATCGCCGCCCACGCCGCCGATCTCGCCAAGGGCCACCCGGCCGCACAGGTGCGCGACGACGCGCTGTCGCGCGCCCGCTTCGAGTTCCGCTGGGAGGACCAGTTCAACCTCTCCCTCGACCCGGAGACGGCCCGCAACTTCCACGACGAGACGCTGCCGAAGGAGGCGCACAAGGTCGCGCATTTCTGCTCGATGTGCGGCCCGAAGTTCTGCTCGATGCGGATCTCGCACGACATCCGCGCCGAGGCACAGAAGGAGGGGCTGGAGGCAATGGCCGCGAAATACCGCGAGGGTGGCGACCTCTATATGCCGGTCGCTGAGGTCGAAGCTCAGAGTTAAAGCGCACACGTCGGGAGGGACGCCTCGTAGTCCCTTCCGACGGCAAGGCGGATGCTGGGCCCTGGGGGAATAGCTTGCTCCCTTATCGGTTGAACGATATGTAAGGTTCACGCAAAAGTCGCCGCCGGCGGACCCGTCATTCACGCCAAGCTGCTGTCCTCTGCGGCGCTCTTGCAGGACGACGAAAATAACGCCGTTTACGAGGAGAATGACTTGAGGACACGCCTGCTGAGACTGACGGCCCTGTCGATAGGCGGCCTTGTGGCACTCGCTGGAGTTCTGCCACGCCTTAACGACAGCGGGAGTTTTGCCACGGGTTTTTCCTGGATTTCCGCCGCCCATGCGGACGACGATGTCGGCGTCGGGAATGGTGAAAATGGCACTGATGGCAGCGACCAAGGTGGCGAAAACGTCGGGAGCGGCGGAAGCAACGGCACAGAGGGTGGTGGCGATGGGGGTGGCGGCGATGGGGGGGGTGGCGGCGATGGGGGTGGTGGCGATTGGGGCACCGGTGACGGCAGCGGCGTAGGCGGCGTTCCCGGCGGTACCGGCGCAGGCGGCGGAGGTGCTGCCGTCATCGACAGCGATAGCCACAGCGAGCCCCACTCATCCTTGCGCGACTCACGGGATTACGGACCAAGCGGCAAGGTCTGGCACGGCGGCAGCAATTTCCTTAACCTTTTCCGCCAGACGCCGGAAAGGCGCTTCGAACGGAGCCAGCCTGAATCGTCTGCCCGGCAGAAGACCGTTGACACGAAATGAGAGCCTTGAAGACAGGTCAACTTCGTCGCAACGGAGGGGGACCTACGCCATTTCTCGAAGCCGGACTCCGGATGTGCGTGTAGGAACGGGTTCTGACCCGCGAGAACCAGCTCAGCCGGCGTCAGAGCTTTACATTCGAGAAATGTCTATCCCGATCACGACCTGCCGGAGTGTGGTGGCGGAGTTACGGATACAGAGCATCGTCTTTCTCGCCGCGCGTATTCCTAACTGCCTTTCCAGCCGCTGCAAGCAATCCGCTCGACGACATCGAGCAGCACATTCGCCCCGGCAACCAGATCATCCGCCTCCGTGTGTTCGCGCGGATTGTGGCTGATGCCATCGCGACTCGGCACGAAGATCATCGCCGTCGGCGCGATGCGTGCGATCATCTGCGCATCGTGGCCGGCGCCCGAAGTCATGCGCCGGCTCTTGAGGCCGCGCGCCTTCGCCGAAGCCTCGATCGTGGCGACAATGCCCAGATCGAAGGCGACCGGCTGGAAACGCGCAAGGCGCTCGACCGATATCTCGACACCCTCTTCAGCGGCGACACGCAGGAGGAAATCCGCAAGCGCCGCTTCGAGCCCCTGTAGCCGATCCTCATCCGGGTCGCGCAAGTCGACGGTGAAGGTTGCGCGCGACGGGATGACGTTGATCGCATCCGGCTCAAACCGCATGGTGCCAATGGTCGCGACGCTCGGAGCGTTCGAGCGGGTTATATGATCGCGCAGGAAAAGGCCGATGCGGGCGGCCGCAAGCCCGGCGTCACAGCGCATCGCCATCGGCGTCGTGCCGGCGTGATTGGCGACACCGTCGATGGTGATACGCTGCCAGGAGATGCCCTGCAGGCTCTCAACGGCACCGATTGCGAAACCTTCCCGCTCCAGCACCGGCCCCTGCTCGATATGCAGCTCGACATAGGCATGAGGCTTGAGGAAGCCCGGCTCGGCGTCGCCGGCATAACCGATCCGTTCGAGCTCCTCGCCCAGCATCGTGCCATCGGTACCGACGGTGGAGAGCGCCGCCTCGACCGAAAGACCGCCGACATGGACCAGCGAGCCCAGCATGTCCGGTGCGTAGCGCACGCCCTCCTCGTTGGTGAAGGCGGCAACGACGATCGGTCGGGCCGGCGCCACGCCGCGCTCTCTTAACGTCTCGATCACTTCGAGCGCGGCAAGCACGCCGTAGCAGCCGTCATAGATGCCGGCATTGATGACCGTATCGATATGCGAGCCGAGCATGATGGGCTCCACGTCAGCGTTGCTCTCGCCGCACCAGATGCCGAAGATGTTGCCAATGCGGTCGACAGCGACGTCGAGCCCGGCAGCCTCTAGCCAGGCGACGAGGCGATCGCGGCCAGCCTTGTCGTTGTCCGATCCGGCCAGTCGGGTCAATTGCCTTTGGGCATCGCGACCGATTTCGCCAAGCTCACGGATGCGCCCGGTCAGGCGCGCGGTGTCGATGGTATGCAATGGCATCTCCGTCCTGCTTTCATGCGGATTTCGGGTCATGGCCGGGGCTCAGTCGGCGCCAGTCTCTGCCGGATGATTTCGGCGTGGTAGCGCGCGCCGAAGATCAGGGCGTCATCGTTGAAGTCGTAACGCGGATTGTGCAGCGGCGCCGACGTCTCGCCGTTGCCGATGAAGACGAAGCAGCCCGGCACGTGGTCGAGGAAGCGCGCGAAATCTTCCGAACCGGTCATCGGTTCAGCGGCCGTCGCGACATTCTCAGGCCCGAACACCGCTTCCGCCGCAGCAAAGGCGTGGCCGGTCAAGGCCGGGTCGTTGATGAGCGGCACGAACTCGCGCGTGTAGGAGACCTCGACCTCGCAGCCATAGGCATCCGCCGTACCCTTCGCGATCACACGCATCTCCGCCTCGATCTTGGCGCTGACCTCCGGGCGGAAGCTGCGGGCATCGCCGAGGATCCGGGCGAGGCCGGGCAAGGCATTGCGCGTGCCGTCGGTCAAGAGTTCAGTCACCGAGACGACGCCGATATCGGTCGGCGAAAGGCGCCGCGAGACGATCGTCTGCAGATTGACGACGGTAGCGCAAGCCGCGACAAGCGTCTCATTGCCCCAATGCGGCCGCGCCGCGTGTCCGCCGACACCCTTGAGCACGATTTCGAAATTGTCCTCGGCCGACATGATCGCACCGACATGGGTCTCGAAGCGGCCAATCGGCAGCCCCGGCATGTTGTGCAGGCCATAGATCTCATCAAAGGGGAAACGCTCCATCAGGCCGTCGTCGAGCATCGCGAGCGCGCCCTTGCCCCATTCCTCGGCCGGCTGGAAGATGAAGCATGCCGTGCCGTCGAAGCCGCCGTCTTCGGCCAGCAGTTTCGCAGCACCGAGCAGCATCGCCGTATGACCGTCATGGCCGCAGGCATGCATGATGCCGGGCCGGGTCGAGCGATAGGACTGCTCTCCCTGCTCCAGTATCCGCAGCGCGTCCATGTCGGCGCGAAGCGCGATGGCGCGATTGCCACTGCCGCGTTTCAGCCGGCCGACGACACCGGTGCCGCCGACGCCTTCCACCACTTCGTCGAGCCCGAATTCCCGAAGCTTCGCCGCGACGAAGGATGCGGTGCGCTGCTCCTCGAAACCGAATTCCGGATGCGCGTGCAGGTCACGGCGCCAGGCGGTCATATCCTCGACAAGCCGATCAATGTCCATTCCCACCATGGGTCACCCTCTTTCGTTCGGTGTGTTCGCGACGGTCTCAGGCGACAGACCCACCAAGGCGACATAACGCTCGGGATCCGTGGCCCCCTCGGTATTGATAACGAAGACGCGCGACTGTGCGGTCAATCCGAGCGCTTCCCGCAACGCCGGATCACGGGCAACCGCCAGAAGCCCGGCCAGCCCGACGCCACCGCTCTCACCGGCGACGATCGCCGGGTCAGCCCCCTTCGGGCGCGCGAGCCGGTTCATGACCGAAACGGCGTCCTCTTCATCGACGGTCATGAAGGCATCGGCCACGCGGGACAGGATACGCCAGGCAACGAGCGACGGCTCGTAGCATTCGAGCATCGCCATGATGGTCGGCTCGCCATGTGGCACCTTGACGGGTTGCCCGGCCTTGGCGCTTTCGTAAAGGCAGGCGGCCCGCGCGGGATCGACGACGACGAAATACGGACGCTCCGCTCCATAGCGCAAGGCCAGATGTCCCGCGGTGGCGGCGGCGATACCACCGACACCCGCCTGCACAAAGACATGGGTCGGCGGCTCTTTCATCTGCCGCAACGCCTCGCTGAGGAGCGCGGTATAGCCCTGCATCACCAGGCCGGGAATGTACTCGTAGCCGGGCCAGGATGTGTCGGAAACCACGGTCCAGCCATTCTCGCCGCACACCCGCGTGGCCTCGTGGACAGAATCGTCATAGGTGCCGGCCACACGAACGATCTCGGCGCCATAGTGAGCGATCGCCTCGATGCGTTTCTCGCTGACGCCCGCATGCACGAAAATTACCGATCTCGCACCGACGAGCCGGGCGCCCATGGCGACGGACCGGCCATGATTGCCATCGGTTGCGCAGCCGAAGGTCATCGCCCCGGCAATCGCCCGGACCTCGGGCTGATCGAGGTCATTGAGATCAAGGCTGCGCCCGAGACGCCGTTCCGCCTCTTCGATCACCAGACGGATCACAGCATAGGAGCCGCCAAGCGCCTTGAAGCTTCCGAGCCCCAGGCGATGGCCTTCGTCCTTGACGGAGACACCGGCAACGCCAAGCTCGCTGGCCAAGGCGGGCAAGGCATGAAGCGGCGTAGGCCGATGATCGGCGCGCCGAGCCAGTTGCGCCTCGACGTCAGCGGCGGCTGCGAGCGACAGCATATCCGCATCCTCGGACAGCAGATGGTGACCGAAATCGGCATGGGTATTGGCAAGGAACATGATGCAATCTCCGTAGACCTGCGAATATCTATTTCATCACGGACGAGAAATGCGCTCTAAATGGTCGGCACGAATGCAATTTTGTAAAGCTGATCAGGTCGTCAACGAGCGCCGTATTCCGCTTTCGGCCTGCTCCAGACACAGGAACCGACAGGCACCAGATGGCCCCTTCGAAAAAACCAAAGGTCGAACTGGATCGTTTCGACCTCGCGATCCTCGCCATTCTGCAGAAGGACAACACGACGCCGCAGCGCCAGATAGGCGAAGCGGTCAATCTATCCGCTCCGGCCGTCCAGCGGCGGATCAAGCGCATGGAGGAAACCGGCGTCATCCGCGCCAATGTCGCGCTGATCGACCCGGTCAGCGTCAACCAGGCGCTGACGATCCTGGTAGAGGTGGAGGTCGAGAGCGAGCAGATCGCCCTGCTCGACGCGGCGAAGGCGGCATTCACCGCCGCGCCCGAGGTGCAGCAATGCTACTACGTGACCGGCGATGTCGATTTCATGCTCGTCGTCATCGTGCCGACGATGGCCGACTATGAAGCCTTTACGCGGCGGATGTTCTTCGGCAATGCGAATATCAAGCGATTCCGCACCTTCGTGACGATGGACCCGGTCAAGGTCGGCCTGTCGGTGCCGATCTAGAGTGATGCCACGTGCGATCGCCGTTTAAATGGCGTTGTTCCACTACTTCGAGCCCGTGAGTGCCTTTTTCTCCGCTTCCGCATCCAGCGGCTGTCCTGCGCCGATCAATGTCAGAAAGGCGTCGACGGTTTCGAGCGACGAGGCGGGCGCGTACCCGTCTCCGCCTTCGGGCTTGGCGACGGTCAGCCGCGTCTGCCATGTCGACGTCTTCCGGCATGCCACGGAGACGAGAGCGGGCTCACCGGGCTGCGCCAACTCGTACTCGCGGCAGAGCTGGCCGGTGGCGAGTTCGAATGCCGACACCAGTCGGACCGTCCGCTGCCCTTCGCCAATCGCGATTTCTTCTCCCGAAGCCGCCTGGTCGAGGATAGCGGAGAGCATGGGATCAACAGAGCCGGCCATGCGCACCTCACCGGTGTCCGCCAACCCGCCGCCGCGAAGCAGATAGCCACCGGCACCGCCGACGACAACGAGCAGCGAAGCCGCCATCGCCATCAGGATCAGGCCACAGGCAATCAGGCTTGTCAGAAGCGCGAAGGGTGCCGCCAGAAGTGCCCAGCCGAGAACGCCCGGTGCTTCGCCGCCGCTGCGGCGAATGAAATCGGCCGCGACGAGATGCGCGCCGGCGCCCGTCAGCGATGCTGCCGCCGAAAGCAGGATCACCGAAGGGAACAACAGAGCCAGCGCCCGCGTGACACCGGGGCGGCCAATGGTTGAAGCAAGCGCGAGAAAGACGGGCATGAAGATCGCCGCCCGCGCCGAGGTCGAGGGAATGACGAAGGCGGTTGCAAAGATCGTGAGCGTCACCACCCAGAACAGCCTGTTCACATCGCGGAACCGGGCGAGCAGCAGGAAAGCCTGCCGCTCAACGAGGCCCTATGCCTGGAGCACGGCTGCAATCACCGATGCCGCCAGCATCAACCAGACGATATCATTGCCGAGCGCGCCATAGACCGCCTCCTCATCAACGGCACCCGTGACGGCAAGTGCCGCCGCCCCGGCAAGCGCGACCGGTGTCTCCGGCAGGTCGAAGACTGTCCAGCAGACGAGCGTCGTCGCAAACACCATAAGCGCCAGCCGCATCGAAAGCAGCAGTCCGTCAGCGGAAAGAAAGATCAGCACGGCCGCGAAGACCACGAGCATCGCCCCGACGAGCAGACGCACCTGGCTCACGGGCATATGGCCATCGATGCGGTCCGTTCCCGCGGCTGTCATGATGATGAGGTCCTTTTCCGAAGCGATCACCGGGCTGGCGGTCATGGCTGCGCTCCCTTGCTGGCACCGCGCTTGCGCGCAGCAACCGCGCTGCACGAAAGCCATCGGGCTGAATTTCGTTGGAGGGAAAACGGAGCGTGGCGAAGTGTATTCCCGTGCAGAAGGATCTTCTCGCCGGCCGTGCCTAGGCGGCGGACGCAGTCGAAATCGACGAGACTTGAGCGAGATCAATGCCAAGATACCTGGTCGGCGGAGACTGACGGTTGGACGATCTCTTTAGAAGAGGAGCGCCTCATGTTGATCAGAGAAATGACGCGACAGGAATGTCTCGACCTCGTCGCTGAGAACCATATCGCCCGCCTGGGCTGTACCCGAGATGGCCAACCCTATATCGTTCCCATCCAATATGCTTTGGCCGCCAACCGGCTCTACAGCTTTTCGATGCCCGGGCAGAAGATAGACTGGATGCGCGCCAATCCGCGTGTGTGCGTACAGGTCGACACGGCAACGGACCGGCAGAATTGGCGAAGCGTCGTCATCCACGGCCGCTACCAGGAACTGCCGGACACCAAGCAATGGCATCGCGAGCGCATGAATGCCTGGTCGCTTCTCGAACAGCGCATCAACTGGTGGGAACCGGGCGGCCTGAAGCCCGGTGAACAGCCGGTTGCAGGCGCATCGCCGCATCTCTTTTTCGAAATCGAGATCGACGATGTGACCGGACGTGCCGCCTCTGCCGGCTAACGATTGTCGGCGCGCAGGCAAATGCTGCGCGCCGTTCCGGGCTCTGCCGGTCAATGCGCCATGAGCACGGGGACCACGGCGTTTTCGAGCATCGAACGGGTAACGCCGCCAAAGACGCGTTCACGCATTCTGGAGTGCCCATAGGCACCCATGACGATCAGGTCGGCCGCAACATCCGATGCGAACCGATTGATCACGTCGTCGACCCGATGCCCTCCGCTCGGTAGTCTCTCGACGGAGACGGAAACGCCGTGCCGGGCGAGATAACCGGCGATATCGGCGCCCGGTTCCTCACCGTTCTTGCCATAGGCGGAACGGGGGTCGACCATCGTGACGTAGACGGTCTCGGCTCCGATCAGCAGATCGAGCGCTTCACGCACCGCGCGCGCGGCTTCCAGCCTGGAGTTCCAGGCGAGTACCACGGTCTTCGGATCAAGCCGCACGGTCTTTCCCCTGGGCATGATGAGGACTGGGCGCGCGGAGCTGAACAACGTCCCGTCGATGGTGCGGGCGCGCAGTTCCGGGTCCAGCATCAGGCCATCGCCGACCAGCGTCAGGTCGGCGTAACGCGCACGCTCGCCGATCTCGTCATCGGCCCAGGCGACCTCGGTATATTTCGTCTCGACGCCGAACGAGATGCCTTCCTTGGTGAGAACATCAACAGCTCTTTCCGCACAGGATTCGAGTTTGTCGACGTCACGCTGCCGCTCGTTCAGCCAATCAATGGAGATGGCGGCGGCATAATCGCCGATCGGCGGTGAGGCGGCGAGCTTGACGATCAACAGGGAGAGGTGGGCGTTTGCGGAAGCACAGACCTGTGCTGCCGAACGCAGATGCTCCACGGAATGATCGACACCAACGACGGCGAGAATGGTCTTGTATGTCATCGGGTTTTCTCCTGGCGACCAGAATTAGGGTCTAAATCAGCGTAGGTAGAAGCCCGTGCGGCGGCATTGATCCCCGTCAACAAAGATCGCGGACATGGGCGTATAATTCCGAAAGAGTTTTGCCCTCTCGCAGCCGCAGTCTTTCGCGGCGGCGAGAACGGGTGGGATGGGCGCATAGCGTCGCCGATGAACTGCACGACCCAGATCGTGGCCCCGTCGTCTCGACACCTTCCACGTTTGGTGATGGAGTTCGGGGAGGAAAGGCGGTCGTCACGCACTCCGGCGCGCGACGACCGGCACGTAATGCTCGAGCTCCGGTGCCGGAAACTTGAGCGTCGCGTTGATTTCCGCCGAGCGGTAGAGGCCCATCAGCATCTCGACGACGGCGAGCCCGTCCTCGAAGGTTTCGAGCGGCTTTCCGCCCTTGCGGAAGCACTCGACCATGTGGCGGTTCTCATCGGTATAGCCATAGACACCCGCCTCGTCCTCAAGCACCGGCATCAGCCCCTGCTCCGCATTCTGCTTTTCCACGAGGTCTTCGCCTTCCGACCCCTTGACCTCGCGCGACATGAAGATCTTCAGGCCGGTGCTCAGCGAATTGTACTCGAGCGCATATTCCGGCCCGAGCAGTTCAAGCTGGATGCGCAGCCCGGCGCCGACATAGGCCCAGGAGGTGGTCGCCTCGATCATCAGTTCGTTACCGTCGTGGTCTTCGAGCGTCACCGTGGCGCGGGCAAAATCTTCCGACGGCCGGTTGCGGTAGTCCACTTCGTTGCCGAAGCGCTTGCGCAATTGTTCGGCATAATTGGGCCGCGTCCATTTGAGGTTGGCGACGGTGCCGTTGACGGCCTTGATTTTCAGTGAGTTGCGCGGTGCGCCGGGCGCCGTGAGCAAGTAGCGCGCCACCTCGACGCTGTGGCACATCATGTCGGAGAGCACGCCGCCGCCCTGCTTGTCGCCCTGCCAGAACCAGGGCTCGTGCGGGCCGGAGTGTTCCTCCGCGGCGCGCGCCAGATAGGGGCGACCGGTGGTCGAGGCGGCGCGCCGCCAGATAATCTCCTTGCCGCGCAGCACCGGCGTGCAGAACACCTGGTTTTCAAGATAGCCGTGGTTGAGGCCGGCGTCCTCGGCAAGCGATAGCATCTCGCGCGCCTCGGCAACGGTGCGGGCCAGCGGCTTCTCGCAGGCGACGGCAAACACCGTGCTTCGGCCATCCTTGACCGCCTTGTGCAGCGTACGCATGACGTCGAGGCGGGTGTAATTGGGCGAGAGTATCCAGATCGCGTCAACATCATCGGCCGTCAACAGCGCCTCCAGGCTCCCATGGGTGCGGCAGGTGCCAAGACCAAGTGCGGCGACCTCCTTGGCAAATTTCTCCCGGTTTTCGGGCTTGCGGCTGAAGACGCCGGTGACCTCGACATTGCGCACACCGATCATCGATTTCAGATGGAAATGGGCGATGAAGCCCGATCCGACGAAACCCACGCGCAGCGTCTGCTTCGGTAGCTGTGTCATTCTGTTCTCCCGGTCTATCGGTTTTTGTACAAGCCGGATGCTGGCGGAATACCGCCCTCACGTTTCCTCATCCCGCTCTGGTCATTTCTTCGGCGGCGCGGTGCTGCCGCGAATGTTGAGGGCGGTCGGCAGCACGACGGCCGGTGCAGCGGCAACATCGTCGCCGGACAGGATATCGAGAAGCAGCGACATCGCCGTGCGACCGATATCGGCGCGCGGCTGGCTGACGGTCGTCAGCGGCGGATAGAAGGCCTTGCTCAGATAGAGATCGTCAAAGCCGACGACCGAAACATCGCCCGGAACATCGAGGCCGAGCCGCCTAAGCGCATGGATCGCGCCATAGGCCATCTCGTCGTTGGCGACAAAGATCGCGCTCGGCGGCTCCGCCAGATCGAAGAGCGCGGTGGCACAAGCCTCTCCGCTTTCGAGCAGGTAGTCGCCGCGCACTTCGTAACCCTCAGGGATCGGCAGACCGGCGGCTGCCATCGCGGCACGGTAACCGTCACGCCGGTGCATCGCCATCACCTCCGGCAATGGGCCGGCGATATGGGCGATGCGGCGATGCCCGAGTACGATCAAATGTTCAACCGCCGAACGCGCCGCGGCAGAATTGTCGATCTGCACATGCGGAAAGCCTGCAGTTTCGATCATTTCGAGCGCCACGACGATGGGAAGGTGAGAAACCGCGGCGCTTTCGCCCGGCTGCGGCTCCGGCAGCTTGCCGGTCATCAGGATCATGCCGTCGGCATGGCCATCGCGCAGCATGTTGAAGTATTCGACCTCGCGATCCGGATCGTTCTCGGTATTGCCCATGAGAACGGCGTAGCCGGCCGCCCGGGCCGTCGCCTCCACGCCCTTGAGGATCTCGAGATAGAAGGGGTTGCCAACATCGCGCACGACGAGCAGCACCGACATCGACCGGCGTGTCCTCAGGTTTCTTGCGCTGACGTTCGGCCGGTAGTTCAACTCGCGCGCAAGCTCGTGGATGCGCTTGCGCGTCTCGTCGGTCACTAGGCTGGAGCCGCTGAGCGCGCGGGAAACGGTCGCGACCGAGACTCCGGCCCTCTCCGCAATGTCCTTGATTTTCGGCCGCTCGCTCATGCCCGCATCGCCCGCCCACGGCCGTAGAACAACATCAGGAGCAGCAGCGTCGCGCCAAACACCATCTGGCGGCCGGATTCGTCGATATTGACCGTCGTCAGGATGCCCTGGAGGATGACGAGCAGCAGGGCGCCCGCCATGGTGCCGGTGTAACCGCCCTTGCCGCCGGCGAGCGAGGTGCCGCCAAAGACGACCGCGATGATCGAGGAGAGCATGTATTGCTCGCCGACATTAGCGAAGGACGAGCCGGAATAGCCGAGCAGGCAGAGCCCGGCGATCGCGGCAAACATGCCCGAAATCACGAACAGACCGACGCGCATGAGGCGGACCGGGACGCCGGCCATATAGGCCGCATGTTCGTTCGAGCCGATCGCATAGATGCGGTGGCCGAAGACGGTGCGGTTCAACATGAAGGCCATCAACAGGCCGATCGCGATCCAGAGCCAGATGATACCGGGAATGCCGAGCGCGAAGGGTTGCGTGACGAAGGCCGAAAGCCCCGGCGCGGCCCGACCCGAAGGGATACCCTGGCGGATGACGACGAGCAGGCCCTGCAGCACGCCGAGCATGCCAAGCGTCATGACCAGCGGCGGTATGCGCAAAAGCGTCACGCCGAGACCGTTCAAGAAGCCGAAGAACGCGCCGGCCGCCAGGCAGGCCAGCATCGCCGGCAGGATACCGCCATCGGCGCCGTTCATGACGTTGCCGGCGATGATCGCCGACAAGGAGACGACGCCGCCGACCGAAAGATCGATGCCCTCGCGGCCACCGAGAATGACGACGTTCTGGCCGGCGGCAACAATGCCGAGCAGCGAGGCGACGATCAGGAGGCGAAGGATCTGGTCGGCCGAGGCAAAGCCGGGCGAAAGGCTTTGACCGAGATAAAGCAGCGCGACGATGAGGATCAGCGCAACGACCAATGGTTGTTTGAAGAAGGTGGTAACCGCAGTCATGCACGTGCCCTCCGGCCGGCAAGCACGCCGGCCATCAACACCAGGAGAATGGCAAGGCCCTGGACGAAGTTTTGCCATTCCGAAGGCGTGCCCATGAAGAAGACCAGCGAGTTGACGAGGCCGATCGTCAGAGCGCCGAGCAGCGAACCAACCACCGTCGTCCAGCCGCCGGCGAGCGCACTGCCGCCGAGCACGACCGCCGCGACGCTGTAGAGCGTCATCTTGCCGCCGACGAGCGGATCGCCGCTGGCCGTATCGCCGGTCAGGCAGAAGGCCGCGAGCGCCGAGAAGAGGCCGCTGAGCAGGTAGCCCCTAATGCGGACAGCCACGACCGGCAGCCCCGTCTGATAGGCGGCCTGCTGGTCATCGCCGACGGCCAGCAGTTCGGTCACGATACGGGTGCGCGACAGGAGATAGAGCAGCACGGCGAGAGCCGCGAGCACGTAGAAGACGAAAGGCAGGCCGAGCAGGCGTCCGCCATAGGTGCGCCAGAAGAGCGCCGGCGCCGGCGTACCGGCGACCGGCATGACGTAGAGCGCCAGGCCCGTGAAGAAGATGCTGGTGGCGAAGGTGGCGACGATCGCCTGCAGGCGAAGGGCTGCGACGACGAGGCCGTTGACCAGGCCGCAGGCAAGGCCGATCAAGACGCCAAGCGCCAGCGCGAGCAGCACCGCACCGGCACCGCCGCCCCAGCGCTCCATCAAAACGACGATCGCCACGTTGACCAGCGACAGCGTCGCGCCGGCCGAGAGGTCGATGTCTCCGGCGGACACCACATAGGTTTGGGCGATCGCCAGCATGATCAGCGCCATATAGGTGCTGAGAAGTCCAGTCAGCGAGCGGAAGCTCAGGCTGTTCGGCGAAAAGACACCGTTGAGCGCCAGCAGTGCAACGACGATCACAAGCGCCGGCAGGAAGGGGTAGCGCTCCAGCCAGGAACGGAGGCCGCCCGTCCCGGAAGTTCGCATGTCGGTCGTTGTCGATGTCATCACGCGGCCTCGTATGCAGCCTGGTAGAGATTATAGCGGGTGCGATCGTCACCGGTCAGTTCGCGCGTCACCGAGCCGCCGTTGAAGACGAGGATCCGGTTGGCATTGCCAAGCAACTCGGCGTCCTCGGACGAATAGAGCAGGATGCCCAGCCCTTCGGCGGCAAGCTGCCGGATCAGCGCGAAGAGATCGGCCTTCGCCGAGAGGTCGATGCCCTTGGTCGGATCGTCGAGCAGCAGCACGTCGGGCCGGTCGATCAGCCAACGGGCGATGATCACCTTCTGCTGGTTGCCGCCGGAAAGCGAATTGATCGGATGGAACAGGCTCGCGAATTTCGTGTGCATCGCCTCGAGCGCCGGCATCGCCTTGTTTTTCAGGCTTGAGGGCCGCGCAATCATCAGCCGGTCGCGGAGATAGTGGATCGGCGTGACATTCTCGATGATTGGGCGGCCGCTGATGACCCCGTCACGGCCGCGGTCGCCGGAGACATAGGCGCAGCCGCGCCGGATCGCATCGCGCGGGCTCTTGGCGTCATAGCGTTCGCCGCCGATCGTCACCTCACCTGACGTCACGGCGCTTGCGCCAAAGATCGCTCTCAGCAGCGCCGACTGCCCCTGGCCGTGCAGGCCACCAAGGCCGAGGATCTCTCCCCGTGCCACCTCGAAACTGACATCGCGAAAGCCCTTGCCGGATAGATTTCGGACCGAGATCGCCGCCTTCGCCCGGGTTTCCACCACCGCTGGCGCCGAGGACCGGGCCGCCGGCATGTCGCTGGCACCGCCGACCATCAGCCGGATCACCGTTGCTGGATCGGTATCGGAGAGCTTGAGCGTCTCGATGGTCTCGCCGTCGCGGATGATCGTCACGCGATCGCCGATCGCGGTGATTTCGTCCATTCGGTGCGAGATGAAGATCACGCCGCGCCCTTGCGCCTTGAGGCCACGAAGGATTTCGAAGAAGCGATCGACCTGGGCGCGATCGAGCGCCGAGGTCGGCTCGTCGAAGATCAGGATCGGTGCTTCACTGGCGAGCGCCTTCATGATTTCGACCAGTTGCCGCTGGTCGGCCCTAAGATTGCCAACGAGCGCCTCCGCGTGGAAGCCTTCGCCGGCGACCTCGGCGAACAGCGCGATGTAACGCGCCGCCCGCGCCTTCAGCGCCCGCCGGTCGATGAAGAAGCCGGCCTTCACCGGCAGGGCGGAGAGGCAGATGTTCTCTTCGACCGAACGATGGCTGGCCAGGCTGAGTTCCTGATAGAAGATGCCGATGCCGGCAACGCGCGCGGCTTGCGGCCCGGAAATCGTCACGGGCTTGTCATTGATCAGGATCTGGCCGCCGTCGGGGCGCACGCTGCCGGCGATGACCTTGCAGAGCGTGCTCTTGCCGGAGCCGTTCGAGCCCATCAGCACATGCACCTCGCCGGCGGCGACTTCGAGATCGCCGCGGCGTAGCGCCAGCGTTGCGCCGTAAGCCTTGCTCACGCCGTTCAGTCTCAGTTTCGACATCGGCTGTCGTCCACCATTTTGGTTGCTTGCTGCACCACCTCAAGCCGCGCCTGGGCGGGCTCCGCTGCAGCTGATTTTCATGCCCGATTCGACCCTGCACTTGGGAGCCGTCGGCGGCATTGGCCGCCGGGCAACTCAGATGCGAGCTGCCCGGCGAAACCAGAGCTTACTTGAACAACGCCGTCGCGTCGTCGATCGAAAGCGCGTTGGTGTAGGAGTAATAACCCGGCTTGCCGTCGAGCTGCTTGGCGGCGTCCCCGAGGTTCTTGGAGTCGATGAACGGGATCTGCAGATAGATGGCGTTCTTGTACTGCCCCGCCGTTGCCGGCTCCTTCAGTTCCTTGCCCTGCAGCATCAGCACCGCGACGTTGAGCGCGCTCGCCATGACGCCGGGCGGGTTGACGGTTGCGCCGGAGTTCAGTTTGTCCTTCACCCAGAGGTCGATGAAGTCCTTGCGGATTTCGCCGGTGGCGGCGATCTGGCTGGTCTTGCCGGCGTCCATGATCGACTTCCAGGCGCCGGCCGCCATTCCGTCCTGCACGACGACACCGTTGATGTCGGGATAGGTCGCAAGGATGTTCTGCATCGCCTGCTGGCCTTGCGCCTGATCCCAGTTGGCGTTGACCTCGTTGACCACCTGGATATCCGGAAAGTCCTTGAAGACACTCTTGTAGCCGGCAACGCGCATCTCATTGGCGGGATGACCGGCGACGCCGTTGATCGCGACCACTTTGCCCTTGCCGCCGAGCGTATCGGCCAACCACTTGGCGCCTGCCGCACCCCAGGCCGTCTGGTCGATGCCGACATAGGTCGCGTCCGGCGAGGAAACCTCGGCGTCCGTCGCGATTACCAAAATGCCGGCTTCCTTCGCCTGGGCGAAGATCGGATCAAAGGCGGTCGGGCTGTTGGGGTTGATGATGATGGCGTTCACGCCCTCGGCGATGAAGTTGCGCACATGCGCAATCTGCCCGGGCACGTCGACATTGGCACTCTGGACCGAGACTTCGACGTCGACGCCTTTTTCCTTCCACTTCGCCGCGGCCTCCTTGGCCTCGTCGATCATCTGCGTGCGCCATTCGCTGCCGACCCAGCCGTTGGATAGGCCGATCTTGAAGGTCTCGGCATTGGCGAAAGAAGCGGAAATGGCAATAGTTGCGACAGCGCCAAGCGCCGCAGCGATAAATTTCTTCATAAGATCCTCCCAAATCTTGCGAAACCTATCAAGCCAGAAAATGTAATCGATTTCAATGGGAGTTTTCAGCGAATTTTGCGGGGCTTTCAATTTCAACGGCGAACCGGGATCTGGAGTGATTGATAGCGGCAAGGGCCAAAAACCCGCCTCGCCCGAAGTGGTGCGAGCGGTGGGCAATAGCGCTTGGCTCCCCCTTCCCGCTGTGCAACAGCTGGGGCAGAGGCGACGACGATTCGTCGTGACGCCAGCTGGAATGAAATGCAGGAATGAAGCCATGACATGAAGGCGCTGCGGGACTGATCCCGATTGCCGCCGGGGCCGCGGCCGGGCCGTTGCTCAAATCGCAACACTTCGTTGCTTGCCGGCCGGCTAGCCGCAATTTGCCCTCTCCCCCTACTGTGAGATCTGGGCAAAGAACAACAACTGGCTCCCAACCAGAGGAGAACATCATGACCGGAAAAACCGGAGCCGCCTCGGGCGCGCTCTATCTGCACATCCTTGTGCTGGCGATCGTCATCGTCTCCGAGCTGATCGGCATTCAACGCCTTCCGATCGGCATCGGCACCGTCATCTTCCTGCCGATCCTCTACGCTTTCGCGCTCGGCATCCTCGTCAATCCCGCCATTTTCAAGGCGAGCGCCAAGTTCCTGTCGCGCGATGCGGTCAAGCTTTCCGGCGCGATGATCACCGTCGCCATCATGCCGTTCATCGCCAAGTTCGGAACGACCGTCGGCCCGCAGATCTCCAAGATCATCGAGGCCGGCCCGGCGCTGGTGCTCCAGGAGCTCGGCAATCTCGGCACGATTCTCGTCGCCTTCCCGGTCGCGGTATTCCTGCTCAAGATGGGCCGCGAGGCCGTCGGCGCCACCTATTCGATCGACCGTGAACCGAACCTCGCGCTGATCGCCGACAAGTACGGCCTTAATTCGCCGGAAGGTGCGGGCGCCATGGGCGTCTATGCCACCGGTACGCTGATCGGCACCTTCGTCTTTGCCATCATGCCGCCGATCGTCCAAGGCCTTGGCATCTTCGACGTGCGCGCACTCGCCATGTCCTGCGGCGTCGGCTCCGGCTCGATGCTGGCGGCCTGCACCGGCGGACTCGTCGCTGCCGTGCCGGACCAGAAAGACATCATTCTCGCACTCGCCGCCGCCAGCAACATCCTGACCTATGCCACCGGCCTCTATGTTGGCATGTTCGTCGCTCTGCCCTTGACCGAGTGGCTCTACAACAAGGCTCGGCCGTCCGAGCGTCGCGCTCAAGCCTGATCGGGAGAGATATCATGGCCAACCAGACCAACACCTCCGCCAACTACGCCGACGATCTCCCGCTTAACGCCGAAGACGAGCGCAAGATCGATGTCGTCGGCCATGCCGGCTTGCTTCTGATCGCCTGCGCCATCGGGCTTATCGCCAATTGGGTCGGCACCGGCACCTCGCCGCTGACGGCGCTGCCAGGCATGGCAACGCTCTATGTCGCCTGCATCGTCGGCCTGGCGCTCGCCCGCTTTGTGCCTTTCTATCTGCCTGGTGTCGCCTGGGTGTCGCTGATCGCGATCCTCATCACCATCCCGGGCGTCCCGGGTGCGGCCTGGGTCAGCGAAAAGGTCGAACACCTGAACTTTCTCGCGCTGGCAACGCCGGCGCTCGCCTATGGCGGCCTTGCGCTGACCGCGAGCGAATTCGCGATTGCCCGCCGCTCGGGCTGGAAGATCGTCATCGTCGCGATCTGCGTGATGGTCGGAACTTACATGGGCTCGGTCGTCGTCGCCGATCTCTTCCTGCGCCTCGGGCAATAGCCGAGACCCTGACACAAGGATTGGCCGGCCCGCGCAGGCCGGCCGACCATCCCTCCATTCACAGGATGCAAGCCATGAAACGCCACGACATCAGCCCCGAGCGCATCGAGGAAACGATCCGCTGGCGTCATCACCTGCATGCCTATCCCGAGCTTGCCTTCGAAGAGCGGCAGACTGCGGCCTTCATCGCCGGCCGGCTGGCCGAATGGGGCATTGCCGTAAAGGACGGTTATGGTGGCACGGGCCTTGTCGGCACGCTGACGCGAGGCACGTCGAACCGCAGCATCGCCATTCGCGCCGATATGGACGCCCTGCCGATCATCGAGACCAGCGGCGTCGGCTATGCCTCGAAGACGCCCGGCAAGATGCATGCCTGCGGCCATGACGGCCATGTCGCCATGCTGCTTGCCGCCGCGAGGCAGGCAAGCGAAATGGATTTCGACGGCACGGTTCACTTCATCTTCCAGCCGGCCGAAGAGGCCGAAGGCGGCGCGCGGGTCATGGTCGCCGACGGGCTCTTCCGCGACTTTCCGGCCGATGCCGTCTATGCGCTGCACAATTGGCCGGCATTGGACGTCGGCTCGGTGGTCGCCCGCGACGATGCGATGATGGCCGCCTTCGGCGTCTTCGAAATCACCGTCACCGGCCGCGGCGCCCATGGCGCCATGCCGCACGAGGGCGCCGATCCGCTGGTCGCCGCCGCCCAGATCGTCACGGCACTGCAGACGATCGCCAGCCGCAACATCTCGCCGCTCGACGCTGCCGTTGTCTCGGTGACGCAGATCCATGGCGGCGACGCATGGAACGTCATCCCGGAGAAAGCAGTGATCCGGGGTACGACGCGCTGGTTCGACAAATCGGTCGGCGACACGCTAGAAAACCGCATGCGCGCGCTCGTCACGGCGCTTGCCGAAGGCCTCGGCTGCAAGGCGGAGCTCGACTATCAGCGGCGTTACCCCGCCACGATCAACAACCCGGCTGCTGCCGCCCTTGTGCGCTCCGTTGCCGCCGAGGCCCCTGCCCTGACCGTCGTCGACGCACCGCCGAGCATGGCGGCTGAAGATTTTGCCTTCATGCTCGACGAGCGCCCGGGCTGCTATCTCTGGCTCGGTGCCCGGCGCAAGGGCGCCAATCCCGGGCTGCACTCGCCGCACTACGATTTCAACGACGCGATCATCGGTCAGGGCGTAGACCTCTGGACACGCCTGATCGCGACATCGCTTGGTCGTTGACCCCAAAGGGATTCCATCGCATCCATGACCGCCATGGACGTACTCGACGCGAAAGCGCTCAGGATCTTTATGGCGGTTGCGCGCATCGGCTCGATCCGGGGTGCTGCGGAGCATATGGGGCTGGCACCATCGGTCGTCAGCCGGCAGATCGCCGACACCGAGCGCGACATCGGCCTTTCGCTGTTCGAGCGCACCGCCCGCGGCACGGTCCTGACCGATGCCGGCGAACTGGTTCTCGAACATGGCAAGCGGGTGCTCGAGGACAACGGGCTGCTCGCCGAGCAACTCGACCAGATCCGCGGCGTGCAGCAGACCCGCATCCGCATTCGCTGCGGCGAGGGCTTCATGGCCGATCTGGTGGAAAACGGGCTTTCCTCGTTCTCCAGGGCGCACTCCTACGTGCGCTACATCGTCGAGCTCGGCAGTACCGAAGACGTCGTCGACGCCATTGCCAACAGCGACGCCGATATCGGCATCGCCTACACCCCCTTCACCGACCCGCGCATCCGCGCGCTAGCGATCGCCCGCCAACCGCTCTGCGTCATCGTGCCGACCGGTCATCCGCTGTCGAAGCGCACAGAACTGAAACTCGCCGATTGCCTGACCTCGCCTTGCGCTCTGCTCGGCAAGGGCAACGGCGTGACGCAACTGGTGGCACGGGTGGCGGCCGACGCCGGGCTGGCGCTGGCGCCGCTGCTCGAAACCCATTCGATCGAGGTGCTCCGCCGCTTCGTTGCCGCCGGCCTCGGCGTCACCTTCCTGCCACGTACGGCCGTCGCCGGTGAAATTGCGCGTGGCGCCATGCAGGCCATTGATCTTGCCGATCCGCTCCTGCGCGAGGCAAGCGCTCATCTCATGGTGCGCGCGCATCGCCGCCTGCCGCTCTCGGTCGAAAAGCTCGGCCAGCACCTGGCAACCGAAATGCAGTCGTTTCGGGCCTAGGCAGCCAGTTCCAATCGCGCACCTGTTCTCGGTGAAACGGTGACACGCGCGTTCGCCTGGCGCCGCCGCGTGCATCATCCAGACGTTGCCATGCCAGCAACGCATTGTACCGGGCGCGCCGTCTACCCGCTCACGTACCTGCATGCCACCTTCGCCGGATCATCAAGATCATACGAGGGTAGAGCGGATCATGACGGCGAAACGGACAACAGTTGGCGTGGTGGGATTGGGCGCCATGGGGCTCGGCATGGCGACGACGCTCGCCGGAAAGGGATTTTCGGTCAAGGGCTTCGACCTTTCCGAGGCGCGGCGTGTACTTGCGGCTGAAGGCGGCGTTTCGCCCGTCGCCTCACTCGCCGAAATCTTCTTCGACACCGATTTCATCGTCTTCTCTCTGCCGACCGCCAAGGACGTCGCAGCAGTGATGGAAGCCAATCTCGAGGCGCTGAAATCGGCCGGTCGTCGCGTCGTGATCATCGACACCTCGACATCGGAGCCGGATGTCTCGCGCGATCTGGCCGCCGCCTTGGCCGGCCTCGGCCACGGCTTCATCGACGCGCCCGTCTCCGGCGGCCCGGCGGGTGCGGCCAGGGGCAAGCTGACGATGATGATCGGCGGCAGCGATGCAGACGTCGCGCTTGCCGGCCCCGTCATCGAGGCGATGTCGGCGAAGGCGCTGCATGTGGGTGAAAGCGGTGCCGGCAATGTCGCCAAGCTCGTCAACAACCTGCTTGCGGCCGCCCACATGGTTACGACGGGCGAAGGCCTGAAGCTGGCGCTTGCCGCCGGGCTCGATCCGGACGAGGCGCTGAAGGTGCTCAACGCGGCTTCAGGCAAGTCGATGATCAGCGAGGTGCATTTCCCGACCTGGGTGATGAACGGACGCTTCGACAGCGGCTTCACCATGGGCCTGATGCGCAAGGACGTACGGCTTGCGAGCGAGCTTGCGGCGCGCACCGGCGCCGATCTGCCGCTCTCTGCCTCTGTCGCCAAGCTCTGGGCCGAAAGCCCGCTCGACAATGCCGAAGACTTCACCCGCATGGGTGCCTTCCGCCCCGCCAACGACAACTGAAGGGAACGACAATGAACGACATGACCATGCCCGCCAAGGCCGAGCGCATCCGCGCCCTCTTCCACGGTATCATTCCCGGCGCCGAAATCGGCAGCTATGTCGACGGCGCGCTGGTGCCGGGCTCGGGCGACGAGCAGAAGCTGACCGATCCGGCGACCGGCGAAGTCTTTGTCACGTTTAAGGACGCCGGAAGCGACGTGGTCGATGCGGCGATGCAGGCAGCCGCGCGCGCCCAGCGCGAGTGGATCGCGATGACCGCCTCGGCCCGCGGTCGGGTGATGAACGAGATTGCCCGCAAGATCCGCGAGCGCGCCGGCGAGATCGCCGAACTCGAAAGCCGTTCGGCCGGCCGGCCGATCCGCGACATCCGCGGCGAAGCCGTCCGGGTCGCCGAGATGTTCGAATATTATGCCGGCTGGTGCGACAAGCTGCATGGCGAGGTCATTCCGGTTCCGACCTCGCACTTGAACTATACCCGCAACGAGCCGGTCGGCGTCGTCGCGCAGATCACCCCCTGGAACGCGCCGCTCTTTACCGGCGGCTGGCAAATCGCACCCGCCATCTGCGCCGGTAACGGCGTCGTCATCAAGCCTTCGGAACTGACGCCGCTCAGCACACTGGTGCTGGGCGCGCTCTGCGAAGCCGGCGGTGCGCCGCGGGGCCTCGTCAACGTCATTGCCGGCCGGGGCGTGACAGCCGGCCAGGCGATGGTCGCCCATCCCAAGACAGCACTCGTCGTCTTCGTCGGCTCGGCGCTGGCCGGTTCAGCCATTGCGGCGGCCGCGGCAAGGAACGTCGTGCCCTGCATCCTCGAACTCGGCGGCAAGTCCGGCAACGTCGTCTTTGCCGATGCCGATATCGACCGTGCCATCGTCGGCGCGCAGTCGGCAATCTTCTCCGGCGCCGGCCAGAGCTGCGTTGCCGGCTCGCGGCTGCTCGTCCACCGCTCGGTGCACCAGCAGTTCGTCGAGCGCTATGCCGAGGCCGCCGCGCGCATCCCGGTCGGCGATCCCTATCTCGATACGACGCAGATCGGCCCGATCAACAATGCCCGTCAGTGGGCGAAGATCGAGGAAATGGTCAAGCAGGGCGTGGCGGAAGGCGCCACGCTTGCGACCGGCGGCGCCAAGCCAACGGCACTTCAATCCTCCGGCGGCTTCTATTTCGCCCCGACCATTCTCGACAACGTCAAACCGGACATGACGATCGCCCGTGAGGAGGTCTTCGGCCCTGTCGTCGGTGTCACCGTCTTCGACGATGAAGAAGAGGCAATCACGCTCGCCAACGACAATCCCTACGGCCTCGCCGGTGCCGTGTGGACCCGCGACGTCGGGCGTGCCCATCGCGTCGCCTCCAAGGTGCGTGCAGGTACGTTCTGGATCAACGGCTACAAGACGATCAGCGTCATGTCGCCCTTCGGCGGCTTTGGCCGCTCCGGTTACGGCCGTTCTTCCGGGCGCGATGCGCTGATGGCCTATACGCAAACGAAAAGCGTCTGGGTCGAGACCGCGGAACATCCGGCCGTCGTCTTCGGCTATTCGCCGGAAGCTTGATCGATACGCACCTGAAACGAGAAAGGGCCGGCATTTGTCGGCCCTTTCCCGTTTATTTTCCCGACTCTCGATCAGGCCGCCCGGCTCCAGCTGTCGCGTGCACCCTGCGCTTCGAGCTTGAACTTCGCCAGCATCGTGCGGAGCTGGCGGCTCTCTTCGGCAAGCGTGCCGCTTGCCGCCGTAGTCTCTTCCACCATCGCCGCATTCTGCTGGGTCATCTGGTCCATGTGGTTGACCGAGGTGTTGATCTCCTGCAGTGCCGTTGCCTGCTCGCGCGCCGCCGTCGCGATCGTGTTGACGTGGCCGCTGACATTGTTGACCAGCGTCTCGATCTCCAGCAGAGCCTCACCGGTGGAGCGCACCAGCGCCACGCCGTTTTCGACTTCCGACGCCGAGCTGTGGATCAACGTCTTGATCTCCTTGGCGGCATTTGCTGAACGCTGGGCGAGTTCGCGCACTTCCTGGGCGACGACGGCGAAACCACGACCGGCCTCCCCCGCACGCGCCGCTTCGACGCCGGCGTTTAGCGCCAGAAGGTTGGTCTGGAAGGCGATCTCGTCGATCACCGAGATGATCTGGTTGATGCGGTTGGACGAATTCTCGATCCGGCCCATGGCGTCGACCGCGCTGCGCACGATCGCGCCGGATCGGCCGGCACTGTCCTTGGTGGCGCGCACCATCTCATGCGCCTCGTTCGCCCGCTCGGAGGCCGTGCGCACGGTCGAGGTGATCTCGTCAAGCGCGGCTGCGGTTTCTTCAAGCGCCGCCGCCTGCTGTTCGGTGCGCTTCGAAAGGTCGTTGGCGGCTGAGCTCAGTTCGGCGGAATTGTCGTTGATGGTGCTTGCGGCCGTGCGCACGTTCTGCATCGTCGAGCGCAGCGTCACCATCGTCTGGTTGACGTTCTTCTGCAACTCCGCGAAGGCGCCATGGAATTCGCCGCGCATGTTCTGCGTCAGGTCGGCGTCGGCGAGCGCCGCGATGACCCGGCGGACTTCGTTGACCGTCTGGTCGACGCTCGACACGAGCTCGTTGACGCTCGACGCGAAGCGGTTGAGGTCGTCGTTCTCATAGTCCTGGGTGATGCGGCCGGTGAAGTCGCCGGCCACGGCGGAAGCGACCACGACGCTGATGTTCGACTGCAGGTCGCTGCTGCGGGCATGCAGTGCGGCTTCCTGTGCCTTCATCGTGCGCATGGCGATACCGTTCTTGCGGAAGACTTCGACGGCACGGGCCATCTCGCCGATTTCGTCCTGGCGGGAGACATCGGTACCGTTGCCGTCGAGCTTGCCGTCGGCGAGTTCGCTCATGGTGGAAGTGAGTTCGCGCACCGGCATGACGATACCGCGACGGGCAACGACGAGGCTGACGCCGACGCCGAAGAGCACACAGGCTGCAGCGGCGGCGGCCAGGATGGTCATTGCGACCGAGGACGACTTGAGGGCTTCGGCGCGCGCGGCGGCGAGCGCGTCGCCGGAATAGGTGCTGTAGGTCTTGACCGTCGCCGTTACCGTTTTCTGGGCTTCGAGCGCCTTGTCGAGCGCAGCCTTGACGACGGCAGTATCCGCGCCCTTGCCGGCAGCAACGGCGACCATTGCCCGGATTTCGTCGAAGTAGCTGTTGAGGGTGATGCGGATGTCGTTCAGCAGCTTGTCTTCGGCATCATCGGCAACCGCCTCGATCTTCGTCAGACGGCCGAGCATTTCCTCGGCACGCTTTTCGGTTTCCTGGCCAAAGTCGGCGGCCTTCTCCGGCGCTGCGGCAAGCTGATAGGTCATGCGGCTGATGGCGATGATATCGACGCGCAGATCCATCGCCTCGCGCGCCGCTTCCTCGCGTGCGCCGACGTCGATGATCGTCGCGCCGAGCGAGGAAAGACCGCGCGCACCGGCAATCGCGATCAGAATGGAGGATATGCCCATGACCACGACCACAAGGCCGACCTTGGTCAATATCGATAGGTTCTTGAACGTCACTGCCGTGACTCCTGTGATGTCGCGATCGCGTTGTTGGGAGGACATGGTCAGCCATACCGGCGGGAGGAGGACCGGCTGTTTGCTGCGCCTTTAAGGGGAGGAACGAAGGGCGCGCACTGACCAATAAGTACTTAGTAATTTCGAATTTAAATTCGGGTTAAAAAAGCGATCGCAGCTTTTCGCAGTGCAGCAAAAAATGAAGACGGGAGCGAAAATGAAAAACGGGCGGACGATCGCTCGCCCGCCCGCAGACCACCGCAGCAGTCTTGGGAGATCTTGTTTTGAAGCCTACGACCGGCCGTAGCCGCCGCCGGTCGGCGTTACCACGGTAAAGGCTTCACCGGCTTCGAGAACCGTGTGGGCGCAGCCCGGCAATTCTTCCGTCCGGCCGTCGTTGCGGCGTACCAGGTTGCGGCCAAGCTCGCCGGGGCTGCCGCCCTTGATGCCGAAGGGGGCTACACGGCGATGGCCGGAGAGGATGGCGAAATCCAGTTTCTCGCGAGCGCGGATCGTGCGTTTGGTACCGTTGCCGGCGTTCCATTGGCCACGGCCGCCCGAGCCGACACGAATATGGAAATCTTCGAGCACCACCGGGAAGCGGGTTTCGAGGATTTCCGGATCGGTCAGCCGCGAATTGGTCATGTGGGTGTGGACCGCATCGGCACCGTTATAGCCGGGACCGGCCGGCGCACCGGAGCAGATCGTCTCGTAATACTGGTAGTTCTGGTTGCCGAAGGTCAGGTTGTTCATCGTGCCTTGCGCGCCGGCCTGGCTCTGGACCGCGCCGAACAGGCAGTTGGTCACCGCCTGGCTGACTTCGACATTGCCGGCGACAACTGCTGCCGGATAGCGCGGCGTCAGCATCGTGCCCTCGGGAATGACGATGTGGATGGGGCGCAGGCACCCGGCGTTCATCGGGATCTCCGCCTCGACCAGCACGCGGAAGACATAGAGCACCGCTGCGCGGGTCACCGGCGCCGGGGCGTTGAAGTTGTCGCCGCGCTGCTCAGACGTGCCGGTGAAATCGACGGTCGCTTCGCGCTTGTCGCGGTCGACGGTGATCTTGACGACGATCTTGCAGCCCTGGTCCATCTCGTAGGAGAATTCGCCATCCGGCAACTGGTCGAGCACACGGCGCACGCTCTCGGCGGCATTGTCCTGGACGTGGCCCATATAGGCCTCGACCACGTCCTCGCCGAACTGGGCGATCATCTTCCTGAGTTCGGCGACGCCCTTTTCGTTGGCCGCAACTTGAGCCTTCAGGTCGTTGACGTTCTGCAGAATGTTGCGCACCGGATAACGGGCGCCGTTCAGAAGCGCTTCGAGTTCCGCCTCGCGGAACCGGCCGGCATCGATGAGCTTGAAGTTGTCGATGTAGACGCCTTCCTCCTCGATATTGGTGGCCAACGGCGACATCGAGCCCGGCGAAATGCCGCCGATATCGGCATGGTGGCCGCGGCTGGCGACCCAGAAACGGATCTCCTTGCCGGCATCGTCGAAGACCGGCGTGCAAACGGTAAGGTCGGGCAGGTGCGTGCCGCCGTTATAGGGCGCGTTGATCAGGAACACGTCGCCCGGCTTTATCACCGGGTTCTCGCGGATCGCGGTCGCGACCGAGGCATCCATGGAGCCGAGATGAACCGGCATATGCGGCGCGTTGGCAACGAGATTGCCGCGGTTGTCGAAAACGGCGCAGGAGAAATCGAGCCGCTCCTTGATGTTCACGGAATAGGCGGTGTTCTGCAGCGTCACGCCCATCTGCTCGGCGATCGACATGAACAGGTTGTTGAAGATCTCCAGCATGACCGGATCGGCATGGGTGCCGATCGCGCTCTGCTGCTGCAACGCCTTCACGCGGCGAAGCACGATGTGGTCCTTGGCCGTCAGTTCCGCCTGCCAGCCATCCTCGACGACGATGGTCTGGTTCGGTTCGATGATGATCGCCGGACCGTCGAGCCGCTGGCCGGGCGCGATTTCTGCGCGCAGCAGAACGGGCGCGTCGTGGAACTGGCCCTGCGAATAGAAGCGCGTGCGCCGCACGATGTCAGGCGTTCCCGCCGTGATCGAGCCGCCTTCGCGCTCCATCTGGGCGGCACCGCCGCCGACCGTTTCGACCTCGACGGCATCGATGACCAGCGCCTTGTTGTCGGCGACGAAACCGAAGCGGCGCTTGTGCAACTCTTCGAACTCGGCGCGCAGGCGGGCGATATCGTCATGATCCGGGAAGGTCGCGTCGACCGCGAGCACCGTATCGGTGCCGGCATAGCGGATATGGGCGCGCAGATGCGTGCGGATCTCGTCGCGGGTTATGCCCTGCGCGTCGAGTTCGGCAAGGCATTCGACCTCAAGCTCGGCGCCAAGGGTGCTGAGCGCTGCCGGCGCCTTGTCGTCAAGCGCCACGCCGAGCGCCTTCTGCCGTGTGGCACGGATGTCCGCGAGCCCCATGCCATAGGCCGAGAGCAGGCCGGACATCGGATGCACGAGAATGCTCTTCATGCCGAGCTGATCGGCAACGAGGCACGCATGCTGGCCGCCGGCGCCGCCAAAGCAGCTCAGCGCATAACGCGTGACGTCATAGCCGCGCTGCACGGAAATCTTCTTGATCGCCTCGACCATGTTGGCAACCGCGATGCGGATGAAGCCGTCAGCGACGTCCTCCGGGCTGCGGCCGTCGCCGATCTCGGCGGCCATCGCCGTGAAGCGGTCGCGCACGGCCTCGACATCGAGGCGTTCGTCCTGGTTTGGACCGAAGAGCGCCGGGAAGAATTCCGGCAGCAGCTTGCCGAGCATGACGTTTGCGTCGGTGACCGCGAGCGGACCACCGTTGCGGTAGCAGGCAGGGCCCGGATTGGCGCCAGCGGAATCGGGACCGACGCGGAAACGCTCGCCGTCGAAATGCAGGATCGAGCCGCCGCCGGCAGCGACGGTGTGGATCAGCATCATCGGCGCACGCACGCGCACGCCGGCCACTTCGGTCTCGAAGGCGCGTTCATATTCGCCGTCGAAATGCGCGACGTCGGTGGAGGTTCCGCCCATGTCAAAGCCGATGACGCGGTCGAAACCTGCGGCTTCACCGGTCTTGGCAAGACCGACGACACCGCCGGCCGGACCGGAGAGGATCGCGTCCTTGCCCTGGAACATCTCGGCCGCGGTGAGGCCGCCCGAAGACATCATGAACATGACGCGCGCGCCGGTGCGGGCGATATCGAGTTCGCCCGAGACCTGGGCGACGTAGCGGCGGAGAACCGGTGACAGATAGGCGTCGATGACGGTGGTGTCGCCGCGCCCGACATATTTGATCAGCGGCGAGACTTCGTGGCTGACCGAGACCTGCTCGAAGCCGAGTTCGCGGGCAATTCGGGCAACGACCGCCTCATGCTCGGGATATTTGTAGGCGTGCATGAAGACGATGGCGACGGCCTTGTAGCCCTTGCCCTTCAGGTCTTCGAGTGCCGCGCGCGCCTTCGCCTCATCGAGCGGCGTTTCGACTGTTCCGTCGGCCAGCACGCGCTCGTCGAGCTCGACGATGTCCTGATAGAGCGCTTCCGGCTTGATGATCTCGGTTGCGAAGATCTTCTTGCGCTCCTGGTAGCCGATCTTCAGCGCGTCGCGGAAACCCTTGGTGGTCACGAGCGCCAGCGGCTCGCCCTTGCGTTCGAGCAGTGCATTGGTAGCAACGGTCGTGCCCATGCGCACTTCGCCGATGAGACCGGTCGGGATCGCGGCACCGGTCGCAAGGCCCAGATGCAGGCGAATGCCCTGCACTGCGGCGTCGCGATAGGCTTCCGGATTTTCCGAAAGCACCTTGCGTGCGTGCAGGTTCCCTTGCGGATCGCGGCCGATGACATCGGTGAAGGTGCCGCCGCGGTCGACCCAGAAGTCCCAACTGCCGGTTTCGCGTGCGCTCATTGTCCATCCCTCTCGTTCGCGAGCCGCATGACTGTGCAAGCCCGGAAATTCATCAAAGCAGTTCGTTGACAAAATGTCGATAAAATGATGACATAAAATCGTCAAGATGAGGAAGAGCTGAATGACGAAGAAGCCTGAGGATAGCTTCGAAGGTCGGGAATGGGCCGAAAACGCCCTGCCCGAACATCTAAAGCCGGTCGCGGCCATCGGCCCGATCGTTTCCTCCGCGCACTTGGCGGAAGGCGGTTCCCCTGGTCTTTCGGAAGTGGAATACGGCCTGATCCTCGCGTCGCACGCCTTTCATCGCTGGATGATGCGCTGCATGGCGGCCGCCGGCGTGCCGGGCCTTTCCCCGATCGAAATCCTGATCCTGCACACGATCCGCCATCGCGACCGCGGCAAGAAGCTCGCCGACATCTGTCTGGTGCTGGATATCGAAGACACCCATGTCGCGACCTATGCCATCCGCAAGCTCGAGGCCGCAGGCCTGGTGACGACGGGCAAGGAAGGCAAGGAAAAGACCATCCTCATCACCGACAAGGGGTCGGACGCCTGCACGCGCTACGCCCAGATCCGCGAACGCCTGCTGGTCTCGTCGACCGCAAAGGCCCGCCCCTCCGAAGAGACACTCTCTGAGATCGCCGCCGTCCTGCGTTTCATGTCGGGCGCCTATGAACAGTCCGCGCGCGCCGCGACCACATTGTAACGAGGAAGACCGCGTGACCGTCGATACGCCTGCGCCGCTGCTCGCCGTCGAGAAGCTTTCCGTCGCCTTCAACGGCAACCCCGTCGTCGAAGATCTGAGCTTCACGGTAACACCCGGACGCACGCTGGCAATCGTCGGCGAATCCGGCTCCGGCAAATCCGTGACGTCGCTTTCGATCATGCGGCTATCTGACATGATGGGTGGCCAGTTCCCCTCAGGCCGCATTCTATTTCGCGGCAAGGATGGCGAGATCGACCTGACGAGCGCGCCGCAGAAGACCATGCGCGCCATCCGCGGCAAGGAGATCGCCATGATCTTCCAGGAGCCGATGACCTCGCTGAACCCGGTCTTCACCATCGGCGACCAGGTCGCCGAAGTGCTGATGCTGCACGAGAAGATGACGAAGGCGGAAGCGCTCACCGAGACGCGCCGCTTGCTCGACATGGTGCGACTACCTGATTCCGGCGAACTGATTGGCCGCTATCCGCACCAACTTTCCGGCGGCATGCGCCAGCGCGTCATGATCGCCATGGCGCTTGCCTGCCGGCCAAAGCTTCTGATCGCCGACGAGCCGACGACGGCGCTCGACGTCACCATCCAGGCACAGATCCTGACGATCATCCGGGACCTGCAGAAGGAACTCGGCATGGCGGTGATCTTCATCACCCACGACATGGGCGTCGTCGCCGAAATGGCCGACGACGTCGTTGTCATGTGGAAGGGCCGCAAGGTCGAGGAAGGCCCGGTCGACGAGATCTTCGCAAGCCCCAAGCACCCCTACACCCAGACGCTGCTTTCCGCCGTGCCGAAACTCGGCAGCATGACCGGCGAAGAATTCCCGAAGCGCCTGCCGCTGACCATGATGGTCGACGGCGAGCCGAAGCGCGTCGGCGACGTCCATATCCAGCGCACCGCCCGCTATGAGGCCGCACCGATCCTGTCCGTGCGCGATCTCGTCACCCGTTTCGACGTGCGCAAGAACCTTTTCGGCAAGGCGACGCACCGCGTGCACGCGATCGAAAACGTCAGCTTCGATATCTTCCCAGGCGAAACGCTGGCGCTCGTCGGCGAAAGCGGCTCGGGCAAGTCGACGATCGGCCGCACGATCCAGCAGCTGCAGAACGCGACATCGGGCGAGATCCTCTTCGGCGGCCGGCCCGTCTCGGCCATGAGCTATGCCGAGCGGCAGAGACTGAAGCAGGAAATCCAGTATATCTTCCAGGATCCTTTCGCCTCGCTCGACCCACGCAAGACCGTCGGCTTCTCGATCGCCGAGCCGATCCGCACCCATGGTCTGATCCTCGGCGAAAAGGAAATCGAAAAGCGCGTGCACGAACTCCTGGAGCGCGTCGGCCTGACGGCGGCGCATGCCAGGCGCTACCCGCACGAATTCTCCGGCGGCCAGCGCCAGCGCGTCTGCATCGCCCGTGCGCTCGCCTCGCGCCCCAAGCTGATCATCGCCGACGAGGCGCTTTCGGCGCTCGACGTGTCGATCCAGGCGCAGATCATCAACCTGTTCATGGAACTGCAGGAGCAGGAAGGCCTCGCCTATCTCTTCATCAGCCATGACATGGCGGTGGTCGAGCGCATGAGCCATCGCGTCGCCGTGCTCTATCTCGGCCAGATCATGGAATTCGGCAGCCGCCAGCAGGTCTTCGAAACACCTTCCCATCCCTATACGCGCCGGCTGCTTTCCGCTGTGCCCGTCGCCGAACCCGGCAAGGGCCGCGAGCGTGCCATGCTGGAAGGCGAAATCCCGAGCCCGATCCGCCGTGTCGGCGACGAACCCGCGGTTCTGCCGCGCAAAGAGATCGCCCCCGGCCACTTTGTGACCAAGGGCGCATGAGCCGCTTTCTTCCCTAGAGAAGGCTGTCGAAACAGGAGTGAGTAAATGATCAACAAAAAGGGGATCCACGCCGCTTTCATCGCCCTTGCGATGGCCGGCAGTTTCATGACCGCAGCCCCGGCCTTTGCCGCCGGCACGCTGACCGTGTCGTCGCCGCAGGATCCGGGTAGCTGGGACCCGGTCGACACCTTCCTCGTCAACTGGGCGTCGGTCGCCACCAACATCTATGACGGCCTCACCTATCGCGGCCCGGATCTCAAGCTCGTGCCCGGCCTTGCCACCGCGTGGGAAGAGCTCGACGGCGGCAAGCGCCTGCGCTTCACGCTGCGCGAAGGCGTCAAGTTCCACAATGGCGAGCCCTTCAACGCGGAAGCGGTGAAGTTCACTTTCGACCGCCTGCTCGGCGAGGAAGGCTCCAAGGGCCCGCAGAAGTCCAACTATGCCGTGATTGAAAAGGTCGAGATCATCGACGAGAAGACAGTCGACCTGCATCTCAAGACCCCGGATCCGGTGCTGCTCACCAAGCTTGCCGGCTACGGCGCAATGATCGTGCCGCCGAAGTACATCCAGGAGAAGGGCGAGGACTACTTCAACGCCCATCCGGTCGGAACCGGCCCGTTCAAGTTCGTCTCCTACGAGCCGAAGGTCGGCATCAAGCTCGAAGCCTTTGCCGATCATTGGGGCGGCGCGCCGAAGCTTTCGAACCTCAACTACCGCTTCATCTCGGAGCCGGCGACCGCCGTTGCCGAACTGCAGGCCGGCCGCGTCGATCTCGTGATCCCGCCGACCATTCCGATCGGCATGATCCCGACCATCCAGGACGACAGCAACCTGGAGATCGTCACCAGCGCCGGCCCGACGGTCTACGCTCTGCGCTTCAACACCCGCGACGGCATCACCAAGGATCCGAAGGTGCGCAAGGCGCTCATCCTCGGCGTCGATCGCGACACCATCATCCAGTCGATCCTCGGCGGCCAGGCGGACCCGATCGCCAGCTTCCAAGGCAAGCTCTCCTTCGGCTTCGACCCGGCGATGAAGCCGCTGCCCTACGATCCCGAACAGGCCAAGGCCCTTCTGAAGGAAGCCGGTGTTGCGCCGGGCGCCTCCGTGCAGATCGACGTTCGCGGCAACGATGCGACCTTCAACGAGGTCGTACAGGCGATTGCCAGCTACCTGCAACTGATCGGCATCAACGCGACGATCAAGCCCTATGAAACCAACGTTCTGCTGAACGACATCATCCCGGCCGGCAAGACCGGCGCGATGTTCCAGCAGTCCTGGGGTGGCTGGACACTCGACTACGACAACACCGCCTACTCCATGTACCACTCCGGCGAAAAGTGGAATCCCTACGACCAGGATGCGGAACTCGACAACCTGCTCGAATCCCAGCGTTCGATCACCGATCGGGCCAAGCGCGAGGAGATTCTCAAGCAGATCGCCAACTACGCCGCCGACCGGTCGCTCGAGATGCCGCTTTACAACCTCAATGCCATCTTCGGCGTGAGCAAGCGCGTCAAGAACTTCACCCCGGTGCCGGACAGCCGCCTGCGGCTCACGGACGTGACGGTCGAGTAAACAATCCGGTCCGCCGCCGCGCGTGAGGCGGCGGACCATTTTCTTTAAAGGGCGGGTCACTTGGCCGGATTTCTGATCAAACGTTTTCTGCAGGCGGTCTTCGTCGTGTTCGTCGTGACACTGACCGTTTCCTATGCCATCCGGTTCACCGGCGACCCGGCCCTGATGCTGGCGCAGGGCGCCGGCAGCGTGACTGAGGAAGACCTCGTGCGCATCCGCGAGGGGCTCGGCCTCAACCAGCCGTTCCTTTCGCAATATGCCGACTTCATCAAAGGCATGTTCACGCTCGATTTCGGCCGCTCCTTCCTCGGCGGCACCCCGGTTTCGCAGCTGATTGCCTCTGCCCTCCCGGCGACCATGCTGCTCGCTTTCGCCTCGCTGATCGTCTCGATCGCGATTTCCATCCCGCTCGGTATCCGCGCCGCCGTTGCGCGCGGCAAGTGGGCGGATCAGACGATCCGCATCCTATCGCTGATCGGCCTGTCCTTCCCGAACTTCTGGCTGGCGATCATGCTCGTGCTGTTGTTCTCGATCGTTCTGAAATGGCTGCCACCGAGCGGCATGGACGGCTTTGCGAGCTTCATCATGCCGGCGCTGACCATGGGCATCATCCTGACGGCGACGAATGTGCGGCTGGTGCGCACCGCGATGCTGGAAACCCTGCAGTCGCAATACATCATGGTTGCCCGCGCCAAGGGCCTCAGTGAGACCAAAGTGCTCTACAAGCATGCGCTGCGCAATTGCGCGATCCCGCTGATCACCTATTTCGGCCTGCAGTTCGGCGGCCTGCTCGGCGGCATCGTCGTCGTCGAACTCGTCTTCAACTGGCCGGGCATGGGCACGCTCGCCTTCGATGCGGTCGCCTCGCGCGACTACCCCGTGCTTCAGGCGGTCATCACGGTGCTTTCCCTGATGATCGTGTTCGTCAATCTCCTGGTCGACATCGCCTATGGTCTCGTCGATCCGCGCATCCGGACGGAGTGAGCCGATGACCACCAAGGCTGCAAACACCCGCTTCGCCCGTTTCCGCAACCTCGAATTCATTCTCGGTGCGCTTTTGACCGGCGGCATCTGCCTGGCCGTGCTCTTCTCCGGCGTGCTCTTTCCAGGTGGCGTCGACAAGATCAATCTGATGGCGCGGCTGACGCCGCCCTTCGTCAACTGGGCCCATCCGCTCGGCACCGACCCGCTCGGGCGCGACGTGCTCGCCCGCGTGGTTGCCGGCGGCAAGATCTCGCTGCTCGTCGGCCTGACCTCGGTTGCCGGCGCCGTCGTCGTCGGCGTGGTCATGGGGCTCGTTTCGGGCTATTATCGCGGCTTCTGGGATATGCTCGTCATGCGCTTTGCCGACGTTCAACTCGCGCTCCCCTTCATCCTGCTTGCGATCACTTTCATCGCCATCGTCGGCGGCGGGCTGACCAACACCATCATCCTCCTGATCGTCTCGCAGTGGGTGCAATATGCCCGGCTGGTTCGCGGTTCGGTGCTGTCGCTGCGCGAGCGCGAATTCATCCAGTCGGCCCGCGCCATCGGCGTTCGCGACTACAAGATCCTGTTCCAGCACCTGCTGCCCAACCTGATCGGCCCGGTCATCGTGCTGATGACCTTGAACGTCGCCAACAACATCCTGCTTGAAAGCAGCCTTACCTTCCTCGGCCTCGGCGTCGATCCGCTGATCCCGAGTTGGGGTGGCATGCTCGCCGACGGCCGCACCTACCTGCAGAACGCCTGGTGGGTCAGCGTCTTCCCGGGCCTGGCGATCCTGCTCACCGTCCTCGGCCTCAATCTTCTCGGCGACTGGCTGCGCGACAGCCTCGACCCAACCGGTAGAACTTCACGATGACGACGATTTTCGAAGGCGCCTTCGAGCGCACGCTCGATACCCTTCTCACCACCTACGGCAAGGAAGCGGCCCGCGGCACCAAGCTCGAAGCCTGGCTCTTCGACGATGCCGCCAGCCGCAAGGCGGCGGAACAGAAGCTTGCGAGCTTCGGCGTGAAGGCGACGCTGAGGAGCGCCTACAAGCCGCTGCTGCATTTCTTCCTCGAAGAGATCGACCGGGCAGCGCTCGCCCAAGTCACCATCTCCTATCCTCAACACGAGGGCGCGCCCCAGAACCGTTTCCTGCTTGAAGCCTATCCGCTTGCTGCACTCATCGGCAACGCCGACATCCGCTTCGAGGCCGGCAGCGCCAAGGCTTTCACCTACGACGTCGCGCTGACTTTCCGCGATGGGCGCCAGCAAAGCCACGCCGTCTTCGCGCCAAACCGTATCCATACCGATTTCGTCGGTGAAACTCTGCTTTCGCCGACCGGGTGGATTCGTCTCGACGAAGGCTGCGACAAATGTCGCGAATGCCATCTCGAAACCGACTATGAGCGGCTCTTTGCCGGCACCATGCAGGCGATTGCCGACCACGCCTGGGGCGATAGCGAGCCCTATTTCGAAGAGCTCAACATCCGCGTGACCCTGCCGATCACCGACTTCCGCCTGCCCATCGGCGAAGAGGTCGTGAGCCTTCGTGAGGCGCTGCACGAGGACTTTTATTTCTCGCTGCTCGAAGTCTTCCAGAAGAAGTCCGGTCGTCCCCTCGGCGACCGCGGGCTGAAACCCGGCCAGATCATACCGGAGATCGTCTTTGGCGTCGGCAAGCCGACCGTCGTCGTCGAAGCGCGGCCCTTGCAGGCAGGGGATGCCGAGGGCGAAGCCCAGACGCTCGAAACCGCCGAAGCACCGTTGTCGGTGGCGCAAATCCACGCGGAACTCGCCGCGATCGACGGCCAGCCCTTCGAAGCGAAGTCGCGCGCTGGCCGCGCCGTCAAGGCCCGCTACCGCAAGGGAACCGATGCGCCGGTCATGATCAGCGGCGGCCAGCATCCGAACGAGACGACCGGCATTGTCGGCGTGCTGCGCGCAGCCCAGGCGCTTGCCGCCCGCTCAGGCACCCATTTCACCATCTCGCCGCTCGAAAACCCCGACGGTTATGCCGTGCACCAGCGGCTGCGGGTGGACAACCCGCTACACATGCATCACGCCGCCCGCTACACAGCACTTGGCGATGACCTCGAATACCGCACTGGCGCAGCGCTCAACGAGCGCGAAATCCGCAAGGAAGCCGAGCGGCTGACGGATGCACAGCTGCACGTCAACCTGCATGGTTATCCCTCGCACGAATGGACCCGGCCGCTTTCGGGCTATGTGCCGCGTGGCTTTGCCATGTGGACCCTGCCCAAGGGCTTCTTCCTGATCATGCGCCATCATGCCGAATGGACCGACCGCGCCGAACGGCTGGTCGAGGCAGTCACCGAGCGGCTCGCCAAGGTTCCTGGCCTGCTCGCCTATAACGACGCGCAGATCGCCCTCTACGAGACCCACGCCGGCGAAACCGGCTTCCGGATCATCAACGGCTTTCCCTGCATGATCTCGGTCGACGACCGCCACACGGCGCCGCTGACGCTGATCACCGAATATCCGGACGAGACCATCTATGGCGATGCCTTCATCGCTGGCCACGACGCCCAGAAGGAAACGGTGCTTGCCGCCTACGACGCGTTTCAGCGGATGATGGCCATCGCCTAAAGCCTCACAGGGCGACGGTATCCAGTGCCGCTGCCCAAAAGCCGACCCCTTGAGCGTTCCCCGCAAGCGACAAGCCGCCGCTGGCGATTTTGGCCATCCGACGCCCCACCACCGAATACGGTAAAGCCTGACGAGGCTGCATTGCCGTGCCATTGCGTGTCCCGCTAGAACCGGCACACGCCCACGCACCCATGCACCGCAACGTTGCTGCAATCCTCGTCGACCAGACGTGAGGCAACATCTATCGTATTCGGAGAATTCAATGCGCCTGCTTCTTGTCGAGGACGAGCTGGAAATGGCGGCGGCGCTCAGCGCCGCGCTCGGTCGCTACGACATGATCCTGGATCATGCGCCAACGCTCGACCATGCATTGGCGGCGCTCGCCAATCACGTGCATGACGGCATCATCCTCGATCGCCAATTGCCCGATGGCGACGGGTTGTCACTGATCCCGCGCGTCCGTGCGCTGAAATCCGGAATTCCCGTGATTGTTCTGACCGCGCGTGGCGCGGTCGACGAGCGGGTCCACGGCCTCGACGTGGGCGCCGACGACTATCTCGCCAAGCCCTTTGCCGTGGAAGAACTGTTGGCGCGGATCCGCGCCCTCATGCGGCGTTCGCCGGATATCGCCCCCATGACGGCGCGCATCGGCAAACTCGTCTTCGATTTCGACGGCAGGCAGGCGCAGGTGAACGGCCAGTTGCTCGACCTGCCCCGTCGCGAACTGCTGGTGCTGGAAACGCTGGCGCGGCGGCAGGGCCGCACCGTGCAGCGCTCGACCTTGGAAGAGTCCGTCTATGGCTATGATGACGAGATCCAATCCAACTCGCTCGACGCGCATGTCTCGCGGCTGCGCCGGAAGCTTGCCGACACCGGCTCCGGCGTGGAGATCCACAGCATCCGCGGCGTGGGTTACCTGCTGAGGCCTTCCCCATGAGCACGTCATCCGTCAACTCGTTGAAGAAGCGCCTGATCTGGCAGATCCTCACCTTTCAGGTGCTGCTGTTGATGGTGGTCATCGCCGGCCTCATGGCATTGCTGACGCGCGCCGATCTTGGCGGAAAGTTCCTCGATGCCGACGCCGCTTCGGTCGCCGCCGGCGCGATCCGGTCGCAGCCCGCGGGTGGATTGTCGCTGGTCGAGACACCGCAATTGCTTGCCATGCGGGCCGAGTCGCCGGATTTCTGGTTCGTCGCGAGAAACGAACGCGGCGACATGATCCGCAGCGGCCCCGTGCCGGACGCCTATCGTAACATTGGCGAACATCTGGATCGGATCGCCTTTGGCGACATGCGAGACAGCGTCGAGCCCTACACGCTCTCGTCGATCGTGCGCTCGGTGACCACGGAAAGCGGAACCTTTACGGTGCTCGCAGGTGGCGGCCGACTGTGGAGCGCGTCCTTCGCGGTTTTCCTGCTGGCAAACCTGGTGCTGCTGCCTATCGTGCTCATCGTCGTGCTGATCCCGGCCCTTGCCATCCCGATCATCGTCAGGCGTGCCTTTGCCGGCCTCGCCGACATGGTCGATCAGGCCAAGAAGATCGACGTCGATCGCCGCGGCGCCCGCTTGTCCGATCATCGGGTTCCCGGCGAAGTGCGTCCGCTGGTCGAGGCATTCAACGGCGCGCTGCAGCGGCTGGACGAGGGATACGAACGGCGGCAGCGCTTCATTCTGGATGCGGCGCATGAGCTGAGGACCCCGGTCGCCATCTTGCAGACGCGGCTGGAAAGCATGGATGCCGGGCCGCTCAGAAACCGCCTGTTGATCGATTCCAATCGCATCGCGGGGCTTGCGGAACAATTGCTCGATCTCGAACGCATCGATCGCGATGGGGCGGATTTTTCCACGCTCGACCTAGTGTCGCTGTGCCGTGACGTCGCCGCCGACCTCGCGCCGCTCGCGCTTTCGGCAGGCTGCGAACTCTCCTTCGCCTCGGACGTCGAGCGTGTCGTTGCGCGCGGCGATGCCGGCGCCATTGAGCGGGCGGTCACCAATCTGGTGCGCAATGCCATCGAGCATGCCGGTGGCCTCATCACCATCCGCGTCGAACGCGGCGGCGTGATCGAGGTCACCGATGAAGGCCCCGGCATTCCCGAACGCGAGCGTGAACGCATCTTCGAGCCGTTCCATCGCCTGCAGCCACGCGACCACGGCGCAGGCCTCGGCCTGCATCTGGTCAGCGAAATCGTCGGTTGGCATAAGGGCCACATTTCCGTTGTCGATGAACCCGCCGGCGGCGCCTGCTTCCGCATCACCTTGCCCGCGGCATGATACAGATCGCGCGGCTCCCAACATGATTGATAGACAATTAATAACGAAATCAGCAGCTTAGTTAATTTGTGCAATGTTGGCGCAATCCGTGGAGCCGACAAAGGATGCGCATCTTCCAAGCTTCGCGACCGCGCTACCCGGCATGAGACGCGAAATGGAAGAACCGAAGCGCCGCGAACGGCGCCCTATCCAATCCACGGAGCAATATCATGCGGCAATCCGGCAAGTTTTCGATCTGGTCCAGTCTTACCCTGCTAACCTTCCTCGGCGTCCAGCAGTCCCAGGCAGCCGACCTCTCCGCGCCCGATTATCAGGATCCGCCAGCCTTTAGCTGGAGCGGCGCCTATGTCGGTGCGCATGGTGGCCTCGGCTTCAGCGGTAGCCCCAATCCCTTCGCCGACCGCAATGGCGTCGCGCTCGGCGTCCAGGCCGGCTACAACATGCAGGCCGGCCCGGGCATCGTCGGTGCCGAGATCGAGGGCTCCTACCTCGGCGACACGGAGCACAAGGTCAATGGTGGCAAGCTCAAGGAAAAATGGCGCGGTGCGATCAAGGCGAAGGCCGGCCTCACCTTCGACCAGACGCTCGTCTACGGCACAGCCGGCTATGCGATGACCAACTACAAGAAAGGCGGCGATGTTCGCAACGACGTCGGCTTCAAGGGCGGTTATCTCGTTGGCGCCGGCATCGAGCAAGCCTTCGCAGGCGGCCTGTCGGCCAAGCTTGAGTACAACTACATCATGACGCCCGATGTCCACACCAGCACCGTTTCAGGCTCCAGTGAAAAGGACATCAACAGCCACGTCATCAAGGCCGGTATCAACATGCGCTTCTGACGGGGCCGCCGGTTCGCAGCGGCGCCCTGCTAAGCCGACGACCTTCGCGAAAGCGGGCCTGCCGTTCCAGGCCCGGCAAACGGCAGGGCGTCACGCCGAAATCGGATCACTCCGCCGCTTCCCTCGCCAACGGCTCTGATGTCGCCAGCCGGCGCCAGATCGGCGCCATGGCGGCGGCGATCTCACCGTAGATCGCGAAGCGCCGGTCATAGTGTGCACCGAGCGCGGCATTCGGTCGGTAGTGGCGGTCGGTTTGCACCATCGCCGCGGCTCCGGCGGAAATGTCCGCAAAGAGACCGATGCCGGCACCCGCGGTGATCGCAGCACCAAGCGCGCCGGTCTCGCGCGAACGCGCGACCGTCACCGGCACATCAAGCACATCCGCAAAGATCTGCGGCCAGATCAGGCTGCGCGATCCGCCGCCTGAGAGCACCGCCTCGTCGAAACCCGCGCCTGCAGCTCGCATCGTCGCGATGTGCTGCCGATGTCCGAAGGCGACGCCTTCGAGCACGGCACGGACCAGATGGCCCTTGGTGTGCCAGCCGGCGACACCGTAGAAACCCGCCCGCGCGTTGCCATCCTGCTGCGCTCCATAGAGAAACGGGTGGTAGAGCGGATCGTTCGCCGCAGGCGCGACCTCGGCCGCCAATTGGCAGCACAGATCGAAGGGTGAGCGGCCGTCCTTGCCGTCGTGTGGAAACAGTTCCCGTACCAGCCATTCGAGATTGGCGGCAGACGTCGCGCTCGCCTCGATCGCCATGTAGCGGTTTCGATCGAAGGTCGAGAACATGAAGATCGGATTGCTGAGGTCCGGCTGATCGATGAGGACCTGGTTGATGCTCCAGGTACCGGCAATGATCGAGGCCGCTCCGGTCTTTGTCACGCCGGATCCAATCGCCGAGGCGACGACGTCGAAGAGGCCGCCGACAACAGGCGTACCGGCCGCCAGTCCCGTTTGCACGGCTGCTTCTTCACTCACCCTTCCAACGATCGCGTCGCTTTCGGCGAGATCGGGCAACAGATCCATGCAGTCGTGAAGGCCATAGGCCTTCATCAGCCCATCGTCATAACGTCGCCCGGCGACGTCGAGCAGCCCCGCTCCACTCATGTCGGAGACGTCGCTGACGCGGGCACCGGTCAGGCGATTGACGACGAAGTCCTTGCAAAGAAACACCGTGCCGATCTTGGCGAAGAGGTCCGGGCGAAAGCGTTTCAGCCAGGCAAGAAGCGTCGGCGTCTGCGATGGCCAGGGCCGCTGCCCGGCGATCGGATAGGTGCGCTGGCCGACGCCTTCAGCTTGCCATTCCTCCACGAGGCCGGCTGCGCGGGTATCGAGCGACTGGATGCCGATCAAAGGCGCGCCGCTACGATCCAGCGCATAGAGGCCGTTGCCATGCCCGGCGCAGCCGATCGCCGCGATCTCATCAGCACGGATACCGGCACGCTCGATACAGGCGCGGATCACCACCTTCGCGTGGCTCCAGAGCTCGCCGAGCCCACGCTCAACATGGCCCGGCGTCGGAACCTGGCTATGCCCTTCCTCAGCGGCCATCGCGATCTCGTTGCCCTCTCGGTCAAAAAGCACCGCCTTGATCACGGTGTTCCCGGCGTCGATCCCGAGCAGATACTCTCCCATTCGCGAACCCCTCCCAAGGTTCTAAATCCGTTCGGCCGAGACGTCGCCGCTGTCCTCCACGGCGACGCGCTCCACCCTGTCACAAGAGGCGTCGCGCCCTGAGGCGCGATGCCGTCCCAGCGATTCTCAGCCGCGCTGATAGAGCGCGTAAGCTTCTTCGCCGCCCGCATCCTCATGGATGATCGCCATCAGCCCGCGCACGACGGCGCTCGGATTGGCGTGCTGGTAGATGTTGCGGCCATAGACCATGCCCATTGCGCCCTGGCACATCAAGGCCGCCGATTTGGCAAAGACGTTGCGCAGATCTTCCTTGCCGCCGCCGCGCACCAGGACCGGGCAGCGCGCCGCCTCGACGACCCTGTGGAAATCCTCCGCGTTGGTGGTCGGGTCCGCCTTGACGATATCGGCTCCCATCTCGCGCGCAAGCCGGGTCAGGGTTACGATCTTTTCGGCATCGCCATCGACCATGTAGCCGCCCTGTTCAGTCACCGGCTGCATCACCAAGGGCTCGATCATCAGCGGCATGCCGTATTTGTCGCAATCGGCCCGGACGCGCGAGATGTTGGTGACGCATTGGCGGAAGAGATCGGGTTCGTCCGGCAGCATGAAGAGGTTGACGACGACGCAGGCCGCGTCCATCGCCAGCGCGCCGATCAGCGGCTCGGCCTCGTTCTGCAGCACCGCCCACATGTGCCGGTGGCGGATGCGGTTATAGGGGTTGCCCATGTCGAGACGCATGACGAGCGCCGGCTTGTCCTTGCCGGGCACGTCCTGCAAGAGGTCAGCCTGGCCATAGTTCATCTGGATCGCGTCCGGTGCCGCCGCAACCAGAGCCTTCACCACGGCGGACATGTCTTCGAGACCGTTGAGGAAGGACGGTTCGTTGCAGACGCCATGATCGATCGCGACATCGAGGCAACGTCCGCCACCGAAGAGACGGTTCATCCGGACCTTGCTGTTGTTTCGCATAATGCACTCCTTTGTTCGTTCCGTGCGGAGAGGGTTTCCTCGTCGACGCCATGGCGCTCGGCGAGGAGGGTGAGAAAGCGTTTGCGCTCGTGATCGGCGCGGGCCAGCGACCAGTGCTTTTCGGCCGCGAGCAAAGCGAGAGCAGCCTCGGCCATGTCGAGCGAGAGTTCGCCAGATATCGCCAACGTGCTGCGACGCAGCACGAGATCGTCGAGATGTTCGACGGCTTCGTTGCGGACCAGGAACTGCAGCTCCCGCGCGGAGTAATCCGGATGTGGCAAGGCGTGGTCGGCACCGCCAGCGATGAAATCGGCGACCTGCCTCGAGCCCGTTCCATAACGCGTAAACAACGTGCGCATGCGCTCGCGCGAAAGTCCGGTGGATGCCGCAACGTCGTCGATCCATGTATCGCGATCGGACGGATACTGCCGCCCGCCGCCAATGGCGCGCTCGCCGGTACTGACATGGCGCGCCCGGCCCAGACGCTCCAATGTGAGATCTGCCGCCATTTCGCCGAAGGAGCGGAAGGTCGTCCACTTGCCGCCGATCATGCACAGCACCGGCGGGCCATCGTCGACAGCTTCGACGAAGGTGCAGAAATGGTCGCGCGGGATGCGTCCGGTAAAACTGTCCTCGCTTGCCGGCAGCGGCCGCACGCCCGAGAACTGGAAGACCACCTCTTCCCGCCGGATCTTGATATCAGGCAGAACGAAGGCGAGCGACTGCAGGATGTAGTCACGCTCGTCCGGTTCGCAGCGCACGGTTTCGGGGTCGTCGACGCGGATATCCGTCGAGCCCACCAGCACCTTGCCGAGATAGGGAAAGAGGATGCAGATGCGGCCGTCCTCGTTCTCATAATAGATCATGTGGCCGTCGAGCGCTTTCATCAGCGCCGGATTGTCGATGATGAGGTGCGATCCCTTGGTGCCGCCCATCAGCGGGGACGGTTTCGTGGACGGCGAAAACAGGTGCCCGTTGACGATATCGATCCAGCCGCCCGTGGCATTGATGATCAGGGCAGGCTCGATGGCTATCGTCGCTCCGGTCACGCTGTCCTTCAGTTCATATTGCCCGGATGCCGCAACAGACAACTCCGCATAGTTGATCGCTCGGGCATGGGACCCGGCGGCAAGCCCATCCTTCAGCAGCTCGATGCCGAGACGCTCGGGCTGGCTGACCCAGGCATCGTAGTAGGTGGCGGAACTCTTGATCTGCGGGTTGAGGGCCGGCCAGCGGGAAAGGGTGGCGCGACGCCCACGAAAGGCATGCTTGGGCATCAACGCGCGTTTGCGCGTCAGGAAATCATAAATACCAAGGCCCAGCTTGACCGCAACGGCGCCGCGGCGGCTCGGACGGCGCGTCAGCCCCATAAACCGCACGGCGCCATTGGCAAGACCTGAAAAGATATCGAAGATCGGAACGGTCGTCGGCAGCGGCGCGACGTAATGCGGCGCGTTCTTCAGCAGCCGGTCGCGCTCGACCAGCGATTCCCGCACCAGGCTGAATTCGCCGTTCTCAAGATAGCGAAGCCCGCCATGCACCATGCGCGACAGCGCCGCACTCGCCCCCGAACAGTAGTCGTGCTTCTCGATGAGCAGCACGTTTATCCCTTGCAGCGCCAGCTCGCGAAAGACGCTGAGGCCGTTGATGCCGCCGCCGAGGACGCACACGTCCACCTTCGGGCTCGCGGCGAGCCCGTTGAAAATCTCTTCGCGGTTCATGATGCCAGCCCGTTACCTGTCCATGTTCGCCAGCTTCGCCGCGATCGCCGCGTCGATGGTCGAAAGGTCGTCCTGATCGAGCCGGATCGTTCCGGCCCGGGCATTGTCGAGCGCCTGGCCCGGATTGCGTGCGCCGCAGAGCGCGAAGGTTACGCCCTCCTGTTCAAGCGTCCAGGCAATCACGATCTGGGCGATCGTCGCGCCATGCTTCTCGGCGATTGGCCGGATCGTCTTGGCAAAGGCCGCGACCTTCTCACGATTGCCGACGGAGAAGCGCGGATTGTCGCGACGCTGGTCGTCACCTGAGAAAATGCGCTCTGGTCCGATGCCGCCCGAAAGAAGCCCGAGCGCCAACGAGGAGTAGCTGAGCGTCGCGACGCCGTTGCGCCTCGTCAGTGGCAAATGATCGGCTTCGATCTCGCGATCGATCATGCTGAAGCGTTCCTGGATCGCATCAAGCCCGCCGATTGCGATGTATTGTTCCAGTTCGCCGCGGCCGACATTGCTGGCGCCGATCGCCCTGATCTTGCCCGCCTGGCGCAGCTCTTCGAGGGCGGCCATGGTTTCCTCAATCGGCGTAGTCGGGTCCTGCCAGTGGGTGATGTAGAGGTCGATATAGTCGGTGCCGAGCCGCTTCAGGCTCTGCTCGACCTCATGGCGGATGGCGTCGCGGCCGAGGTAGCGATGCACCGGCTTGCCGTCCTGGTCGAAGAAGTGCCGCCCCTTGTCCGTATGCCAGACGAGACCGCATTTGGTGGCGATGATGGCCTTGTCGCGCCGGCCGGCAAGCGCCTTGCCGACGATTTCTTCCGAACGCCCCAGGCCGTAGGCGGGCGCCGTGTCGATCAGCGTCACGCCGGCGTCGAGCGAGGCCTGGATCGCGGCGATCGATTCCCGCTCGTCGGTGCCGCCCCACATCCAGCCGCCGATCGCCCAGGTGCCGAGCCCGACGGCCGAAGCCTTCACGCCCGATCGGCCGATCTCGCGCATCAACTGTTCCCCACTCATGCCAGAAGTCCCTTTTCGCTTGCCATGGCGAGCACACGCTCACCGGTCGCCTCGTCCGTCACCAGTGTATCGAGATGCCGCCCGCGCATGACGCTGAGGATCGGCCCGGCCTTGTTCGGGCCGCTTGCCACTCCGATCTTCGTCGGGATCGACGCGAACTCCTCAAGCGTCAGCGACACCAGCGAACGGTTGAGGCTGTAGTCGCAGACGCGGCCCTCATCATCGAGCAGATGGGCGAGCAGTTCGCAGCTCGCGCCGGAGCGCTCGATCGCCGCCCGGTCGGTGCTCGATGACGGATGCAGGTCGTAGTAGCTCGAATCGTCTGACAGGATCGAACCGATGCCAACCACCGCGACCTTCGCCTCTCGCGCTCTGCCGAAAACGTCGGCCACCGCGCGCATATTGATCAGCATCGCCCGCTCGGCAGCGCTGTCGGCAAAAAGCGGCGCATGGATCTGAAAGGACCGGCCGCCGAGCCGGTCGGCCATCAGCGTCGAGACGTGGTTGACGTCGGTATAGTGCTTGCCCTGGACGCAGCCGGTCGCCGGGATGACCTCCACATCGAAGCGGCGCGGTGCCTGCAGCCCGGCGACGACGGCGCTGACGCCCTTGCCGCCGGTGATGCAGATGGTGTCGCCGTCGCCAATCTCTTCGAGCAGTAGCCGGGCCGCCGCCTCGCCGACCGCCTGAAGTGCCGTCTGCTGGTTGTCGGAGACCGTCGGGACGACGATCGCGCGGCGGATGCCGCCGATCGCCAGGAGCTGTTCTTCCATGTCGACCAGCGGCTCGATCGGCGACTTGATCTTGATCTCGACCAGGCCGAGCTGGCGGCCGCGCTTGATCAGCCGGTTGACGGTCGGCTGCGAAATGCCGAGCCGGTCGGCGATCTGCGACTGGGTCAGCCCTTCGAGGAAATGCAGGACGAGCGCCTGGTGCATCTGCCTTGCGACGACAAGTTCTTCGCGCGCATTCGAAACAGGGGACAGCGTGGATTTGGCAATCGGCATGTTCAGACGGCCTTCCGCTTGTGCAGCAAGTGGTCGATGGAAACGGCAGCTAAGAGAATGCAGCCTTTGATCATGTCCTGCCAATAGACGGACACGTCGAGCAGGATCAACGAACTGGTGACGACCGAAAGCAGCGCGATGCCGAGAATGGCGCCGAGGATCGTGCCCGAGCCGCCGTTGAGCGAGGCGCCGCCGATGACGGCCGCCGCGATGATGTTGAGCTCCATGCCGACGCCGAAGGTCGGCGTCGCGGCTCCGAAGCGGGACATGTAGATGACGCCGGCGACGCCGGCGAGCGTCGAGCAGAGCACCGTCACCCAGAACTTCACCTGCTTGGTCTTGATGCCCGAGTAGAGCGCCGCCTTTTCATTGCTGCCGGTATAGAACACCTTGCGGAAGGCGGTCGCCCGACGGAGCAGGAAATCGAAGAGGATGACGACCGCAACGAAGATCAGGATGACATAGGGAACGCCGTGGAAGGTGCCCTGCCCCACGGCCTTGAACGAGGCCGGCAGCGTGAACAGTGACAGAGGGGTGCCCTTGGTGATGACCAGGCAGAGACCGCGCACGATCACCATCGCCGCCAGCGACGTGATGAAGTGGTTGAGGCCGACGATGGTGACGAAAAAGCCCATGATCATGCCGATCATGCTGCTTGCAAGGATGCCGACCAGCGAGGCCGTCCAGGGATCGACGCCGGCGAGGAACAGTGAGCCGGCAAGCACCATGGCGAAGCAGACGACCGAGCCGACGGCAAGGTCGATGCCGCCGACGATCAAGAGGATCGTCATGCCGACGACGACGATGCCTTCGACCGAGAAGCTCATCAGCATGGCGCGCATGTTGCCGAAGGTGAGAAAATGCGGCGAGGCGAAGCTCATGACGATCCCGAGTGCGAGGATGATCGCGATCAGCCCGGCTTCGCGCATCGTGCCAATGCGTTTCCAGGCCGGCGCCTGCCTCTCGGTTGCAACCATCGTATCAACTGCCATTTCCGCCTCCCCGGCTCTTTCCGTTCTTTCAGGCGACATGTGCTGCCCCGCCTGTTGCGATCTGATCCGTCTGCGTCACGCCGGACGCCAGGCGGATCACCGCCTCCTCGCTCATATCCGTGTCATCAAGCTCGCCGGCGATCGCGCCCTCCCTTATCACCAGCACCCGGTCGCAAAGCCCAAGCAGTTCCGGCAGTTCCGATGAGATGACGACAATGCCGATGCCGGCTTCCGCCAGTTCGCGCAGCAGCCGATGGATTTCGGACTTCGCGCCAACGTCGATGCCGCGCGTCGGCTCGTCCATCAGGATGACCTGAGGCCGAACGGCAAGCTGCTTGGCGATCGCCACCTTCTGCTGGTTGCCGCCCGAAAGCGACGAGACCGGCATGTCGATGCCGCCCATGCGCACCCCGAGGCGCCGGACAAAATCACGCGCCAGATCGGCCTCGGCCCTCGAATTCAAGAGCCCGAGCGGACCCGTCAGCGTCTTCAGATCGAGGACAGAAATGTTCTGGGCGATCGACAGTTCGGTGAACACGCCGGAGCCCTTGCGGTCCTCGGAGAGGTAGACGATGCCGGTGTTGACGGCATCACGGTAGTTGCCGATCCGCTGGACTTTTCCGCGCAGGGTGATCTCGCCACTAGATTTGGGCCGAAGACCACATATCGCTTCGGCGATCTCGGTGCGGCCCGAGCCGATCAGGCCGCCGATGCCGAGGATCTCGCCGCGCTTCAGATCGAAGGAAACACCGTCGATCCGGTCGCCATCACTCAAGTTACGGACAGAAAGGATGGTCTCGCCCGAGCGCGCTTCCGGCGCCTGTTTTTGCGGATAGAGCTGGCTGATCTCGCGGCCGACCATGCGGCGCACGACATCATCAGGCGTGACGTCCGAAATCTTCTCGGTGACCACATGGCGGCCATCGCGAAACACCGTGACGCGGTCGCAGAGCGAAAAGATTTCGGCCATGCGGTGACTGATATAGATGATCGAAATGCCCGCGGCCTTGAGATCGCGGACGATGGCGAACAGCGCCTGGGCTTCGGCCTCCGTCAGCGCCGCCGTCGGCTCATCGAGGATCAACACGCGGCAGTCGAGTGTCAGCGCCTTGGCGATCTCGACGAGCTGCTGGCTGGAAATGCCGAGGTCGGCGACCTTCCGGCGGACGTCGATCGGTGCCAACCGGTTCATCACACCTTGCGCCTCGCGCTCCAGCGCGCCGTAATTCATCAGCGGCGAGCGACGGCGATTGGTGGCGGCCATGAACATGTTTTCTGCCACCGTCGCGTCCGGGCAGAGCGCGATCTCCTGGTGTACGAGGCCGATCCCGAGCGTCTGGGCGATCGCCGGAGAGCCTATTTTGACAGGTGCTCCGTCAACGAGGATCTCGCCCTCGTTCGGCTGCAGCACACCGGCAATGATGTTCATCAGCGTGGACTTGCCGGCGCCGTTTTCGCCGCAGAGCGCGTGGATCTCTCCGCGCTCAAGCCGAAAATTCACCTCGGTCAACGCCTTCACCGCACCGAAATGCTTGGTGACGCGCCGGACCTCCAGAACCGGTTGTGCTGTCATGCCGTCCTCCACCCGTATCATTGGCTGCCCGGAGCGGACCGGGCAGCCATTTTTCGCCCTTACTCGTCGATACCCTTGGTACCACGACGCTTCAGGTACTTGTCCCAGTAGAAGTCGTCGGCATTCTCGGCTGTGACGATCGAGAGACCATTGTCGACGAAGGGGATGCTCATCGGGTTGAAGCCGGCGCGCTTGGCGTCGTTCATCGGGTCGATCAGTTCCGGGTGCTTGGCCATCCACAGCAGCATGAAGCCCATATAGCCCTGCATGCCCTGGTTCGGGTTGATGGAGCCGAAGACTTCGCCGGCCTTGATCATGTCGAGGATGTTGGCGTTGACGTCGGCGCACATGACGAGCACCTTGCCGCCGCTTTCCTTGCTCGCCTGGGCCGCACCTATTGCAGAGTTCGCTTCCGGCATGAAGACGGCGCCGAGGTTCGGATTGGCCTGGATGATGCTCATCAGGCCCTGATAGGCCTTGTTCGGATCCTGGTTCGAGGCGGCGCGGCCGACGAGCTTCATGTCAGGCCACTTCTCGGCCATGCGATTGACGAAGGCGGTGATGCGCTTGTCGTGGTTGTCCTGGCCGGGGTTTTCGAGAACCGCGTACTCGCCCTTGCCGCCCATCTTCTCGGCGATCGCGTCGGCGGCGTAGGTGCCTTCGCGGCTGTTGTCCGAGGTGATGAAGGAAACACGCTTCGACAGCGGCGAGTCCGCGGCGAAGGTGACGACGGCCGTGCCCTGGTCGATCGCCCGGTTGATCGGCTCGATGAACGGATCGGAGTTCATCGGGTGCACCAGTATCCCGGCCGGATTCTGGGCGAGCGCCTGGTCGAAGGTGGCGATCTGCTTGTTGACGTCATACTCCGGCGTGCCGGTATATTCGGTCTCGCAGCCGAACTGCTGGCCGGCCTGCTTGAACATCTCATAGACCGGGAACCAGTATTCGACGCCGGATACCATGACGTTCATGACGTATTTTTCGCCGGGCTGGCAGCGAAACGGGTTTGTCGTTTCGGCGCTTGCCGAACCGGCCCAGAATGACGTTGCAATGACCGCCAGAGCGGTCGTGCTGAAAAATTTGCGCACGCGTTCCTCCTCGAGGCCGAAGCCCCTCCCAAAAACCGATGGACCGCCTGTTTGCGGCCGCTGAATATGTGAGTTCGCCGGAACTCCTCCTCGACTTCCGACGATTGCGATTAAAGCCGCGGACTCACCGACTGTCAATATAATTCATAGGATGAATAATAATTCATGCGCGATGTGAAAAAACAGCGAGGGGTGGCCTTCAATCTGCTGTCACGGGGATCGGCTAAAGGGCAGCGATGGCTACCCTGCAACAGATCGCCTTTCATGCCGGCTGCTCGCTGGCGACCGTCTCGCGCGTGCTCAACGGCGAAGGCCCCGTCAGCGACGAGATGGTACGGCGCGTGCGTCGGGCCGCCGCCGAGCTCGGCTATCGGCCGGCGACGGCCGCGGGGCGCACCGCCAGCCGCAGCCAACCGGTCGTCGGCGTGCTGGTGCCGAGCGTCACCAACCCGGTCTTCGCCGCCTCGCTTGCCGGCATCCAGCACCGCATGCAGGTGGCAAGCCATGGCGTTCTGATCGCGCAATCGAATTATGATCCCGCACTCGAGGCGCGCGCCGTGCGCTCGCTGCTCGAGCAGCGCCCGACCGGGCTGATCCTGACGCTCTGCGACGCCCGCACCAGCGAGGCGCTTTCGGCGGCGCTGCCGCCGACCGTGCTTCTCAACAACCGGCCTGTCGCCCGCTTCGCCGCCGCCGTCACCGTCGACAATTACCGCGCAGGCTACGAATTGACCCGGCATATCCTTGCGCATGGGCATCGTCGCGTTGTCGTCGTGTCAGGCCATTTCCACTCCTCCGACCGGGCGCGCCTGCGTTACGACGGATATTCCGCCGCCATGCAGGAGGCGGGCGTCCAGCCGATGGAGGCTGTCGAGATCCCCTTCGTCGACGGTTACGAGAACCTCGACCTCGCAGCGGTCCTCGCGCATCACCGCCCGACGGCGATCATCGCCTCCAACGACCTGCTGGCGCTCGGCGTAATCGCGGCGCTCCGACGCGAAGGCCTTTCCGTACCGGATGATGTCTCGGTCGCCGGCTTCGACGGCATCGCCCTCGGGCGATTGATGAGCCCAACACTCACCACGATAGCGATGCCCGACGGAGACATGGGGCTTGCGGCGGCGGCGCTATTGCTCGACATGGCCGAGAACGCCTCCGGCTGCCGCCATCTCAGCCTCGAGTGCCGCCTCTACGGGGGCGGGACCGTTCGCCACCTCGTCTGAGCGACACAGGAACGCCGCCCGCGGAATTTCCTCCGGGGCGGCGACAATCATTAAGGAAATAGTATCAGCTACGCGGCAGCAGGCTTTCGACTTCGGCTGCAGCCTCGTCCAGCGCCTCCTTCGGCGTGGCCGTCTGCTCGACGATGCGCGACAGGTTCTCGACGATTGTCTGCGTGACCTTCACACCGTTGCTGCCGGGGAAGGCATACCAGGGGCGCATCAGCGGCATCTGCTCGAGACCGGCGCGGAACAACGGGTTTTCCTTGTAGAAGTTGGCGAGATACTCCGGCGACTTGGCGGCGAGCTCGTTGTTCGGCACGTAGCCGGTACCGGGAACGACGACCGAGGCGCCATAGGGGCCGGCGGCGAACTTGGCGAATTTCCAGGCGGCTTCCTGCTTTTCGGCATCGCGCGTCAGGATGACGACGGCATTGCCGCCGGTCGGCAGCTTGCCGTTTACCGGATCGATCAGCGGAATGTGCGCGGTGCGCAGGTCGAACTTGCCGCCAACATTCTTGATCGTGTTGCGGAGCGCGCCTGTCGTCTGGAACGCAAAGCCGATCTTGCCGGCAACGAAGGCCTGCTCGCCAGCCTGCTTGGTCAGAACCGGCAGCCCACCTTCCTTGACCATGCGGTCGAGCACGTCGACGGCCTTCTGGCCCTCCGGCCCGTTGAAGGCAACCTTGCTCTCGTCTGCACTCAGCATGTCGCCGCCGGCGCCGAAGAGCAGTGCGGAGAACATCCAGTCGTCGCCCTGCCAGCGGAAGTCGATGCCCTCGTTGCCGTCGCCGAGCGCCTTGATCTTTGCCCCGAGCGCGATGACCTCGTCCCAGGTCTTCGGCGGGCTGTCCGGGTCGCCGCCAGCTTTGCGCACCAGATCGGCATTGTAATACATGATCGGGTTGGAGGTGGCGAAGGCAAGGCCCACCTGCTTGCCGCCGACCTGGGCGAGCTTCAGGATGTTTTCTGAAAAGCCCTGCTCGGCCATATTGCCGTCCTTGGCAATGAACGGGCCGAGATCGACGGGAATGTCGCGCTCGTTGACCATGCGCAGGCGGTTGAGGCCGATGAAGGTGAGATCGGGCATCTCGGCCGTGCCTGCCTGACGCATGATCGTCTGGATGCCTTCCTCATAGGTGGCCGACGGGTTGGCGAAGGTGATCTTGATGTCGGGGTTTTCTTCCATGAACTTCTTCGAGATCGTGTCCATCACGTCCTTGAAGAACCCGGGCATCGGATAGTGGACCGTAAGCTGGGTCTCGGCGTAGGCAGGGGCTGCGAGCATCAGCGATGCGGCAGCCGCAGTGAAAAGCTGTCTCAGATGGTTCATGGTTGTGCTCCAGGTTGGACCGTTCAGCCTTTGAGACCGGTCATGGTGATGCCCTCGACGAAGCGCTTCTGCGCCAGCAGAAATGCAGAAACGAGGGGAAGGGTAATGATGAGGGTCGCCGCCATCAGCGCGCCGTAGTCGTCGCCGGCTTCAGCCGCGCGGAAAAAGAGAAGGCCGAGCGGCGGGGTGGCGTAATCCTGGTTGGTGACGACGATCAGCGGCCAGAAGAGGTCGTTCCAGTGGGCGACCACCGAGAAGATCGCAAAGGCGGTGATCGCCGGCCAGGCGTTCGGCACGATGACCCGTGCGACAATGCCCGCCTCCGACATGCCGTCGAGCCTTGCTGCATGGATCAGGTCGTCGGGCATGGCGCGGAAGAACTGCAGGAACAGGAAGATCGCAAAGACCGAGATCGAGAACGGCGCCACAAGTGCTGCGTAGCTGTTCAGCACCGAGAGCTTGTCAAAGGCGACATAGATCGGCAGCGCCGTCGCATGGATCGGCACCAGCAGTCCGAGCATGACCAGCACCATCATGGCGCGGGCCGCACGAAACTTCAGCTTCGCCATGGCATAGGCGCACGGAATGGCGACGACGATCTGGATGACGAAGATCAGTGCGCAGACAACAACGCCGTTGAAAATCAGGGTCGTCATCGAGACGCGCGACAGAGCCTTGGAGAAGTTCTCGATGTAGGACCACTGCTCCGGGATCAGCGACAGCGACGAGGAGAAGATCTCGCTTTGCGCCTTGCCCGCGGTCGAGACCATGAAGATGTAGGGCGCGAGGAAGAGCAGCGCGCCAAGCGACAGGACCGCGAGGCGTGCGATACGGGCGACGGAGAGAGCGTTCGTGATCATGCGTAGTGCACCTTCCGGTCGAGCACGCGGTACTGCAGGAACATCAGGACGACGAGGATCAAGAGAAAGACGACGGTCATCGCCGAGGCGTAGCCGACGCGCAGGTAGACGAAACCCTCCTGGTAGATGGTGAAGAGCAGCACTTCCGATGCCTTGTTTGGCCCGCCCTCGGTCAGCGTCTTCACCGTCTCGAAGACCTTCACCGAATTGATGATGCTGATGGTGGTGACAAACAGCGTCGTCGGCCCGAGCATCGGCCAGGTCACCAGCCGGAAGCGGTCGAGCCAGGACTTGGCACCGTCGACTTCGGCTGCTGAATAGAGCTCCCGCGGAATGGCGGTGAGACCTGCGAGGAACAGCACCATGTTGAAGCCGACCGACTGCCAGACGCCGATGATCGAGAGGCCGTAGAGCACCGTGCCCGAAGCGCCGAGCCAGTTGGGGCCGGCAATGCCGAAGAGGGCAAGGAAGGTGTTGATCGGGCCGATGGTCGGATGGAAGAGGAACTGCCAGACGGTCGCCATGGCGACGAGCAGCGATGCGACCGGCAGGAAATAAACCGTGCGGAAGAAAGCCCGGCCCTTGGTTTCCGCCTCGATCAGCATGGCGATCGCAAGCGCCAGAACGATCGAGACCGGCGTGACGATCGCCGTGTAGACGGCGGTGTTCCAGAGCGACCGGCGGAAGGTGCGGTCGCCGAAGAGTTCGGCGTAATTCTCGAAGCCGACAAAACGAAAGCTGCCGTAGCCGAGCTCGAAATCGGTAAAACCGAGCACGATCACCGCAAGCGTCGGCAGCAGGATGAAGAGAAAGAGGAGGAGGATCGCCGGAAGCGCGAGCAGCCAGGCGATGCGGGCCTCGCGCGTCGCGGGCTCGGCGAGTGCGGTTTCGAAGGTCGCGACGCTAGCCATTGATCTTCTCCCGCGTCGCCGCAACAGCAAGCGGCTCGGCCTGAAGGCGCGCGCCGTCGTGATCGAAGAGCATCGCGCGCTCGGGCAGGATCTCGACATCCACCGGCTGGCCGAGGCTAAGCGAAGCGGCCTCGGATGGAGCTGCCTTAGACGTCATGATTTCGCCGATCGCGTCGAGGCGGGCATGGACGATGACTTCCGAGCCGAGGAATTCCATGCGCTCGATCCGCGCGCTCAGACGGCCGGCAACTTGTGCATGAAAGCGAACGTATTCCGGGCGGACCGCGAGCTTCACCGCCGCGTCAGGTGCCTGCCCCCGTTTCGCCAGCAGCATCAGATCACCGAAGCGCACGATGCCGGCGGCATCGGTGCGGGTATCCACCACATTGATCTTCGGCTGGCCGAGAAAGCGCGCGACTTCGACATGGGAGGGGTTGTCGTAGATCTCCTTCGGGTTGGCCAATTGCAGCAGATTGCCGCCGATCATGACGGCGACCCGATCGGCCATCGACAGCGCTTCCGACTGGTCGTGGGTGACATAGAGCGTCGGGACGCCGGCGCGGCGGTGGAGATCGACGATCTCGCCGCGGGCATGGACGCGCAGGTTGGCATCGAGATTGGAGAGCGGCTCGTCCATCAGGAAGACGGCGGGGCGGCGCACCATGGCGCGGGCAAGCGCCACGCGCTGACGCTGGCCGCCGGACATCTGGCCCGGTTTGCGGTCGAGCAGATGGTCGATCTTCAGCGCGCCGGCCATTTCCTTGACCTGGCGCTGGATATCGGTGCGGATCTGCTTCTGCCCCGGCATAAGATTGCCGATGACGGGAAGGCGCTGCGCCGCCGTCAGGCGCCGCATGGCGAGCGGCACAGCGATATTTTCTCCGGCGGTCAGGTGCGGATAGAGGGCATAGGACTGAAACACCATCGCGACATTGCGATCGGCCGCAGCCTTGCGCACGACGCTGCGTGCACCGATGACGATCTCGCCGGTATCGCCGTGATCAAGCCCGGCCACGATTCGAAGAAGCGTGCTCTTGCCGCAGCCGGAAGGACCGACAAGCGCGATGAATTCGCCCACTTCGGCCTCCAGGCTGATGCCTTTCAGGATGGCGTTGCCGCCATAGGATTTGGTGATGCCGCGCAGCGAAAGCACGCTCATTGCGCCGCCTCCACCTTAAGCTTCTTCTTGGCGGCGAGCGGATAGACCTCCTCGACGATCAGATCGAGCACGTGGCTGACGAGCCCCGGAACGGCAACGATCTCGCTCACGACGCCGGCTTCGCTGAACGTGTGCACGACGGCACCGACCAGCCGTTCGCCCGGCATCGGCCGCTCCAGGGTGTCGATGATGAAAGAGGTCGGCGGCGCCCAGACGAGCGCAGTGCCGGCATGTTCGCCCGTCCAGGCCCAATGCAGGTGGCCGCTCGCATGTAGCGCCACGTCGGCGCCGGCGAAGAGATCAAACAGACGCCGGCGCTGGCGGGGGCGGATGCCCCAGTAGCCGGTGTCGCCTTCCTGCGGTCCATCGACGAAGAGCGGCTTGTGGGCAAAGACCGCCACCTTGCGCCCGTCGCGGTCTCGCAACTGCTCTTCCAGCCAGGCGAATTGCTTCTCCTCTTCCTCGTCCTCGAAGCCCACAAGAAGGCTGTTGAAGCCGACCAGTCGCCAATCACCGTGATCGGAGACCCAGTAGTCCGGGCCGGCGAGTCCGCGCCAGCGGGCAAGACGCTCCGGGTCGACCGGTTGGTGCGAGCCCGGCAGATGGCCGACGTCATGATTGCCGGGAACGACGAGCACCGGCATCGAGAGCCGGTTGATCAGGCCCAGCGAAAAGGTGATGTCGTCTTCACGGTCGGCGCCGTCGATCGTGAGGTCGCCGGTGTGGATGACGAGATCAGGCGCCATTTCCTCGATCCAGGCGCGAACCGGCTCCCAATTGTTGTTGAAATGGCTCTTGGAGGGGCTGAGATGGGTGTCGCTGATCTGGACGATCTTCATGGGAACGGGCCTCCGACGATGGCTTCAAGGCGTGCTCATCGGAGGGATTTCTCTCCCCTCCGATGCGGTTGGCCGCAGTCTTTAGGGGCTTGCCATGTCAGTTTGGTAACAGTCGTTCTCAGCTGATTTTCAGTTTCTCCATGAAAGCGTCACCTTCAGGAAAGCCAACCGGTCGCGAAGTTCACCCTTGCGCGTCCTGATGGAAGCGTTGCGGTCGGTGTGCTCAAAATTTCATACTATTGTATACAATAATTTGCGCATATTGACGACGAAAAGCTCAATTCGTGAGCAGTCGCCCTAAACCGATAACGACTGCAGCCGGCAGCCGAAACGGCCATTGTCGCGCGAAAACATAGCCTTAGGCTCGGCGAACGAAATTGGCACGATTGATGCTTCTTCTCTGGTGCAAGGAGAACGCTCATGTCGAAAGCCGCAGAGATCGATATCGTATCCGTTTCCAAGATGTACGGCTCCACCACCGCCGTACACTCCATCAGCCTGAAAATCCCCGCCGGAAGCTATTGCTGCTTCCTCGGTCCTTCCGGCTGCGGCAAGACCTCGACGCTGCGCATGATCGCCGGCCATGAGAACATCTCTTCGGGAGACCTGCGCCTCGGCAATGTCGTCGTCACCGATTTTCCGCCGGCCAGGCGCAGCACGGCGATGATGTTTCAATCCTATGCGCTGTTCCCGCATCTCGACCTCGTCGACAACGTTGCCTTCAGCCTGAAGATGAAGGGCGTCGACCGCGACACCCGCCGCACCAGGGCGTTCGACATGCTGAGATTGATGCAGATGGAGGCCTATGCCTCCAGGCGTCCGGCCCAGCTTTCCGGCGGCCAGCAGCAGCGCGTGGCGCTTGCCCGTGCCCTCATCACCGAGCCGGAAGCGCTGCTGCTCGACGAGCCGTTGTCGGCGCTCGATCCATTCCTGAAGATCCGCATGCGTGCGGAACTCAAGAAGCTGCAGAAGACGCTCGGCATCACCTTCGTGCACGTCACCCACAGCCAGGAAGAGGCAATGGCGCTCGCGGACCTGATCGTGGTGATGAACAACGGCCGGATCGAGCAGGCCGCGGCCCCGCGCACGGTGTTCGAACGGCCGGCCACCGCCTTTGTCGCGCGCTTCATGGGCGACCACAACGTGCTTTCTGGAAAAGTCCGGTCGATCACCGACAACATCGTCGAGATGGAGACGGCAGAGGGTCAGGTCTTTTCGGTGCGCGATATCGCCCAGGAAGTCGGCCGGGCCATCGATATCGGCATCCGCACCGATCGTGTGCGGCTCGATCCGCCGAGCGAGGAGGGCCTAGGCTTCCAGGCAGTGGTTTCCAACATCGAATATCGCGGCGCCTCGGTGAAGCTCACCGCCATCGGTGCCGGCAGCGACGACTTCACGCTGATCGTCAGCGACGCTGACTATTTCAGGAAGCCTGTCGCGGTCGGTGACGCGGTGTCCCTGAGCTGGACCCTGGAGGACGTCGTCCCCCTCGGCCGCCTTTCCGCATGAGCTAATCAACCATCACAAGAAGGGGAACTGCACATGACGACTGAAACTAAAACCGAAAAGCCTGGCGCCGGCCTGACACGCCGATCGTTGTTGAAGACCGGCGCTGCCGCCGTCGGCGCCATCGCCGGATCGGGTGCCATCACCGGCTTCCCGACCATTTGGGCCCAGAACCCGATCACGCTTCGCCAGTTCGGCACCGGCGTTTCCAACATCAATGCGATTGCCGAGAAGTGCAAACAGGACCTCGGCATCACCTTGGAAATGACGGCGACCGATTCCGACGCCGCCGCCCAGCGTGCGGTGACCCAGCCCGATTCCTACGACATCGCCGACATCGAATACTGGATTGCCAAGAAGGTCTTCCCAGCCGGCGTGATGCAGCCGATGGACGTGAAAAAGATCAAGTACTTCGACAAGATCGTGCCGCTGTTCATCGACGGCAAGCTGAAACCCGAAAGCGTGGTCGCCCAGGGGACCGCACCGCACACCGTCGGCTTCGTCGAGGCGCAAGATTCCAAGACCTTCGCCAAGTCGCCGACCGACTGGATGACGCTGATCCCGACGATCTACAACGCGGACACGCTCGGCATTCGCCCCGATCTCGTCGGGCGCGAGATCTCGACCTGGGCCGACATCATGGACCCGGCGTTCAAGGGTAAGACCGCGATCCTCAACATTCCTTCGATCGGCATCATGGACGCCGCGATGATCATGGAGGCGCTCGGCAACATCAAATATGCCGACAAGGGCAACATGACCACGGACGAGATCGACAAGACGATCGACTTCCTGATCAAGGCCAAGCAGGACGGCCAGTTCCGTGCCTTCTGGAAGTCCTTCGACGAGAGCGTCAACCTGATGGCTTCGGGCGAAGTCGTCATCCAGTCCATGTGGTCGCCGGCCGTCGCCGCCGTCCGTTCCAAGGGCATCGCCTGCAAGTACCAGCCGCTGAAAGAAGGTTATCGCGCCTGGGGCGGCGGCCTCGGGCTTGCCGCCCATCTCCAGGGCGCACAGCTCGACGCGGCTTATGAGTACATCAACTGGTACCTCTCCGGCTGGGTCGGCGCCTACCTCAACCGTCAGGGCTACTACTCCGCCGCGATGGAGACCGCCAAGGGCTTCATGTCCGAGGACGAGTGGGGTTTCTGGGTGGAAGGCAAGCCCGCCCAAGGCGACATCCTTTCGCCGGAGGGCAAGATCATGGAGAAAGCGGGTGCGGTGCGCGACGGCGGCTCGTTCGAGGAACGCATGGGCAAGGTCGCCTGCTGGAACTCTGTGATGGACGAGGACCGTTACATGATCAAGCGCTGGAACGAGTTCATCGCGGCGTAATCGCCGGCGCGGAAGCGCCCCCTCACCCTAACCTTCTCCCCGCAGGTGGGGAGAGGGGACGTGCCACATCGGCCGGCCGAGCGTGCACATAGGCGATCAAGAATGAGCGGGACGGCGACGCATCTCCCTTCTCCCGCAAGCGGCGAGAAGGTGCCGGCAGGCGGATGAGGGGCGGACCCCGATCGCAGAAATCCAGAGAGGAACGACGATGGCGACACTTGCGACGTCCCAGCCAGGGGAAATCAGGACAGAGAAGGCATCCCGTCGCCGGGGCGCTCCGCGCGCGCTGGCCTCCCATCTCCAGGCAACCCCTCTCCTTTTGATCCTCGGCTTCTTCTTCGTGCTGCCGATCCTGACCATCATCGTCGTCAGCTTCTGGGACTATGACTTCGCCGGTCTCTATCCGGACTTCCTGACGATGAACTACGCCGATACGCTCGGCTCGTGGGTCACCTGGAAGACCTATCTCAACACGCTGAAATTCACCGCCCTCGTCTGGGCGCTGACGCTCTTAATCGGCTTCTGGGTCGCCTATTTCCTCGCCTTCCATGTCCGCACAACGACCATGCAGATGGTGCTGTTCCTCGTCTGCACCGTGCCGTTCCTGACCTCGAACATCATCCGCATGATTTCCTGGATCCCGGTGCTCGGCCGCAACGGCCTTGTCAATTCGACCCTGATCGAGCTTGGCCTGATCCCACAGCCGATCGAGTGGCTGCTCTACTCCGACTTTGCCGTGGTGCTTGCCATGGTGCATCTCAACACGCTGTTCATGGTCACGCCGATCTTCAATACGCTGATGCGGATCGATCGCTCGCTGATCGAGGCGGCGCGCGACTGCGGCGCTTCCGGCGGCCAGATCCTCTGGAACGTCATCCTGCCGCTCGCCAAGCCGGGCATCGCGATCGGCTCGATCTTCGTCGTCACGCTCGTCATGGCAGATTTCTCAACGGTGCAGGTCATGTCCGGCGGCCAGAGCGCCTCCGTCGCGCTGATGATGAAGAACCAGATGTCGCTGCTGCAATATCCGGCAGCGGCCGCCAATGCCGTGGTGCTTCTGATCGTCGTGCTCTTGATGGTCGCCGCGATCCTGCGCGTCGTCGACATCCGCAAGGAGCTTTGACATGAACCACGAGAGACGCGGCAAGGAATTCTACCTGCTCGCAATCTTCTTCACGCTGTTCGTGCTGTTTCTCTACGGCCCGCTGTCGGCCGTGCTGATCCTGTCCTTCCAGGGACCGGACGGCGGCCTGACCTTTCCGCTGAACGGCCTATCGCTGCACTGGTTCTACAACCTGTTCGAACGGCAGGCGGTCGGCGACTTCGGCGCCTCATTCCGGCGCTCCTTTACGCTCGGCCTGATGGTAATGGCGGTCAACGTCGTGGTCGCCCTGCTTGCAGGCCTTGCCTTCCGCCGACGCTTCCGCGGCGCAACCGCGCTCTTCTATCTCACCGTCGCAAGTCTCGTCGTGCCGTCGATCATCATCTCGCTCGGCATCGGCGTCGTCTTCCAGCAGTTCGGCCTGAAGCCCGCCTGGTACTCCTCCGGCTTCGGCGCGCATCTCACCTGGACACTGCCTTTCGGCGTGCTCATCATGTTTGCGGTCTTCAACCGGTTCTCACCGGCCTACGAAGAAGCGGCGCGCGATCTCGGGGCGACGTCCTGGCAGACCTTCCAGCACGTTCTCCTGCCGATGATCGCGCCAAGCCTGATCGGCGTCGGCCTCTTCGGCTTCACGCTCTCCTACGACGAATTCGCCCGCACGCTGATGACTTCGGGCAGCTACAACACTCTGCCACTCGAGATCTACGGCATGACTACGAATGTGACGACGCCGGTGCTCTATGCGCTCGGCACGGTCACCACCCTCTTCTCCTTCACCATCATCCTCGTCGCGCTCGCAGTCATTCTGACCTTGCGACGCCGCCAGGCAAAGCTGAGCTAGGCTAGATGCGCATCCTGATCATCAATCCCAACACCACCGCGTCGATGACGGCCAAGGCAGCCGCGGCCGCTCGGACTGTCGCCAACCCTGCCACGGAAATTCTCGCGCGCACCTCCAGATCGGGACCGGCCTCGATCGAGGGGCATTATGACGGCGCCGTCGCCCTGCCGGGCCTGCTCGCCGAAATCCGCGACGGCGAGGCCGCAGGCGCCGATGCCGCGGTCATCGCCTGCTTCGACGACACCGGCCTCGAGGCGGCCCGTGCGCTCGCCCGCATACCGGTGGTGGGGCTCTGCGAATCCGCCGTCGCGACCGCTGCCATGCTGGCGCAACGTTTCACCGTCGTCACCACGCTCGAACGGTCACGGGTGCTGATCGAGAATCTCGTCCGGCATTACGGCATGGGCGACCGGGCAAGGGTCCGCGCCGCCAACATCCCGGTGCTCGAACTGGAGGACAAGGCATCAGACGCGCTCGCCAAACTCCGGCGCGAGATCGAGCTGGCGCTCAATCAGGATGGCGCAGAAGCGATCGTGCTCGGCTGCGCCGGCATGGCCGATCTCGCCCGTGCGCTCCAAGCGGACTATGACGTCCCTGTCATCGACGGCGTTTCGGCCGCGGTCAAACAGGCGGAAGCACTCGTGTCACAGGGACTTATGACCAGTAAGCGCGGGGCCTATGCGTCGCCGCTCAGCAAGCCCTATTCAGGTTTCATGAGCGCGCTCGCTCCGACCCCGGCTTGAGGTGATGCCGACCTGGAATCGCCCACGACGGTCGCCAGCAGCGCATTCGATGCATCGGCCTCGGCAATGATCCACTCGCGAAAGGCCTGGATCTTCTTTTGCCGCCGGTGGCTCTGCGGGTAGACCAGCCAATAGGCCCGGCCGTCCTGCACCACATGGTCAAACGGCCGGATGAGTTTGCCGTTTCTGAGTTCCTCCAGCAGGAAGGTCGAGACGGCGATGGCAATGCCGTGATCCGCAAGTGTCGTGGCGACGTCCATCGCCTGAACGTCGAAGATCAGTTCGGTGCCGTTGCTCGCCGGTGGTTCCACGCCGGTTTCGATCATCCATCGCCGCCACCAGCTGGCGTTACCGAAGCGCCGTACGCGCAGAACGTCCGAGGGATGCTTGAGCTGGTGTTTCTCCATGAAAGACGGTGTGCAGACCGGCATGTAATCGATAGGGAAGAGCGGAAACACGTCGTTGCCGGGCCAGTCGCCGTTGCCGCTGCGCACCACGAGGTCGATCGCATCACGCTTGAAGTCGATCAGTTCGGTCGACATGTGCACCCGGATGCTGATGTTCGGATGGGCCGTCTGAAACGAGGCGAGCCGCTGACCGAGCCAGCTCGAGACGACGGTCGGTAGCACGGAAATGTGCAGGTGGTGCTCGGTCATGTCGGCGATCTCGGAAAACGCAGCCCCGAGAAGATCGATCGCCTCGGTCACCTTCGGCGCCAGTTGCCGCCCGGCCGCCGTCAGCCTCACCTCGCGCGGAAGACGAACGAAGAGCGGCGTGCCGATGCGCTCCTCCAAGATCCGGATCTGGTAGCTGACCGCCGCCTGCGTCATGCCGAGCTCGTCGGCGGCGCGGGTGAAGCTCAGATGTCTGGCGGCCGCTTCGAAGGCGCGCACGGCACTCATGGGAGGAATCTTGCTCATGGTTCTGAGATAAGCATTCTTTATGCCTGCATGCGAGAAATCGCTTTGCGCGAAGCAGCAAAAATCCTCACTTTTTTTCGCGAACACAACAGCAAAAACAAAGAGGATAGCAATGCTTAGCGCAGTGCGATCAACGATCCTTCATGCCCTGAACTGGGCCGGCAACGCACTCAACCCGACCATCGCCATCGATACGTTCAGCGAATTCCAGCTGAAGGATATCGGCCTCACGCGGGATCACGAGACCGTCCGGGCGCGCATCGACGATGGTGCCGATCCGTGGCATTGGCCGACGGACGGCAATCCGCGCAAGTCACCGCCCTCGCCGGAGCGGGATTGCGGCGACGCGCCGCAAATGGCAAGGGCTTCGCCTCGAGCCCAGCCCGGAGAAAACAAAGACGTAAGCATGTCGCTCTGCGATTGACGGAACGCAGAGGCAAGAGACAGCGCAGTTGTCGTGATCTGCCACCTGCCAGCCCGCGGACCGAATTCGAGAGCGATCCGGCGTGGCGTTTCTGAAAGCGGCGTGCCGGAGCCTCTTCGCAAGTGATCGGCAACGGAGCAAGCGCCGGGCTCGAAGCCGAGAAGCTCTCCACCCACAGGTTTCGCCGCATCCCGCGGTTTACTCCTTGTTATCCACACGGCGAAAGAAATCACCTTCTCTCCCCGGCTTCAGGCACCTCGAACCTATTGACGCAGATTTGCGATGAACTACTATATCTAGTGTTCGAGGTTCTCTCGATTCGCAGGGATTGAGAGCTAAGACGGGAATACGGTGCGTCGGCGAGTTTTCGCCAGGCTATGCCGTAGCTGCCCCCGCAACTGTAGACGGCGAGCGACTGTCCGGAATTGGACCACTGAGGCATGAGGCCTCGGGAAGGTCGGGATGGAAGCTGAGACCCGTGAGCCAGGAGACCTGCCTCGAGCAACAAACGTCCACGGGCGGGGTGTCCGGAGAGGTTGAGTTGCGTGCGGCAGGATGAGCCTGCCTGATCGTCTCGACATCTCCCCGGCAGCCTGTCGAAAGCTTCGGGGTGAAGTCATGTCCGCGTCATTGAAATTCTATCGCTCGCCAATCAAGAGGCGCGGTTTCCCGCGCAACTGACGAAGAGGCATGCCCGGGCGTCCAGATCCGAGCGAGCCACAGCCATGACAGCCCTGCATTTCGCCGGATCGCGGTTGCGTGTCCGTGCGCCTTCTCATGCTCTCATCCAGCCGACCAAACGAGGAAGAAATGAACGTTACCGTCTACAGCAAGCCCGCCTGCGTCCAATGCACCGCGACCTACCGGGCGCTCGATCGCCAGGGCGTCAACTACGAGATCATTGATATCTCCATCGACCAAGACGCGCTCGAAACGGTCAAGGGCCTCGGCTACATGCAGCTTCCCGTCGTCGTCGCCGGCCCCGAACACTGGGCGGGTTTTCGCCCCGACAAGATCAGCGCGCTTTCCTAGAGGAGACAGGCGGTGGGCCTGATCGTCTATTTTTCCAGCCGCTCGGAAAACACCCATCGCTTCGTCGAAAAGCTCGGCCTTCGCGCAGCGCGCATACCGCTCAAGGAAAGTAAGGCTTCACTTACGGTTTCCGAGCCCTTCGTGTTGGTCGTGCCCACCTATTGCGGCGACGACGGCCGGGGCGCCGTGCCGAAACAGGTGATCCGCTTCCTCAACGATGCGGGCAACCGCTCTCACATCCGCGGCGTGATTGCTGCGGGCAACAGCAATTTCGGCGCGACCTACGGGATCGCCGGCGACGTCATCGCGGCCAAGTGCCGGGTGCCCTACCTCTACCGGTTCGAGCTGCTCGGAACCGAGGAGGACGTCGCCAATGTCAGAAACGGGATGGAACGATTTTGGACGTCTCAACACTCGAACGCCCCCTGAAGGCGACGGAAGCAGCGCTCGACTATCATGCGCTGAACGCGATGCTGAACCTCTATGATGAAGAGGGGCGCATCCAGCTCGACAAGGACCGGCTGGCGGCGAAGCAGTACTTCCTCCAGCACGTCAACCAGAACACCGTCTTCTTCCATAACCTCAGGGAGAAGCTCGATTATCTGGTGACCGAGGGCTACTACGAACAGCAGGTGCTGGATCAGTATTCCTTCAACTTCGTCCGCGACCTCTACGACCACGCTTACGGGAAGAAGTTCCGCTTCCCGACTTTCCTCGGCGCGTTCAAATACTACACGTCCTATACGCTGAAGACCTTTGACGGAAAGCGCTACCTGGAGCGCTACGAAGACCGCGTCTGTATGGTGGCGATGACGCTGGCGCGCGGGAACGAACAGCTTGCCCGCGATCTCGTCGACGAGATCATTTCCGGCCGTTTCCAGCCGGCGACGCCGACCTTCCTCAATGCCGGCAAAAAGCAACGCGGCGAGCTCGTCTCCTGCTTCTTGCTTAGGGTCGAGGACAATATGGAAAGCATCGGCCGCGCGATTAATTCCGCGTTGCAGCTCTCCAAGCGCGGCGGCGGCGTGGCGCTGTCGCTCACCAACATCAGAGAGATGGGCGCACCGATCAAGCAGATCGAAAACCAGTCCTCCGGCATCATCCCGGTGATGAAGCTCTTGGAAGACAGCTTCTCCTATGCCAACCAGCTTGGCGCCCGCCAGGGAGCAGGTGCTGTCTATCTGCATGCCCACCACCCGGATATCATGCGCTTCCTCGATACCAAGCGGGAAAATGCCGACGAGAAGATCCGTATCAAGACGCTGTCGCTCGGCGTCGTCATCCCGGACATCACCTTCGAGCTCGCCCGCAACAACGAGGACATGTATCTGTTCTCGCCCTATGACGTGGAGCGCGTCTACGGCGTGCCGCTGACCGAAATTTCGGTGACGGAGAAGTACCGCGAGATGGTCGAGGATGCTCGTATCCGCAAGCGGAAGATCAAGGCGCGCGATTTCTTCCAGATCATTGCCGAAATCCAGTTCGAGAGCGGATACCCCTACATCATGTTCGAGGACACGGTGAACCGGGCGAACCCGATCGCCGGGCGCATCACCATGAGCAACCTCTGCTCGGAAATCCTGCAGGTGAGCGAGGCGAGCGAATTCAACGACGACCTCTCCTACGCAAAGATGGGCAAGGATATCTCTTGTAATCTAGGCTCGCTGAACATTGCCGCGGCGATGGACAGTCCGGATTTCGGCCAGACGATCGAGACCTCGATCCGCGCGCTCACCGCCGTCTCCGAAATGAGCCACATCTCTTCCGTGCCTTCGATCGAGAAGGGCAATGACGACAGCCATGCGATCGGCCTTGGCCAGATGAACCTGCACGGCTACCTCGCCCGCGAGCGCGTCTTCTACGGCTCCGAGGAAGGCATCGATTTCACCAACATCTATTTCTACACGGTGACCTATCACGCCATCCGCGCATCCAACCGGCTGGCGGTCGAGAAGGGCGTGACCTTCAAGGGCTTCGAGAACTCGAAATATGCGTCCGGCGAATATTTCGACAAATACACCGGGGCCAAATGGTTGCCAGCGACCGAAAAGGTAAAGGCCCTGTTCGAAGCGGCCGGCATTTCCATCCCGACGCAGGAAGACTGGCTGGAACTGAAGCAGGCGGTCATGCAAGGTGGTCTCTACAACCAGAACCTCCAGGCGGTGCCGCCGACGGGCTCGATCTCCTACATCAACCACTCGACCTCCTCTATCCACCCGATCGTCTCGAAGATCGAGATCCGCAAGGAAGGCAAGATTGGCCGCGTCTACTATCCGGCCGCCTTCATGACCAACGACAACCTCGAATATTACCAGGACGCCTACGAGATCGGGCCGGAGAAGATCATCGACACCTATGCGGCTGCGACCCAGCATGTCGATCAGGGCCTGTCGCTGACCCTGTTCTTCCGCGACACGGCGACGACGCGCGACATCAACCGCGCGCAAATCCACGCCTGGAAGAAGGGCATCAAGACCATCTACTACATCCGCCTTCGCCAGATGGCGCTTGAGGGCACGCAGGTCCAGGGCTGCGTTTCCTGCGCGTTGTAGCGCCGCGTTCCCATTAAGTGCCCCTCACCCTAACCCTCTCCCCGCCTGCGGGGAGAGGGTACCTGCCACACTGACGGCCCAGATTATGCGAGATGGCGCGGCATATGCCTTCTCCCCGCAAGCGGGGAGAAGGTGCCGGCAGGCGGATGAGGGGCGTCCACGCCCGAGAGGACAACGAAATGAACATGCACAACAAGCCAGCGAGCCGCATCCGCGCCATCAACTGGAACCGCATCGAGGACGACAAGGATCTGGAGGTCTGGAACCGGCTTACCGGCAATTTCTGGCTGCCGGAGAAGGTGCCGCTCTCCAACGACATCCCCTCCTGGGCGACCCTGAAGCCGGAGGAGCAGAAGCTCACCATCCGCGTCTTCACCGGCCTCACGCTGCTCGACACGATCCAGAACGGCGTCGGCGCCGTCAAGCTGATGGAGGATGCCATCACTCCGCACGAGGAGGCGGTGCTTTCCAACATCTCCTTCATGGAAGCGGTGCACGCGCGCTCCTATTCCTCGATCTTCTCGACGCTGTGCCCGACGCCCGATGTCGACGATGCGTACCGCTGGTCGGAGGAAAACGAGTTCCTGCAGAAGAAGTCGGCGCTGATCATGGAGCAGTATGCCTCCGCCGATCCGCTCAAGAAGAAGGTCGCCAGCGTCTTCCTCGAAAGTTTCCTCTTCTATTCCGGTTTCTATCTGCCGATGTACTGGTCGAGCCGCGCCAAGCTCACGAACACCGCCGATATGATCCGGCTGATCATCCGTGACGAGGCGGTACACGGCTACTATATCGGCTACAAGTTCCAGCGCGGCCTGGAGAGGCTGACCGAGGAACGCCGGCAGGAAATCAAGGACTTCGCCTTCGACCTGCTGCTCGAACTCTACGACAACGAGGCGAAATACACGGAAGCCCTTTATGACGGCGTCGGGCTTACCGAGGACGTGAAGAAGTTCCTGCACTACAACGCCAACAAGGCGCTGATGAACCTCGGCTACGAGGCGCTGTTTCCGGCTGAGGCCTGCAAGGTCAATCCGGCCATTCTCTCCGCGCTGTCGCCAAACGCCGACGAGAACCACGACTTCTTCTCCGGTTCCGGCTCCTCCTACGTCATCGGCAAGGCGGTCGCGACCGAAGACGAGGACTGGGATTTCTGAGGAACCCCAGGCACCTGCGGGAACATGAAGAACCGCCCGAGGACATGATGTCTTTGGGCGGCTCCGCGCATCAAAGGGGTGCGGCTATTCCGCCGCGACCACCCGGCTGCGGCCGATGGTGGCCTGCGTCAGCAGGAAGGCGGCAAGCGCGCAAGCCGCGATGGCACCGGCCATCGGCAGGGCGGTTCCGTCGAAGAAGAAGCTTGCGACAACCATCGCAACCGCGGCGGTGACGAAGTGCAGCGTGCCCATCAGCGCCGATGCCGTGCCGGCGATTTCGCCATGATCCTCAAGCGCCAGCACCGCCGAGGTCGGGATCACCAGACCGAGCACGCCGTAGCCGACGAACAGGAAGGCGGCCATGACGGGCAACTGGTTGAAGCCGAGGCTCATGACGATGAACATGCTGGCCATGGTGAGCGCAAAGGCGGCGACGGCGAGGTGCATCACCCGCACCAGGCCGAAACGCTCGCCAAGCCAGCCGGTCGCCTGCGACACCGCGAAGAACGAAACGGCATTCATCGAAAAGGCAATGCTGTATTGCGTTGGCGTCAGCCCGTAATGGTCGATCAGCACGAAGGGCGAGTTGGCGAGATAGACCAGGAACCCGGAGATCCCGAGCCCGCCGATGAAGGTGAGCGTCAGGAAGTTGCGATCTCTGAGCAGCAGGCGGTAGGCGGCGAGTGCGCTCCCCAGGCTGCTATCGGCGCGGTCCTTTTTGGGTCGGGTCTCCTGCAATTGCGTCGACAGCAGGATCAGCCCGATGAAGGCGGCGATCATCACCGCATAGAATACGCCGCGCCAGCCGTAGAACTGGATCACCGCGCTGCCGGCCAGTGGCGCCAGGATCGGCGAAATGCTGAAGACGAGCATCAGGAGCGACATCAGCCGTGCCGCCTGGACGCCGGTGTGCATGTCACGGACGACGGCCCTTGGAATGACCATGCCGGCAGCGCCACCAATGCCCTGCAGGAAACGGAAGGCGATCAGCGTCTCGATATCAGTCGCAAGCGCGCAGCCGATGCTGGCGACGGTAAAGAGACCGATGCCGAGATAAAGCGGCGCCTTGCGGCCCCAGATATCCGAAAGCGGACCGTAGACCAACTGCGAAATGGCGAAGGAGATGAAGAACGAGAGCAGGCTGAGCTGCACGACGCCGGTTTCGGCAGCCAGGTCTTTGCCGATCGACGGCAAGGCAGGCAGATACATGTCGATTGCGAAGGGACCGATCGCTGAAATCAGACCGAGGACGATGGCCGTGCGAAGGAAGGACGCTGTCATGGCAATGATCTTTCAGAACACGACAACGCTCCGGCACAGGGCCGACATCGCTGTCGCCGGGATTGAAACTCGAAAGATGACGGTCGTGCCAGGATCGAACGTTTGGGAGACGCATCCTGCGCTGACTACTTAGTCCATTAATTTGGACACAGCTGTAAAATTAGACAGCATTGTCTAAATCGTCAATGGGCTCTATCTTCGCTCTATGAAAAAACATGACTTCGCCTCGCCGGACCCCCGCGTGCAAAAAGGACAGCTGGCGAAACGCGTCTCGATCCTGGAGGCGGCAGCCGAGGTGTTCTGCCGGGAGGGCTTTTCCGGCGCGGCCATCGACGAGATCGCCGCCGAAGCCGGCGTGTCGCGCCAGACCATCTACAACCATTACCGCGAAAAAGAGACGCTGTTCATGGCGGTGATCCAGGACATTATGGATCGCGCCAATGGCGTGCTCTTTTCGATCCTCGCGACCTTCCCTGAAACCGCCGACAATCTCGAAGACGAACTTGTCGCCTTCGCCGTCCGCCTCAACAAGAACTGCATCTGCAATCAGGATGCCAAGTTCATCCAGAAGCTGATCGCGACGGAGGGCAACCGCTATCCGCATCTTTTCCAGTTCTGGCGCGAACAGGGACCGGGCAAGACCGACAGGGCGCTGGCCGCACTCTTTGCCCGGCTCGCCCACTCAGCACCGCTCGACATCGATGACTTCGACCTCGCCGCCCGGCAGTTCATCGCGCTGATCAAGGCAGACTTGCAGATGGGCGGGCTTTTCGGCGAGGCCCCGAGCGAAGCGGAACTGGAAGTCAGCGCCCATAAGGCGGTCAGGACGTTTCTCCGTGCCTATGGCCGCGAGCAGAGAACGAGCAGTCTCGAAGCGCAACATTGATATCGCGCACGATCGCCGCAGGGCTGTGCCCATTGCGACAGCCGCGCACGCTCTAATGCGGCAGGAGAACTGAAGCTCAACCTGTATTAGGCAGCATCACTAGAGGCACGAATGCCTATCTGGTGATCCGAAAGCCGCTGACGCCTTCCGGCGCTTCGACGAACTCGGCAACGACCTTCGAAACCCACGCGGCCGGGGGCCCTTCATGCAGGCGCTCGAGCATGAGGGTGATTGCCTCCTCCGGGCCGCTGATCAGAGCGGCGACCGAGCCATCGGCTTCGTTTCGAACCCATCCGACGAGACCGAGCTTCTGCGCCTCGTCACGGGCCCAAACCCTGAAGCTAACGCCTTGTACCCGCCCGAGGATTCGGACCAACGCCGTCTTGCTGGTCTCAGACATGATCTCGTCTCCGTCACCGTTTGCCACGCTATCTGGCGCGAGGAGGGGCAAAGGCAAGTCATCCGCGAGCGAGAGCATGGCGAAACCCGCTGCAAGACAGAGCCCGACGAAACCGCCGACCCGACGGCGGCGTTGGGCGTGCAATTCACCGAGGCGCTCGCTGGGGATCGGCACGTCTCCGAGATCGCTCCAGAGCGCCCGCAATTCTTCATAGGCCATCCGGTGATCGGGATGTGCGCAAACCCAGAGCTCGAACGCCGCACGGTCGGCGGCCGTCGCGTCGTCGGACTGCAACTTCGCAACCCACGTCGCCGCCGCTTCCAGAACGCTGTCATCGATGGTCTGGCGATTGCCGTTCATGCGCATCTTCCGGTCGAACTGAAAATGCCGTCAAGCGAACCCTCCAAGGGAATCGCTTCAATCATCTTAGAGTTGAAAGAACGGTTTGACCTGACGTTCGCTCAGAAAATAATCTCGGCGCGCATCTTCCGGCATTCGAGCAGCGCTCGGATGATATGCTTTTCGACCATGTTTCTCGAGATGCCGAGCTCATCGGCGATCGCGCCGTTGCTCAAGCCGTGCAGGCGGCTGAGGATGAAGACCTGCTGGCAGCGGTTCGGAAGGCCCTGGATGGTGCGCGCCATGATCAGCAGGCACTGGCGGGCGTTGACGATGCGATCCTGGATCGGTCTGTCCTCCGCATGCTCCAGGCCCTCGCTGTCCTCGACGAACATCGCTCGCTCCCGCGCTGCTCGCTCGGACGCGACCCGCGCGACCGAGCGGGCGACCTGAAACAGGTAGGCTTGCGGGTTCTCGATCAGCGTCGAGCGCGATGCCTCCAGCATGCGCATGAAGGTCTCCTGGATGGCGTCGACGGCGTCCTCGCGGTTTCTGAGGCGGCGGCTGAAGAAACGGCGGATCCTGCCCTCTTCCCGCTCGTGAAGCCCCCGCACCATCGCATCGGTCATCAATCTGCCTCTCCAGCGTGCGGCTGTCGCACCATCATCCTGAACGTACGGCCCGGTCGCTGCCGCCTATCTTGAATGCGCTACTCATGTTTCATAAGTGAAGCGGAGGTGTGCTGCAATGCACTGACGTGCGGCATGACGAACCGAAACTGCGTCAGGACCGGCCGCGCCGTCTATTGGAAAAGGACTGTTGCGCGAAGGCCACGGCGTCTGGTACGGGCGCGACCCTGATTGGCGGCTTCAGGTTCGTCCCTTGCTCGGCAAAACACTCTCGATGGAACTCAGCTCCGAGGCGATGCGGTCTATCAGCAGTCGCACCCGGCGCGGCTGGACGGTGAGCGGCGGATAGACGATCTGCAATCCCGTCCCACCTATAGAGAAATCCTTCAGGAGTTCGATAAGGGCACCGGACGCCAGGTCCTCGGCAATGTCCCAGACGGATTTGAGCGCGATGCCGTGCCCCGCGCGACACCATTCCCCAACCACCCCGCCGTCATTGGCGACGCGCCTGCCGCGCACCATGACCTTGTGCGGCTTGCCATCGACCTGAAAAGCCCACTCCCTGTCGAGATTGGAACCGAAGCGCATGATGATGCAGTCGTGACGGGAAAGATCGTCCGGATGCTCCGGTCGGCCCCTGGCCTCCAGATAGGCGGGTGCGGCGCAGACGACCCGACGGTTTTCGCCGAGCGAGCGCGACCGGAGCGTACTGTCGGCAAGCACGCCGTGGCGGATGGCGAAATCCATGCCCTGCCCGACCAGATCGACGTAGCCATCGGTAAGGTTGAGATCCACCGTCACGTCGGGGTGCTCGGCAAGGAAGCGGTCGAGGATCGGCACGACGTAGCGTCTACCCATGTCCTCCGGCGCGCTGAGCCGGATCGGACCGGAGATCATGCGGGCGCCCGAGCGAATTCCGCTCTCGAGTTCGTCGGCCTCCGCCAGCAGCCGGCGGGCACCATCGACCAGCAGGCGCCCCTCCTCCGTCAGGCTGATTGCGCGCGTCGTGCGTTTCAGAAGGGCAGCACCGTAGTGGGCTTCAAGCGCCGCCAACCGCTCGGAAACAGAGGCCGGCGACAGCCCCTTTTCGCGACCTGCGGCGGAAAGCCCGCCCTTTTCGACGATCAAAAGGAACAGTGCCAGATTGTCGAGCAACATCTTTCGCCTCTTCCGAAATATAATTTTGGAAATAAGCCAATTATCCGGATGCGCCGCAAGAGCTAATTCCTTCCCGAAAGGAGACGCGGCATGCATCTCGACCACGTGACCATCCGCACAGGCGACATCGCAGGCACGCGCGCATTCTTCGAAACGGTCCTCGATCTGACCGTCGGCGAGCGCCCGGCGGCGATCCGGCGCATCCCGGGCTACTGGCTCTACGCCGACGGCAAACCGATCGTGCACATCATCGGCAGCCAAGGCAGCGGTTTCGACCGGGCCGCCGAGGCTATCGATCACGTCGGCATCCGGCTCGACAACTACGCGGCCTTCCGGGCCAGGCTCGACCGGCTCGCCATTCCCTACTCGACCATGGACCTTGCCGACATCGGCGAGCGCCGGCTGTTTCTGCGCACGCCCGGCGGTCCGTTGCTTGAAGCCGTCTTTTCCGAACCCGTTCCCCCGCATTCCCTGGAGCATGAGAATGACCATGACATTCAATGACAATACCGTTTCCGTCGTCATCGGCGGCACGAGCGGCATCGGCGCCGCCGTCGCCAAGGCGCTGACCCAGCGTCCCGGCCGGGTCGAGATCGCCAGCCGCGCCATCGGCCTCGATATCGCCGACGCCGCTTCCGTTGCCGCCTACTTCCGCAAGCTCGGGCCGATCGACCATCTGGTCGTCACGGCCGGTTCTTCGGCCCCCGGCGGCAAAGTTGCCGATATCGACCTGGATGCGGCCAAGGCCGCCTTCGACGTCAAGTTCTGGGGCTCGATCGTGCTCGCCCGCGAGGCGGCCAGGTACATGCGTCCAGGCGGCACGATCACCTTCACCTCAGGTTTTCTCGCCCGCCGGACTGTTCCCGGCACCTTCGTAAAGACGGCGATGAATGCTGCTCTCGAGGCCGTGGCGAAGATCCTGGCCAGGGAGCTGGCGCCGCTGCGCGTCAATGTCGTCAGCCCCGGACTGACGCAGACCGAGGCCTATTCCGGCATGGCCGGCGACGCCCGCGACGCCATGTTCGATCGCGCCGCAGCGACCTTGCCCGCCGGCCGTTTCGGGCAGCCGCAGGACATCGCCCACGGCTACCTCTTTGCCATCGACAATCCTTTCGCCACCGGATCCGTCATCGACATCGAAGGCGGCGCGCTCATCAACTGACGCAAACCCGTTCCGACATTTCGCCCGCGAAAGGATCGCCCCATGCCGACAACGCTCTTTTCTCCTGTCTCCCTCGGCTCGTTGACCCTGCCGAACCGCATTGCGCTCGCGCCGATGACGCGGGCGCGCAGCAGCCAGTCGGGCAACGTCCCGACTGCGCTGATGGCCGAATACTATGCCCAGCGCGCCTCGGCCGGTCTCATCGTCACCGAAGCAACGCAGATCTCGAGCCAGGGCCAGGGCTATTCCTTCACGCCCGGTATCCATTCGCCGGAGCAGATCGCGGGCTGGCGCTTGGTGACCGAGGCTGTCCACCGGGCCCGCGGCCGCATCATGCTGCAGCTCTGGCATGTCGGCCGCATGAGCCACGAGAGCTTCCATGAAGACGGCCGTCCGGTTGCGCCGTCTGCGCTTTCGCCGGACGCCAAGGTTTGGGTTGTCGATCCGGAAACCGGCGTCGGCACGATGGTCGACAGTCCCGTCCCGCGTGCCCTGGAAACTGACGAGATCGCCGGCATCGTCGAGGACTATCGGAAGGCGGCCGCCAACGCGATCGCCGCCGGTTTTGACGGCGTCGAGCTTCACGGCGCCAATGGCTACCTGATCGACCAGTTCCTGCGCCGCTCCTCCAACCAGCGCCATGACCGGTATGGCGGTCCGGCGGAAAACCGCATCCGTTTCCTGGTCGAGGTCGCTGAAGGCGTCGCCGCGGAAATCGGCGCAGCTCGCGTCGGCATCCGACTTTCGCCGTACATCACCCAGCGCAATATGGTCGACGACGAGATCATCCCGACGATCCTGAAGGCCGCGCATGAGATCGACCGCATCGGCCTTGCCTATATTCACCTGGTCGAGGCCGATTGGGACGATGCGCCTGATATCCCCGAAGACTTCCGCCGCGACCTGCGCGCCGCCTATTCCGGCCGCATCATCGTCGCCGGCCGTTACGGCAGGGAGAAAGCGGAGGCGATCCTCTCCGCCGGCCTCGACATCGTTGCTTTTGGGCGTTCCTTCATCGCCAATCCGGACCTGCCGCGCCGGCTGAAGGAAGGCTTGTCGCTTGCGACCTTCGACGGAACCAAGCTTTTCGGCGGCAGTGCCGACGGATATTCTACCTATCCGGCCCTGGAGGACGCCGCATGAGCGCGCCATTGACGGAACACGAGCGCGCGGAAGCCCTGGTCAACGATTGGCACCGAGCTGGTGCTAGAGGAAGAGAGCCTGCGCGTCTGGCATCTGCGGCTGAAGCCCGGTGAAACGCTTCGCCCCCATCGCCGCGACCGGCCCTATTTCTGGACGGCGCTGACCGACGGTACGGCACGCTCGCGCTCGGGCGGCGGAAAGGTCACGGACGTGGTCTACCGCGCCGGCGACACGCGCCACTTCAGCGACCTGACGCCGGAGACCGCCTTCGTGCACGATCTGACCAATACCGGCGACGCCGAACTCGTCTTCGTCACCGCCGAATTCTCAGCCCAAGACCATTCGTCCATGACAAGGAGCAAGCCATGAAAGCCGTCGCCCTCACCCGTTATCTCCCGGTTTCCGACCCGCAGTGCTTCCTCGATGTCGACCTGCCGAAGCCGGAACCCAAGGGGCATGACATTCTGGTGGCCGTCCATGCGGTCGCCGTCAATCCGGTGGATGTGAAGATGCGCGCGCCGAAGGACAAGATCGAGGAAACGCCGCGCGTACTCGGCTGGGATGCCAGCGGCGTGGTCGAAGCGGTCGGCCCGGATGTGACCGTGTTTAAGCCCGGCGACCATGTCTACTACGCCGGCGACCTGACGCGGCCCGGCACGAACCAGCAGTATCAGCTTGTCGACGAGCGCATCGTCGGGCGCAAACCGAAGTCGCTAAGCTTCGCCGAGGCAGCCGCCCTGCCGCTGACGACGATCACCGCCTATGAAGCCTTCTTCGACCGGCTGGGGATCGACCGGGACGGTGCGGATCGCGGACAGTCGATCCTGATTGTCGGTGGCGCCGGCGGCGTCGGCTCGATCGGTATCCAGCTTGCCAAGCGCGCCGGGCTTACCGTGATCGCCACGGCCTCGCGGCCGGAGACCATCGTCTGGGTGAAGGAACTCGGCGCCGACCACGTCGTCAGTCACCGCGAGCCGCTGGTTGCCCAGGTCAGGGCGCTCGGCTTCTCCCATGTCGACCACATCGCCATCTTCAACGACATGCGCCATTGGGACGACGCGGTCGAGCTGATCCGGCCTCAAGGGGGCATCGTTTCGATCGACAACACCGACGTGCCAATGCCGATGGCGGGCATGAAGACCAAGGCGGCGAGCCTGCATTGGGAATTCATGTTTGCCCGCCCGATGCATCAGACGCCTGACATCATCGAGCAGCATCGGCTGCTGTCCTTCGTCGCCGACGAGATCGATGCCGGAAGGCTGAAAACGACGCTTGCCGAGGTGCTGTCGCCGATCAATGCCACAAACCTGCGCGAAGCGCACCGGCGCATCGAGACCGGTGCTGCCAAGGGCAAGATCGTCATCGAAGGTTTTGAAGGCTAGCGCGCCCAGCTACCGATCTAACTGAAATCGCTCGCCGCGACGTAAATCGCGGCGAGCACCTCGAGGCCAGCCTGATCCTCGGCATCGAAACGGTTGGGGCTCGGGCTGTCGAGATCGAGCACGCCGAGCGCTCTGCCATCCTTGAGCAGAGGCACGACGAGCTCTGAGCGGGACGCGGCATCGCAGGCGATATGCCCGGGAAAGGCATGCACATCGGGCACCAGCATCGTCTGCCGTTGCGTGGCGGCAGCCCCGCAAACCCCTTTACCGACCGGAATGCGCACGCAGGCGACCTTGCCCTGAAACGGCCCGAGCACCAGTTCGTCATTCGGCCGCAGGAAATAGAAGCCGGCCCAGTTCAGATCCGGCACCAGATCGAAAACGAGGGCGGAAAGATTGGCGGCATTGGCGATAAAGTCGCGCTCGTCATGCAGAAGCCCGCCGAGCTGGCCAGCCAGCTCACGATAGAATTCGGGCTTGTCGCCGGTCTCGATTGTCTTCGTGGCAAACATCTCTCACCTTTCAAATCTCGGCATCCTGAGCCGCTGTTGGGCACGCGCCAGCCGGCATGAGCGGCACGCGGCCTGTCACCCGTCCGTTTCCGGAGCGGTCTCCACCCTTGTGATGATCTCGCCGAGCACAAAGTGTAGAGCATCGCGGTAGCCGTTGCGGGCTGACGGTCCGCTCTCGGCCGAGGTCATCACCACGGTCAGATCGAGGCTCGGAACGATGTAGAGCATCTGCCCGCCGTAGCCCCAGGCGAAGTGCACCTCCTCGCCAGCGATCTGGCGGTCGAACCAGCCGTAACCGTACTCGTCCCCGGAGAAACGCGAATTGGTGCGGTGCTGCCAGGATGCTGCGATCCATTCTGATGACACAAGCTGCTGGCCTGAGGTCGCGCGGCCGCCATTGCGGTAGAGTTCGCCGAAGGCAAGCAGGGAACGGGCGCTCATCGCCATCTGGTTGCCCCCGAGATAGATGCCTTGGGGATCGCGATCCCAGGATCCGATGCGAAAACCCTCGAGTAGCCCCAGCCAGTCGCTTGCCAGCGCCAGGGTCGACTTGCCGCTGACCTTCGTCAGGATCGCCGAAAGCAGGTGGGTCGATGCGGTGGAATAGAGCATCTCACCGCCCGGGTCGTCGTCGAAGGGCTGAGCGAGCGCCGTACGCACCCAGTTGCTGCTCGCGACCCATCGGCCATAGTTCGGCCCCGACAGCCGGCCAAGCCCGGCCTGCATCGACAGCAGGTTGCCGATGGTGATGTCGTTGATGCGCGGATCAGGCGAAGCCGGCAGGTCCGTCTTCAGGATCGGCGCGATCTTCTGGTCCGGCCCTTCGAGCAATCCCTTGTCGATCGCAATGCCGACCAGCGCCGAGATGATCGATTTTGACGCCGACTTGATGTTGGTCGAGTCGGTCACGCGGTTGCCGCGATAGCCGCGCTCGGCGAGGACCTTTCCGTCACGCGCGACGATCACGGTCTTCAGGGGCTCAAGCTCCTGCCGCGAAGCCAGTTCTTCCAGCAAGGTCGAAACCGGCGCCACCACCTGGGCAGCCGCCGGCAAGGTGAGCAACGTCAGGACGACGAGTGCCAAGGCGACGATCCGGGCGAAGAGAACGGCAGCAAATCTGAACATGGAACAGCATCTAAGACGATCTTCCGCCGCCGTCATCCACTGCACGGCCATCTCACGGCGATTTGACAACCGGGTGACTGAAAGGCCGTGGCGCTGACCTCAGGCCGTCGGTTGCCTTGCAAAGGCCTCGACGAAACGCCGCAGGCTCTGTTCGACGAACTCCGCGACAGGCACTTCTGGGTCGAAACTCCACCAGAGCAGCGATCCCTGCCATTGCGATGCCATCAGGAGTCCGAGTCCAGGGGCAGCGGCGGGCAATCCCGAAAGACATTCGTCGAGCACGCCGGAAAGCACGTCGCGCCACGTCGCCCCCCGCGCACGGAGCAGCGGGTCCCGTAGGTCTTCCCGGAGAATTCGGAGATCGTCGGCATAGGATTCGATGGCGCCATAATCGCCGGACAGGCCGACGAGCAGCGCGATGGCTCCCTCCGGCGTTCTCGGCACCGTCGCCACCAGCTCCGCCGTCTGGCGGTCAAGGCCGTCCCAGGCCTGGTTGAGCGCGCGCTGGATCAGCTTCGTTTTGTTTTCAAAGCGCTGCACGAGCGTGGCGCCAGAAAGGCCGGTGCTTGCGGCGAGCGCCGCGAACGTCAGGCCATCCGGCCCTTCGGCTCGCATCAGCGCGAATGCCGCCACCAGCACCTCTTCGTCTGGCATCGTTTTTGGTCGTGGCATCTTGACTCTCATTTATAACCGAACAATCATTTATATATCACGTTCAAGAGAAAGCACCAGCGGCTATCGGCCCCAAGGAGGAAAACCATGACTCTCGAAGGAAAAATCGCTCTGGTTGCCGGCGCGACACGGGGCGGCGGGCGCGGCATCGCTGTGGAACTCGGCGCCGCCGGCGCCACCGTCTACGTGACCGGCCGCACCACAAGGCAACAGCAATCCGAATACAAACGGCCCGAAACGATCGAGGAAACGGCCGACATCGTCACCAGCCTCGGCGGCAAGGGTATTGCCGTTCAGGTCGATCATCTCCAGCCGGCCGAAGTCGCAGCGCTGGTCACGCGCATCCGCCGTGAACAGGGGCGGCTCGATATCCTCGTCAACGACGTCTGGGGCGGAGAAAACCTGTTCGAGTGGGAGAAGTCCGTCTGGGAGCACAATCTCGAGAACGGCCTGAGGCTTCTGCGCCTCGGCATCGACACCCACCTGATCACCGCGCACTACGCCCTGCCCCTGATGATCGAGAAGCCGGGCGGGCTGCTCGTCGAGGTCACCGACGGCACCGCCGAGTACAATGCCACTCACTACCGCATTTCCCCCTTCTACGACCTCACCAAGGTGGGGGCCAACCGCATGGCCTGGGCCCACGCCAAGGATCTGGCGCCGCACGGTGCGACCTCGGTTTCGATCACGCCCGGCTGGATGCGCTCCGAAATGATGCTGGAGCATTTTCAGGCGACCGAGGAAAACTGGCTGGAGGGGACCAAGGTCCAGCCGCACTTCGTCATTTCCGAAAGCCCGCGTTTCGTCGGCCGCGCCGTGGCGGCGCTGGCGGCCGATCCGGACAAGGCGCGTTGGAACGGCCAGTCGCTGTCGAGCGGCGAACTGGCTCAGGTTTACGGTTTCACCGATCTCGACGGCTCGCGGCCCGATTGCTGGCGCTATATGCGCGAGGTGATGGAGGCAAACAAGCCGGCCGATGTCACTGGATATCGGTAAGCCTGATGTCGCATGCCGGTGCGGCTTCTCGATGCATCCCGCCCAATAGAGCGCGAGAAATGACGGTCATGACAGCGGCCGAGCTTGAACCGAAAGGCCGGCTCCTGTAGGTCCCGGTTCGACGGAACGGCGCGGCAGCGCAATCAGGTGTGATGGAAGATGGCGTCGCGGGATCGTTATTCGAGAAAGCTGGAATGCGCGAAATGTGGGGCGTCCGGTTTCGCTGAAGCCTCTGAAAATGACAAGGCGAAGGGCGGCAATCGCGGCTTTCTCATCGACGTCATGCCCAAGGGCTTTTCGACCGAGCGCACCTCTCCCGACCCCGCCAAGCACATGGTCCGCTGCCGCTGCGGCAACGTTTTTGCGTTCAAGCAGAAGACCGTCTACGCGCCCGGCAGCGAACCACGGGACTGATGCGCCTGGGGCAATCCGGGCGCCCGCGTTGAGAAAAAATTCACCATCTTGTCTCAACATCGACCCAATCGGCGGGCAGCTATGGCGGCGCGCGTTCAAGTATTGTTGATCGCCAGCGCCCAGGACAAAGGCTTGCAGCCAGGGCTGCCACCGCTTAATCGCTGAACTAAAGCCGACCCGCTGTGCGTCGAACGCATGCCGTCGGTAACCGCGCCGAACGCAAGACGCTGGGCGGCGGCAGCATAGCCAGGAGCCCGCATGCGGCGCGAGACGATACAGAGCCCCTCCTCCCAAACGCCCTCCACTGGCAAGTTTTTCACGCAGGCGCGCTGGATGCGGCATGCTCTGGCGATCGGCGCGATGGCACTTGCGCTTTCCAGCTGCATGGCGCTCGATGCCGACGACGTGCGCGAACCGCCGCCGATCCCGGCCAAGCTGATCGCCGCCATGGCGAAGAACGGCAGCAAGCCGGAAAGCCCGGTTCTGGTGCGCATCTTCAAGCAGGAAAGCGAACTGGAAGTCTGGAAACAGAACAAGCAGGGCCAATACGCCCTGCTGAAGACCTACCCCATGTGCCGCTGGTCGGGGAAGCTCGGCCCGAAGACGAAGGTGGGCGACCGCCAGGCGCCGGAAGGTTTCTACCATGTCTCGGCCGGCATGCTGAATCCGAAGTCGCAGTATTTCCTGTCCTTCAATCTCGGCTATCCGAACCGGCTGGAATCGGCGCTCGGCTACACCGGCGAAGCGCTGATGGTGCATGGAGCCTGCTCGTCGTCGGGCTGCTACGCACTGACGGACCAGGGCGTCGGCGAGATCTACTCCGTCGTCCAGCGCGCGCTTGCCGGCGGTCAGGGCACCTTCCAGGTGCAGGCATATCCCTTCCGCATGACCGCCGAAAACATGGCCAAGCACCGCGGCGATCCGAATTTCGAGTTCTGGAAGAACATCAAGCAGGGCTACGACATCTTCCAGACGACGAGGCGCCAGCCGAAGGTTTCGGCCTGCGGTCGCCGTTATGTCTTCAACACCGAATTCGCCGATGGCGAGCCGTCCGATCCGCTCGCGGCCTGCCCCGCCGCTGCGACGGCGCCAGACGCCGGGCTCTTGGCAAAGCTGCAATCGGAGGACGCGAAGCTCGCGGGCCTGATGGCAAACCAGACGTCGGCGCCGCTCAACGCCTATGTCGACGGCGGGATGCATCCGAGCTTCCGGGCGCTCCTTGAGAAAAACGGCGCCGAAAAGCTGGCAGCGAAGATCTCGGGAACTAAGTATCCTATTAGCCGACCCGAAGCGGCGCTGGCGGATCCCTACGCCGGCTTGTGATCGTTCGTCGGCTGGCGACGCACAATTGACCTAAAAGACCGGTTGCATTGCCAGAAGCAAACACAGGACGATCGAGGGTTCCATGCCTGAAAGAGAGATCCGCCGCCGCGCCTTCCTGCAACTCTCCGCGGGGCTCGCGGCCGCCGGATTGGCAGGCTGTGCCTCGACGCGGCCGACGGTGACGCGCTCCTATGCGCCGGAACCTGTCCCCGAGGCGAACGCCTTCCTTGCCGATATGTACGGCGAGAAGCCGAACGAACCCTATCCGCTGCCGGCCATCCCCTACGAGAAGATCGAGCCCCGCTTCTACCGCCAGATGGTCGCCGATCCGACCGGCGAGAAGCCGGGAACGCTGGTCGTCGACGTCGGCGGCCATTTTCTTTATCGCGTTTATGAAAATGGCCAGGCGATGCGCTACGGCGTCGGTCTCGGGCGCGCCGGCTTCGCCTGGGCCGGGCGCGGCGTCATCCAGTACAAACGCGAATGGCCGCGCTGGAAACCGCCGAACGAAATGGTGGCGCGCCAGCCCGAGCTGCAACAATTCAGCATCGACGCCGGCGGCATGGACCCCGGCCTCAAGAACCCGCTCGGCGCGCGCGCCATGTATATCTTCCAGAACGGCGAGGACACGCTCTACCGCATCCATGGCTCACCGGAATGGTGGACCATTGGCAAATCGGTATCCTCGGGTTGCGTGCGCATGATCAACCAGGACGTGGTCGACCTCTACAATCGCGTGCCAAACGGCACGCCGATCGTCGTTACCGACCTATCGGGCGGTGGCATGGTGCAATCGCAGCCGATGCCGGAAATACAGCCACTTCCGGACTCCCAGCCACTTCCGGATTCGCAGCCACTGCCGCAGCCGCAGGACTATATGCAAATGGGACCGGACGGACTTCCGCCGCCTCAGCCGCTCTGAGGCAATCCGTCCGGTGAAAGCTGGAAAATCACGCCAAAGCGTAGCGCGTCACAGGACGAGCAGCGGCGTCTTGCCTCTCACCCGATCGTAGAGATCGATCGCGTCCTGCTGCAGCATGCGCACGCATCCGGCGGATGCGTTCTTGCCGATCGAGCGCCACTGCGGCGAGCCGTGGATGCGGTACAGCGTGTCCTGGCCATCCTGGAAAATATACATGGCCCGCGAGCCGAGCGGATTGTCGAGGCCCGGATCCATGCCGCCGGCGTCAATGCCGTATTTCTTGAGGTGCGGCTGGCGCGCGACCATGTCGTCCGGCACCGTCCAGCGCGGCCACTTGCGCTTCCAGTGCACGACCGCGCGCCCCTTCCAGGCGCGCCCCGCGGCCCCGAGGCCGACGCCGTAGCGGATGGCGCGACCGCCCGGCAATACGTAGTAGAGGAACATCGTCTGGGTATCGACGACGATCGAATAGGGCGGCTCGTTGGTGGCATAGGCCACTTCCTGGCGCAGGAACTGCGGCTTGATCTCACCGTACTGGATGCCTGGAACGTCGTAGCCCTCGTCCTTCACCGGCCCATAGATCTTCGCATAATCGAAGGTCTTCGTCGCCACGCCCGCGGCATCGGCTGCCTTCTCCGGCGAGCCACCGTCCCCGGCGATCGGCTCGATCAGCTTCGGCTTCGGTTCTGGTTTCGGGACCTGCGTGCAAGCGCTCAAGACAGAGCTGGCGATCACCGCGAGCAGCGAGCGGCGGGACAAATTCATCGACACTTTATTCTATTCCAGGTTGGGGATTTCGGTAGGAAATGTTCCGAGGAGAGGCCCAAGGCTGTTGGGCCGAACCGTGACCGAAATGTGGTGAAAATCATTCTTTGGCGTGGATCGCCGCCCGCTGCGAGCACTCGTTTCCGGAGTGTTGCAGAATTCCCGCGCCACCTCTGTTGGCTGCCTTAGCCAATGGCCAGATCGCCCTTCGTGGGATCCGGAATGACGACGATGGTGCTGCCGTCGCGCACCTGATCGTAGAGATAGACGACATCCTGATTGAGCAGGCGAATGCAGCCCGACGAGACCGCCTTGCCGATCGAATGCGCCTCGGGACTACCGTGGATCCGATAGAGCGTGTCCTTGCCGTCCTTGTGGATGTAGAGCGCACGGGCGCCGAGCGGGTTCTTGATCCCCGGCGGCATGCCGCCATTGGCGATGCTGTAGGGCGCGAGCTTCGGCTGACGCGCGACCATCTCGTCGGGCGGCGTCCAGCGCGGCCATTTGCGCTTGTAGGCGACGATCGCGCGACCGGACCACGCAAAACCCTCGCGGCCGACGCCGATGCCGTAGCGCATCGCCCTCCCGCCGGGCAGCACATGATAGAGATACTTCGCCGGCGTATCGACGATGAGCGTGCCGGGCCGCTCGCCGCTCGGATAATCCACCTCCTGTCGCCAGAACTTCGGATCGACCTCGGCAACCTTCACCTCGGGGATCGGAAACTCTTCATCCGGCATCGCGTAGTACATCGGCGGCACGGTCGGCCCGGCCGCGGCGCGGACGGGTACTGCCGCCACCGGCACCGCCGCCGGCGTCGGGCGCGCGGTCGCGCAACCGGTGACGAACAGCGAGGCTGCTCCGACGACAAGGCTACGGCGGGTGAGCGTGATGCCGGTCTTGTGATCGGCCGTGGATGAAGAGGGCTCGTTTGGTTCGGTCATATCGGGCATTCAACGATTCGATTGTTGCAATGTCGCTTCAGAGGGAAGTCCTACCTTAAGGCTGCCTTAAGGGAGCGATTTAAGAGTTCCGCTCTCAAAAATGTGAGGAATAGCAATGCGAGTCCTGATCGTCGAAGACGACGATATCCTCAGAGACGGGCTGAAGGTTGGCCTGGCGCTGGCCGGATTTACCACCGATGCCGTCAGCACCTGCGACGCGGCGGCGACGGCGCTCGCCGCCAACAGCTTCGACGCGATCGTGCTCGACCTGATGCTGCCGGATGGTTCCGGCATGGATATCCTCAAGGACTTGCGCTCCAGCCAGAATGACACTCCCGTGCTCCTGCTGACGGCCCGCGACACAGTTCGCGATCGCGTGGCCGGCCTCGACACCGGCGCCGACGACTACCTCGGGAAACCCTTCGACCTCGACGAAGTGGCCGCACGGTTGCGGGCGCTGTCTCGGCGGTCTACCGGCCGTGCGACGGCGGCGCTCGAATGGGCAGGCCTGCGGCTCGATCCCGCCCGGCAATCGGTGGAACAGGCCGGCAAGCCGCTACAACTCTCGCGGCGTGAGTATTCGATCCTGCACACGCTGATGGCACAGCCCGGCGTCATCTTTTCGAAAACCAAGCTCGAAGACAGGCTCTACGGCTGGCAGGAGGAAATCGAAAGCAACGCCGTCGAGGTCCACATCCATCATTTGCGCAACAAGCTCGGCCCCGGCCTGATCGAAACCGTCAGAGGCATCGGCTACCGGCTGGGTGGAGCCGGCTGATGCGGTCGCTGCGCACCCGCCTCTTCGCCATTCTGTTGATCACGACAGGACTGCTGTGGCTGTCAGCGACGATGTGGATCTTCCTCAGCACGCGCGCCGAGGTCGAGCGTGTGCTCGACGCGCGACTGATGGAGGCCGCGCGCATGGTGAATTCCCTGATCGTCAGCCCTGACATGATGAAGGAGGAAGGCGACGGTGACGCCAACCGTCCGGCGCAGAGCGCGATCAAGATTCCGGTTCTGGAGCACCCGCACTACGACCGGCAGCTCTCCTGCCAGATCTGGTCGCTGGACGGCACGCTGATCGGCAAGTCGGACAGCGCTCCCGACACGACGCTCGCGCCGCATGCGATGGGCTTCTCGGAAACCGTTATCAACGGTGAGACCTGGCGGGTTTTCGCGGTGGAGAATGCCAGCCTCGGAGTGCGCGTCCTCGTCGGCGACAATCTTCGCATCCGCGACCGGCTGGTCAACGATCTGGTCAAGGGATTGCTGCTACCGGCGCTGCTGATCATCCCCCTTCTGGCCGTCTTGATCTGGCTCAGCGTCGGACGCGGGCTGGCACCGCTCCGGAAACTTGCGGGCGATCTCGCCGCGCGCGAGGCTTCGGATCTGCACGCGATCGAAGACGTGGGCACGACGCGTGAAATCAGCCCGGTGTTGAAATCGCTGAACGGCCTCTTCGCCCGCGTCGCCGGTGCCCGCGAGCGCGAACAGAACTTCATCGCCTTTGCCGCCCATGAACTGCGCACGCCTCTGGCCGGCCTCAAGACGCAAGCCCAGGTCGCGCTTTCCAGCGACGACGGCGAGATCCGTGAGAAGGCGCTCGGCCAGATTGTCGCCGGGGTCGACCGGACCGGCAAGCTGGTGCGGCAACTGCTCGACATCGCCTCCGTCGAGGCCTCCGAAAGTGCCAAGCCAGCAGGAGCCTTCAATGTCGGTGAAATATTGACAGGTCTTCGGACCGAACTCGCCGGCCAAGCTCACCGGGTCGACGTCGCCATCGACCCGCACCTCTTCGGTGTGAAGATCGAGATGGATCCGGACCTCTTTCGCCTGGCGGCGCGCAACCTCCTGGAAAATGCGATCAACCATTCGCCGCCTGGCGCAACAGTCTCCTGCACCTGCGAGATGGCGGCCGGCCGCCTCGTCATTGTGATCAACGACACAGGCCCCGGCATTCCCGATGAGGAGATACCGCACGTGACCGAGCGCTTCTTCCGCGGCCGCTTCAAGACATCGGTCGGCAGCGGCCTGGGCCTCAGCATCGTCGAACGGGCGCTGGATCGTACCGGCGCGGAGCTCGAGCTCCGCAACCGGGAGCGCGGCGGTTTGTCGGCCCGCATCGCGCTACAGCAAAGCCTCATCCGGTGACCAGCCTCCGGGCCGAAGCACAAACCTAGCTCGAAAGGAGGCGTTGACCTCAGGATCAGGCGTGACACGCTCAGGCATGGTTCACAGCGGTCATCGGCGAGAGCCCAATCTCCGGATGGCGCGAACTGAAAGGAGAAAGTCATGGCAGCGAACGGCAGCTATAACGGAAAGTGCTTCTGCGGCGCAGTCGAGATCGAAGTGAACGGCGATCCGGCCGCCATGGGCTTCTGTCATTGCAATTCGTGCCGGACGTGGTCGGCGGGACCCGTGAATGCCTTCACGCTTTGGCCGCCGGAGAAGGTCCGCATCGTCAAGGGCGCGGACAATCTTGTCGGCTACCAGAAGACCGCGACGAGTGTGCGCAAATGGTGCAAGGCCTGCGGTGGTCACCTCATGACCGAGCATCCGCTCTGGGGCGTGACGGACGTCTTTGCTGCGGTCATCCCGACACTGCCGTTCAAACCCGCGCTCCACGTCAACTATCAGGAGACGGTGCTGCCGATGAAGGACGGCCTACCCAAGTATCGCGATTTCCCCCCGGCATTCGGCGGCACCGGAGAATTGATCGCGGAGTGAATCAGGCCGCAGCCGGAGCGATGCTCGCCAGATAGTGCTGAAGGGCTGTGCGCGTGTTGACGAACAGGCGATCGGGGCCGAGCTGATCGGCAAAACCGGAGGCCCGCACATAGGCGAGCACATCCGGGTTCAGCTCGGCCAGCCAGACGGTGACCCCGTGTTCGCTGATGCGATGCTCGCCCTCCATCATCATTTGCAGCGCGGAGTATTCGATATCGAAGACCCGGCTCATGTCGAGCACGAGAACCTTGGGCTTGTGCTTGGCGACCAGCATCTGCGCCTGGTCTGCCACTTGCTGGGCATTGGCAAAGAACAGGCGCCCCTCCGGCCGAAGGATCAGCAGCCCTTCGAAGGTCTCGTCGTCAGGATGATCCGGCGACAGCGGCCGGAGCCGATCGGTGCCGCGCTTGCGGCCGACGACATAGACCTTCGCCGATGCCGCCTGGCGGGCCAGTCCGATGAAGGAAAGCACGATCGCGACGATGATGCCCTGCAGCGTCCCGAAGAGCAGCACGCCGAGGAAGGCCGCCAGTGCCCACTGAAACTCCATTCGCCGGACCTTGCGGACCGACAAGAAATCCGCCGGTTTGATAAGCCCGATCGAATAGACGATGACGATTGCCGCCAGGACCGCCTGCGGCAGCAGACCCAGCAGGGGCGCCAGCACCAGCATCGTGGCAGCCGCTGCCGCCGCGGTGACCAGCGACGCCACCTGCGAATGTCCACCGACGGCACGCACGACGGCCGTCTGTGATGTTCCGCCGCCGGCGCTCATGGCGCCGAAAAGCGCGCCGCCGAGATTTGCAGCGCCGGTTGCCAGCAATTCACGGTTCGCCCTGATCGGCGGGTCGGAGGGGGCGGCAAATGCACGTCCCGCGGCGATGGTCTCGGTGAAGCTCATCAAGGCGATGCCGAGCGCGCCGGGCAGAAGCTCCTGAGCAAGACCGAGGCTCGGAAGCGTGATCGAAGGCAGAGACTGCGGGATGAAGCCGACGGTGGAGACACCGAGCGCCTCGAGGCCGGCGAACCAGGAAAGCGCAATGCCTGCAGCCACCGCCAGAAGCGGCGCCGGCGAATGCGGCCAGAGCCGCTCCATCGCAAGAAGCGCCACCAGCGCCGCAGCCGCAATTGCAAGCGTCAGTAGCGAGGTCTCGGACAGATGGCCGGCGATGCTCAGGATATCCCGGAAGAAGCCTTCCTTGGTGAAGTGAAGGCCAAGCAGCTTCGGCACCTGGTCGAGCACGATGACGAGGCCGATGCCGGCCTTGAAGCCGATCAGGACCGGCGAGGAGATGAAGTTGGCGACGAAGCCGAAGCGGAGAAGCGAAGCCAGGATGAGAAGCCCACCGGTCATCGCCGTCAGCGTCGCGGTTGCCGTTATCAACTTGCCGGGATCGCCATCCGGGACGGCAAGGCCGAGCTGTGTTCCGGCGAGAATGGCAAGGGTCGTGGTCGACGAGACGCTCAGCACCCGGGACGTGCCGAGAAGCGCGTAGATGATCATCGGCACGAAGGCGGTGTAGAGACCGACACTGACAGGCAGACCGGCGACCGTGGCATAGGCCATCGCCTTTGGCAGAACCACGGCAGCGGCCGTGAGACCTGCAATCACGTCGAGCCGGAAACCCGCAGTGGCACCGCGACCGTCGCCGACAGGCGAATGCTCGTTCGATGCCATCCGGACTATCCTCTGGCAGGAGCTTTCATGAAGTTATTCTAAAGCGATAGCACTGGGTAAAATCCGTTGCAAGGAACGCCTCAGCCACACTTCGGGCATCACTTGTCGCCTACCAAAGCAGACGCTGGCAGGCTGCTCGACTTGCGGATATCTTGAGGACTGCGGGTGCCGGGCCGAGAGGGGATTTCGGCGGCAGGGAGCGAAGCCAAGGCGGACCGTCGCAGGCGTACGGAATCGTTAGCACGGCGGGCTTCCTACCTGGCGAGAGGGAGGGTTGCGTGGCGAAATCTCATCGCAGGAGCCATTCAAAAAGAATGCGGCGCCTGTTCTTCTCCAATCTCTACCAGCAACTTCAGGTGCTCTGGCCGATCTTCTCCGCAATCCTGATCGTGATGACCGGATGCGGTGTCATCATTGGCCGCATCGAGGAATGGCGGCTCGATGAATCCCTCTATTTCACCTTCGTCACCGGGCTGACGATCGGCTACGGCGACATCACGCCCAAACACCTGGGCGCACGGCTACTGGCTCTGGTGATAGGCTTTTCCGGCATCGTCCTGACCGGCCTCGTCGCGGCCATCAGCGTTCAGGCGCTGAACGCGACGAGCAAGGATGAAACGGACGATCGCTGAGGAGAGCGGGCCGGCAAAGTTTGCCCGCTCCCCGTCCAAGTCTGCCGAAGCTTAGCCGGCCACGAAGCGCCCTTCAGACACGATTTCGGAGAGGGCTTTGCGCGGGCTTGGTTGCTCGCGCTGTTGCAGCGCCTCCGGAAGCAGAGCCTTGTCGCCGAGGCGTCCGATCGCGACGGCAGCCTCGATCCGGTAGTTTTCGGGAACTTCGAGTTCGGCCCGCGCGCGGTCGTAGTCGATGCCGGCCATGCCGTGGGCCTGCCAACCGGAATGAGCCGCCTGCAGCGCGAGCGCGCCCCAGGCAGCGCCGGTATCGAAGGAATGGGTGTAGGAAGGCACCTCTTCGCTGGCGCCTGGCGGCAGCAGGGAGGTTTTCGACAGCACGAAGATGAGGGCCGAAGCCTCTTTTGCCCAACTGCGGTTGAACTCGTTCAGAAGACCGAGCAGCTTCTCCCAGTCCTGTCCGCCGCGGCGGGCATAGACGAAATGCCAGGGCTGGGCATTGTAGGCTGATGGCGCCCAGCGGGCGGCCTCCAGGATTTCGAACAGTTCGGCCTCGGAAATCTCTTCGCCCGAGTAGGCCCGCGGCGACCAGCGTTCGAGAAAAAGCGGATTGATCGCGTGATCCGCGACGCGTGAATTCACATGCAATGTCATGGAGATGGTCCATTCATCGGCGACGTGCTGCCGCCTTTCGGGTTGGTCATTGACGACCGAAGCTTTCGTATCGGTCGCAACGACTTCTCAAGGTCGAGATTTCATCGGAGAGTTCGGCGATGCGGTCCCTGAGCTCATTGGCCGTGCCGTCCTCGACATCGTCGAAGCCAAAACAGTCCCGCGCCTCGTGCAGTTCCAAACGGCCCTGCAGGACCTCGCGAATTGCGCTCAAACGCTCAAATTGCCGCAGCATACTCATCTCGGACCTCATTTCAGCCGATCAACGCAAACCTGCACCGACCGGAGGCGTTTCTGCCAGCTCGATTCCTGACCGAGCCTCTCCGAGATTATCCACTTAAATAGTGGATTAAAGGAATTCTGACCCAAAGAGCGAGCGAGAGATGAAAAACTGCTCCGCTTTTGGCGCACGTCAAAGCCGCGAGGCAATGTAATGGAGGAAGGAGGCCGCGGTGACGGTGATGCGCTCCGCGGCATTGGTGGACCTGGGCGGTGGGAGGCTCGCCCAGGTCGGAAGCGGTCAAGCGGTCGGGAGGTCCTTCGCGTCGGGGCGGTTGCCATCGAGGAAGCCCATGTCCCGCTTCAGGTGATCAGACAGGTCTCTGACGTCGACGACATCGAGCGCGCGACGCTTCCGCGCGAACAGAAGCGCCAGCCAGGAGCGCGCGGAAAAATCGTTTGTCGACGAAAAACTACGTACTTGAATGGTTGTCATAGCCGTCATCCTCTTCATCAATCCGTCTAATGGACGGATCTTGAAAATGGTTACGAGCGGCATCACCTTCCAATCGAATATCGCTTACCATGCATAAGGCCATTTAATGCATAAGACACTTCCGCTTCCACCATTGACGGCGATCCGCGTCTTCGAGGCGGTCGCCCGGCATGGAAGCTTCACCAAGGCCGCAACCGAGCTCGGCATGACCCAGGCCGCGGTGAGCTATCAGATCAAGGTTCTCGAGGATCGGCTCGGCGCGCCCTTGTTTTTGCGTCGACCGCGCCAGATCGCCTTGACAGAAGTCGGACAGCGGCTCGCTCCGGCGGTCACACAGGCCTTCGAGCAGCTCAGCGAAGCCTATGTCACGGCGCGCGGCGGCGCCCAGGGAACGCTTGTCATCAGCACGATCGCCACGTTCGCCTCCAATTGGCTGGCGCGGCGTCTTGGCTCCTTTCAGATCGCCCACCCTTCCCTTGCCGTCCGCCTTCAAACGGAGCCTCACCTGGTGGACTTCAGCCGCGAGGAGGTCGATATCGGCATTCGCTCAGGCCGCGGCGACTGGCCGGGGCTTGCGGCGCACCGGCTGATCAACGCCGACTTCACCCCTATGCTCAGCCCGAGCCTTGCGGCCAGTATCGGCGGGGTGAAAGAGCCGGCCGATCTGTTGGGTCTGCCGCTGCTCGATCCCGGCGATCCCTGGTGGGCGAAGTGGTTTGCGGCCGCGAATGTGCCTGCCGAGGGGCTTTCAAGTCGTCCCGGCGCCAGCATGGGCGCACAGGCCTATGAGGGCAACGCCGCGACGGCCGGCCAGGGCGTGGCAATACTGACGCCGGCCTTTTTTGCGGCCGAATTGGCCGATGGGCGCCTCGTCCAGCCCTTCGATCTTCTCTGCAACGACGACCATGCCTACTGGCTGGTCTACCCGGAGACGCGGCGCAATTCACCGAAGATCAGCGCCTTCCGCCAATGGATCCTCGGCGAAATCGCGGCTTCTTCGCGCTGAAGCGGGAACCGAGAACGGCACCCCGAACCGGACTGATCTGCCATGGAATTTTGAATCTTTGCGGAACTCTCGGGCGTGCCCGGGAGTTGCATTCCCGAAGCGCCCATAGTGAGGGCATGCGGGAGCGAACATGCAACGCGAGCCGACGGAACAGTTCCGTTCAGCCACGCAGAACGCCTGGTGGACCGTAAATCGCGGCGATGGACCGATCGTCGGCACCGCGATCCACAATGGGCATGCCATGCGCAGCGATGCCCGGGCGCTGGTGGCGTTGACGGAGAAAGAAAGGCTGCGCGAGGAGGACCCGTTCACGGAGTTCATCATCCGCGACCTCGCCAACCGCATCGTCGTCCATCGCTCGCGCTTCGAGGTCGATATCAATCGTGCCCGTGCAGGCGCCATCTATCTCCAGCCCGCACAGGCGTGGGGCCTTTCCGTCTGGCGAGAGCATCCGCCTGCCGAGTTGATCGAAACATCCCTCGCCGTCCATGACGAATACTACGCCATGCTGCGGTCGATGCTTACGGCAATCGAGCGCCGCCATCAGCGTTTCATCGTGCTCGACGTTCACAGCTACAACCATCGGCGGCAGGGGCCGGAAGCCGAACCGGCCGATATCGCCGAGGCGCCCGAGATCAACATCGGAACCTCGTCCATGGATCGGGTCAAATGGGCCGGCGTGATCGAAACGCTGATATCGGCCATTGGCGCCACCACGCTCGCGGGTCGGCCTGTGGATGTGCGTGAAAACATTGCCTTTCAGGGACGCGGAGAACAAACGCGCTTCATCCACGAGCACTTTCCCGATACGGGCTGCGCGATCGCGATCGAGTTCAAGAAGACCTTCATGGACGAGTGGACCGGCAAGCCAGACCTCGAAGCGCTAAGGTCGCTGCGCACACTGGTCGGATCACTCGTTCCGATCCTAACCGAGGCGCTCGCGAGGCAGCGATGACGGACGGGAGACCCATGCGCGCGGGCCTTGACTCGGAGTGGCTCGATGAAGCCATTGTCCGACTGAAGGATGGTCGCGCCGTGCGACGGGACTTCGGCGAGGGTGGACGGCTGCACATCGACCGCCTGCTTCCTTTCCTTTGCGTCCATATCGCCGCCGAGCACGAGCAGCCGGTCGCGCGCGATATCGCCCAGGCGAATGCCGCCTATCTGCTGGCGCCGAGCGTCGATGTCGCCGCCGTTGTCATCGAGCGGGTCGGCCGCGTGATCGAAGAGCGGCAGGGCATGTTCATCGTTCTCGAGTTTGCCGAGCTCGAAAGCGATGACCCGCCGGCCAAGGACGCGCCGTTCCTGCCGCCCTTCCTGATCGAGGTCGTCGCCGGGCTAAGCGGCGCCGAGCAGGTTGCCGCGAAAGCATTGATCGAGACGGCTGCGACGATCGAGGGAAAGTTCCGGACCCCGCATGTGACGCTTGTCGAGCGACAACCGGAGGCACGGGCAGGCCGAAGGGCCCTGGCGCTCGACTATCCCCATCTCACCGTGCGTTTTGCCCCCATCTACTGCGAGCCGGGCACCCGCCGCATCTATCCGCAATTGCGCGAGCGGCTGGTTGCGAGCGTCTTCGATGCTGGGCTCCGCGCCGTTGCGGCCTTCGCCCGCGCGCGGTCCGATGACTTCCGGCTACCGACGCATCGCGCCCTTGGCCGGAAAGCCTTCGTCGACGCGGTCGTGCGTGCCGACCGCGGCATCGACGAGATCGCCTCGAGCTTCGATTTCCTGCTCGCGGTGACGCCGATCAACGCCGAAACCGCGTGGGCGGAATTCGCGTCGAGCGGCTTTTCCAGAAGCCCCCGCCTCTACTATCGGCCGCTGGCGCTGCAGATCGAAACGGCCAAGCGCAAACTCTTCACCCTCAATTTCGAGCATCTCGAAGATCCGCTGCTCTACGCCCTCTATCGGGAAAAGCAGCAGGAGGTCGATCTCCAGCTCTCGATGATATCCGCGCGCGAGACCCGCAAATTCGTCGAACTCGGCCGCGCACTCTACGGCCCGGTGGAAAGCGAACTTCTCAACGCCGCGTCCGACATCCTTACGCGCACAGCAGCCGATGGCGACGCACCGCCGACATCCGGCAACAAGCGCGACTGCGACTACATAAGGGAGCGGGCCCAGGCGATGATATCAGCCTATCGGCGCCAGTCGGCCGATTTCACCGCCTCCGTCGAAATTCGCGACGACCTGCCAGCCGGCCTGCTCGTCTCGCGCGGCCAATTGCTAATCGCGCGAAGCTCGGCACTCGACCCCGATCGCGTCGAGGCGCTGCTGAACCACGAGGTCGGCGTACACCTGCTAACCTACTTCAACGGCTCGGCGCAGGGCCTCAGGATCCTCCGCTCCGGGCTTGCGGGTTACGAGGGCATGCAGGAAGGGCTTGCCGTTTTCGCCGAATACTTGAGCGCCGGCATGACCGCGGACCGGCTGCGGGTGCTTGCGGCGAGAGTCGTCGGCTGCGCGGCCCTGCTTGACGGCGCACCGTTTCCGGACACCTACCGGCTGCTCGTCGACGGCCACGGCTTCGGCACCGCCGAGGCCTTCAACATTACGCTGCGCATCTATCGCGGCGGCGGGCTGGTCAAGGACGCGATCTACCTGCGCGGCCTGCTGCAGCTTCTCGACCATCTCGCCGACGGCGGCAGTCTCGAGCCCTTCTGGATGGGCAAGATCGCCGCGTCGCATTTCGCTGCGATCCAGGAACTCAATTTGCGCGGCCTCCTTGGTGCCGCCGCCATTCGCCCTATTTTCCTCGATGACGTCAAAGCGCGCGACCGACTTCAGCGAGCCCAGAGGGGAATTACCCCGCTCGACATGGTCGCAGAGTAGGAAACGGATGCGCATCGCCTTTTTCGTCAACTCCATCGAGGGCGAAGAGACGGTCTACGCGACGACATCGCTTGCGCTCGCGGCACTCGCCCGTGGCCACGAGATCGTCTACGTCACCCCTGGTGATTTCATCCTGAGGCCGGATGGCCGCCTGATGATCCACGCCCTCAACCTCGGCGCGGCGAAGCCGCGCAAGGCCGAAACCTTCATCGCCGCATTAAGGGGCGACGCGACCGGGCGAGACATCCTCGACATCGCCGATGTCGACGTTCTGTTTCTGCGGAGCGACCCGTCGGAAGACGCCGGTCCGCGCCCCTGGGCCACCCAGGTGGGCGTGATCTTCGGGCGGCTTGCGGCCGAGCGCGGGGCAATCGTCGTCAACGATCCCGACGGGCTGACGCGGGCGCAGAACAAGCTCTATCTCCAGGACTTCCCCGAAATCGTCCGGCCGACCACGCTGATCTCGAAGCATATCGAGGAGATCAGGGCCTTTGTCGACGAGCACCCGGAAGGTGTCATCCTGAAGCCGCTGCAGGGCTCCGGCGGCAAGAACGTCTTCAAGGTCAGCTCCAGCCACGAGACGAACCTCAACCAGATCTTCGAGGCGGTCAGCGAGATGGGCTATGTGATCGCGCAGGAATATCTGCCGGCAGCAACGGAAGGCGACGTCAGGCTGTTCCTGATGAACGGCCGGCCGCTCAAACGCGGCGATACCTACGCTGCGGTTCGGCGCGTCCCGGCGGAAGGTGAGCTACGTTCCAACATGCATGTCAACGGCAGGCCCGTCGCCGCCGTCGTCACGCCGGAAATGCTCGCGGTGGCCGAACAGATGCGGCCGAAGCTGGTGCGCGACGGCATGTTCCTCGTAGGGTTGGACGTGGTCGGCGACAAGCTCGTTGAGGTCAACGTCTTTACCCCGGGAGCCCTGCCTGAAATCGCCGAACTGACATCGATCGAGTTCAGCGAGGACATCATGGCGGCGCTCGAACGGAAGCTCGACATCAAACGGGCCAATGGCGGCACACTTTCCAATCGCGAGCTTGCCACGCTTTGACCTATAGCCGGCCCTCGTGACAGGCCCGGCGACCGGGGAAATCCTACCTTTCACGCTGTCAAAGCCCTATCCGCGCGGTATAAGCGCCGCGCAGCCGGGCATCTTCGTGCTCCCAAACGAAGATCAACGGCTGCCGCCGGCGCGTCCCATGCGACGCCCTCCCAAGGCCCAAGCTCCGGCGTCAACGACATCACGAGGTTAAACCATTGGCAGGTATCATCACCAAGGGCGCTGAGCCCACGCGCGCGGCCTCATCCGCGTCACCGGACGCGACGGGCTATCGATTTGCCCTCTTCGCGCTCACCTCACTGTTCTTCATGTGGGGCTTCATCACGTGCCTGAACGACATTCTGATCCCGCATCTGAAGAACGTCTTCTCGCTCAACTACACGCAGTCGATGCTGATCCAATTCTGCTTCTTCGGCGCCTATTTCATCGTCTCGCTGCCCGCCGGCGCGCTCGTCAAGCGCATCAGCTACAAATGGGGGATCGTGCTCGGCCTCGTCATCGCCGCCATCGGCTGCGCGCTGTTCGTCCCGGCGGCAAGCTTTCGCATCTATGCGCTGTTCCTCGGTGCTCTCTTCGTGCTGGCAAGCGGCATCACGCTGCTGCAGGTTTCGGCCAACCCTTACGTGACCGTGCTTGGTCCGCCGGATACGGCCGCGAGCCGCCTGACCCTGACCCAGGCCTTCAACTCGCTCGGCACGACGCTGGCCCCGATGTTCGGCGCAACGTTGATCCTGTCGGCTGCTGTCGTCGCCACCGCCGACGCGACGCCGGAACAACTCGACGCTCTGAGGCTCGCCGAAGCAAGCGCGATCAAGTTGCCCTACTTGCTTCTTGCCGCCGCCTTCCTGCTGCTTGCGGCGCTCTTCGCCGCCCTGAAGCTGCCGACCGTCGAAGTGCATGACGAGATCGAGCCGATCACCGACGGCAAGTCGGCTTGGCACTACCGCCACCTGATCCTCGGCGCCATCGGCATCTTCGTCTATGTCGGCGCGGAGGTCAGCATCGGCAGCTTCCTCGTCAACTTCTTGAACCAGCCCGATATTGCCGGTCTCTCAGAAGCCGAAGCCGCCCATTATGTGATGTATTTCTGGGGCGGAGCGATGGTCGGCCGGTTCATCGGCGCGGTTGCGATGCGCTTCGTCGACGACGGCAAGGCGTTGGCCTTCAACGCAGTCGCAGCGATGGTGCTGTTGCTGCTAACCGTCTTTGCCGGCGGCAGCGTTGCCATGTGGTCGGTTCTGGCGATCGGGCTTTTCAACTCGATCATGTTCCCGACGATCTTCAGCCTGGCGCTCTACGGCCTCGGGAAATACACGAGCCAGGGCTCCGGCATCCTGTGCCTGGCAATCGTCGGCGGCGCGCTGTTGCCGTTGGTCCAGGGCGGCCTTGCCGACACAATCGGCATCCACCTCGCCTTCCTGATGCCCGTCGCCTGCTATGCCTATATCGCCTTCTACGGCCTGAAGGGACACAAGCCGACCTGATCTCTGAAGCAGCACTTCGCCGCCTCGGCGGCGAAGTGCTTCCAGCCTCTTGAATTGGCGCAGTTCCAGACGGAAACCGCTTCACATTTTCCTGGAATTGCTCTGGCGCTTAAAGCGACTCGTCGACGATGACGACCGGGCGCCCCATCGAGCAAGCCTCCACACGCGCCTCGACGCGGTAGACCGAGCGCAGCATGTCCGCGGTGATGACCTCATGGGTCGGACCGCTCGCCAACACCGAGCCGCCGCTGATGACGATCGTGTCGTCGCAGTAGCGCAGCGCATGGTTCAGGTCGTGCAGCGCGATCAGCACCGCCATGCCCGACTGCGCCGATAGGCGCTTCATGAAGCCGAGCACCTCGATCTGGCGGAAGAGATCAAGCGCCGAGGTCGGCTCGTCCATCAACAGCACTTCGGGCTTGCGCACCAGGGCCTGGGCGATGGAGACGAGCTGGCGCTGGCCACCGGAGAGTTCGCCGAGACCGCGAAAGGCGAGGTCGGCGATCCGGAGTTCGCCGAGCACTCGGTCGATCTCGGCGAGTTCGGCGTCCTTCACCTTCCAGCCGGAACCCTGCTTGGCCGACAGAAGCACCGACTCGTAGACGGTGAGCACGGCATTGGCGCCAGTATCCTGCGGCATGTAGCAGATGCCCTCAGGCCCCTTGGCGGTATCCGAAAGGTGGACAGTGCCGGGCCCGGACGTCAGGCTTGCGATGCGCTTGAACAGCGTCGACTTGCCGGCGGCATTGGGACCGATCACCGCCGTTAGGCCACCGCCCCTAAGGACACCTGTATTGACGTCCGACAGCACCGTGCGCCGGCCATAGTTCGCGCCGACCTTTTCCAGCGTCAGGCTTACCATGCGCGCCTCCTGTTGGTGAAAATCAGCACGAAGAAGAAGGGCACGCCGACGAGCGCGGTAATGACGCCGATCGGCAGCACCGCGCCCGGAATCAGCATCTTGCTGACGACCGAGGTGACCGAAAGCAGCAGCGCACCGCAGAGCACCGAGGCCGGCAGGAAGAAGCGCTGATCCTCGCCGACCAGCATGCGGGCGATGTGCGGCCCGACGAGACCGACGAAACCGATCGTGCCGACGAAGGAGACCGGGATCGCCGCAAGCAGGCTGACCGTCATCATCGCCTCGAGCCTTAGCCGGCGAACATTGATGCCGAAGCTCGCCGCCTTGTCGTCGCCGAGCCGAAGCGCCGTCAGCGCCCAGGCGTGCCGTGCAAAGAGCGGCAAGGCGAACAGCAGCACGGCGCCGGTGATCCAGACCTTCGGCCATGTTGCCTTGGTGAGGCTGCCCATCGTCCAGAAGACGACCGCGGCCAGCGCCTGCTCGGAGGCGAGGTATTCGAGCAGCGACAGCGCAGCATTGAAGGTGAAGACGAGCGCGATACCGAGCAGCACGATCGTTTCCACCGTGACGCCGCGCATGGTGGAGGCGAAGTGGATGAAGAGCGCCGCCAGCATCGCCATCAGGAAGGCGTTGATCGGCACCATGTACTGGACTGCAACCGGAAAGACCGCGACGCCGGCAACGAGGCCGAGGGCCGCGCCGAAGCCGGCAGCGGCGGAGATGCCGAGCGTGAACGGACTTGCCAGCGGATTGGCGAGGATCGTCTGCATCTGCGCGCCGGCGACCGACAGCGAAGCACCGACCGTCACGGCCATCAGCGCGATCGGCATGCGGATGTCCCAGATCACTACCCGGAGCTGGTCGCTCACCGTTTCCGGCCGGAACAGCGCCGTCAGCACATCGGTAAGCGGATAGTTTGCAGGCCCAAGCGCCATGTCGACCGCGACGGACGCAAACAGCGCGCCGACGAGACAGAAGATCAGCACCAAACGACGCAGGACGAGCGCGCGGTAGCGCCCCCGTCCCTCAACGCCGGAAACCTGGTCGGTCATCGCAACCATCATTCACCACCCTTCGGAAGCGAGACGAAGTAGCCCGGGCGATAGGTTACCGGCAGGAACTTCTCGTGAAACTCGCGGAAAGTCCGGTCCGGGTCGATGTCGGCAAAAAGCTCCGGCTGGAACCACTTGGCAAACTGCTGGATCGGAATGAACTCGTAAGGCGCGCCGTAGAACTGATGCCAGACGGCGTGCACGTTACCTTCCTTCACCGCCTTCAGGCGGGGAAAGCCCGGGCGCTGCATCAGACTGCGCAGACGCTCCTCAGCCGCCGCCGCATCGGCGCCACGGCCGACGCTGACGAACTGGTTGAGATCGGATTCCGCCGACCAGTTGCTGCCGGTGATGATGACATGATCGGGATCACTGACGATGAGCTGCTCGGGATTGAGGTCGCCGAAGGTGCCCTTGATCACGTCCGAACCGATATTGTGGCCGCCGGCCTCTTCCACCATCTTACCGAAATTCGCCGGACCGAAGGTTCGGCAGCAGACGACGTCGCCGGTGATACCGGGAGAGCGCTCGATAAAGACTTTGGGGCGTGCGATTGCCCCCGCCGTCTTCAGACGGTCCGTCACCAACGCGATCTGGGCATTGCGGTATTCGATGAATTCACGCGCCTTTGCCTCGGCGCCGAAGAGCTGGCCGAGGATTTCGACCGATTTCTCGCTGTTGGCAGCCGGATCGACGCGGAAGTCGAGATAGACGACGGCGATGCCAGCGGCCGCCGCCTTCTCGATGAAGCCGGATTCCTCGACGGCCTTCTCAGCCTCGAGGTTCAGGGTCAGCACATCGGGCTGCAACGCAATCGCCGCTTCGAGGCTGAAATCGCCTGAAGGGATATAGCCGAAACGCGGCAGCTTCTCGATCTCGGGGAAGCGCTCGACATAGGCGGCGTAGGAATCCGGGTCCTTTTTCACGAGGTCGTCGCGCCAGCCGACGATCGTGTCGAAGACATGCTCGCCTTTCAGCGCCGCCGCGACATGGATCTGCCGCGCCTCGCCCAGCAGCACGCGCTTGGCGGGCAGCGCGATTTCGACCCGGCGGCCGGTAACGTCGATGATTTCCGCGGCGCTAGCCGGCAGAACCGCCAGCACAATGGCGGCGATCATCGCCGACGCGATTTTCCTGAAGATCGGCATTCTCATTCCTTTCGATCGCGACGCTGCTGCTGTTTTCTTTAAATCGCATGCGATTTAAGGGCGAAAACATGCAGCAATTCAAAGTGCTACGGCGACCTTTGCGCGTCTAATAAGACGCGCGGTGCCGTAGAGACCTCCCCTCCTCCGGCTGTCGATGCGCTTACTTGCTGGTCGTCAGCGAAACGAAGTAGCCGCTCTCATAGGGAAGCGGCAGGAAGCGCTCGTGCAGCTCCGTGAACGTCGCTTCCGGGTCGAGATCGGCGAAGAGATCCGGATGCAGCCACTTGGCGATCTGCTGGATCGCGACGAACTGGTAGGGGTTGTTGTAGAACTGGTGCCAGATGGCATGTACCTGGCCGTCCTTGACCGCCTGCACGCCGGTGAAGGCCGGGCGCTTGGTCAGGTTTTCGAGCTTGCGGGCCGCTTCCTTTACATCCGCGCCATAACCGACGCCAACCCAGGCGCCGTCCGGCACGTAACCCCGCCAGTTGCCGCCGGTGATGATGATCTGGTCCGGGTTCGCGGCGATGATCTGCTCCGGATTGACCGTGCCGAAGGTGCCGGGAATGATGTCCTTGGCCATGTTCACGCCGCCGGCGAATTCGACCATCTTGCCGAAATTCTCGTTGCCGAAAGACATGCAGCAATCGTCGGAGTAACCGCCGGCGCGCTCGACGAAGACCAGCGGCTTCTTCGGGTTGGCCTTCGCCAACACATCGGTCACCTTGGCGATGCTCTCGGCGCGGAACTTGATGAACTCTTCGGCCTTCTCCTCCTTGCCCAGCAGCTTGCCCATCACACGCATGCTCGGCTCGGTGTTTTCCATCGGCTTTTCGCGGAAGTCGACATAGACGAGCGGAATGCCGACCTTGGCGAGCTTCTCGATGTAGCCGGCCTCCTCCGTCGCCGTCTTGGCATCGACATTCATCAAGACAACATCGGGCTTTAGCGCCACCGCCTGCTCGATGTCGAAAGTGCCGTCCTTCATGCCGCCGAAGGTCGGCAGCTTGGCGATATCAGGGTATTTCGCGAGATAGGCGACGTAGCTTTCCGGGTCAGCCTTGGAGAGATCGTCACGCCAGCCGACGACGCGTTTGAACGGCTCGTCACGGTCGAGCGCACCGAGGAAATAGATCTGGCGGCCTTCGCCGAGGATCACGTGCTCGACCGGTACATTGACCTCGACATCGCGGCCGGTCACGTCTTTCAGCGTCACGACATCAGCGAAGGCTGCCGTTGAAAAAAGCACGCAAAAGCCCGTGGCGGCCGCAGCCACCCTGTTGAAAAACCGCATTGTTTTCTGCTCCGCTGGGAAAAATCGACGCGATCTAATGTTTCATGACTTTATTAGTCAACATTTATCTTTTAGAACGCCTCCAAACAGAGACGGCGGTATCGACATGAGCGATGTAACGGATCGGCAGAACTACAACCTGCGGGATGAAATCAAGGCCTACTGGTCGGAGCGCGCCGCAACTTTCGATCTGTCACCGGGACATGAGATCTTCTCGGAGGAGGAGCGCGCTGCCTGGCACGCGTTGTTTCTACGCCACCTTGGACCTGGCGCCGGCCGCGCCGCGTTGGACCTTGCCAGCGGGACGGGCGTCATCTCGCACCTGCTCGACGAACTCGGCTTCAAGGTGCAGGGCCTGGATTGGGCCGAACCCATGCTCGAACGCGCCCGCGAAAAGGCCCGCAAGCGCGGCCGCTCGATCCGCTTTGCCCTCGGTGACGCCGAAAATACCATGGAGCCCGACGGCCATTACGATGTGATCGTCAACCGGCACTTGGTGTGGACACTCGTCGATCCGGCCGCAGCCTTTGCCGAATGGCTGCGTGTGCTGAAACCGGGCGGCACGCTGCTGATTGTCGATGGCGACTTTGTGAACACCACAGCGCTCGAGCGGCTGTTCTCGAAGCTCAGCGCCTGGGGACAACGCCTCGGCCTCTTCAGGGCGGAAACGCCGACCGGTTCACCGCAGATGATGGCGACGCATCGCAGCATTCTCTCCCGCGTGCATTTCTCCAAGGGCGCCCGCGCCGAGGCCGTCGTCGAACTGTTGCAGAAGGCCGGCTTCGTCGACATCACGGTCGACAGGGAATTCCGCGAAATCCATCGCACCCAGGCCAAGAACTGGAATGTCTTCAAGGGTCTGGCACGGCAGTCCCAGCATCGCTACGCTGTTCGGGCGGAAAAACCCTAGCAAAATCCTGCCATCGGGATTGCCCGATATCGGTTGATCCCCCACATGATAGGACGGAATTTCGACAGCCCTGTCGTGAACGATGAACTGAAAAAGGTAGAAAAATGCGCGCTACAATCTTGTTGGCAATAGTTCTGGGCCTCGCCGCATGCTCCCAAACCGGCGGTGGCGGTTACAGCGGCAACTACGAAGGCGGCGACGGTGACTTCTATCCTGGGATCGTCGCTCCAAAGTAGACGCTGAACCACCGTAAACCGTGATCTAAGATCCCTTCCCGTCGACATTGTGCAATCCTGCGATTGGCGGGGTGGGTTCTCAATAGCTCGTCACTCGCAAGTGAATGGCCGTCATGCGATGTGGAAGAACGTCGCAGGATCGCGCGCTGGTGTACGGCCGGCCATTCTAGCTGCCAATCCGTTCAGCCAGACGCCGCAAGCCTGGAATGTCCTTGAGCATCAGCTTCTGTCGTCCGCCCTGGACGAGGCCCTGCCCTTCCCAGGCGCTGAGGATGCGCGAGACGGTGTGCAGCGTTGTTCCGGTCATCTCGGCGATATCCTGGCGCGAGATCGGGAAGTCGATGCGGACGCCGCCGCCTTCCGGCTTGCCCGCCTGCTCCGCAAGGCGGAGAACCGTGTGGGCGACACGGCGCTCGACCTCTTCCGTCGACATTTCGCGGATGCGGGTATGCGCCTCGTCGAGACGCTGCCCGATCGTATGCATGGCGTTGACGGCGAGGTGAGGGTTCTTCTCGACGAAGACGTTCCAAAGCTCCGTCGGCCAAGCGAGAACCAGGCTCTCGGTCGCGGCTGTCGCCGTTCCCGGATAGTCGCTGCGCTGCAGCGCACGGGCAAAGCCGAAGAGGTCGCCGGGATTGACGACCCGGACGATGATCTGCTGCCCGTCCTTGGTGACCTGGGTCACCTTCAGCCGGCCGTGCAGCAGCAGGAAGAAGAAGTCGGCCTGCGCACCCTGCTCGAACACGGCTTCGTTCTGCGGAACACGCCGCACCGTGGCGCGCGTCAGCAGCGAATCCAGTTCCTGATCGCTCATTTTCTGGAAAAGAGGGAGCGATTTGACGAGTGTGCGATCGAGTGCAGCCACTTTGGCATCCTGCCGTTTGAGTTGCTCTGCTCTAGCACAGCCCGGAACCCTGCAAAAGGACCACGGCGCCGCACGTCCTGTCAGATGTGCAAAGGACGCCATAGCACCGCGATTGCCACATGCTTTTGCCCCTAGATCGGTGACGATCTAGGGGCAAAAGCATGTATTGGACCTTGTGCCGGTTGAGAGGTGCGAGCCCCAGCGGGTCCACTGCCTGCGCCATGTTAGCCGGCGCCCTGGAGCCGGCGTTCGAAGGCGTAGAGGAAGCCCGAATACCAGCGGCCGTCGCGCACCAACCGGAAGCCGAGATTATCGGGCGGCACGCCGACGGCGCAGCCGCCACTCTTCGGATCACGGATGAAGAAGCTCATCGATGCCCGGTGCTTGCCGTTGACGACGAAGATGCCGCAGGCGGGCTGCTCCTTCAGCACCTCGCCATCGTCGCCGATCGTCACGCGGCGGTGGCAAGTCTCTGTCCATTCCCAGACATTGCCGTCCAGGTCCGCAACGCCGTACTCGTTCTCGCCGAAAGCGCCCGAAGGCTGCGGCAGCGGGTCTTTCGCCCGCTGCCGGCTCGCCTCGCGCTCGTAGTCCGCCAACCAACGCAGCGCCGGATTTTCCTTGCTGCCGTCGATCCCGAGCGCATCGTCAGGAAACTTGGAGCCGGCGGCAAAGGCCCATTGCTGGTCGGTCGGCAGACGCCAGATTTCGCCGGTCTTCCTGGTCAGCCATGCCGCATAGTCGTTCGCGTCGGTATAGTTGACCCCGGTCATCGGCACGCCCGACAGGCCGGCACCATGGCCGCCCTCCGGCTGCTGGCAGGCGCCGTCGGCGATGCAGCGTTCAAAATCTTGACGCGTCACCTGGTACTTCATGATCTCGAGCGGCTGCTCGAGCGCCGCAACGACGATGGGCGCATCGACAGCAAAGCCGTTCTTCAGGAAGTGTCCCTCCGCCCGATAGCTCATTTGACGCGGTGCGATCGTCACGGTCACCGGCGGCCTGATCGACAGGTCGACGCCGTCCTTGAGATCGTCGAACAGCCCCACCTTCGCCGAAAGCACGCCACCGATTGCGGCCAAAAGGACGGCCGGGGCTGCGAGCGAGAGGAGCGAAACCGCAGATTTCTTGTTGCTGGTCATGGGAGGCCTCCGGGGAAAGGGCACGCGCTGACGAGCGCGTGCCTTTGTTCGCGTGCGGGATCGCGCAGATCGCGGCCCCGCAATCACCTTGCTTCAGCCGTCTACATCGACGCCGGCTTGACGACCGAAGTCATGAGGTCGTCGTTCCAATCGCCGGTGACCTTGAAGTGGCCGGCAGCGCCCAGTTCGAAGGCCTCGATCAGGTTGTGGTTGACATAGGCGTACACACCCGGCTGGCGGAATGTGTAGAAGGCAGCGCCCGCGGTTCCGCCCGGAATGAGCCAGGTTTCCTGGTCGAGGTCCGGCGGGTTGCGGAACTTGCCGGTCGCCCAGACATAGTCACCATGCCCACCGATCAGGTGCGGCCGCGTATCGCGGTTGGCCTGCGAATGGACGACGAGCACGCGCTCGCCCACAGCCGCTGTCAGGGCGTTGTCGCCGGTCAGCGCGCCGACCGCGCCGTTGAAGACGATGTGGGTCGGGGTCAGCGTGCGCATCGCCTTCACCGCATCTTCATAGGCATCACCGGGGGTTTCGTACTTCTTGTAGTTCCCGGCCTCGTCCTTCGGCACGTAGAAGTCCTGCTCGCCGACATAGTAGATCTTGTCATAGGTCAGCGGCTGGCCCTTCTCGTCCTTCAGGCCTTCGCGCGGCAGCACCATGATGGCGCCGTTCATGCCCGAGGTGACGTGCCAGGGCACCATGCCTTCGGGCGCGCAATGGTAGACGAAGACGCCGGGCTTGGTGGCCTTGAAGCGAAGCGTGGTTTCCTCGCCCGGGTTGACCTGCGTCAGCGCACCACCGCCCAGCGCGCCGGTTGCGGCGTGGAAGTCGATGTTGTGCAGCAGCGTGTTGGTCGCCGGGTTGATCAGGCGGAGCTCGACATAGTCGTTCTCATGCACCACCATCAGCGGGCCAGGCACCGAGCCGTTGAAGGTCATTGCGTGGATCTCGGTGCCTTCGCGGTCGATCACCAGCTTCTTTTCCTCGATCGTCATCGTGAACTCGACGACGCGCGGTCCGGTCTTGGCGACCTGTTCATGGGCGTGGACGAAAGGCGGCTTGACGAGGTCGACCTTCACGCGCGGCAGGGTCGAGATATCGACGGGGGCAGCGCCCGCTGTCGTCGCGGCGCCGGCCGCCTGTGCCGAAGCGGTATGGAGAAGCGGCGCAACGGCGCCCGCCAGGGCAGCGCCGGCAAGCATCGTCCGGCGGGTCATCTGAAGTTGTTCAGTCATCTTGCTCTCCTTCGACGCGCTCCAGCGGCCGGAATTGGCCTTCTGCGAAACGCGCCTGTATTCAACGAGTTAGGGTGGGCGACGCCGACTTGGGCGGCCTCACCTCCGGTCTCGACCACCGGCCCCCCAGCAGTCACAAAAGAAATAGAACCACAGACGAATCGCGTCTTTGTCTTGGAACAAATCGTTTCGAGGCGATCGTTTTTCTTAGTCCCCCATGAACACACCTGGCGAAGCGGGGCCGCGATACTTGCGTTTTCGCAAAGAGCCCCTCTGAAGCCATTGATAGATCAAGCCTCATCCGCAAGTCCGCAAGCACGCACGATGAGGACGATGATCATGTTGGACAGACTCATAAGACCGAAACCGAGCGGCGGTATTCCGCGCGGACTCTCCACCACCGGCCCGGTGCTTTTCTCCTATGGCTTCCGGCCGTTCTTTCTCGGTGCCGCCCTCTGGGCGATCGGAGCCATGGTGCTGTGGATCTCGGCACTGGTTTTCGGGCTCGACCTTGCCGGCAACTACGGCGCCGCCCACTGGCACGCGCATGAGATGCTGTTCGGCTTCTCCTCCGCCGTCCTCGGCGGCTTCCTTTTGACGGCGATCCCGAACTGGACGGGAAGGCTGCCGGTCTCCGGCGGTCCGCTCGCCGCCCTCTTCGGGCTCTGGGTGGTCGGCCGGATTGCTCTGCTATCGAGCGGTTTGATCGGCCTGCCTGTCGCGGCCGGTATAGAAGCGTTGTTCCTGCCGGTGCTCCTGCTGATCTGCGCGCGCGAGGTGATCGTCGGTCGCAAATGGAAGGATCTGAAAGTCATCGGCGGGCTGGTGCTCCTGTCCGCCGCCAATATCTGCTTTCACCTTTCGGTTCTCAGCGACCTCGACGTCGATGCCGCGGCGCGACTGGCGATCGGCGCCTACACCATGCTGATCATGATCGTTGGTGGACGCATTGTGCCGAGCTTCACGCGCAACTGGCTGAACAAGGTCGGGCGCACAAATTTCCCGGTGCCCTATAACCGCTTCGACACCGCGGCGATCCTGATCGGTGTCGCGGCGCTCGCTGCCTGGACCTTCGCACCCGATCACATCGTCACGGCGGCAATCGCGCTCATCGCCTGCGCCTTCCATACGGTGCGGCTGTTCCGCTGGCGCGGATTGGAGACCTTGCCGGAGACGCTGCTCTTCGTGCTGCACGCAGCCTATGCCTTCGTGCCGCTCGGCTTCCTGGCCATCGCTGCCGGAGCGATCGAGCTCCTGAGCGAATACCCGGTCATGCACGTGCTGACCGTCGGCGTGATTGCGTCGATGATGCTCGCCGTCATGACCCGCGCCAGTCGCGGCCACACCGGACGACCGCTGGTGGGATCGACACTCACAAGCGCCTCCTACGTCGCCATCATGGCCGCGGCGCTGATCCGGCCGCTGGCAGAGGTGCTACCCCAGCACTATCACCATCTGATCGCACTTTCGGGCGGGCTGTGGATTGCAGCCTTCGCACTGTTCACGCTCGAATACGGGCCGATGCTGGTCTGCGATCGCCGATCGCCCCGCGCGTCATCCTGACTGCACGTTCGAACCCGAAGAAAAAAGGCGCCGCATCAGCGGCGCCTTTTGTTTGTTGCAAGACAACTCTTAGAAGATGCCGCCGTGCGCGAATTCGATCGCGCCGTCGGCCATCATCTCAGGCGTCCAGGGCGGCTCGTAGGTCAGGCGGACCTCGGCATATTCGACACCTGGCACATACCAGACGCAGTTCTGTACGGCCTCCTTGAGGAAGGCCGTCGCAGGGCACCCTTTGATCGTTGTCGTCATGGTGACGCGGGCGATGCCACCCTCCTGGACGTCGATGTCATAGATCAGGCCGAGATCGACGACGTTCTTGCCCATTTCGGGGTCGATGATGATGCGCAGCGCATCGCGGATCTTCGCTTCGAGGTCCAGGGTATCAGGCGCCGACATGGGAGCGCCTCCCGCCAACGCGAACAAGGATCCGGTAGGTCTCGCCGGTCGCATCGAAATTGCCGGCCCATTTGTGCCCGCGTTTGGCGAGCTCCGGATAGAGGAAAAGCGGCTCGCGTGCGAGCAAGGCGAAGAGCACTTCACCCTCCGCCATCTTCTCGGCCGTCGCCAGAATGCGCACCATGGGCTCGGGCGGATCGAGCTCGGTCAGGTCGAGCTGGCGGCTCGGGTCGGGCCAGGTGTCGAGATCCGTTTCGCCGACCGAAAGCCGGATCTCGTCCACGTCTCCTTCGGGCGTGAACAGAACCTCCCAGTCGCCATTGTCGAGCGGGCGGTCCTGATGGGTGAAACCACGTCCGGCCATGACGCTGTAGAGCGGAACGGGCCGGAAGGTTGCAATCAGCTTCAGCGCCTGGCCCGGCGCCAGACTGTCAACGGCATTCATGATGGCCTGGAACGGGTCGCTACCACCGCGCAACAGCGGCCGGACATCGAGTTCATAGGGATCTTGGCTCATGGGAACCTCCGTGAGGAATGGATGGCAAAAACAGGCCTGGTCGAACAAGTCCATCAGGCAATCGAAGTTCAGCCGGAACGTTGATCAGACGCCGTGTTCGCACGAACTCCAGGATGAGCGCATTGACGGCAATCAATTGGCCGAGGCTCGCAAAGCGAAAGAGGACAACACTACCGATCAGCAGGGCCAGAGTACCGAGCGCTACCGTCAGATAATAGAGCCAAAACCAGCGAAGGGCCGAGACCTCGACGACGAGGTCCTGAACCCTTGGCGTTGGCATACGCCCAAGCGCCGGCCCGTAGCATTCGAGCCAGGTCATGAACGGCACGATCTTGTAGAGCTGGGCAAGGCCCATGCCCGTCAGCCAGCCGAAGGCGACGAGATAGATAACGGCACCGGAACCCGCGTCGAGACGGCCGGTCGCGAGCAGCGCGACGAACAGCGCAGTCGCAGCGATCAACGACGCGAAGGCGCCGATGCTGGCGCGGCTGTTGAGCTCGATCGCCTTGCGGCGACGCTCCCGATAGATCCGCAGGATATCGGCGGTATAGATCGCCACCACGGCAGCGCCGGAGCCAACGGCAAGGAGTAGGAGCGAGGAGCGACCGAAAGTACCCGCGAGAATGACCGGCACCGCCGCTGCAAGAAGGCCGAGGCACAGGGCACCAAGCGCGAAGACCACGCGACTGCTTGTCCGCTCCTTGTCCGGCGACAGCATGAACATGGTCAAAAGCCGATAGCTGACGCCCATGGTGGTGAAGCTCAACCAGCCGCACAGGCCCAGTGAAGCATGCAGTGAAAGCCCATCGATCGTCAGGTCGATCGCAGCTTCCGCATCGATCAACCCCGACAGTACCCCGGCATAGACGCCGCCGAGCAGCATCGTGCCGAAGAGCGCAGCAAGACCGACCGCGACGAAGCGGGCCGGGAGCGGCAGGGGGCGGGCATGCCAGAGCGTGGCTGCAAAGGAGAAGCCGAGAACCGAAAACCCAACAATTGAGAAAGCGGCTCCGACAGGAAGCAGTGTTACCGGAAGATCTATCGCGCCGGACAGGCTGACGAAGCCAAGTGTCAGGCCGGCGATGCCGGCGATGAGGAAGAGGAGCGCCGGCAGCGCGACGCTCGGGAAGGAAAGCGGCCGGCCGACGAGGACAGGCACGAACTGCAGCAGCGCGCCGGTCATCAACAGGCTCAACCAGCCCAGGACGACGGCATGGACGAGCGCCAGCGTTTCGGGCGCCTCAAGGGATGAGACCGGGTAGCCGTAGCCGAGAACCATCATGATCTCGCCAAGGACGAGAAAGATCAGCGCCGCCGCGAAGTAGGACATCGTCCAGCGGGATAGCGTTGCTGCGAACATGGTGGTTCATCCCCTAGAGCACGATGGTTTTGGCCGAGCCGACCAAAAGCCATAAACGTGACCGATTCTCGTAAGTTAGAGCGGGATGTGAGCGGAAATCCGCATCCACTTTCCCGATCCCGCTCTTGAGGCGCACTGGGGCTCAGTGCCCGCCGCAGCAGCAATCGCAGCCGGAGGACTGCTGCCGGCCGATTTCGACACGCCAGACAGCCGGTCCCTGCTCCAGATACTCCCAGGTGAACTCGCCCGGATAGCGCGTTTCCAGCTGGTAGTGCAGCGGACGCGGATCGTGATCGTTGATGATGATGAAGGCACCACCCTCGGCAAGCGCATTCAGCATGCCGAAGATTTTCGGATGGCGCTCCACCGGCGGAATGGTCCGCACATCGATGAAGGGCTTGTCGGTCTCTGCAATGGTCATGGTCATCCGCTCTAGGCGCCGTCGTTTGATGATGGTCCGGGAAACGCCGGCGCACACGCCCCGGATTTCCGCAACCTAGCGGCGGCGGCACCGCGACATTTTGTCGAAGCGCAAACAAATCCCTGTTTGGCGAAGACCACCCCCGTCCTTGACTTTCCGCAAAGAGTTGCCGGGCCGCGAGGCCTAGAAAGGTGCATCCATCGGCACCCAGATGAGGACGAAATGTTAGCTTCCGCGCTCCTGAAATACGGTGAAATGCGCCTGCCGCGCTACACGAGTTACCCGACCGCCCCACGCTTTGTCGCCGCGGTCGACGATCACACCTACGGCGGCTGGCTGAAGGCGATCCCCGAGGGTGAGGACGTGTCGCTCTACCTGCACATCCCGTTCTGTCGCTCGATGTGCTGGTACTGCGGCTGCCACACGACGATCACCAAGAAGGACGATCCGATCCTCGATTATCTCGACGTGCTGAGAGACGAGATCCGCATGGTCGCCCATACCGTTGGCCGGCCGCTGCCGGTTGCAGAAGTGCACTTTGGCGGCGGCACGCCGACGATCATCGAGCCACGCGAATTCCTGGCGCTGATGACGCTGATGCGCGAGCACTTCGTACTGTCGCCGTCGGCCAACGTCGCCGTCGAGATCGATCCGCGCCGGCTGACACTCGCCATGGCCGAGGCGCTCGGCGAAGGCGGCGTCAGGCGCGCCAGCCTTGGCGTGCAAAGCTTCGATCCCGTTGTGCAGAAGGCGATCAATCGCATTCAGAGTGAGAAGCAGACGGCCGAAGCGGTCGCCCATTTGCGCGGCGCCGGCATTGGCGGGATCAATTTCGACCTGATCTACGGCCTGCCGCATCAAACGGTGCGCTCCTGCATCGAGACTGTCGAAGCGGCCGTCACGATGCGTCCGGAGCGGTTCGCCGTTTTCGGCTACGCCCATGTGCCAAGCTTCAAGAAGCATCAGCGCATGATCGACGAGACGGCACTGCCGGACAGTAGCGCCCGCGCCGAACAGGCGCTGGCCATCGGCGAGGCGCTGATCAAGGCCGGCTACCGGCAGATCGGCCTCGACCATTTCGCCTTGCCTGACGACGATCTCGTCACCGCCCAGGCGACCGGCCGGCTTCGCCGCAACTTCCAGGGCTATACCACCGACAACTGCGAGACGCTGATCGGTTTCGGCGCCTCGGCGATCGGCCGGTCGCGCGCCGGCTATGTGCAGAACGAGGTGCCGCCCGGTGTCTACGCAAGCCGCATCGCCTCGGGTCGGCTCGCGACCACCAAGGGCTATCGGTTGACCGACGAGGACCGGTTGCGCGCGGCGATCATCGAACGGCTAATGTGCGATTTCAGAGCGGATGTTTCCACCATCGCCACAGAGCATGGGCGCGATTGGCAGTCACTCGTCGTAGGCAACGGCAAATTGGCCGAGCTGCGAGAGGACGGCGTAATCGATATCGCTGATGGCGTCATTACCGTCCGCCCTGAACACCGCTTCGTCATCCGCGCGGTCGCGGCCGCCTTCGATGCCTATATCGACGAGTCCCAGAGAGTGCACAGCAAGGCTGCTTGAGGGCGCTTTCATCGAAAAGGCCCGGCGACTGCCGGGCCTTTTTCTTTCCCCTGACGGCGCAGCCGCCTCACCCCACCAGATTGCGATAGATCGCCGGCAGCGCCGCGGGCAACCGCGAGATGTTGCCGACGACGGCGTAGCCGTTCTGGCCGAACATGGCAGGCACATAGGACTTCGCCTCGCGGTCGACCGTGACGGCGAAGGTGTTGATGCCGCTGCGCCGTGCTTCCGTGACTGCACGACGGCTATCTTCGAGTGCGAAGCGCCCCTCGTAATGGTCGATGTCGTTGGGCTTGCCGTCCGTCAGTACCAGCAGAAGTTTCTTGCGGTTCTGTTGCCGGCGAAGCTCGGCCGAGGCATGGCGGATCGCAGCGCCGATGCGGGTGTAGTAGCCGGGTTTGAGCGCCGCGATGCGCGCCTCGACCAGTGGTCCCATCGCCTCGTTGAAGGCTTTCACCGTTTCGACCCGCACCCAGTCGCGCCGTCGCGAGGTAAAGGTCAGGATCGAGTGGTTGTCGCCGCAGGCCGACAGCCCGTGCGCAAGGATGAGCAGCGCCTCCTTCTCCACGTCGAGCACTCGCCGGTTGTCGGACCAGGAATCGGTCGACAGCGACACGTCGACGAGGATCGTCACCGCCAGATCGTGCACCTGCGGCCGGCTCATCAGATGGATGCGATCACTGCCCTGGCCGCCAGCGGCGAGATCGGTGCGGGCGCGCACGACCGCATCGAGGTCGAGATCAGCGCCGTCGAGTTGCGCGCGCAGCATCTCGTGCCGTGGGCGCAGCACTTCGAACTGGCGCCGCACCCGGCGGATCAGGCTCTTGCTTTCCTCCGTGAGCTCGGTCCGCTCTTCCTGGGCCGAGGCAGGCGTCGCCAGCACCCGGCAATGGTCCTTGAGGTATTGTCCGGTTCGGTAGTTCCATTCGGGATAGGTGAGCTCGGCCGTCAAAGGCGTCGGGTCGACCGCTTCCGGCGGCAGGTCGAGATCGAAGCGGAAGCGTGCCGAGGGGCGTCCCTTGCGCTCGCCAAGCGTCATGTCGTCGAGTTCCTCGGCCGCCTTGCTGTCGTGGTCGTCGCTGTCGTCGCCGGGACGGTCGACATTGACCATTTCGGCCATGGCGAGGATCTTCTCGAAGCGGTTGAGAATGAAGGGGCTGCGCTCCCCCTTGCGGTTTTCCGGATTTTCGCGCACGGCGATGTGGCGTTCGACTTCGGCAACCGCACTCTGAGTGCCCGGTGTCGCGGCGACATCCTCGTCGCGCGTGGTCGTGGTTTCTGTGCGCAGCAGCGTGTCCGGCCAAAGCGGCATCGGCAGCATCGGCAGGTAGCCGGGCGGAGCGCGATGCGGGAAGATCACCGGCAGCGTCGCATCCGCCTCACCTACGACCTTGCGCAACAGGCGCAGGATACGATTTTCGAGATGCTGCTCGATCGACGGCAGCGCGCCCCTTTGCCGCTCGGCAAGCGTCGCCTCGGCCAGGCGCCGATAGCGCCGCCGGAGACCGGGGAACCGCTGGAATACTTCCTCGACCGTTTCCTGGGCGCGCGATACCAGCGCCAGGTCGCGACGGAGCGGATCGGTTTCGCTGATGGGGTCGACCGGCATCGTCGCCATATAGGCGACGAGCCAGTGATAGAGATCCCGGTTGAGGTCTTTCGTCGGAAAAATATCGATCTCGCCCGGCAGCATCAGCGACGCGTGGTCGCGCGCCGGCTGGACGAGCTTCTCTTCGCCGAGCCCCATGCGCTGCCGCCAGCGCAAGCGATGGCCTGACGTGCGCCCGCGGGCGGGTACGATCTGCACCGCCGCCTCACCGCCGTGTCCGCGAAAGCATACCGCGAGCACCGGCATCATGTCGGCGAGCTTCACCGCCTCTTCCGGATAGCGCCGCCAGGTTCTGGTATTGCCGACGAAGCGGTGCCAGGCCCGTCCGACGGTCTCTTCGAGCTCGAGGAAATCAAGCATGGTCCACCTCAGGCAATCAGCGAACCGGCCACTTCGAGAAGGGCTGCGCGCACATCTGGCTCGTCCGTAAGCGGCTCGATCATCGCAGCGCGCACCGCGTCCTTGATCGGCATGCCGGCATCGATGAGGGAGGCGCAATAGACGAGCAGCCGGGTCGACACGCCTTCTTCCAGATCATGCCCCTTGAGCGCACGCAACCGCTGCGCGAGGTTGACGAGTGGTGCCACCTGGCTTTCCAGCAATCCGCTCTCTTGGGAAACGACTGATATCTCTTCGTTCCGCGGCAGGAAGTCGAACTCGATCGCCACGAAGCGCTGCCTTGTGCTGGGCTTCAGGCTCTTCAGAAGGTTCTGGTAGCCGGGATTGTAGGAAACGATCAGCATGAAGCTCGACGGTGCTTCGAGCAGTTCGCCGGTGCGCTCAAGTGGCAGCATCCGGCGATCGTCGGTGAGCGGGTGCAGGACCACGGCCACGTCCTTGCGCGCCTCGACGATCTCGTCGAGATAGCAGACGCCGCCATTGCGCACGGCGCGGGTCAGGGGGCCGTCGACCCAGACGGTGTCGCCGCCTTTCAGCAAATAGCGGCCGGTGAGGTCGGCGGCGGCAAGATCGTCGTGGCACGAAACAGTCGAAAGCGGCAGGCCTAGCTTCGCTGCCATGTGGCTGACGAAACGGGTCTTGCCGCAACCGGTCGGTCCCTTGAGGAGCAGCGGCAGTTGCCGCGCCCAGGCGCTTTCGAAAAGCGCGCACTCATTACCGGAGGGACTATAGGCGGGAATATCGAGCGCCGCGCGACTGGCGGCGGTTTGGACAGGGCTCATGGCAGGTCTCCATGGTGGGATTTCTTGGGGGTGCCGGCGCGGCAAACCGCGCCGGCCGATAGGTCATTCGGCAGGCTGGACGACGCCGGCGAGCTTCGCGCTGCGCTCGCGGCCGGGGACGAGAACCGCCCAGATGAACATCAGCGCCGAGATCAGCACGACGGCACCGGAGCCGAGGCGGATCCAGTAGAACAGCGCGAGCTGGTCCTGGACGTCCATGTAGCTTTCGCCGAGCACCCGCTGCAGGTGCGCCTGGAGGACACCGGCGAAGGTGAGCGCGAAGGTCATGACCGACATGGCGGTGCACATGGTCCAGAAGCTCACCATCGACAGCCACTGGTTATAGGGCGCGCGGCCGCGGATCTCCGGGATGGCATAGGCCATGACCGCCAGGTTCAGCATCACATAGGCGCCGAAGAAGGCGAGGTGTCCGTGGGCCGCGGTCACCTGCGTGCCGTGGGTGTAGTAGTTCACCGAAGACAGCGTGTGCAGGAAGCCCCAGACGCCGGCACCGAAGAAGGCCATGACCGAGCAACCGATCGACCAGAGGAGGGCCGCGCGATTCGGATGCTTGCGGCCGGCCTTCCAGGTCATCACGAAGGTGAAGATCACCATGGTGAAGAAGGGGGCCACTTCGAGCGTCGAGAATAGCGAACCGATCCACTGCCAGTAGCCCGGCGCACCGATCCAGTAATAGTGGTGGCCCGTGCCGAGAATACCGGAGAAGAGCGCCAGGCCGACGATGACATAGAGCCATTTCTCGACGACTTCGCGGTCGATACCGTTGAGCTTGATCATCAGGAAGGCGAGCACCGATGCCATGATCAGTTCCCAGACGCCTTCGACCCAGAGGTGGACGACGTACCACCAGTACATCTTGTCGAGTGCCAGGTTGATCGGGTTGTAGAAGGCGAAAAGGAAGAAGATCGCCACGCCCCAGAGCCCGAAGATCAGGATGTTGGTAACGGTCGTCTTGCGGCCTTTCAGCACCGTCAGCGTGATGTTGTAGAGGAACATCAGCGCGACGATGACGATTCCCACCTTGATCGCGAAGGGCTGTTCGAGGAATTCGCGCCCCTCATGAATGTGCAGGAGGTAGCCGACGACGGCGACGGCCGCGGCGATCAGGAAGATCCAGAACTGCGCAATGGCGATCTTCGTGCTGTAGAGTTCGGTTTCCGCCTCTTCCGGCAGCAGGTAATAGGTCGCGCCCATGAAGCCCATGAGCAGCCAGACGATCAGCGCGTTGGTGTGGACCATGCGCACGATATTGAAGGGCAGCAGCTCGGAGAGCGTATTGGGTAGGACATAGATGGTGCCGGCAAGCACGCCGAACAGCACCTGGGCGAGGAACAGGCCGAGCGCTCCGTAGAAGTAGAGCATCGCGACCTTCTGGGTTTGGTATTTCATGGTGTCACACTCCAATTGCTCTGCTCAACCCGCCTCGTTCGGCGGCCAGTTCTGGGTCTTGATGCGGCTCGTCCATTCGAGGAAGTCGGCGAGGTCGTTGAGTTCCTGTTCGGAGAGGTTGAACTGCGGCATCTGCCGCCGCCCCTCGATGCCGGTCGGCTGGGCGGCCATCCAGGCTTTGAGCGTTTCGCGGGCGCCGTCTCGATCGGCCTCGCCGCCGAAGCGCTTCCAGACATTGCCGAGCTCGGGCGCGAAATAGGCGCCCTCGCCCAGGAGCGTGTGGCAGTTGATACAGGAGTTCTTTTCCCAGACGTGTTTGCCGCGTGCGACCGCATCGGTCAGCGTCGTTTCATCCGTCGAGGTCGTCCGCATGTAGTAGTGGCTGTGGGCTGTCAGCCCGACGAAGATTGCGAAGAAAAAGAAGGACCCGCCGTAAAAGACGTTACGGGCCCCGGTTTTGGTGAGGCGTTCTGCCATCACGTGGTCCTTTCGATTTCAGTTGGCCGCGAAGAGCGCGGCCGGCTGATCTGATCCCCTCCCCGTGTGGCGTCGGTACTTCCAACGCCGGCAACAATCGGGGCGAACCCATGTCTAGGGAAATCGGCGGCGGCTTCTTTGCGTTTCGGCAAACAAGTCGGCGGGTGAGCTCAGATGAAGAGAACAGTGCTCAACACCAGCTTCGCTGCGGCGAGCAGGACGAGCGTTACGGGCCAAATCAAAAGGCCTAAGCGAAGGGCGGACGGCGCCTGCCTGAGCCCCATGAAATCGAGTGCGACGAACCGGCATTTGACGACGGCGAGCCCGAGCAAGACCGCGATGACGGGAGCTGTCGGCCCGGCGATCGCCATCAACGCCATGCCCGCGATCACGACCACGGCGAGCACGAGCCAGGTGTTGAACAATTGTCGGGGATTTCGGTCGGTCATGGCACTCACACGAGATAGACGAGCGGAAACATCACGATCCAGACGAGATCGATCACATGCCACAGCGTGGTGATCAGGGTGACGTTGCCGGATGCCGGGCGCCACGCAACGATGAGCAGCACAAAGGCACCAAAGACGACGTGCAGCAGATGGAAACCGGTGACGAGGAAATAGAGTTCGAAGAAGGAGCCGAATGCAGGATCGCCGGCGACGCCCGCCTCCGTACTGTATTCGAAGAGCTTGATCGCCACGAAGGCAAAGCCGATAAGCGCGGCATTCACCAGCGCCCGCCGGCGCTGCCCGAGCGACGCCCGCGGCCTTGTCGCCAGGGCCGCCTGCCAGCCGCTGGTCAGAAGAACAAGCGTGTTGATACCGGCAAGCAGCGGATCGAGATGCAAACGGGCGGCAACAAACGCGTCCGGCTGGACGAGACCGACAAGCAGAAAACCGGCAAGCAGAATGCCGAAGGCGGCAAGTTCGCTCCAGACGAGCACCCAGAGCAGCAGTGTGTCCGTCGTGTCCTCTTCCGCCGTCGCGGCAATCGGATGACTGCGCGCATCCATGTCAGGGCCTCCGTCAAAAAACTTGAGGCTTGAGCTAGGCACGGGCGCCCACCCTGTCTTTGCGATTGAGCAAAGAAGGCGGCAGGGAGCGGGGCTATTGGCGGGAAACAAAGGAGCCTTCCGATGACAGACGCACAGATCGGCCTTTCCGTCGCCACCCCCATCATCATCGTCTTCGCCCTGGTGCTTTATCGTATGGGCGTGCTTCAGCGCGGCGCGACGCTGTCGGCGATCCTCTCCTCCGTTGCAATCGCGATCGTTCTCTTCCTCGATCGCTAAGGCGCGAAGTCTTCCGCGGCGCCAGCTGCCTGGACCTAAGGGAGTGGACTCATAACCACGCTCGCGGACGGCTTGTCAGATTCCGCTTTTGGAGCGATGAGCCGCCCTTCCAAGTCATGCTATAATCGGAGTTCGAGCCTCGCGGTTGACACATGTCAGCACTGCTCAGCTTCGGTTTCTTCCGCATCCAAACTGGGCGCGTGTCGCGGGCGCGGAGCGATGCAGAAGAGTTCAGCCTGACGAGCTGCCCTCTCTCACGGACTAGGGGAGGATCAGGGTATGATCGACCAATGGCTATTCAAGAGCGAGACTTACGATAACTGCAATTGCGCCATGAACTGCGGCTGCCAGTTCAACCTGCCGAGCACCCACGGCTATTGTCAGTCGGCATTCGTCGGCAACATTGTGGAAGGCTACTTTGGCGATACGCCGATAGCGGGCCTGAACTGGGCGGCGATGTACAAGTGGCCAGGTGAAATCAAGGATGGAAACGGCCAGCGCCTGATCGTTATCGACGAGCGTGCGGATCAAGCGCGACGGAGCGCGCTTGAAGCGATCATCTCGGGCGAAGCAGGCGAACCACTCAGCAATCTGTTCTCCGTGTTCGCATCCACATGCTCGGAGTTTTGCGAGACATTGTTCCTGCCGATTCATCTTGAAGCGGACCTGGAACTCAGAACCGCCAGAGTAGAGATACCCGGCGTCATGCGCAGCAGCGGTCGGCCGATGATCAACGAGTTTACTGGTCAACCGTTCCACATTGCGATGGCACGTCCGAGTGGCAGTTTCGAGTTTACCTACGCAGAGATCGGGCTAGGTACGACTGCGGTCACCGGAAGTATGGAGATGGCCTACGAGGATTCATGGGCGCATTTTTGTGTTCACCACTTCAATCAGAATGGTTTGGTCCGCGAAAGATCAAGACTGACTGCATGGCTTGATCGATTGACACCGCGTCCGTGAATGACGGCGACGGAGCCAAGCCCGGCCAAAGGCCGCGGCCGTGTTCCGGGCTTGCAAACTCCAAGTCACAATCTGATTGCTGTGACAAGGACGCCCGTCGCCAACGCGTTCGTATCGCGCGAGACAAGCGTCCGAGCCATGAACGGTCACGCCGCAGACTTTGAGAAATGTCAAAGAGGACCGTTGCCGTTGGGTGTAGTTCAAGCACGACACTCAACGGAGCAGATCGATGCAGCAGCAATTTTCGGAACACCACGAGCTGGGACAGGCTTACCGCGAGCTTCTTTCGCTGTGCGATCGCCTCGAGACGCTCGCCGATTCCATTCCGCGCCGCATCGACCTGACAAGCTGCCGCGTGATCATGACGGAACTTCCGGAAAAGCTCCGGCGCGTCCACGCGCTGGAGGAAAAGATCCTGTTTCCTGCAGTCGAAGACCGGCGAGCGACTGATGATCGCGACGCCTTGATCGCCCGACTGCGCGCCGAACACGACCAGGACGAACGGGCAGCCGCCGAGCTGGTGCACGTGCTGAAGGCCGTTCTCGACAACAGGGCTTCGCTCAGCTGGGATGCGATCGGCTACATGTTGCGGGGCTTCTTCGAAACCGTTCGCCGCCACGTGGCAACGGAACGCCTGCTTCTCTGGCGCCATGCGTGAGGAGATCGACATGACCTATTTCCTCCTCGCCTTCGCCGTCTTCCTCCTGCTCCATCTGGTGCCGGCCTGGCCGGCGCTGCGCCAGGGCCTGATCGACCGGCTCGGCCGCTCGACCTATTTCGCGGTCTACTCGCTGCTGTCGCTGCTCGCTCTCGGGTTCGTTTTTCACGCAGCGCTGCAGCTCGATTTCATCCCGCTCTGGGAACCGGCCGCCTGGCAGGCGTGGATGACCTTCATGCTGGCGCCGCTAGGGATCTTTCTCGTGCTGGCCGGCCTCTTCAGCGAGAACGCGCTGTCGATCTCGATCTACCAGGGCAACGAGCGGCCCGGCGCCATCGTGACGATCACCCGTCATCCGGTGCTCTGGGGCTTCCTCCTCTGGGCCGCCGGTCACATCGTGCCCAATGGCGACCTGCGCTCGCTCGTGCTTTTCGGCGGCTTCGCGCTGTTTTCCGTGGGCGGTTTTTTCATGCTCGAAAAGCGCGCACGCCGTCGTCTCGGTGACGGCTGGCAAGCGGCCTCGAAGGGCACATCGGTCTGGCCCTTCGCAGCGATTATTCGGGGCGAAACCCGTTTGCGTGCCGATCCGGTGATGATCATCGCCGCCTTTGCCACCGTGGCGATTGCCGTCTGGCTGCTGCTTGGCGGTCACGAGGTCCTCTTCGGCGCCGACCCACTGCTCCAGGCTGCTGCCTTCGACTAGCCTTCACCTTGCCAGGCCTTTGCCAGCGGGGCGATCGGCAGCGCCAGGAGGTCGATAGCCCGCGCCGCCAGATGGTCGACGATGGCGTCCACGGTTTCAGGTCGATGGTAGAAGGCCGGCACGGGCGGCATGATGATCGCCCCCATTTCGGTGACGGCGCACATGTTGCGCAGGTGACCGAGATGCAGCGGCGTCTCTCGCGCCATCAGTATCAGCCTGCGGCGCTCCTTCAGATGCACGTCGGCGGCGCGAACCACGAGATTGTCGGCCATGCCGGCGGAGATAGCCGCGAGCGTACGCATGGAGCACGGAGCAATGATCATGCCCGCCGTCGAAAACGACCCGCTCGCAATCGCCGCACCGATGTCGGCGTGGTCATAGGTTCGGGTAGCCCTACGTAACAGCGACGGAAGCGCCTCCGCGCCAACCTCGTGCGCGAGTGTGCGGTGCGCCGCCGGCGACAGGACGAGATGCATCTCGACGCTTTCAATATCGCTGAGCCGCTCGGCGATGCGCACCGCAATCGCTGCACCGGAAGCGCCGGTGACGCCGAGCACGATCTTCATTCGGGTCATCGTGTCAGTCCTCCAAGCCCGAGACCGGCCCAGATCGCATCGACCTGACCGATGACCTCTGGCGACATTTCGAGGACCCGCCCCCAGTCGCGATCGGTTTCGGTGCCTATCTTGTTGGTGGCGTCGAGCCCGAGCTTGCCGCCGAGGCCAGAGCGCGGCGAGGCGAAGTCGAGATAGTCGATCGGCGTACCCTCGATCACGGTCACGTCGCGGCTGGCATCGAAACGAGTCGCCAAGGCCCATATCACATCGGACCAGTTGCGCACGTCGATATCGGGATCGACGGCGATAATCAGCTTGGTGTAGCTGAACTGCGGCAGCATCGACCAAAGCCCCATCATCACACGCTTGGCCTGTCCCGGGTAACGTTTGTCGATCGAGACGACCATGGCCCTGTAGGAACAGGCTTCCGGAGGCAGCCAGAGATCGGATATCTCCGGAAACTGCTTGCGAACCAGCGGCACGAACAGCCTGTTCATCGCTTCACCGAGCCGCGAGGGCTCATCCGGCGGCCGGCCGGTATAGGTCGAGAGATAAAGCGGGTTCCGGCGCATGGTGATCGCCGACAGACGCATGACCGGGAACGGCTCGACCGAATTATAGTAGCCGGTGTGGTCGCCATAGGGACCCTCCTCTACCGTTTCGACGGCAGAGACGGTACCCTCCAGCACGATCTCCGCATTGGCCGGCACCGAAAGCGGCACGGTCTTCGCCTTCACAAGCTGTGTCCTGCCGCGCCTGAGCAGTCCTGAAAAATTCAGCTCGCTCAACCCGTCGGGCAGCGGCATGACGGCAGCTAGGATTGTTGCCGGGTCGGCGCCAATAACGACCGCTATCGGCATATCCTGACCCAGCCGTTGCCACAGACGGTGGTGGCGGGCGCCGCCGCGGTGCGCGAGCCAGCGCACGATGGCACGATCGGGGCCGAGCACCTGCATGCGATAGATGCCGACATTGACATCCAGCGGATCATCCGGGGCGCGCGTGATCACCAGCGGCCAGGTGATGAGCGGCGCCGGCTCGCCCGGCCAGCACCATTGGACCGGCAGGCGCCCGAGGTCGATTTCGTGATCACGCCAGACGACCTCCTGGCAGAGTGCGCGCGTTACCTTTCGCGGCCGCATATACATCGCCGATCTCAATAGAGGCAGCCGATCCCAGGCGTCGCGCAGCGACTGCGGCGCTCTGGGGTCGCGCAGTTCCGCCAGTTCGGCGGCAAGCGCATCGAGCCCTCCCGGCATCAGGCCGAAACCGCGTTCGATCCGGCGTTCCGACCCGAAGAGATTGGTGAGAAGCGGGATCGGCTGCACGGCGCCAGAGGCATCGATCGGCTGCTCGAAAAGAAGCGCCGGCCCGTCGTCCGCAAGCACGCGGCGGTGGATCTCGGTCACCTCGTGCACCAGCGAAACCGGCCGTGAGATGCGCTTCAGGTCGCCCTCGCGCTCGAGCGTATCGACAAATTCCTGAAGCGTTGCAAAGCCCTGGGACGGGCGGAAGGTCCTGTTCATGGAGCCTGTTTGTGGCGGCGAATGGCCCTTGTCTTTGACGTGGCGCAAACAACCGGCGGCGGCGGGCGACTAGCATGCGCCGCATCGTCCGATTCCGTCGCTTCGCAGGTAGCCCCAAAAGGTAACAATGTCACTTCCGCTCGCGATCACCGCACCTCTCAGCTTCGTTCCCATCATCGCCATCGAAAACGTGGTGCAACGCGTGTTCGCCCGCGTGATCGAGTCCCATCCCGGTCTTTTCGATCGTCTCGCGGAGCATGCGGCCAAGCGCTACGCCTTCCTGCCCTCCGATCTGCCGATCGGCTTTCTCGTCGAACCGGCCGTGCCGCGCATCTCCGTCCACCGCAAGGGGTGCGCGCCGGCTTCCGATGCCTGCATGGAAGGTGAATTGGTGCTGCTGCTGGCGTTGCTTGAAGGCCGTATCGATGGCGACGCCGTCTTCTTCTCGCGCGATCTCACCGTCAGCGGCGACATGGAGGCGATGCTGGCGCTGCGCAACGCACTCGACGATTGCGAAATCGATCTCCCACGCGATCTTGCTGACATGAGCGGGCCGTTCGCACCGCTCGTGCGCCGCGCCGGGGAGGAAATCCGTGAGCGCGCACTTGGCCGCGTTCTCAAGGAGGAGGCTCCCCAATGGAACTGATCTGCCCCGCCGGCACGCCGGCCGCCTTCCGCGAAGCCGTCGATGCCGGCGCCGACGCGGTCTATTGCGGTTTTCGCGACGAAACCAACGCCCGCAATTTTCCCGGGCTGAACTTCTCCCGAGAGGAGCTTCGGACGGCCATTGCCTATGCCAAGCAGCGCAAGGTGATGACCTTCGTCGCGATCAACACCTTCATGCGCGCCGGTCAGGAAAAACTCTGGCACCAGGCGGTGGACGACGCCGTCGCACTCGGCGCCGATGCCGTCATCCTCGCCGACTTCGGCCTGATGGCCTACACGGTCGAGCGCCATCCGCAGCAGCGGCTGCATGTCTCCGTGCAAGCCTCCGCCTCCAATGCCGATGCCGTGCGGTTCCTCGTCGTGGCCTTCGCGGCAAAACGCGTCGTGCTTCCGCGCACACTGACGATCGCCGACATCGCCCGCCTCGCCAAGCAGATCGATTGCGAGATCGAGGTCTTCGCCTTTGGCGGCCTGTGTGTCATGGCCGAAGGGCGCTGTTCGCTCTCTTCCTACGCCACGGGCAAGTCGCCCAACATGAACGGCGTCTGCTCGCCCGCAAGCCATGTGCGTTACCGCCAGGACGGGCGCGATCTCGTCTCCGAGCTCGGCGACTACACGATCAACCGCTTCCCGGCCGGCGAGGCCGCCGGCTATCCGACGCTCTGCAAGGGACGTTTCGACATCGCCGACGAGCGCGGCTACGCCTTCGAGGATCCGGTTTCGCTCGACGTGATGGACCATATCGATGCGCTGCGCAGCGCGGGCGTCAGCGCACTGAAGATCGAAGGGCGGCAGCGCGGCAAGGCCTATGTCGCCGAGGTCGTCTCGGTCATGCGGCGGGCGCTGACCGCCGGCGCCGCCGAGCGGCCCGGTTTGGTATCGCGGCTTAAAGCGCTCAGCGAAGGCCAGAAGACGACAACAGGCGCCTATGAGAAGCGCTGGAGGTAATCGGCCCATGACCACATCTACGAGCCCATCCAAGCCCGCCTTGAGCCTCGGCCCGGTCTATTATCTCTGGGACGGCCCCAAGTGGCGCGACTTCTATTTCCGCATCGCCGACGAGGCGCCGGTCGCCCATGTAACGATCGGCGAGGCCGTGTGCTCGAAGCGGCTGCATTTCATCGAGCCGCATGTCGGAGAGGTCATCGAGCGGCTGGAGAGTGCCGGCAAAGAGGTGAGCCTCGCCTCGCTGGCGCTGGTGACGCTGGAACGCGAAAGCCAGCTCGTGCGCGGGCTGGTGCGTGACAGCACCTACCCGATCGAGGCCAACGACCTATCCGCGCTGCACCTGCTTGCCGGCAGGCCGCATTCGGTCGGTCCGCTGGTCAACGTCTATAACGGCGCAACCGCCAGGCTATTGGCATCGAGGGGCGCGACGAGCATCTGTCTGCCGCCAGAACTGCCGATGGCGTCGGTGCGCGGCATCATCAAGGACAATCCGGGCCTCGCTTTCGAGATCTTCGCGTTCGGTCGCGTGCCGCTGGCGATCTCGGCGCGCTGCGCCCATGCCCGTTCCAAGGGCCTGATCAAGGACAATTGCCAGTTCATCTGCGGCGAGGATACGGATGGCCTGACCGTCGAGACGCTCGACCGTCAGCCTTTCCTCGCACTGAACGGCGTGCAGACCATGTCGCACACCTGCCAGGCGCTGATGCAGGAACTGCCTGAACTTGCCGCCGCCGGCGTCTCCCGCATCCGGCTGTCCCCACAGGACTGCGACATGGTCGCCGTCGCCGAGATCTATGGCGACGCGATCGTCGGCCGGCGCGCCATCGACGAAAGCCTGGCACGCCTCGAGTCTGTCTATCCGGGAGTCCCGTTTTCCAATGGCTTCCACCACGGCCAGACGGGAGCGGCCTGGGTCAAGGTACCAGCGTCCTTGGCGATCCCGGCTGCCTGAGTCGCGGGCCGGCCACACTTGTGCCGGGCGGCGAGGAAGCAACGATGCCGCCTTCCGTCACATCGCCTCGTCCCAATGGCTGGTGGGCGGCACTACGCCCTTGGTGAACAGGAAGCAGCCATAAAGGCGCGCCTCGCCGGTCACGATGACGCAATAGGCGCGTCTTGCGTCCTCGTAGAAGGCGAAGCGCTCGATCGCGTACATCTTCGGCGCGTCGCCGTCCGCCCGTGCGATTTCGGCCTGCACCTCCAGCTGGACATCCGGCAACTCCCCCGCCTTGGCTTCTGGCGCCATTCGAGCGGCGGAAGGCTGCAGCGGCGTATCGAGCGGCATGACGGAGAGGATGGCTCTGGCTGCGCGCGCAGCCGAAACATTGGCAATGTGCAACGGCAGGCCAAGCCGGGTGTTGCGGGCAATCGTGTCGGCCGGAAAGTTCGCGTCGACGAGTGCGATCCGGTCTCCGTGGCCCATGGAGCGAAGCGCGTGCAACACGTCCGCATTCAGCGCAGGGTCAACATTCATAAGCATCAGCCTATCCTTTCCTCAGCTTGTCTCTGCCCACGGAAATCCGGGCACGAAACTGCAATGCGTGCGGGCCTCGTCGCCCCAGCAGCGCGCATGAACGTTTCTCGTTGGTTGGGAGCGGGCGGCAAGCCGCCCCGATCAGATGCCCGTCAGCCGCTCGCGATATTTGTCGATGATCACGGCGAGGATGATGACGACGCCTGTTATCATCTGGCGCATGAAGTCGCTGAGCCCGAACAGGATGAGGCCGTTGGCTAGAACCCCGGTGATGCAGGCTCCAAGCAGCGTTCCGATCACGGTGCCCCGACCGCCGTTGAGGCTCGTTCCGCCGATGATGACGGCGGCGATGGCGTTCAATTCGAAGCCAATGCCGATGATCGGGCTGGCGATGTTGAGGCGTGCCATGTAGACCATGGCGGCGATGCCGACGAGCGCGCCGGCGATGGTGAACGCCGCCACCTTGTAGAACATCAGCGAGTGGCCGGCGAGGCGCACGGCCTCCTCATTGTTGCCGATGCCATAGAGCAGCCGGCCGAACACCGTCTTCGACAGCACGAACCAGGCGATCGCGACGAGCACCAGTGCGATCAGGAAGACCACGGGTATGCCGAGGATCATCTGCGAACCGAAGGCGTTGAAGCTCGGCGGGAAGGAATAGATCGTCCGCGCATCCGTCACCTGAAGTGCGGCGCCACGGGCGATATTGAGCATGCCGAGCGTGACGATGAACGACGGCAGGCCCCAGAAGGCGCTGATCCAGCCATTGAGGAAGCCGCAGATGACGCCGGTGCTGACGGCTGCGAGCGTCGCAAGCACCACCGCCTGGAACACGGAGAGGTCGGGGATCGTCAGCACCGTGCCACCGACAACGGCGCAGAAGGCGAGCATCGAGCCGACGGAGAGATCGATGCCGCCGATCAGGATGACGAAGGTCATGCCGACGGCGAGGATCAGGTTGATGGTGATCTGCGTCAGGATATTGGAGATGTTGTTGGGCGTCAGGAAATGCTCGGTGCTGACCGAGAAGAAGACGATCAAAAGCAGCAGCGCCAGGCCGATCCCGGCATCGCGCAGGAGCACCTTCGGCGACCAGCCCGTCAGCCGGCGCGTATCGGCGGTATCGCTCGCTTGTGTCTTTTCGAGTGCTTGCATCTCAGTGCCTCGCCTGTTGCTGCTCGCCCTGGTAGGCGTATTGCAGGATACGTTCTTCGGAGAATTCCGGCCGCGACAGTTCGCCGACGACGCGGTGCTGCGACATCACCAGGATCCGGTCCGACAGCGTCATCAGCTCCGGCAGTTCGGACGAGACGATCAGGAGCGCGAGACCGCGTTCGGCGAACTGGCGGATCAACGCATAGATTTCGGCCTTCGCGCCGACGTCGACGCCGCGCGTCGGTTCGTCGAGCAAAAGCACTTTCGGATTCCGCGCCAGCCACTTGGCGAGTACCACCTTCTGCTGGTTGCCGCCGGAAAGCGTCGCGGCATTCCTGCCCGGCCCGCCATATTTCAGCTTGAGCTCGGCACCGAGCCGCTCCGTCACCGCGATCTCGGCCTTCCTGTCGAGGATGCCGGCGCGCGACACGTCCGAGAGAGACGCGAGCGTGACGTTGACCGCGATCGGCATGTTGAGGATCAGCCCCTCTTCCTTCCTGTCCTCGGTGACGAAACCGATGCCGGCATTGATCGCCTCGCGCGGCGAGCGGAAGGAAACGGGCGCACCCTCAAGACGAAGCGCGCCGGAGAGCGGTGGCTCGGCAGCGGCGATCGCGCGCAAGAGCTCGGTGCGCCCCGAACCGACGAGACCGGCAATCCCGAGGATTTCGCCTTTGTGCAACTGAAGCGAGATGCCTTGGGCATGGGGCGATTGCGGATGGCGGAAGTTGACGAGCGACAGCGCTTCTTCGGGGCGCGCCAACGACACCATTTCGCTCGCCATCTGCTGTTGCAGCTTGCGGCCGACCATGGCGCGCACCAGTTCGTCCTGGTTGGTTTCGGCAATCGGCCGCGAGAACACCGTCTCGCCGTTGCGCAGCACCGTCACCCGGTCGCAAATGCGGAAGACCTCGTCGAGGTGATGGGAAACGAAGATGATCGACACGCCGCGACTGCGAAGCTCGTTGATGATCTTGAACAGCCGCTCGGTCTCGCGCGACGTCAGCGTTGCCGTCGGTTCGTCCAGTATGAGGATGCGGCTTTCCGTCATCAGCGCTCTGGCAACTTCGACGAGCTGGCGATGGGCGATGCCGAGCCGCTCGACCGGCCAACGCACGTCGATATCGCTGAGCCCGATGGCGTCGAGCGCGGCACGCGCGCCGGCATGCATCTCCTGCAGCCTGACAACGCCGAGTGCATTGCGCGGCAGATGTTCGATGAAGATGTTTTCCGCCACTGAGAGATAGGGCAGCAGGTTGAATTCCTGGTGCACGACCTGGAGGCCGTTGGCCTTGGCCTCGCGCGGCGTCGTCGGCGCGTAAGCGCGGCCGGACAGGTTGATCGCGCCCTCGTCCGGACGGACGATGCCGCAGAGCACCTTGATCAACGTGGACTTTCCGGCGCCGTTCTCGCCGATCAGGCCATGCACTTCGCCTGGCTCAATAGAAAGGCTGACGCCGTTCAGCGCCTTGGTGCCGCCGAAGGCCTTCCTGACATCGTGCAGCTCCAGAACGGGCCGCGTCGAAATGTCAGCCGCATCCGCTCGCACTGATTCCGTGTTCATCATAATCTAGCCCTTTGAAACGCAGCAGTTCCGAACGGGAGCCAATCGCATCCCGCGTCCGCTGTTCCTGCCTAAGCCGCACCGGGCGACACCCGGTGCGGTAGAAGCAATCTCTGGGCTATTTCACGTCGTCCTTGGTCACGAGTTTGATGTCGGTCTTGACCCAGCCTTCAAGCTTGGGACCGCCGGCGACGACGGCGAGCGCCTTGTCGATCGCATTGGCCGCCATCTCCGAGCCGAACTGGTCGACGGTCGCGAGCAGCTTGCCGTCCTTCAGCATGGGCGCGACCGCTGGCACGTTGTCGAAGCCGACGACCTTGATGTCATTGCGGCCGACCGCATCGAGCGCCTTGACCACCCCGATCGCCATCGAATCGTTGGCCGCGAGCACACCCTGGATATCGGGATGCGCCGTCAGCATGGTGGAAAAGACGGCGTTCGCCTCTTCCGTTTCCCAATGAGCCGTGCGGGAATCGAGAAGATCGAGCTTGCCGGCGGCGACCGCGTCTTCAAAACCGAGCTTGCGCTGCGCCGCATTGTCGGCGCCCGGGTTGCCTTCGAGGATCACGACCTTGCCGCCGGCGCCAAGGTCCTTGGCGAGCGCATCGCCGACCATCTTGGCGCCGCCGCGGTTGTCAGGACCGACGAAGGCGAGGTCGACACCCGCATCCTTCTTCGCCTGCTCGTCGAGCGAGACGTCGAAGTTGACGACGACGATGCCGGCGTCCATCGCCTTCTTCAGCGGCGCGACCATGGCGCGGGAGTCGGCTGGTGCGATGACGATCGCGTCGACGCCTTGGGTGATGAAGTTTTCGACGCCGTTCAATTGGCTCTCGAAATCCGTCTCGTTCTGCATGCCGATGGCTTTGAGCTCGTAGTCGCCCCGCTTCTTTGCATGCGCCTCTGCGCCTTCGAGCATGTTCTTGAAGAAGTCGTTGGCAAGCGACTTCATGACGAGGCCAACGACGGGTTTGTCGGCGGCCATCGCGATCGTCGGGAGCGCAGTGGCAACAGTGAGCGCGACGATAGATGCGAATCTTGAAAGCTTCATGGGTTCTCCTCCGGTGAAACGACGGTCCTCCAACCATCGATGAAACGTTTCATCAAGTGAATGCGAATGAACCGCTTCTACCGCCAAGAAGAGCGAAACATCTCTCTGCTGTCAATATGAAACGTTTCATCGCGGTGAAATTTGTGCTGGAAGTCGCTATCTGTTGCCGGCATTCTCTGATTTAAGAGGAAGAAACCAGCCGCCACCCGATGCCCCGGGGGCTTGCGATAACGCTTTGATCTGCTGCATGATTTCTAACCGCAGCGGACGCAGAAAATGGGACTGGAGCCGACCGTTTGAACCCGACGATAAAGGATGTTGCCCAGCGTGCCGGTGTCTCCGTGGGCACTGTTTCGCGCGTCCTCGCCAAGAACAAGACGGTCAGCGAAGACATCCGGAAGAAAGTGGAAGCAACGATTGAGGCAATCGGCTACCGCCCGAACATCCTCGGCCGCAGTCTCAGGCTCGCCAAAACCGACATCATCGGGCTGGTCGTGCCCGATATCACCAATCCCTTCTTCGCCGAGCTTGCCAAGCATGTCGAGATGCTTGCTTCGGCCGAGGGATATTCGGTTCTGCTCGCCAACACCCATGACGACCCGGAGGCCGAAAGGCAGCAGATCGAGACACTGCTCGGGCGCCTGCCCGCCGGTTTGATCCTCGTTCCCGTCAGCAACAGTCTCGTCGACGGACTTGTCGCCGGCACGCGGACGGTAACCGTCGACCGGCCCTTGAGCGGGCATGCGCTCGTTGCCGTCGACAACAGGCAGGGCGGCTACCTCGCCGCCGATCATCTGCTCGCACTCGGGCATCGCCGGCTCGGCTACATCAGCGGACCGAGTTCGACCGAGGTGTCGGGCGAGCGCCGCGATGGCTTTAAGCAGCGACTCGAGGAATTCCGCACGAACCATCCAGGCGAATACGTCGCACCGCAGGTCGTCGAAGGTCACTTCGACTACCGCTCGGGCGAAGAGCTCGGTAAGCAGATGCTGACACAAGCGGCAGCAACGCGCCCGACGGCGATCGCCACTGCGAGCGATCAGCAGGCGATCGGTCTTCTGCGCGCCGCCGGCGACATGGGCGTGCGCGTGCCGACCGATCTTTCGATCGTCGGCTTCGACGACATCCCGCTTGCGTCGCTGGTGCTGCCGCGCCTGACGACGATCCGCCAGCCGATCGACGAGATCGCTCGGCTGGCGCTGGACGGCGTGCTCGGCAGCCACGCGCTGCAGGAGGAATACAAGCTGCAGCCAGTCCTCATACGCCGCGGATCCTGCGCAGCGCCTGGGACGCCCTGACTGCGAGCCTGCCCAAGTGAGGCGCGAAAATTGCGCGCGATTTCCGCACCCGTCTCGCACCGGCTAACAGCCAAGCACCACCGCGCCTCCGGTGAGCCCGGCGCCCGCTGCCGTCAACAGCAGCTTCTCCCCGCGATCGAACGGCCGCTCTTCTCGCGCCAACGATAGCGAGAGCGGAATCGTCGCGGCGGACGAGTTGCCGTAGTCCGCGATGCTCCGCACGGTTCTTGCAGGCTCGATGGCAAGGCGATCGCAGACGGCGTCAAAGATCCGGGCATTGGCCTGATGCGGCACGAAGCGGCTGATCTCTTGGGGATTGCAGCCGGCGGCATCCATTGCGCGGACGGCACAGGCTGTCATCATCTCCACCGCCTGGGCGAACATCTCCCGCCCGTCGCGCATCGTCATCAGGAAATCCTCGGGCTGCAGGCCCGGTGAGAACGGTTGGCTGCTGCCGCCGGCTGCGATTGAGATCAGGTCGTAGCGGCTGCCGTCGGCGGCAAGGTCAACGCCAAGCAAACCGGTCTGCGGATCATCGGAAGGCGCAACGACGACCGCACCCGCCGCGTCGGCAAAGAGAACGGTGCTTGCTCTTTCCGCCGGGTTGATGCGTCGGCTCAGAATGTTGGCCGCCACCACCAATACCGGTTTTCCCTGCGAACGGACAAAGCCGTCGGCAAGCGTCAAAGCATAGAGGAACCCCGAGCACGCACCGGCCAGATCGATCGCGCCGGAACGGGTGAGCCCGAGCCGGTGGGCGAGCAAAGGTGCGGAAGGCGGCAGGAGATGATCGGGCGTGGAGGTCGCCAACAGGGTCAGGGCGACATCGCCCCGCGGCATGCCGGCATCCTCGAGCGCCGCCGCGCCGGCGCTCGACGCAAGTCCCGTCAATGTCTCGCCATCCTCGACCCAACGCCGCTCGCGAATGCCGGTACGACGCTCGATCCAGCCGGGATCGAGACCGAGCTTCGTTTCGATCTCGGCATTGGCAACGCGCCGTGCCGGCACGGCATGGCCGAAACCGACAACGCGAGATGACCGTGCGGCGCTCACAGCCGCCCTGCCGCGAAAAGCGATGCCGCCTCGTCGATCGCTCCAAAGGCCCGGTCGAGCTCATCGGCGGTCACGCAATAGGGTGGCATCAGATAAATGACATTGCCGAGCGGGCGGATCAGCAATCGCCGCTCGCGGAAGAAGGCCCTGAGCCGCGGGCCGATCTCGGAGAGATAGCCGCCGGCCGGAACCTTGAGATCCAGCGCGGCAATCGTTCCGAACTGGCGGGTATCGCTGAACCGGGGATCGTCGGCGAAGCGAGCGACATGCCGACGCTGCTCCTCCGTCAACGCGTCGATCCGTTCTCGCACAGGCTCTTCTTTCCAGACGGCGAGATTGGCGAGCGCTGCCGCGCAGGCGATAGGATTGGCCGTATAGGAACTCGAATGGAAGAACGTCTTGCGTCGATCTGTCGAGAGATGCGCCTCGAAGATCTCGGCCGTGCAGAGTGTCGCCGCCAAGGGCAGCGCGCCACCGGTCAGTCCCTTCGAGGTGCAAAGAATATCGGGCGTGATGCCAGCCTGCTCGCAGGCAAACAGCCTGCCCGTCCTTCCCCACCCGGTCATCACCTCGTCGGCGATCAACAGGCTGCCGTGCCGTTCGGCGATCCGTTTCAACTTGGCAAGCACGGAAGGCTCGTAGGTTTTCATACCGCCCGCACCGAGGAGCAGTGGTTCGATTAACAGGGCCGCAACCTCGCCGGTGGCACAGGCCGCCTCGAAGGCATCGAGCGTCGTCTGCTCTTGATCCGGCTCCGGAAACGGTAGCCGATCGACGGCGAAGAGCAACGGCGCGTAAGGCGCATTGAAGACGCCCCTTTCCCCCGCCGACATCGTGCCGATCGTATCGCCATGATAGCCATGTTCGAGCACGCAGATACGGTTTCGCGGCCGGCCGAGATTGTGGAAGAAACCAAGTGCCATCTTCAGCGCGACTTCGACCGCGGTCGAGCCGCTGTCGGAGTAGAACACATGGGCGAGCCCGGGTGGCGCGATCTCGATCAGCCCTCTCGCCAGGTCTTCCGCCGGCGCGTGGGTGTATTCAGCGAAGATGATCTGATCATGGGTCTCCGTGGCCATGCGGATCGCTTCCATGATGGCGGGATGCCGGTGGCCGTGGGTGATGACCCACCAGGACGAAATCGCATCGAGGATCGCCGCCCCGTGTTCGTCGATGAGATAGGCGCCCTCGGTCCGGACGACGCGTCGCATCGCCGGCTCCAATGCATGCTGGGTGAAGGGATACCAGACGGTGGAATTTCTCATGCCGGCACCTCCAGCAAATCGTCGACGTTGAAATTCTCGCGAAACGCCTGCCGCAGCCGTTCCGGCGTCAACGGGTCGAGCCGCTGCAGCCGCCCCAGCCGTCGAACCTCCCCCAGTTCCGCGACGATCGCTTCGCTATCCGCCTGCTCCTCGCCGATGAAGGCGACACCCAGGACCGGGATCGCACGGCGCCGGAGCGCCTCGAGCGACAGCAGCGTGTGATTGATCGTGCCGAGCCCCGTGCGGGCGCAGAGAATGACCGGGATTTGCCAGCGCGCGAACACATCGGCAAAGACGCTCCGCTCGGTGAGAGGCACCAGAAGCCCGCCTGCCCCCTCGATGACGAGCGGGCGGTCGACCTTGGGCGGCAAGAGATGTTCAGGCCGGATCGACACACCATCGATCCGCGCCGACAGATGTGGCGAAGCCGGTGTCCTCAGCCGATAGGTCTCAGGCAGGATGCGCTCGGGCGGGATCCGACCGAGCCGCGCTACAGCCTCGCTGTCGGTTTCTTCATCGAGTCCCGATTGCACCGGTTTCCAGTAGCAACCGGAAAGCGCGTCGGTCAGCGCCGCGGAGAATATCGTCTTGCCGATGCCGGTATCCGTGCCGGTAACGACGAAACGGCGCATCATGACCGCTCCTCCGTCATTGCGACCTTCAAGCCCTGCAGCATGCGCGTGATCATCGGCCGGTCGACATTCAGCGTGATCGCGATCCGAAGCCGCGCCGTCCCTTCGGGAACAGTTGGTGGACGGATCGCCCTGATATCAAACCCCTCGGCGCGCATCCGCGCCGCAATCCGCACGGCGCGACCGTTGTCGCCGACCGGGACTGGAAGGATCTGCGAGCCGCTGCTTTGGATGCCGAGGGTTTCGGCAAGCGCCCGATTGGCGAAGGTCCTGAGATCATCGAACTCCGCCCGGCGCCGAGGCTCATCCGCGAGTGTCACAAGAGCCTCGCGGACGGCGGCAGCGATCAGCGGCGATGGCGCCGTGGAATAGATGAAGTTGCGGGCACGGTTGACAAGATAGTCGCAAAGCACGGCGTTTGCGCCAACAAGGGCGCCGGAAACGCCGAGCGCCTTGCCGCAGGTATGGAGCACAACGAGATTCCTTCGGCCTTCCAATTCCGCGGCCAGACCACGGCCGTCGGGTCCGAAAACGCCGGTCGCATGCGCTTCGTCGACCACCAGAAAACCATCATGCCGCGCGGCCAGTGCGGCGAGATCCGCAAGCGGCGCCCGGTCGCCATCCATGGAATAGAGGCTTTCGACGGCGATCCAGGGATGTCCCATGCCGCCGCGCTTGCGCCACGTGCCGATCGCATCGGCAAAGGCGTCGACGTCGTTGTGCTTGACCGCGACCGCGCCGGCCCTGCTTGCGGCGATCCCCTCATGGGCACTCGCATGGATCAGGGCATCGTGGACGATAATGTCGTCGCGCTGCGGCAGCGTCGAAAACAAGGCGGCATTGGCCGCATAGCCGCTGCCGAAGAACAGCGTTCGCTCCACGCCAAAGAACGCTGCCGCCTCCGCCTCCAGCGCCTCATGTTCCGCATGGTTGCCGCGCAACAGCCGCGAACCGCCGGACCCGACCGGCACGCCGCGGTCGATCGCTGAGGCAATTGCGGCCTTCAGACGCGGCGATCCGGCGAGCGCCAGATAGTCGTTCGAGGTGAAGTCGACCCCACTGCCGGAGGCGAGTTCGCGGCGGCGCTCCTTGCGTTCAAGGCCGTGAAGCGTCTTCTCGTAGCGGTGGAGCAAGCCCGCGGTCATTCGGCCGCTTCCGGTTCTGCCGTAGGCGCCATCGGCTTCAGCCCGAGGCGGCGGAAGAGTGCCGCATCGTGATCCTCGCCGGGGTTGTCGGCGGTCAGCAGCGTTTCGCCGACGAAGATCGAATTGGCGCCGGCGAAGAAACAGAGTGCCTGCATCTCGTCGCTCATGTCGGTGCGGCCGGCTGAAAGGCGGACGTGAGACGCGGGCATGAGTATGCGGGCGAGTGCGATGGTGCGGACGAAATCGATCGGATCGACGGGCGCCGCATCGGCAAGCTTCGAGCCTGGGATCGGAATCAGCATGTTGATCGGCACGCTTTCGGGGGGCACCGGCAGATTGGCGAGCGTCACCAGCATCGAGATCCGATCGTCAGCCGTCTCGCCCATGCCGAGAATGCCGCCGGCGCAGACCTTGATGCCGGCCTCGCGGACGTTTGCCAACGTTTCCAGCCGGTCGGCAAAGCTGCGGGTGGTGATGATCTCGCCGTAGAAGCGCTCCGACGTATCGACATTGTGGTTGTAGTAGTCGAGCCCGGCATCTGCGAGCCGCCCGGATTGTTCCGGCGTCAGCATGCCAAGCGTCATGCAGGTCTCTATGCCGAGCGACCGGACGCCGCGGACCATGGCGACGATCGCCTCCATGTCGCGCTCCTTCGGGCTGCGCCAGGCGGCGCCCATGCAATAGCGCGTCGCGCCGCCATCCCTCGCTTTGCGTGCCTCTGCAAGAACCTGTTCGACTTCCATCAGTTTCGACGCTTTCAGCCCCGTCGGGTAGTGCGCCGACTGGCTGCAATAGCCGCAGTCTTCGGCACAGCCGCCGGTCTTGATCGAGAGCAGGCGGCTCATCTGGATGGCATTGGGGTCGAACTGGGCGCGGTGAACGGACTGCGCACGATACAGAAGGTCGTTGAACGACAAATTATAGATTTTTTGCGCGTCGGCCAGATTCCAACCGGTTTTGGCGGGTTTGGTGGCTCCCGAGGTCGGCTCGGTCGATCTGTTTGTATCCAGCATGTTCGTTCACTTCCCTGTTTGCGGCAAAGCAAAATAGATAGAATCCATTATTATCTATAATTTTCACGAGCACCGCATCAAGCAACCACCCAAAAGGAGAGCGCACTCTACTACTTCAATTATAGCGTGCTTTCATACGATTCAACGGATGCGGCGAGAAGGGCAAATGCCGCAACTCTCCGCCTTGGCGGCATCAGCTGATGGCAATGAGAGCAGCCGCCAAATGCCCAGATTTTCGGACCTTGCGCCTCGCACCATCCGCAGATCTCCCGACCGATGCCCGCTACCGACACCACCGAGCCGCAAGAACACATGCCTTTCCAATTTTTATAGATAATTTTCAGCCAAAGAACCGCACGCGAGGTACACGCCGGCAGCCCTTGACAAAATCCGCTCCAGCCGCTCAGTTTGAAGCATTCACCAGGGGTGTCCCGACAAGGGGCTGAGATTCTGCTAGGCGACTTCCGCGGCGCAGTGACCCGTTGAACCTGATCCAGTTCATACTGGCGTAGGGACGGTGCAGACATCGCTGCCGCATTCGCGTTCGCGCGAGCAGATCTCGGCAAGGCGTCCTTCCCTCTCTTCCGGTCCGAACTGGGTCTCCAACAATGGAGCCTCGGCAATGCGTATCTTCATCGCGATTCTGCTTCCTTCAGACCGACGTTCGGCTCGCCGTAGCTGGGCGCATTGACCATGCGCGTCCTGATCAAAGGCGCCGGCGTCGTCGGGCTGACCTTGGCACATGAGCTGATCGGCCGTGGCGTCGAGGTGGCCGTTGCCGAGCGGCAGCCGGACTTCGGCGGGGCGGCGTCGTGGTTTGCCGGCGGCATGCTGGCGCCCTGGTGCGAACGCGAGAGCGCCGAGGAAACGGTGCTGACGCGCGGCATCGGCGCCATCGACTGGTGGGACCGTGCGCTTCCGGGCGAAGTGTCACGCAACGGCACCCTCGTCGTCGCTCCGCCGCGAGACGTCGGCGAACTCAAACGCTTCGCTTCGCGCACGTCCGGCTTCGGATGGCTCGACGGAGAAGCGATCGCGAGACTGGAGCCGGCGCTTGCCGGTCGCTTCCGAGAGGCGTTGTTCTTCCCCGGCGAGGCGCATCTCGACCCGCGCCGGGCGCTTGTCTTGCTGCGGCAAAAGCTCGTCGAGAACGGCGTCGCCTTCATCGGCGAGGCGGATAATAGCAGCGACAGCGATCTGATCGCCGACTGTAGCGGCGCTTCGCGGATCGGCCCCATCGCCGGCCTGCGCGGCGTGCGCGGCGAGATGCTCTATCTGCAGACCGGCGAGGTGGAATTGTCGCGGCCAGTCCGTCTCATCCACCCGCGCATCCCGCTCTACATCGTACCGCGCGGCAATGGTCTGTTCATGTGCGGCGCGACCATGATCGAAACCGACGATGGCGGTCCGATTGCCGCCCGTTCGCTGATGGAATTGCTGAACGCTGCCTATGCGCTTCACCCCGCCTTCGGCGAGGCGCGCCTTCTCGAAACCGGCACCGGCGTCCGGCCGGCCTTTGCCGACAATCTGCCGCGCGTCATGCGCGCCGGAAACACCATCACGCTCAACGGGCTCTATCGCCACGGCTTCCTGCTTTCACCGGCCTTGGCCGAGGAAGCGGCGAACCTTGCCCTTGCCCAGAACCTGAAGGGAGACGCCGCATGAAATTGACCGTCAACGGCGAGGATCACGACCTCACAGTCACGACCCTTGCCGAACTCCTGGCCGCACTCGACTTCGAAGGGGATTGGCTTGCCACCGCCGTCAACGGCGAGCTGGTGCACCGAGCCGACCGCTCGGCCCATTCCCTGAGCGATCGCGACCGGATCGAAATTCTCTCGCCGATGAAAGGAGGCTGAGACGTGCTGACGCTTTATGGACAGGAACTGCGTTCCCGCCTGCTTCTGGGCACCGCCCGCTACCCCTCGCCTGCCGCGCTCGAAGACGCGGTTCGTTCGTCGGCGACCGAGATTGTCACGGTGTCGCTGCGCCGCGAAACCGCCGGCGGCCGTCAGGGCGGCGCTTTCTTCGACCTGATCCGGTCGCTCGGCGTGCACGTGCTGCCCAACACCGCCGGCTGCCACTCGGTGTCGGAGGCGGTGCTGACCGCCAAGATGGCGCGCGAGGTCTTCGGCACCAACTGGATCAAGCTCGAAGTCATCGGCCATCAGGATACGCTTCAGCCCGATGTCTTCGGGCTGGTCGAAGCAGCACGCATCCTTTGCGCCGAAGGCTTCGAGGTCTTCCCCTACACGACCGACGACCTCGTGGTCGGCGAGCACCTCGTCGAGGCCGGATGCAAGGTGCTGATGCCCTGGTGCGCGCCGATCGGCAGCGCCATGGGGCCACAGAACATCCCGGCGCTGCGCGCCATGCGGGCCCATTTTCCGGATATGCCGCTGATCGTCGATGCCGGCATCGGCCGGCCCTCACACGCAACGACAGTGATGGAACTCGGCTTCGACGCGGTTCTGCTCAACACCGCCGTCGCCGGGGCAACGAAACCGGCCCTCATGGCCTCCGCCTTCGCCCGGGCAATCGACGCCGGACTCGACGCCTTCGAGGCGGGCATGCTCGAACCGCGCGATTTTGCCGTTCCCTCCACGCCCGTCATCGGAAAGGCGGTGTTCGCGTGAAACTCGACCCCTTCTACCTCATCGTCGATAGTGCCCAATGGATCGGGCGGCTGGTGCCGCTCGGCGTGAAACTGGTGCAGCTTCGCGTCAAGGACCGTCCGGAAGCAGAGCTTCGTGATGAGATCCGCGCGGCCAAGGCGATCTGTGACCGTCATGGGTGCCAGCTCGTCGTCAACGATTACTGGCGCCTCGCAATCGACGAGGGCTGCGATTTCGTCCATCTCGGCCAGGAGGATCTCGCGGATGCGGATCTTGCCGCAATCCGCGCTTCCGGCCTGAAGCTCGGCCTCAGCACCCACGACGAGAGGGAGCTGGAGACGGCGCTTGCCGCCAAGCCCGACTATGTCGCGCTCGGACCGATCTATCCGACGATCCTCAAGCAGATGAAATGGGATCCGCAGGGGCTGCCGCGCCTCTCCGCCTGGCGGGAGCGCGTCACGCCGCTGCCGCTCGTTGCGATCGGCGGCCTCAATATCGACCGGATTGCCGGCGTCTTCGAGCATGGCGTCGACAGCGCCGCGGTCGTCACCGATATCACGCTGAATGGCGATCCAGAGGGGCGGACGCGGGAGTGGATTGCACGCACGGCGACGTGGCGCTGATCGAGGAAAACAGCGGGATCACCTGACGCCGTGGCTCTGCCTCAGGCAATCGCCAGTTCTGAAAGCCAGGCCGAACCCAGGCCGTGCTTGTCGCAATAGGCGGTAAGCCGGTCGCGCGTTTTGCCGGGCCGGTCGAGACCGAGAAAGCGGGAAGCGTTCCTCCAGAGGATATTCTGCTGGTGCTCGTCGCTGACGCTGGCGAGCGTCAGTTGCTCGACTATTCTCGAAACATAGGCGTTGTAGTCCTTCTCCAGCGCCATCATCGACCAGTCGGTGCCGAACATGAGATGGCGGGCGTCCGGGTCGTAATCATCAAGCCATTCGTCCAACAGCTGCCGGATCTTCGTGTGAAGATTCTTGTCGTCGCTGCTGACCAGTTCGCTGAGATAGCTCAGATCCGCAAACAGGTTCGGGCGACGCTCGTGATCGATCGTCCTGCCGATGATCTCTTCCCAGGTCGGCGGCCCGGAAAACTTGTCCTGGGCACAGGAGACCATCACGCCTGTCGGCGCCCCCGGGCGCAGGATTTCGTCGAAGGCGCCGAAATGCGCGAGATTGATCCGCAGCTTATCGTACTGGTTCGTGTCGAGCAGCTTCTTCCAATAGGCGGGGCTTGCAAGATTGCCGTAGCCGCAGCCGGCCCCGATGCTGTTTTCCGCATGGGCCATGATCGGCACATCGTTGTCGCGACACCAGGCGTAGAGCCGCTTCAGCGCGCCATCGATCGCCGGATCCGCATTGCCCCATGCCTTGAAGCCCATCGGCGGGTAGATTTTGACACCGATGAAGCCCTTTTCCATGATCGCGTACTGGACGTTTGCCAGCGATGAACCCGGCCTTTGCGCTTCCCGATGCGGATCGAAGCCGACGAAGCTGTGCATGCGGATGCCGTGCTTCCTGGTGACGATCTGCTGGACCTCGTCCATGACGTCGATCTGGTCGCGCTGTGGCGATGATGTCCCGTGAAGCGATTTATCGAAGTCCAGGATGCTCGGCGTGATCAGAGAGAGCCGACATTTGGAAGCGAAGATCTTGACATAGGCTTCCGCCAGGTTTTCCCGGTAGTCCTGCATCAGCCGGACGAAGGAAAGATAGGTTCCGATCTGGTCGTGCGCCTTTGCGGCGGTGGCGACGGTATCGACATCCGCTTCACTCACGCCGCCGCCCGAACGCCGCTGGAATGTCTGGGGCAGATCGGGAGTTCCGCCGAGCTGGCGCAGCAAACCGTCATAGTCAGGGGATTCGCCAAGACTGCGCCTCGAAAACGTCGATCGTTGCTCGCCTGCGCGCGCGATCAGATCCCTTACCGCGACGCGCAATTGCTCGTCCTTGCGCCGCGCGAGCTCGGCGTCGGAAAGGCGCCGAGCGCCTTTTTTCAGAACAGCAAGTTCATGTTTGGCTTTGGGCGCGACATCGCCAAGCGCTGTCACGAGAAAGACCACCAGGGCATTTTCCAGCCCCTTCGCCTCCTCAGCGTTCGCGGAGAGCCTTTTCTCCGGCATCTTCTCCCGCAGCGCCACGTAGCGAACCAGGCCATCCACCGGCACATCCGCCGCGTTGAAGAAATGGCAATGGACGTCGATGATCGGATGATTGAGACTGCAGGCGCCGGGCAAAGGCAGATGCCGGCATCCGGCAAGCACATTTGCAAGCACGCCCGCCGAAACCAGCCGCAAGACATCGCGGCGCGTCACGGCGGCAACCGGACCAGCCCAGTCGACCTCCATTGTCCCCTCCTGTTGCGAGACCCCCTCGAACAATCGGGCAAACATTACTCCGTCCGAAAGCCGCGCGAAACAGATATTTACTTGCCGTTACTGGGGTCCCGTAGATCAGCGTGAGTCGACTTTCAGTCAGACAGGAGGCGTGTTACTCTAAAATCTTGGGGAGAATTTTGCGTGGTTGGTGGCGCCGGCAAATATGAGTTCCAACGTTACCTGTCCGGAGCCCTGGTCCAATGGTCCTCCCCGGCAGCAACGGAATCGGCTGCCCCCGCTCGGGAAGACTTTCTCGGCTCGCTGCTTTTCGCCGACATTTCCGGCTTTACGCGTTTGACCGCCAAATGGTCCGAAAGCGACCGCGCTGCCGGCGCCGAACGCGTCAGCCTGCTTCTGAACGCCTTCATGGGCGAGCTCATCAACCATATCGAGGAGCATGGCGGCACGGTCTTGAGTTTCGCCGGCGACAGCCTGATTGCCGGCTGGCGGGCACCATCCCCGGATGAGCTCGAACAGACGGCCTGGCGCAGCTGTTATTGTGCAGAACGTATCCGCGAGCAAATCGGCGGGCCGGGCAATCCCGAAGACGCGCTTCAACTGCGCATCGCCGTCGGTGCCGGCGCCATTACGCTGCTGCATCTGCTGCCGCGTGCGGACCAGCGTTGGCTGATCGTCGGAGGCGACTGCCTGGCCCAGGCCGATCATGGCGGCCAACTGAGCGACGCCGGAGAAATTCTCGTGTCCGATGCCGCGTGGCAGCTGATCGGCAGGCGCGCCAAGGGCGGGCTGAACCGGGAAGGGACCACACGCCTCGAAAGCATCGAGCCCTGCTCGACCACGAAGGAAGCGCCCCGCACTCAGCCGGGCTCCGCAACCGACCGGCTTGAAGCCTATCTACCGCTTTCGCTGCGCAGCCGCCTGCTCTCACCGCTTTCACAATGGCTCGCAGACCTCAGGATCGTGACCGCGCTTTTCGTGCATATCGTCGGGCGCGATCTCGATACGGATCTCGATCGGTTGAACAAGCTCGTAGCACGATCGATTGCCGTCGTCGGCCGCACCGGTGGAGAGATCCTGCACACAGCGCTCCATTCCGGCGGGCTCGAAGTCTTCGCCGTTTTCGGCCTGCCCGGCAAAAAACATGCCGACAATGCGCGCCGGGCGATCATCGCCGCCCTTCGCCTGTCGAACGAACTCGACGAGCCGGATCTCGGCCTGTCGGCCGGCATCTCGACCGGCGAGAGTTTCTGCGGCGCGCTCGGGACGATCCATCGTGCCGACTACACTGTCGTTGGAGCCGCCGTGAACATGGCCTCCCGGCTGGCGAGCGTTGCCGCAGGCCGCATTCTCGTCGACCAGGCAACGGCGAAGGAGACTGCCGGCCAGATTGCTTTTTCCGGTCCCTGGACACTTGCCGTGCCCGGCATGCGCGGCGGCGTGGTCGCCTTTGCGCCAATTGCCGAGACCGTCGCGACCATCGACACCAAGTCCCCCGTTCTCTTCAACCGGGCGGCCGAACTTGCAGCACTCAACGCGTATGTGGAGCGCGCAGGCAATGGACAGGCCACCGGCGTGATGATCGTTAAGGGTGATTCCGGCGTCGGCAAATCGGCGCTGCTTCGTTCCTTCGTCGAAACCTGCCGTGACCGTGGAAGCCAGGTTCTGGTCGGCAATGCCGACGATATCGAAAGCGACGTGCCCTATTTTGCCTGGCGCGGAGTGATCCGCGACCTGCTTGGTATCGGCGACCTGCGCGGCGCCGAAGCCTCGGATCAGGTGATGCAGTTCTTCGCCCACCGACCGGAACTCGCACATCTGGCGCCGTTGCTGAACGATGCCATCAACCTCACCTTGACCGACACGGTCGAGACCCGGGCGATGTCAGGCGACGGGCGGTCGCACCGGCTGCGTGAATTGCTGCGCGATCTGATGACCGACAGCCTTTCCTGGGGGCGCGGCCTTGTGGTGCTTGAGGACGTCCACTGGCTGGACGAGGCATCCGGTCAGCTGCTCGGCCGATTGGTTTCCGGAACGGCGCCGATCCCGGTCGTTGTGTCAACCCGCACGGCCAGGACGCAACAGGACCTGACGCGGTGGACCGGACAACATTACAATGGTGCGCAGACACTTGATCTCTTGCCCCTCGATTTCGAGGGCACGATTTCACTCGTGCGCGCGTCGATCGGCAGCAACTCCCCGGCAGATGGCTTTTGCGAAGCGGTCTATGCACAGTCGGCGGGAAACCCGCTGTTCATACGCGAAATCTGCCGGATGATCGGCGAACGGCGATTGCCGAAGGCTGCGGAAACCCAGGTCCCCCTGTCGCTCGCCGAAGCCCGTTCGAACGAAGCGACCTTGCTCAATACGGCCAAGGTCACCGTGATCGCCCGAACCGACCAGCTCCCGGCTGAGCTCCAGGCTCTCCTGAAGATCGCAAGCGCCATGGGCGCGACCTTTTCCATCGCCGAACTCCAGGCGCTTTCACCGATCAGGAAGTCCGCCTTGGACATCGAGGCAAGCATCGAGCGGCTGCAGGCGGCCCATCTGATCAAACCCATGGACGACCGTCCGGGCCGTTTCACATTCAGCCACGCCGTCATCCGCCAGGCCATTTACGACAGCATGCTGTCGGAACAGCGCCGTGAGGCACATCGCGCCATCGCCCAGGCGATGGAAGAGAGCGGGCAGCCCGACAATGCGGAAAATCTGCCGCGCATATTGAGCCATTGGGAGCGCGCCGGCGATGCAGCGCTGGCATTCAACTACCTGGATCGTGTCGCCGAGCTGCGTCTGCGCCAGTTCGACAATGCCGCTGTCGTCGACCTGATCGAGCGCTTTTTCAAGACCGCGCGCGAGCTCTCGATCACGATCACGCCTGCCCGGCGGGCGGCCGCCTGTTTCCTGCTCGGGGAGGCCAGTCTCAATCTCGGCCGCGCCGAAGCTGCAAGGCATGCCTATGAGGAGGGCCTAAGGCTTTCCGGCCTGCCGCTTCCGCGCACCTCGGCCGGCCTCGCGCTGCATCTCGTTCTCGATCTTGCCGAACAGGTGTGGCGTCGTGTGACCCATGGAGACAAGGACTGGATCCTCGAGCGCGAGATCTCGCGGTCGCCATCCGATCCGTTCCTGCTTGCGGCAAAAGCGCATGAAGACCTGACGCGGATCTACTACTTCACCAGCGAGAAGCTGCGGCTGATCCATGCGACGCTTCGGGCGACGAACCTTGCCGAAAGAAACAAATATGTCTCGCCGACGACCGCCACCAATTACGCGAGCCTCGGCGCCATATGCGGCGTCATCCCGCTTCACAAACAGGCCGAGCACTACAGCCGATTGGCCGCCGCCCTTTCGGAGCGCGTGGATCAACTGGGAACGCGCGTGCGCGTCGACCTTTTGTCGGGCATGTACCAAATCGGCCTAGGCCATTGGCGCGAAGGCAAGCGGGCGTTCGAGGCCGGCCTCAACAACGCCTCGACCGTCGGTGATTTGAGACGCTGGTGCGAAGTGGCCGTTGGCCTTGAGACGATTTCCGGCCCCTGGCTACTGACCTCCGCTTTCGAAGGCATTGCACCATGGGAAATCCTGGTTCAGCGCATCTGCGAAGAGGGCCGCAGGCGCGGCGACACCCAGGTGCTTGGCTGCGGCCTGCTCGGCCGCCTCAGGGGCCATGCGGCGCTGGGCCGATGGGCCGCCATCGACGCCGATCTCGATGAACTCAGGCAGATCATCACCGCAAAGGCCGACGGACTGGAACTCGTGCACTGCATCGAGGGAGCATCGCTTCTGGTGGAAGCCGCCCGGCGGCAGGGTGACGCGGGCGAAGCAAAGGCATGGTTCGAACGGGCATTCTCCTGGTGCCAGACGCTCAACCCGGCGATGAAGACGCGAACCCTGCCGGCGCTTGCCCGGCTGTTCGACGTCGCGAGCGACACGGAGGGCGGCGACCCGGCAGCGGCGCAGCTTGTCCTGCGAAAGCTCGAGCGGTTCGCACGCGTCTATCCGATCGGCCGTCCAACGGCAGCACTCGGCGAGGCGACCCTTTACCTGCATCTCGGCCAGCAACGACGCGCCGAGCGGGTGGCGCGATACGCCTTCGCCGAGGCGATACAATTGGAGATGCCGGCCGTGGCGCTCGCCTCGTTGCGCCACCCGGCGGGGCCGAGGGATGCTGCGGCGTGGCAGGCCTTGGAGACAATGTTTGCCGTTCGGCAAAACACCTGGGGCGAGGTCCTCCAGCTCGATCAGGCCGAGTTTCCGCCCCATGTCCAGGTTGTTGCGTTCGAGGGAGGCCATGCGTGAACCAGTATCGAGTGCCGCGCGTCCTAATCGTGCTTGCGCATTTCGACGAGACCAGAAATCCGGAAGGTCGCCCCGACTTCATCCCGCAGGGAACCGGCCACCTGTTCCTGGCGGGCGCCTTTGCCCGTAATCGCGTGAGCCTTCGCGCCTACAGCGAATTTCACGACGGACCGCTCGTCGACGAGGCGGCCTTCGCGGAACTGGACATGCTGGTGCTGACCGGGGTCACCGCCGCCTTCGACCGGATGCGCCATCTGACCGCCTATGCCCGCACGAAATCGCCAGGCTGCGTCATCGTCGCCGGCGGACCGGTTGTCCGCAATCTGCCGGTTTCGAGCGCCGAAACCTTCGACTACGCCTGCGAAGGTGACGTCGAGGAGATGCAGGCCGTTATCAAGGAAGTTTTCGGCGAATGGGCCGTCTCCGAAACGATCCTGCCGCGCTTCGACCTCGCCGGCTGGGGCGGCCCGGTCAGCTATGTCGAGACGAGCCGCTACTGCAATTTCAAGTGCAGCTTCTGTGCGCTCACCGCCGAAGGCCGGCGCTATCACAGCTACGACCTCGGCTATATCGAAGCGCAATTGCGCAATGTCCCGGCCAAGAAATACGTGCTGTTCATCGACAACAACTTCTACGGCAACAGCAAGGACGCCTTCCATGCCAAGCTCGACCTGATCCGCTCGTTTTGGAAAGAGGGACTGTTTCAGGGTTGGATTGCGCTCGTCACCGGAGATTTCTTTCGCGATCCCGACAATCTCGAAGCGGTGCGCGCGGCCGGCTGTCTCGGCCTCTTCAGCGGCGTCGAGACGCTCAACGAAGCGCAGTTGAAGCGCTACCAGAAGAAACAGAACCTGGTGGTGCCGCAGCTGGAAGCCATTCAGACCTGCCTGAAGGCCGGTGTCGCCTTCCAGTACGGGCTGATGTTCGATCCGTCGTCGCAGACGATGCAGGCGATGCAGGACGAACTCGCCTTCATCACCGGCGAAAGCAGAATGCCATTGCCGGCCTTCCTGAGCCTGACGATCCCGCTGCTGGGCACACCCCTGTTTGACGAATGCGCCGCAGAGGGCCGCTTCCTTCCTTCTGCCAAACTGCGCGACATGGATGGGTTCACGCTGATGACCCATCCCCTCGACAACCTTGACGATGTCGCCTTGTTTGCCCGCAAGCTATCGCGCCTCGACGGCAACCGGACCCAAATCCTGCGCCATTGCCTGGGCTTCTACCGCAATTACCGTCGCTCGCTTTCGGGCCGGCAGATGATCCATCTGCTGGCCAACAGCCTGCGCCTCGCCTTGCCCTCTATCATGCATCGCCATGGTCTTCCGACCCGTTCGGGCAGCGACGACAATCTCACCTATGTCACGACGACGCAGCCGCTTGGACCGCTCTACACGCCGGCCTTTCGGGTCGGCGAAGGCTTCCGCTCGCATTTCGCGCCAACGATGATCACCGACGCCTCGGGTGCGCTTGACGAAACCATTGCCCGCAATCTCGAATATCGGACCAGCCCGCGGCAACGAACGAGCCTCGGCGTCGAATATAGCCCTGGTTGAGAGCGTCCCGGCGCCTGCGTCAATCTGCCCCCCGATTGCAACCTCCAGTGCGTGAAGTTGGGTCGGCTTGGTAAGATTGGATTCAAACTTTTTGGGTAAGCTTCCGTTAGCTATTTCACACCTGTCGGCCGGCGATTGCCGTCGACCTTGTTTTGCGTACGGGTGCCCATGCGTCTTTCAGCTGCGACCGCAATCATCTTTGCCGGCCTTGTCTCCGGCTGCTCTTCCAGTTCGAGCCTGGACACGATCGCACCGCGACCGTCGCGAGAAACGACCAGTTCGGTCGTGCTTTCGGCCGCGCCGGTACCCGTCGCCAATGTCGGCGCAAGGGTGGCCGAGGTCACACCGCCTCAGAGCGTCCAATCCGCACCGCCGCAGGAAATGCTCGCCTGGGCCGGGCCGGTTCCGGAACCCGAAGCGTTCGCGCCCGCGGCCAATACCACGACCACAACCACGACCCTGGCCATGCCCGTTCCGGGCGCGCGCCCGGTCGCCTTCGTCGCGCCGGACAATCCGGTGACGCAGGCGATGCCACAGGGTCGTTCGCGGATCTACGGTCACCGTTTCCGTGACGCCAAGCCGATCAATTTCGGCCGCGCCAAAAATCCGCGCAAGATGGCCGTTCACGGCGTCGATGTCTCACGCTGGCAGGGCGAGATCGACTGGCCGAAGCTGCGCACTCAAGGGGCCAACTTCGCCTTCATCAAGGCGACCGACGGCGGCGACCATCTGGACCCGATGTTCAAGAAGAACTGGCGCGCCGCCAAGGCGGCCGGCATACGCCGCGGTGCCTATCACTTCTTCTACTGGTGCCGCACCGCCGGCGAGCAGGCGGACTGGTTCATCCGCAACGTTCCGCGCGAGCCCGGCGCGCTGCCGCCCGTGATCGACGTCGAATACAACGGCGAATCCAGCTGCAAGCGCCGCCTGTCGCCCGAACGCGTGCGCGAAAAGATGCAGGTCTTCATGGACAAGCTCGAGGCGCATTACGGCCAGCGCCCGATCATCTACACCGCCCCGGACTTTTATGGCGACAACCTGCAGGGCGCGTTCCAGAAGTATCCGTTCTGGCTGAGGGCCGTGGCCCAGCATCCGTCCAAGGTCTACCCGAACCGCAAGTGGCTGTTCTGGCAGTATTCGGGCTCGGGCCTGTCGCACGGCGTCGACGGCAAGATCGACCTCAACGTCTTCCACGGCAGCGAGGCGGAGTGGCAAAACTGGCTGGAGGCGCGGGCGAGTTGAGGCTCGGCCACACTCTGCAGCGCCGCGCGTCATATCAGACGCGCAAGGTCGCTGTAGCACTTTGATTTGCTGCATGAGGTCACGATAGTCAGCCCCGGCAACTGCGACGTCAGCGCCTCTCCTCGCGCGTCAGGAAGAGGAGCGTGCCGCCAAGTTCGGAGATGACGATCTGCCTCACATCCCAGACGAGGATGGAGACCGGTCGCGTCAACCCACTGACAACCGTCTCGCGGCGGCCCGTCGCCTTGTCGAGCCGCAACAGCCGCCCGCTTCCTGACCGGAACCCTTGCTGCTGGTCGTATAGGCCGTGTTCGAGGATGAGCATCTGTCCTTCGTCGTCGAAGGCGATGGCGACCGGTGCGTTCAGGCCCTCAACGTCCGGCCGCACCTCCGTGCGATCGCCTTTCTCGGCCATCGAAACGACCTTTCCGGCAGCGGCGAGGAAGGGAAAGCCGCCGAACAGCGCGACATAGAGGCGCCCCTCGCGAAGCGCGATACCGGTCGGCACGGCGTCGACTTCGTAGCTGTCTTCACCCTTGAACTCCGTCGGCGAGAGCGTCTCCAACGCGGTCGCCTGTTGCTGCAGGCGGCGGAAGCTCATGATCGTCTGCTTGCGGCCATCGACCCCAAGACGCTCGACACTGTTGCGCGCGGAGTCGACGACGTAATAGGCATCCTCGACGGCGACAAGGTCGAACGGGTTCCAGAAATCGGCGCTGATAACATGGCGTCTGCCGGTACCGTCGATCGCGATGAGCGCATGGTCATAGGATCCCTCATCGCCGTTTGCCGGCGTCCAGCCTTGGGCGACGATCAGTTTGTCACCGGCGCGAAACACGCGATAGGGACCGGTCGGATCGCCGATCACATCGAGCCCATGGGGAAAGATTGGACCGAACGCATCGAAATCGCCGCCCGGCATGCGGCGATAGAGCCGGCCACTGGCGAGATCGGTGACGAGCAGAGCCTCGCCATCGCGAGAAAGGCCGGCGAAGGCGGCGCCGGTTTTGCTGACGCTTTCGAGCCGATAGCCTGGCGCGACCTTCGGCTCGGCAGCGGCACCTGCTGCCAGAAGCAAAAAGGCGACGAGGGTCGTCATCTGCCGGAACGGACGCATCGAAAACCGCCATTGGCCGAGAACCGGAAGCTGGGATCATAGGCCAAACGATAGGTTGTGGTAAGATGCGCGGGATCGCTGTTCCAGGCCCCGCCGCGCAGTACGCGATACGATCTGCCACCCATGGCTCCCTTGGGTTCATGGGGCGCATAGAGATCGCTGGTCCATTCCCAGACATTGCCGACCAGATTGAGCACCCCCTCGCCGCTCGCGCCGGCGGCAAACGACATCGCCGGCGCGGTCATCGGATAGCCGTCGCTCGCATCGCCGGAGCAACAAATCGTCGCCCCGGCATTGACGCGTCGATCGTCCGCCGGCGCCATGCCCCAAGGGAACGCCTGTCCCTCGGTTCCGCGCGCCGCTCTTTCATATTGCTGCTCCGACGGAAGGGTGAGGCCGTAGTGACGGCAAAAGACATCGGCATCCGCCCAGCTTACACCGACGACAGGATGATCGTCCAAACCAAGAAGCGGGTGACCGGCATAGAACGCAGGACGATGACCCGTTGCGGCCACGAAGTCCTGATATTGACGATTTGTGATTTCGGTGCGGTTGATGGCAAAGGCGTGGCCCAGCACCAGTTGGCGCGGACGTTCGTTGTCCGGGCCATCGTCACGGCCGAAGACGAAAGTGCCGGCGGGAATGTCGACGAGCGCATTGCCGGTGATCGGGCCGTCATCAGCGACGGCTGACCCTGCCGCAAACGTGATCGCGACGACTGCGGCCGCCACCCGGAGATTAGAAATCGACACGACGCTGACACTCGCCATCGAACAGAAACACCCGGTCGGCCACGACCTTGATGCCGATCGGCTGGTCGATCTGGCCGGCGAAGTTCTTGTCTGCACGCAAGGTCAGCAATTGAGCGCCGAGCCGCAGGCTGACCAGCGTGTTCTCGCCGGTGAGCTCGACCGAATAGATCGGCGCAACCAGATTGACATCGGGGTCTGCGGCGTTCGTTGCCTGGACATCTTCCGGGCGAACACCGAGGACGGCGCGGGGAACAGTCGCCCGGCCGAGCCCTCCGACCCTGAAGCCGGCACTTGTGAACACTCCGTCGCGTGCCTCCCCCGGGATGAGGTTCATCGGCGGAGAGCCGATGAAGCCGGCGACGAAGAGCGTGCGCGGATTGCTGTAGATTTCCCGCGGCGTCCCCAGTTGCTCGATCACACCCTTGTTCATGACCGCCACCCGGTGCGCCAGCGTCATCGCCTCGATCTGGTCGTGCGTGACGTAGATCGTCGTGACCTGCAACTCGTGCTGAAGATGTTTCAGCTCCGAGCGCATCTGGGTGCGCAGCTTGGCGTCGAGATTGGAGAGTGGCTCATCCATGAGAAAGACGCGCGGCGTGCGCACGATCGCACGGGCGAGCGCGACGCGCTGGCGCTGGCCGCCGGAGAGCTCCTTCGGAAGGCGGGAGAGCATGGTCTCGAGTTCCACCCGCCGGGCAACCTCGGCGATACGTTGTTTGCGTTCCTCCTCAGGCACTTTGCGGATCCTAAGCGGGTAGCCGATGTTCTCCTCGACGGTCAGGTGCGGATAGAGCGCATAGGACTGGAAAACCATCGCCACGTCGCGGTATTTCGGCAGCACGCCATTGATGCGCTCGGCGTCGATGAAGATGTCACCCGATGTCGCCTCCTCGAGACCGGCAACCATGCGCATCGTCGTGGTCTTGCCGCAGCCGGAAGGCCCGAGCAGAACCAGGAACTCCTTGTCCCGAACCTCCAGATTGAAGTCGGCCACCGCGACGAATTCGCCGAACTTCTTGGAGACGTTGTTGAACGTGACGGACGCCATCGTTTCACCCCTTGACCGCCCCGAGAGACAGCCCCCGGACGAGATGCTTCTGAACGATGAAAGCGAAGATGACGATCGGCACACAGGCCATAAAGCCGGCGGCGCTGATTTCCCCCCAATAGGTCTTGTACTGCGTCACCCGCCCGGCGATGCCGATCGGCAGCGTCTGCGACTGCTCGGTGAGCGTGATGATCAGGGAAAGCAGGAACTCGTTCCAGGAGATGATCAGGCAGAAGATGGCCGTCGCCGCGAGCCCGGGCCTGGCGAGCGGCAAAGCGACATGGAGGAAGGCGCCCCAGCGCGTGTCGCCGTCGACGATCGCCGCCTCTTCCAGTTCGACCGGCAGGTCCTGGAAATAGCTCTTCATCATCCAGGTGGCGAACGGCAGGTTGAAGGCCGTGTAGGCGATGATCAGCGCCGACTTCGTGTTCAGCATGTCGAAGTAGTTGAAGAACAGGTAGAGCGGGATGATGCTGACGATCGGCGGCATCATCCGCGTCGACAGTATCCAGAAGGAAATCTGCTTGCGCCATTGCCAGGGATAGCTGAAGCGCGCCAACGCATAACCCGCCATCGTACCAAAAACCACGGAAACGATGGTCGTGCCGGCCGCGACGAGGAAGCTGTTCAGCGCGTAACGCAGGAACGGTCGCTGAATGAAGGCTTCGTCATAGTGCTTCAATGTCGGGTTGCGCGGCAGCCATTCGGGCGGCACGGCGAAGATATCGATGTCGAACTTGAACGAGTTCGCGGCGATCCAATAGATCGGAAAAAGCGTGAACACCAAGGCGACGAGGATCGCCAGATAGGCGGACAGGCGGATGAGCCATTCTCTGGTGCGGCTGCGTGTGGGGAGGGTCGTCGTCGCCATCATCGTCAATCCGCCAGCCGCATGCGCTTCATGAACCAGGTGCTGAGAACGATCGTCACGAACAGCACGAACAGCGATATCGCCGCCGCATAGCCGGGATCGGCGAAGCGGTAGGCGACCTGGTAGATATAGAGGCTCAGGACCTTGGTGCGATCGGCGGGACCTCCTCCCGTCAGGATGAAGACGAGATCGAAAAGGCGCAGCGCATCCATGACGCGCAGCAGCAAGGCAATGGCGATCACCGGCTTGAGGAACGGCAGCGTCAGATCCCAGAACTGCCGCCAGGACGAGGCGCCATCGAGCGCGGCCGCCTCGTAGGGCTCGACCGGGAGACTTGCCAGCCCCGCCAGCATCAGAAGGAAGATGAAAGGCGTCCATTGCCAGACATCGGCAACGATGATCGAAAACATCGCAAGGTTCACGTCGCCCGCCCAGGCCTGCAGTGGAAGGCCGAGACGGAACATGATTTCGTTCAGCACGCCAAACTGTGGCTCGTAGATGATCTTCCAGGTGATCGCGACGGCGATTGGCGGCAGCATCATCGGGATCATCAGCACAGTCTTCAAGAAGGTGAGCCGGCGAATGAACCGATCAAGAAGCAGCGCCAGGCCGAGACCGAGCACGAACTCCACTGACACGGAAACGATGGTAAAGACCGCAGTGTTGCGCAGCGCGGCGTGAAATTGTGCATCGGTCAAGAGCCGCGCAAAATTGCCTGGACCGACGAATTGCCAGGGCAGGTCGGGATTGGGGCTGATCTTGTGGACCGCGGCATAGAACATATAGAGGCTGGGGAAGATCGTCAGCGCCAGAAGGATGAGCATGGTCGGCGCCAGCATCAGGTAGCGCAAGTGCCGCTCGGTCCAATGTTCGAACGCGCCACCCAGTCGGAGCGAGGCCGCCGGTATGCCTTTGCCGGGCTTCAACATCGATTTCTCCCGCAGGCGCTGTCCATATACAGACCTCAAGTGCGACCCCACCGGACCGATGCCGATGCGGCCGCGAGAGTAGGGTCTGTGGCCCCGCCGATATATGCGTCCGCCTATTTAAGGCCGGTGATTTCTTCGACCGCTGCCTGTGAGTTCTTCAGCGCTTCCTCGGGCGTAATCGTGCCCGCGACCACCTTGGAAAGCTCGATGCCGAAGGCATTTTCGATCTCCGGCCACTTCGGATGGCGCGGCCGTGGCGTCGAGGCCTGGATCGCCTCCATCAGCACCGGGTAATGGCGGAATTTCTCCTGCTTGGTCAGTGCCGGGTCGGTGAAGACCGAGGTCCGCACCGGTGGGTTGCCGCGCTCGGCGGAGATCTTGATCTGCTCGGGCGAGGTCGCCCACAGCATGAAGTCGAAGGCTTCCTGCTTGTTCTTGGAGGCCGACATGATGCCCATGGTCCAATGGCCGATTTCCGAGCTGCCCGGTTTCGTGCCCGCCGGAATCGGGCTGTAGGATATCTTGCCGACCATTTTCGATTGGCTCGGATCCTCGAAGGTCGCGACCCAGTTCGGCCAGTTGATAGACGAGGCGGCGGTACCAGCGGCCAGCGCCGTACCCACTTCGTTGGCGTTGTAGCTCTCGATCCCCTTTGGCGAAACGTCGCGGAGCGCCATGAAGGTCTTCATCGCCGCCGCGCCTTCCGGCGTGTCGATCGTCACCTTTGTGCGATCCTCGTTGAACATATCGGCGCCGTAGGACCAGAAGATCGGCATGAAGTCGGCCACCACGGGGTTACCCTGACCGCCGCGGAAGACATAACCGAAATAGCGGCCGCCGCCGTCCTTGGTCAGGGCCTGGCTCGCCTTCAAGACGTCATCCCAGGTCTTGGGAGCGTCGACGCCGGCTTCCTTGTACTTGGCGGCATCATAGAAGAACATCTGGGCGTTTCCCACATAGGGCAGGCAAACATAGGGACCGGTATTGTAAGGGTTGCGGCAGATCGCCAGCGACTTCGACAGGAAGTCGGTGTCCGGCCCCTCCAGGCCCGCATTCTTGAAGTATGGCGTCAAATCCTCGAGATGTCCGTTCTCGGCGAAGAACGGAATCCACGGGTCATCCATCAGGATGATGTCGAACACGCCGGATTTGGTTGCCCCTGCATTGGCGCCCTGTTCGAACACATTGGCATAAGGCGCCTGCACGATCTCCACCTTCGTGCCCTTCATCTTCGAGTAGTCGTCGGCAGCAGCCCTAAGGCCATCCCCCTCGCTGCTCGATGGCACGAGGACCGTGAAATCGGCCCAAGCGGCTCCGTTGATCGCAAGCGCGGACGCCGCGGCAGCCAAAATGAGAAACAATTTGCGAACCATCATACACCTCCCAATCCGAGTTTCTGGTCAAAGGTCGACTTTGCGGACGGCCTGACCTGGTCCGGCATAGTGGAGACACTGCCTCGACATCCACGAACGACTGAACTGCGAGATGAAACGGAGGCCGGCATCTCCTAAGCCGGCTGTTGCTCCCGCGATGAGTTTATCACATCGAAAGCCTTATTCAGAGAGGTTGCATTAGTATTTACTGTTATTTGAGATTGCGCGAGCGCCAGTTCGACAAGGCGCTGATACGCCCATCCGTGGTGCCCCGCCCGATGCGGTCCAGGAATCGCTGGTATCCGGGATGTTCGATAAGCAGCCGCCGGCCGAGGCCCGACAGGAAATCGACATCCTTCGCATCCAATGTCAGCCTGTTGTGGAGCGTCATGATCCGCCGCGCCACCGGCGGGTCGACGATATCGGTCAAGGCCAGCCGGACGACGTCGACATCGAGATCGCCGCAGTTCCGCTTCGCCCTCCCGTTACCGCAACGCCACTTCACGAAGCTGTCGCGCCAGGCCGGCAGATGGTTGCGGAAGGTATCGAAACTCTGGAGATTGGGGATGTTGATCATCGCGTCGATGGCCGCGACAATCGCGTCCGGCGCCTTGGGGCTATCGACGGTTTTCGACAGATCCCCTCCGATCCGGGTCGAGGCATCCACGACGATGACGATCACGTGCCTCAAGCGCTGGGCCCGCTCCTCGGGAATGGGTTCGGGTGCAGACCGCACCATCAGATGCAACAGACTCTGCGTTCCGACGCCATCCACCAGACCGCCGTCGTAGAGCTTTAGGTAGTTCAGATCCTTTGCTGTTTCGTATCGCCGCAGGGCGCCGGCGTACTCGCTTGCGACAAGCGAACCCGCTGCGCGTGATCCGGCAACCGGGGCAGCCTTTTCAGGCAGCGCCTCGCAACCCGTCCGGAAGTTCTGCAAGGTCAAGGGCGCAAAGACGACCGGGACGGCGGCCGAGGCCGCGACAGCGTAGGCGAGCGGATAGTCGTCAAAATCGCTGCAAATGGCAGTGAAAGATTCGCGGTCGAAGATGAACGGCGCGCGGTTGTAGAGGTCGGTCGCATGGATCACCAGGCGCGGATGGCCCGGGCGCGCCACCGTGCCGAGCGTCGCGCCCTTGAACAGGTTCGCATCAAGCCAGGCGGGCAAGCCGGACCGGTCGTTCACCCCGCCCTAATAGCCGCGCAGGATGTTCCCCGGCGAAAACGACAACCGGAGCGACGCCTCGACGTTTCGCCCGAGAAAGCGCTCGCGGAAGTCGGCAAGGCCCGAGCGGCCGTAAAGTGCGAAGTACGACGCAAGCACCGCCCCGCCGGAAACGCCGGCGACGACGGCAACGTCGTCCGCGAGCTTGCGCCCTCTTACCCCTGGCGATGGCGCCTCCGCCAGAGCCGACAGCACACCATAGCCGAACGCAGCCGAGCGGGCGCCGCCCCCGGAAAACGCAAGAATGATACCCGTGTCGTCGGCATCCGGCGTCGGTCGCTGCAGCGGGATGGCTCCGGTCGTCAATTCCAGCCGCCTGTTCGTCGGCGTCACGTCCGGGCCGACGCAGCCAGCCAGGGCGAGCGCGAATGCCAGAACCCCGCACTGCAGAAGTCTCGAGGAATGGATCGCCGCAGCCCACCCCGTGGCTGGGTTGCGGCCGGGTCGATCTCCATGCGCGTGGCGTGAACGCCACCTTCGGTTCCCGATTTTCATGCGTCCTGATCCAGGCCCTTTGGCGATATCTCGCGGAACGCATGCCCACGAGCGATTGTCGCACAGCCTAAGGATCAACATTGAGACAGCATGTCATGCGCCGCGCTCGCAACGAATGATTGTGCAATGCTGTCGATCGGGATTAGCTTGCGGCATCCTACGGAAGGAACGCCCTCTTTGAAGATACCGATCGAACCAGCATTTGCCCCATAGGACGAATGACAGGTTCCCTCAATGAAGCGGCACTACGTTGCGCGCGCGTAACGACATTTGCACGAGGTGAAGCGCAATCATGCGGGTCTTGCTGGTCGAGGATGAGAAGGAACTCGCGGGTGCGCTGAGGGCGGCATTGAGCAATCACAGGATGATCGCGGATCATGCGCGCGACCTCGCCGAAGCGGCCTTGATCCTGCGCGATGCGGTCTACGATGTCATCGTGCTCGACCGCAAGCTTCCGGATGGTGACGGGCTCTCGCTCATTTCCGCGATACGTTCGCGCGGCAACAACGTGCCTGTGCTGGTGCTGACCGCACTCGACGACCTCGCCGACCGGGTTGCAGGGCTCGATGGTGGGGCCGACGATTACATCGGCAAACCCTTTGCCTTTGAGGAGCTGCTGGCGCGACTGCGGGCGCTGGCGCGGCGGCCGATCCCTGTGCAGTCCGACATAGTCACGGTCGGGCGCTTCTCCTTCGACCTCGCGCATTGCCAGGTAAGCGTGGCCGGCACATCGCTGAAAATGCCGCGGCGCGAGCTTCTGGTGCTCGAAACCCTCACCCGCCGCATGGGCCGGATGGTGCTGCGCGCCGCCTTGATGGAAGCGGTGTTCGGCCTCGACGACGAAATCCAGTCCAACGCACTCGACACCCATATTTCCCGCGTCCGCCGCAAGCTGCAGGAGGCGGATGCCGGGGTGATCATCAACGGCATCCGCGGTGTCGGCTATCTGCTCAGGGGAGGCACATGAGCGGCAGCGCTTCGCATTCGTTCAAATGGCGTCTCGTCGGCTGGCTGGTGCTGTTCGAGACGGTCGCGACCCTGGTCGTGATCGCCATTGCCGTCGGTTTGCTCTGGGTGACCGGCTATCTCATTGACGGCTACGAGAACGGCAATGTCGACGTCTTAAAGGATGCCATCACCCGCAATCAGAACGGCGACCTCGTCCTTCAGGAAACGCCTGACTTGACCCGGTTGCGTCAGCAGGCGGGGAACATCTGGTTCATCGTGCGTGACAAGGAAGGACACAGTCTCTCCGAAGGAGAGGTGCCCGACGCCTTCGCCTTTGCGACCGCCGGCCTCGAGCACATGAACGACGCCCGCTTCAGGCTTTCCCCGGACAAGAACGCGCGCCCGGAAGCCGTTGTCAAATGGCTCGAGTCCCCGGCCGGCAGCATCCAGATCTTCAGCGGCACAGAAGGGGAGCTGACCTTGAACCGCCTTCTGCTCAGCACGACCGGCGCCTTCCTCACGATCTTCGTGCCGATGCTGCTGCTTCTGGCGTTTGCGACCGTAGTGGTCACGCCGATCGTCGTCAGGAGAATGCTGTCAGGCCTCTCCCACGCGGCCTCGCATGCGGCGCATATCGAATATGACCAGCGCGGCATCCAGATGCCGGTCGCGGGCGTACCCTCGGAATTCCTGCCGCTGGTGACGGCGGTCAACGATGCGCTGGTGCGGCTTGATGACGGTTATACAAGACATAAGCGCTTTCTGGCGCAGGCCGCGCATGAACTGCGCACACCGGTCGCCATCCTCGGAGCCCGTATCGCGTCGCTTCCACCGGGATCGGACAAGACCCGACTCAACGAGGACGTGACGCGCCTTTCAATTCTGGCAGGCCAGTTGCTCGACCTCGAACGTCTCGATGCCCAAAAGGACGAGTTCAGACCCGTCGATCTCGCAGTCCTCGCAGAGCGGGTGATCGTTGCACTCGCCCCCCTTGCTTTTGGCGCCGGCTATGAGATGACCTTCGAGGCGGATCAACGACCTGTCATGGTGACGGGAGATGAGGCGTCGCTGGAGCGGGCGCTCACCAATCTCGTGCAGAACGCCATCGACCACGGCGGTCGGCGGGGCACGATCAAGGTCAAGGTCCATCCGCAGGGTTCGATCGATGTGTGCGACGACGGCGACGGAATACCGCGCAGCGAGACGGACAAGATATTCGAGCCGTTCCAGCGGCTGCGCAAGGACGGCAAGGGCGCCGGCCTTGGGCTCAATCTCGTGCAGAAAATCGCCCATCTGCACGGCGGTTGCGTCGATGTCGCCCGCTCGGCGTCCGGCGGCGCTTGCATGCGCATTGTGCTGCCGCTTTCGCAAGGCGTTGAAGCCTAACTGGATGTTTCCTTTAATCGTCGCCGATCAAAGGACAAAACATGCGCAATTCAAAGTGCTACAGCAACCTTTGCGCGTCTGATAAGACGCGCGGCGCTGTAGTGAAAGGACAAGCCCCGGAACAGCAGTTCCGGGGCTCGATCGCAGCTTAGCCGGGAGAAAGAGCTAAGCCGCCTGGACCTTCTTCGACACGCGCGCCCATTCCGGGATCCAGTCGCGATGGGCGACGAGCAGATCGTCGACAAGCGCCCATATCTGGTCGAGGTCGAGTTCGGCCGCCGTGTGCGGATCCATCATCGCGGCGTGATAGAGGTGCTCGCGGTTTTCGGTCACCAGCGCCTGGACCGTCAATTCCTGCACGTTGATGTTGGTGCGGATCAGCGCGGTCAGCTGCGGCGGCAGGTCGCCGATGAAGGTCGGCTGGATGCCGGAGGCGTCGACCAGGCAGGGAACTTCCGCAGCGCAATTTTCCGGCAGCGAGGTGATGCAGCCGTTGTTCCTGAGGTTGCCGTAGATCACCGACGGCTCGCCGGTCCAGACCGAGTTCATGATCGAGGAGGCGTATTCGTGGCTCTCGGCCACTTCGATCGTCTCGGCTTCCTTGAAGGCTGCCGCCTGCCCCTTCCAGCGCTCGATCTGCTCGACGCAGCGCTTCGGATATTCGTCGAGCGGAATGCCGAACTTCTCGATCAGATCCGGCCGACCGTCCTTGATGAAATAGGGCGTGTATTCGGCGAAATGCTCCGAGCTTTCGGTGACAAAGTAACCGAGCCGCGTCAGCATCTCATAGCGCACCTTGTTCGGGCAGCGCGGGTTCCAGTGGCTGGGCTTCGGAAAACGTCCCTCGCGGTAGCCGCGCACCAGATCCGGGTAGAGATTGCGGTAGCTGCCGTCGGCCTGTTTGTGCTCGAAGGTCAGGTAGAAGGCCATGTGGTTGATGCCGGCGGCACGGTAGCGGATTTCCGAAACCGGGATATCGAGATCGCGCGCCAGCTCGAAGGCCGTGCCCTGGACCGAGTGGCAAAGGCCGACCTGGCGGATCGTCGGATACTTCTCAGAGATCGCCCAGGTGTTGATCGCCATCGGGTTGACGTATTGCAGCAGGATCGCGTTCGGGCAGACCTCCAGCATGTCCTCGCAGATCTTCCAGAGATGCGGCACGGTGCGTAAGCCCCGCATGATGCCGCCGACGCCGAGCGTATCGGCGATCGTCTGGCGCAGGCCATATTTCTTCGGCACCTCGAAGTCGGTGACCGTGCAGGGCTCATAGCCACCGATCTGGAAGGCAACGACAACGAAATCCGCGCCTTCCAGCGCCTTGCGCTGGTTGGAATGGGTCTCGATCTTGGCCTCGACGCCGAGCGTGTGCACCAGCTTGCCGGCGACGATCTCACTTTCGCCGAGGCGCTGCGGGTTGACGTCCATCAGCGCGATCGTTGCGGCGGACAGGGACGGCCGCTGCAGCACGTCGCCGATGATGTTCTTCATGAAGACGGTGGATCCAGCGCCGATGAAGGTGATCTTGGGTTGTCTGGTCATGGATTGCCTCTGTTTTCTCGTGGTCATGCTGCCACATCGAAGGCGGCTTTAACGAGCCGTTCGGTGTAGGCGGTCTTGGGATTGGAAAGGATTTCGCTCACCGGCCCCTCCTCGACGATTTTGCCATGCTGCATCACCACCACCCGGTGGCAGAGCGCGCGCACGACCTTGAGGTCATGGGAGATGAAGAGGTAGCTGAGCCCCCGCTCGTCCTGCAGCTTGCGCAACAGCTCGATGATCTGGGCCTGGACGGAGAGATCGAGCGCCGAAGTCGGCTCATCGAGCAGGATGAATTCCGGCTCGAGCGCGATTGCCCTGGCGATCGCGATGCGCTGGCGCTGGCCGCCGGAGAACTCATGCGGGAAACGCGACAGGATGTTGCCCGGCATGCCGGCGGCGCTGAGCGCATCCACCACCCGGTCGAGCCGCTCCTTGCGGTTCTGACCGATGCCGTTGACGACCAGGCCCTCCTCGATGATCTGGCCGATCGACATGCGCGGATTGAGCGAGGCGAAGGGATCCTGAAAGACGATCTGGATGCGCGAACGCAGCGGCCGCATCTGGGTGCGGTCCTTGTCGTGGATCGGGATACCGTCAAAGAAGACCTCGCCGCCATCGGCATTGATGAGACGGATCAGCGCCTGGCCGAAGGTCGTCTTGCCGGAACCGGATTCGCCGACGAGCCCCAGCGTCTCATGCTTGCGCAGATTGAGGCTCAGCCTGTCGACGGCGACGAACTCGGAGAATTGCGGGCGAAACAGGCCACCCTTCTTCAGCGTGAAGCAGACCTTCACGTTCCGCCCGTCAAGCATGATCGGCGCATTGTCGGGCAGTGGCTTGGCAGCACCCGACGGTTCCGAAGAAAGCAGCCGCTTCGTGTATGGATGCGATGGGTTGGCGAAGAGCGCCGCCGTGGTGTTGTGCTCCTTCACCTCGCCATACTGCATCACATAGACATAGTCGGAGAACTGCCGCACCACTGTCAGGTCGTGGGTGATGAGGATCACCGCCATGCCAAGCTCACGCTGCAGGTCGCGGATGAGATTGAGGATCTGCGCCTGCACGGTGACGTCGAGCGCCGTCGTCGGCTCGTCGGCGATCAGCACGTCCGGATCGTTGGCAAGCGCCATGGCAATCATCACGCGCTGGCGCTGGCCGCCGGAGAGCTGGTGCGGATACTGGTTGAGCCGCAGCTCTGGATCCGGGATCCGCACGTGGCGCAACAGTTCGAGCGCCCGCTCCGTCGCGGCGCGGCGGCTGATCCTACGGTGCGCCCGGATCGCCTCGATGATCTGCGTGCCGACCGTATAGACAGGGTTCAGCGAGCTCATCGGCTCCTGGAAGATCATCGCCAGCCGGTTGCCGCGCAAGCCGCGCCGTTCGCGCGGCGAGAATTTCAACACGTCCTTGCCGTCATAGTCGATGCGCGATTGCGGGGCGATGGTGGCGCGCTTCGACAAAAGCCCCATGACGCTGCGCGCCGTCACCGATTTGCCAGAGCCGGATTCGCCGACGATGGCGATGGTTTCGCCGCGGTAGAGCTGGAAGGACACATCCTTCACCGCCTCCACCGTGCCGTGTTCAACCTTGAAACCGACCGCAACGTTGCGGGCGTCGATAATGGGCCGGCCGGTCCGCTCGGCAAGGTCCTTGCGCTCAGGCGGAGCAGCTGAGAGGGCGTCGATTGTCTCTGACATGTTGCGTCCTCCTCAATAGGGATCGATGGCATCGCGCAGGCCGTCGCCAAGGGCATTAAAGGCGAAGACCGTGACGAGCACGAAGGCGACGGGCGAGAGAATCCAGGGATAGGACCCGATGACGGAATAGGTGGAGGTGTCCTGCAGCATCAGCCCCCAGGAAATCAGCGGCGGCTTGACCGCAAAGCCGAGGAACCCGAGGAAGGATTCCAAGAGCACCACCTGCGGGATCGAGAGCGTGACGGCGACGATCACGTGGCTCATCACGTTCGGCAGGATGTGTTGGAAAATGATGCGCCGGTCGCTGGCCCCGACGGCGATGGCCGCCCGCACATAGTCGATGCGGGCAAGCGCCAGCGTCTTGCCGCGCACCTCTCGTGACATCTGCGCCCAGCCGAGCGCCGACATGACGATGATGACGAAGGCGAGGAAGACATTGGTCGGCGCGGTCACCGGGATCAGCGATGTCAGCGCCAGATAGAGTGGCAGTTGCGGGAAGGCGAGCACCAGCTCGACGAAGCGCTGGGTCCAGACGTCGAAGCGGCCACCAAAGTAACCCGACGCCATGCCGACGGTGGTGCCGACGAAGGTCACGATCGATACCACGATCAGCGCGATCATCAGCGAGATGCGCGATCCGACCAAAATTCGCGAGAGCACGTCGCGGCCGAACTTGTCGGTTCCGAGCAGATGCACCGGCGAACCATCGACCGCGCCAAAGAGATGCCGCTCGGCCGGGATCAGGCCGAAGAGGCGGTAGGGCGCGCCCTTGATGAAGAAGCCGAGGATCTGCGGATTGTCGTAATCGGGGCCGATGATCGGCTGAAAGGTGATCGGGTCAAGCTCCGTGCCCTCGCTCAGCGGGTAGCTGCGCGGCGGGAAGACGAAGTTGCCGTCCTTGTCGGCAAAGCTGATCGCCTGCGGCGGCGCGAAGGCGACACCCGTTGCCTTCGGATCGACCGGCGACAGGAAGTCGGCAAAGACCGCCATGAAGATCAGCAGGCCGACGAGGACCAGCCCGAGCATGCCCGTCCAGGAGCGTTTCAGCCGGCGCCAGACGAGCGCCTGGTAGCTTTCATTGTGCTGCTCGTGCTTGGGCTCGACAACGAGCGGAAGGGTTGTCTCAATCTCGACGGTCATGCCGGGGCTCCTCCCAGACGCACGCGCGGATCAAGTGCTGCGAGCAGCATGTCGGCGATGATGTTGCCGAGGATGAGGGTGGCCGACAGCACCAGCATGAAGGTGGCGGTGACATAAACGTCGCCCACCCACATGGAGCCGACGATGGCCGGACCGACGGTCGGCAGCGCGAAGATGATCGCGGTTTCGATCTCGCCCGTCAGCATATAGGGCAACACGACGCCCTGATACATGATCAGCGGGTGCAGGGCGTTCGGAACCGCGTGGCGCATGACCACGGCCCCTTCGCTCAAGCCCTTCGCTCGCGCCGTCTCGACATATTGCGCGTTCAGTGTGTCGAGCAGATTGCCGCGCATTACCCGCATATTGTAGGCGAGCCCGCCAAAGGTGGCGATCGCCACGACCGGCCAGACATGTTTGACGAGGTCGACGAACTTGTCCCATGACCAGGGCGCGCCGCCGTAGCGGGCCGAGTGGAAACTGTTGATTTCGCTGACATTGAAGTGGAAGACGAGGATATAGACGATGATCAGCGCCATCAGGAAACGCGGCACCGTCATGCCGAGGAAGGCAACCGTCGAAAGCAGGCTGTCGACCCAGGAATATTGCCGGGTCGCCGCGATGATGCCGAAGGAAATGCCGATCACCGACGCGAGAATGTGGCAGACCAGCGCCAGCGCCAGCGTGCGCGGCAGGCGCTCGCCGACGACGTCGGCCACAGGCTTGTTGTAGTAGAGGCTGTGGCCGAAATCGCCACGCGTCAGGATGCCGGTCATCCAGTTGACGTATTGCACCGCCATCGGCTGATCGAGCCCATGCTCCCTGCGATAGGCCTGGGCCTGGGCTTCCGCCTCCTCGTAGGACGCGCCGCCCTGGTTAATCAGCTGCGAGCGGATGTAATCGCTATAGTCTCCGGGCGGGGCCTGGATGATAGCGAAGGTCGCAACGCTCAGCACCAAAAGCACCGGGATGGCAGAGGCAATGCGGACAAGCAGAAACCTGAACATGCCGTTTCCTTCTGTCGGTTGGGGTGATGGAGCGCTCCTCCGGCCTGCGACCGGAGGAGCAGCGTGGCATCAGTTGCTGAGGCCTTTCTCGCCGGGCTTGCCCGGAAGCTGTTCAGCAAAGAGCTCGAAGTCACCCTGTTTGTCCGAGGGAACGAAGAGGCGCTCGCGTATGATCGTGTCCTCCGCCCAGTTGAACATAAAGATCGGCGCACCCGTCGGCACGTTGGCGAAGCGCTTGTTGATGATCAGCGCCCCCGGATATTCGGTCAGACCGATCGTATCGAGGTTCGTCGTCGCGATCTTCTGATATTGCTTCATCAGTGCGACACGCTCTGCATTGTCGTTGCTGGCGATGAACTTGTTGATGGTATCGACAAGCTCCTGCTCGAACGGCATCAGATCGACCTGTCCACCCTCCGGCGCGCGGTGGTGCCAGCTGGTGCGCGGACCCGTTGCGCCAAGCTGCGGCGTGTTTTGCACGACGGACGCGTATTCCGGTCCATTTCGGTGAACCATCCAGTCGAAGCGGCCGGCATAGTTGGTCGCATCGCGCTGTTTGCCGTCGAGGGAATTCAGCACGACCCGAAGACCGAGCTTCTCCATCTGCCCGATGATGCCTTCGGCGAGGTTGCGGTCGGTCGCATAGCTGTTGTCGATAAGAAGCACGATCTCGACGTCTTGCCCACCGGCCTTGTCGGCCGGGAAGTTGACGAAGCCGTTGCCGTCGGTGTCTTTCAGGCCAGCTTTTTCGAGCAGAGCCTTCGCGCCATCGAGGTCAAAGGGATAATAGACGGTCGACTCCCGGTCATAGAAGCTGGTGCCGGAGGAAAGTCCGCCCGGATAGATCGCCGTGAACGGACCCTTCACCAGCGCCTCGCCGAGCTTCTTGCGATCCACCGCCATGGTCACCGCCTTGCGGAAATCCTCGTTGCGGTTGAGCTCGCGCACGGCCTGGGCCCGTTCGTCCGGCTCGCCCCAGCCATTGGCCGAGAAGTTCATGTGCAGATTGTAGCCGATGAGGCGCGGGCCGAAGGCAAGCCGCGCGGGTGCCGTATCCTGGGCAGCGCGCTTCAGAGATTCGACGAAGTTTTCCGGCTGCTCGAGGTTGGAGAGATCGGCGGAACCGGCAATCGCCTGCACGTCGCGGTCGGCCCAGGTCGAGAGCTTGTAGTGCAGCTCGTTGATGTAAGGGAGCTGGTTGCCGGCCTCGTCCACCTTCCAGTAGTAGGGGTTGCGGCGCAGCACGATGATATCGTCAGCACGGTAGGCGACCGGCACCCAGGCGCCCATGACGGGGATGTTCATGTATTCCGGCGGGAAGGCGTTCTTGTACTGGTCGTAGGTCGTGCCCGCATATTTCGGGTGTTTGGCTTTGAGGATATGCGACGGGCCGGGGCAGAAGGTGCCATAGGCCATGGCATAGAGGTGCTGGCGCGGGAAGGCCTCCTTGAAGGTCCATTCGACCGTGTACTGGTCGATCTTCTTCAGCGTCGTTCCGGCGCCGAAGGTCTCAGGCGTTGCGCCGTTCAGCGGAGATACATTCGGGTCGAGGACATTGTCGTCCCAGTAGAACATGACGTCGTCGGCGTCGAAGGGGTCGCCGTCCGACCATTTCGCACCCTCGACGAGATGCATTGTCAGCTTGTGGCCGTCGGCAGACCAGTCCCAGCTCCTGGCAAGGTTTGGCAGCGGCTCGACGTCCTTCGCTTCCACCTGGAAGAGCGGTGCGGTGCGGGTCAGACATTCCGACATGCCGATATCGATGCCGCCCCAGCCCTGGCTCTGGCCGGCCGAGTAGTTCCAGCCTTCCGGCCGGCCGCCGATGACGTGGCGCAGCGTATCGCCATAGACGCCGACGCCATCGGGCATGTTGCCGGTCTTGAAGACCATCGGCTCCTTCGGCAGGCGCTCGGCAACCGGCGGCAGCTTGCCGGCCTTGACGTATTTTTCGGTGACCCAGGCCGGCTCCTTGTACTCCGGCAGCGCCTTGAACTCGGCAATCGAGTCGCGCGGCACATAGGTGATCTTGCCCTGGGCCGGGAATGGCGGCTGCTCGGGCACGACTGATGGATCGGAGGCCGCCGCCTGAAGGGCGAAGGTCGAGATGCCGACGAGCAGCAGGCTCGCCGTTTTCGTCAGTCTGTGGCTGGTCATTGGCTCAGATTCTCCCTCTTTTCGCCGCGCCGAAGCGTGGCCTCCTCCTTGAAAGTCTGCAGTTGTGGTTGTGGCAGCGCAGCCCGCGTCTCCTCACGCGGGCATGCGCTGCAATCGGTCAGCCGGCGGCGCGGGCCGCCTGGCGCTCGGCACGCAGTTCGTCGAGCGAGCGCACCTGGCGTCGGGCGGCGCCGTTCCACTCGCGCGTTTTGACGGTGGCGCGGCTCAGGCGCTCCTTCGCGCCGTCGATGGCGTGGGCGTATTGCGGCAGCCACTGGGCTTGAGCGACGACCATCTCGTCGACCATCTGCCAGACTTCCTCAGGCGTGCAGATCGCACCGACCAGCGGATCGTGCAGCATTGCGAGCTTCAGAAGGTCGAGATCGCCGGTCACGGCCGCATGCACCGACATCCGCTGGACATTGATCGATGCGAGGCAGGTGGCCGCGCAGGCTTCCGGAAGCGTGATGCCGGAGACCATGTTGATGCCGAAGCGGTCGACGAAGCCGGGGGATTCGATGATCGCATCAGCCGGCAGGTTGGTAATGACACCTGAATTCTTGACGTTGAAGTGGCCGCGATAGACACGCCCCGTCTCAAGCGCTTCCAGAATGTGGCTCGCATGTTCGTTCGAGCGCTTCTGGTGATCGAGCGGTTTTCCGGCGGCTTCCAGGAATTGCGGAAACTCGGTCTCGAACCAGTTGCGGGTTTCCGTCGAATACCTGAGATAGCCGCCGGTTTCGCCGTGGATCCAGTCCGACATGTCGATCCATCGGCTGATCTCTTCCGGGCGCTTGCGGTACCAGGGAAGATATTCGGAGAGATGGCCGTTGCTCTCGGTCGAGTAGACGCCGAAGCGCTTCAACACGTCGATGCGGAGCTTCTCCTGTTGCGAAAACACCGGGTGCGCCTCGAAGGCGGCGATGAGTTCGTCCTTGCCTATTCTGCGGCCCTTGAGCCTGACGTCGACGAACCAGGTCTGGTGGTTGATACCGGAGCAGATGTAATCGAGTTCGCCCTCGCCGGCGCCGAGGATCTCGGCGATCTGCTCGCCGCCGTGCTGGACGCCGTGGCAGAGACCGACCGTGTCGACCTTGCCATATTCGATCGCCGCCCAGGTGTTCATCGCCATCGGGTTGGCATAGTTCAAGAACTTCGCACCCGGTTCTGCGACCGCGCGGATATCCTTGCAGAAATCGAGAATAACCGGAATGTTGCGCTGGCCGTAGAGGATGCCGCCGGCGCAGATCGTATCGCCGACGCATTGGTCGACGCCATATTTCAGCGGAATGCGGATGTCGTCGGCATAGGCTTCGAGGCCGCCGACGCGAACGCAGCTGATGATGTAGCGCGCACCTTCCAGCGCCTTCAGCCGATCGGTCGTCGCCGTCACCTTCGTCGGCAGGCGGTTGACCTCGACGATTCGGTCGAGGATCGCCTTGATCATCTCCAGATTGCGGGCACTGAGGTCGGTCAGCGCCACTTCGATATCACGCAGTTCCGGCACGGCGAGAATGTCGGTAAAGAGCTTCTTGGTGAAGCCGATGCTGCCGGCGCCGATGATGGCGATCTTGAATGTTGCCATGCCCTCTCACTCCTCATGAACTGCACGTGTGTCTGACAAAGGGTAAAATCAATTCACGGTTCTTTACCGCATATGCCTGCAACATCGACGCAGCCCCTCATTCCTTACGGGCCGAAAGTGCCGCCTATTGCAGTGTTGGCCGTCATTATGTGTATAATCGCCGACCCCGCCAGAGCGGTATTGTGCTTTCATGGGTAATTTTATGCTGCAAGATTTGATCAATAATGGCCCGATCATGCGAACGGTTTCGCTGCCGCGGGGGCGCCAGAGCCTGCACACGATGCCGACCAGCACCGGTTATGAAATCCGCACCAATGCCACCTATGACTGGGACGGGAGGAAGCGCGGCAACACCCCGTTCACCGTGCTGCAGCACACGATCGCGGGTGCTGGAAACCTGCGCTACGAGAACCGGAGCTATCGGGTGCGCGAAGGCGAAACGCTGCTCTTGCTCGTGCCGCACAATCATCGCTACTGGCTGGAAGACGGCGGGCGCTGGGAGTTCTTCTGGATCTCGATGAACGGCGACGAAGCCTTGCGCGTCCATCGCGCGATCCTCGCCGTCACCGGCCCGGTGCTGAAGCTGCAGCCGGAAACGATCGAGCATCTGGCCGATTGCAGCCTGCGGTTGATCCGCGGCGGCGAGACGCCCGGGCGGGCTTCGGCGATCGCCTACGAGGCGGCGATGGCGCTTTATGACGACGTTTTCGGCTCGCACCCGGTGTTCAGCCACGAGCACCGAACGATGCACCGCGTCGTCGACCACATCATGAACAATCTGCAGAGCCCGCTTCCGGTGGAGGAGCTGGCGCGTGTCTCCGGCTTGAGCCGCGCGCATTTCTCCCGCGTCTTTGCCGCCAGCGAAGGCATGGCGCCGGCCGAATACGTTTTGCAGAAGCGATTGCAGCGCGCCGTAAAGCTCTTGACAAAAACGGCGAGCCTGCCGGTCAAGGAGGTGGCGATCCTCTCAGGCTTCGAAGACCCCAACTACTTCGCCAAGGTCTTCCGCCGGTCCTTCGGCCTGAGCCCGACCGAGTTCCGCACGACGGGCATGTATGCCAGCGTCGCCGCCGGCTCCGTCGAAGAGCCATCCGAGAGCATTTACGATCGGGCGCCATCGAACTGACACCTCCTTGCATACGCGGCGGCACCGGGTTTCAGTGCCGGTACCGCCGCACAGAGAAGCAATCTTACGCCGTCAACACGTCCTCGATGTGGATCGGCAGCGAACGTACGCGCGTCCCCGCCGCATGGAACACCGCATTGGCGATGGCTGGCGCCGTTCCGACCAGGGCGATCTCGCCGAGGCCTTTCACGCCGAGGGCGTTGACGTGCGGGTCGACCTCGTCGACGAAATGCGCCTCGAGCTCGGGGATGTCGAGGTTCACCGGCATGAGGTAGTCGGCCATATGGGCATTGACCGGCCGGCCATCACGGCTATCCAGAACCGTGCGTTCCATCAGGGCCATGCCCATGCCGCCGATCATGCCGCCGGTGCACTGGCTACGGGCGAGCAACGGATTGACGACCCGACCGATGCCATAGGCGCCGACGATGCGGCGCACCCGGATGGTGCCGACATCCGGATCGACAGCGACCTCTGCAAAGACGGCACCGAAGGAATGCATCGAATAGCGTTCGGCAACCTCGGGATTGCGTTGGGCAAAGCCATCCACCTCGATCGGCGCGCCGGCTTTGGCGACGATCTCGCGATAGCTGATGCTCGTCGTTTCGCCGCGGCGCCGCAACCGCCCTTCGCTCCACTCGAGCTCCCCGGCCACGACATTGTAGAGCGGCGACGCGGCATCGGCCGCCGCGAGACGCGCGACCTGCGCCTGCGCCTCGATGCAAGCCGCCTGAATGGCCGATCCGACCGAAGCCATGGTCCAGGAACCGCCATGCGATGGGGTCTGGGGGTAGCTTGACCGGCCGAGCCGGAAGCGGATGCGTTCCGGTGGCAGCCCAAGCGTCTCGGCGGCAACCTGGGTCATGGACGTATAGGTCCCCGGCCCCATGTCGCTGGCCGCCGCCTCGACCTCGACCGTGCCGTCGGCAAGCAGCCGCACCCGGGCGTTCGCCGCCGCGTGGAACGCCGGGTAGGTGGCGGTGGCCGCGCCCATGCCGATCAGCAGCCGCCCGTCACGCATCGAGCGCGGTTCGGGCGTGCGCCGGGCCCAGCCGAAACGCTCGGCACCGAGCGCGTAACATTGCATCAGCGAGCGGCTCGAGTACGGTTTGTTTTCCGCTTCGTCCTTCTCGGGCTCGTTGCGGCGCCGAAGCTCGATCGGGTCGATGCCGAGCTTGTAGGACAGCTCGTCCATCGCGCTTTCGAGCGCGAAGATGCCGCTCGCCTCTCCCGGCCCGCGCATGTGATTGGGTGTGCCGGTGTCGAGTTCGGTCAGCCGGTACTGGGTGCGCACGTTCGGGCAGGAATAGAGGTAATCCGTGACCGCCGTCAGCGCTTCCATGAACTGTTCATAACGGCTCGTTTCCCCCGTGCCTTCGTGAACGACGCCGGTGAGCTTGCCGTCGTTGGTGGCGCCGAGCGCCACGCGCTGAAGCGTGCGCGGCCGGTGGCCGGTGGTGAAGAACATCTGCTTGCGGGTGAGCACCAGCTTCACCGGCCTGCCGACATGGCGCGCGGCCAGCGCCGCCAGCGTCACATGCGGCCATGTCCTGAGGCTCGTTCCAAAGGCACCGCCGATAAAGGGACAGATCACCTCGATGTTTTCGACCGGCATGCCGAAGACTGCGGCGATCTCCGCCTGCTCGTTGACGAGATATTGGCTCTTGCTCCACAGCGTCAGCCGGGCGCCGCTCCAGGCGGCGATGGTTGCGTGCGGCTCCATCGGATTGTGGTTTTCCCGCGCCATTTCATAGGTGGCGTCGAGCGTGACAGGGGCTCCTGCCACCGCTTTGTCGGCGTCGCCGCGCGCCCGGTCGGGAGACACGCGCCCGCGTGTATCGGGGACAATGCTCTCCGCCTTCGGATCCGTCGGATCGACGAGCAGCGGCCGCGCCTCATAGGTCACGCGGAGCGCTGCGGCGGCGCGCTCGGCGTGATCGAGCGTGTCGGCAACGACGAGCGCAACCGGCTGGCCATAAAAGCGCACGGCATCGTCCTGCAACACGTGCAGCCGCTCGCCGGTGGCGGGGTCGATGCCGGCCTTGTGCGGGAGATAGGGCAGCTTCTCGGCGTTGCGGTGCGTGATGACGGCGACGACGCCGGGCATGCGCTCGACCTCGGCAGTCTGAAATCCCGTGACGCGGCCAAGGCCGATAGTTGAACTGACGATCACCGCGTAGAGTTGACCCGGCTGGTTGAAATCGGCGGCATAGCGCGCCCGACCCGTAACCTTGGCCCGGCCGTCGACACGGGTCATTGGTTTTCCGATGGTGTTGACGCTCATGCGACTTCTCCTGCCATTTCGAGTGCCCGGACGATCGTCCGCGGCAAGAGTTCGACCTTGAAGTGATTGTGCTGCAACGGCCGCGCGCCCTGTGTTGCCAGCTGTGCCGCCGCCTCGAATGCCTGCCGTTCCGGCCGCTTGCCGATCAATGCGGCCTCGCAATCGCGCAGGCGCCAGGGTCTCGTCCCGACGCCGCCGACGGCAAGGCGAGCCTCGCGGATCACCCCGTCTTCGACCGAAAGTGCAGCGGCAGCCGAAACGAGGGCAAATTCATAGGAGGCGCGGTCACGAACCTTGAGATAGCGCGCACGGCGACTGTACGGCCCTCCGGGCACACGCAGTTCGACGATCAACTCACCGGGCAGCAGCGTGTGCTCGAGATGCGGCGTATCTCCGGGTAGCCGGAAGAGGTCTTCGATCGGAAAGTTGCGTTCGCCCTCAGGTCCCCGCACCCGCATAGTCGCATCGAGCGCCACCAGAGCGACGGCGACGTCAGAGGGATGCGTCGCAACGCAGTGCTCGCTGGTGCCGAGGATCGCGTGACCGGCGTTCAATCCGTCGATGGCGGCGCAGCCGGAGCCGGGCGTGCGCTTGTTGCAGCCGGCGTCCAGCATGCGGAAATAGGGACAGCGCACCCGTTGCAGCATGTTGCCGCCCATCGACGCCATGTTGCGCAGTTGCGGCGAGGCGCCCTCAATCAAGCTTTCGGCGATCAATGGCTGCAGCCGTTGGACGTTGCGATCGGCCGCGACTTCGGACATGCGAGCCAGCGCGCCGATGACGAGGTCGTCGCCTTCGACGCGGATACCGCCAAGCGGTAGCGCGTTGATGTCGACGAGCCATTCCGGGCGCTCGACCTCTTCGCGCATCAGGTCGATGAGCGTGGTGCCGCCGGCAATATAGCGCGCGCCGCCGGCGGCCGCCGCAATCGCCGCTTCGGCACTCTCAGGTTTTTCCATCGTGAAAGGAAGCATGGTCAGCCCCTCCCCGCCGCATCGGCAACAGCCGCGACGATGCCGGGATAGGCGCCGCAACGACAGATGTTGCCGCTCATCCAGAAGCGGATCTCGTCGGTCGAGCCCGCATGGCCTTCAGCGATACAGCCGACACCCGACATGATCTGCCCCGGCGTGCAGAAGCCGCACTGTAGGCCCTCATGCGCCACGAAGGCTTCCTGGAGCGGATGCAGCACGCCATCTTTCTCGAGCCCTTCGATCGTTTCGATCCGGGCGCCGTCATGCATGCATGCCAGTGTGAGACAGGAGACGATGCGCTCGCCGTCGACAAGCACCGTGCAGGCGCCGCAGGCGCCCTGGTTGCACCCCTTCTTGGTGCCGGTGAGATCAAGCGTCTCGCGCAGGACGTCCAGGATCGATTGCCTTGGGTCGATGGTCAGAACATGCAGTTCGCCGTTCACGGTCATGGTCAGGGTCATGGGGCTTACCTCCTTCGCCGGAGAACCTGTCGCTGCCGCCGACTGAGACGGCAGCGCTGCCAGCGCCACGGTTCCGGCACCTGCCAGAAGCGCTTCCCGGCGCGACAGCACCGGACCTTGCACATAGGATTCTGATCTATTTCCGACCATGTCGGAAACACTCTCCTGCCTCACCAAACCATGCAGAAGATAGGCGTCGAACGACGGCGTTACTGTTGCGATCTTTCGATCCTGCTTGAAAGTTGCGGCGGTCGAGGACGCCGGCGCACGGGAGCGCCGGCCCGGTCGCAGCCGAGGTCAAAGCCGACGGCGAAACTCGCTCGGGGTGAGGCCTGTCACTTTGCGAAAGCTCGAAGCGAAGGCCGATTGCGTTTCATAGCCGACGACAAGAGCGATATCGGTGATGCGCAGCGTCCGGTCCGCAAGCAGCGCCTTGGCGTGGGCGATGCGCTGCCGTGTCAGCCAGACATAGGGCGTGTGCCCGGTCGCCACACGAAAAGCGGTACAAAAATGAAAGCGGCTGAGATTCACGAGATCCGCCAGCTCCTGAAGCCGAATATCCTTGGTGAGATTGTCACGCATGTAGGTGGTGACACGCTTGATCTGCCAGGCCGAAAGGCCACGCCGTGGTCCGGGGGCGAGGGGCACGGACATTGCGGCGTGCCCGCGCAGAAGCTGGAGACAGACAAGATCGAGAAGCTGCTCGATGAACAGGTGCGATACCGCGTCACCGGTACTGATCTCGTCGTTGATCAAGGACATGATCGTAAACAGTTTGGGATCGCTGAAATTCACGCGGTCGAGAAGCTCGGGCTCACGACCATTCCCAACCTGATCCGCGCAGGCAAGCAGGCGCTGGTGCCCCAGAAAGATATTCGACACTTCGACGGCACCATCCGCGCGCCAAAGTCCTTCGTGCCCCCTGGGCGCAAAAGTGATGGTGCCGGCTAGCGCCGGCGCGGTGATCGTCTGACGACCAACCTTCAACGAAGCAGTCCCGTCGCCTGCATACTTCGCCGCGAGAATATGATCCTTCAGTGGTGGCAGGTGGTACTCGAAGGGCTCGTTGCGCCAACGGCCGACCAAGCGCGTATCGCCGGAGAACACCTCCGGAATGACCGGCGGGGAAAACCCGCGCTGCAAGCGACGGATATGAACCTCCGTATCCGCAAGTCCCATTCCGCCCATTCGATCTTGTCTCTCGTGGATAGCCCGAAACGCGTTATCTCCCGGAGAACTAACATCCTTCGCCGCGCGCGAAAATATCGCCCGCGGGTCAAGTTTTCGACCCGCGGGCTGCAATCACGCCCAGGCTTGCCGGCGGTACTCGGCCACCCTTGGGAAAACGCCACCAAGGTCGGCATGCATCGCCCGCGCGATCACGCGGAAATCATGTTCGCTGATGGCGAGATGACCGAAACGAAGTTTCTGATCCCAGTTTCGATTGCCCTCGGCAAATTCCAGGCTGTCGAGCCACGGACGGACGGGAGCCTCCATACTGTCGGCCCAATCGATATCGCCGCGATGCGGCGCGACTCCACCCATTGCAAAGAAGTGGGGCGGACGCTCCTTGACCACACCAATGGCCGTAAAACAAGCGAGCCCCGCTCTGCCGCTGAAGGCGGCGTTGGGTGAATAACCGATAAAACCGTCGCCCGCTTTCATGCGCGTCAACGGCTGCACGTTGCCGTGGCCGAATCGCGAGAAGCCGCCTTCCTGCGCATGCTGCATGTCATCGCCGGAAACCGCGCCGATCCAGAAGTTGCGCTCGCCCTGCCGGCTTCCTGCACCCACTTGAAACACATCCTGCGCCAACATCGGTCATCCCTCGATCTCTGATCATGGGAGCACTTTACGCGCGACCCCTGCCAGATTCTGTCAGCATTGAATTCGAGGAATTGGTGCCGGGGCAACCTGGATTTCGGCGGAGCAGTTGCCCCGCGTGCAACCGTTCGCCACAAAGCAAAAGCGCCCGCAGGAGATGCAGGCGCTTGGCGAATTTTCAGTCTGTGTAGATCGCCTTAGCGGGCGAAGGCCGTGCGTGCGACGCGGTCGATGTCGGCGCGTTCGATGCCGAGGTCACGGAGTTCCCGGTTCGACATGCGGCCCAGCTCGGTGACCGTCTGACGATACTTGCGCCAGTTGTTGATGGAGCGTGCGATGTTCATTTGATCCCCCTTTCAATGGGCTTTCGAAGCCTGGCAGCCAGTCCGTGGCGCCTCGTTTCGCTTCGATGAACACCTTATAACTGAGGCCCTTGGTAAGTTGCAGCGCTCAAAAGTCAGCGCTCCCATGTGGGAAATGCATGGGTCGTTTTGCGTGCCGCAAGGTCAAGCGCAAAGCCCGCGCGTTGAGATCTTCCCTTGTTCGCGCCCTACCGGACAGAAGGCAAAAGCAACAGCTGCGTGCATTCGAAATGTCAGCCTCGCACAATCGTTGCCACGGAAGCTGTTGATCCCGACGGCAGAGACAAGTATTTCTTTTGTCGACAAAGGAATCCGAGATGACCGATATCGACACCGACAACAGCCCCATCCCCGAACGCAAGCGCGGTTCCGGCGTGAAGATGGTCTATGACCTCCTGCGCGACGAGATCCTCGACCTGGTGCTGCCGCCGGGCAGCCCGATCGACGAAGTGCAGCTTGCCGAGCGACTGAAGATGTCGCGCACGCCGATCCGCGAGGCGCTGGTCCGGCTTGCCGGCGAAGGGTTGATCGACACGCTGCCCAACCGCTCGACGATGGTAGCGAACATCGACTTCCTCAACCTGAACCCGTTCTTCGACGCCCTGGTGCTGATGTACCGCGTCACCACGCGGCTTGCGGCGCAGAACCACCGCCCGGAAGACCTGCCGATCATTCGCGGCTTCCACGAGGACTATGCCGCGGCCGTCCAGGCGCGCGACGCGCTGACGATGATCGCCACCAATGCCGCTTTCCATGCGGCGATCGCCGAGGCCGGCCGCAATCCCTATTTCACCAGCCTGTTCCGCCGGCTGCTCGACGAGGGGCGGCGCATCCTGCGCCTCTACTACCAGTCCTACGAGGAGCAGTTCCCGCAGCGCTTCGTCGACGAGCACGCGGCGATCATCGCTGCAATTGCGGCGCGCGACATCGAGACGGCGGACCGTCTCGGCAAGGCGCATGCCGAGCAGATCGTCGAGCAGGTGCAAAAGCTTTTTGCCCGTAACAACAAGCTCGACATCGCATTGTAGCAGTCTTTGTATTTTTCTTGTCGACAAATAAAATACAAACGACTATTGTCTAGATCAAAGGCAAGGGCGCGCGTGCGCCGTTGCCCCGAAGACAAAGCCGAGAGGAGTTTCAGATGAAGGCTCAGATTTTCACCGGCGTCATCCCGGCGCTGATGACCCCTTGCAAGGAAGACCGCACCCCCGATTTCGACGCGCTGGTACGCAAGGGCCAGGAGCTGATCGCTCAGGGCATGTCCGCCGTCGTCTATTGCGGCTCGATGGGTGACTGGCCGCTCTTGACCGATGCGCAGCGCATGGAAGGCGTCGAGCGCCTGGTCAAGGCCGGTATTCCGGTCATCGTCGGCACCGGCGCCGTCAACACCGCTTCGGCCGTCGCCCATGCGGCGCACGCCGAGAAGGTTGGCGCCCAGGGCCTGATGGTCATCCCGCGCGTGCTGTCGCGTGGTTCGGTCGTCGCCGCCCAGAAGAACCACTTCAAGGCCATTCTTTCGGCCGCCCCGAGCCTGCCGGCCGTTATCTACAACAGCCCCTATTACGGCTTTGCCACCCGCGCCGACCTGTTCTTCGCGTTGCGCGCCGAACATCCGAACCTCGTCGGCTTCAAGGAATTCGGCGGCGCTGCCGACATGCGTTATGCGGCCGAAAACATCACCAGCCGTGACGATGGCGTCTCGCTGATGATCGGCGTCGACACGGCTGTGTTCCACGGCTTCGTCAACTGCGGCGCGACCGGCGCCATCACCGGCATCGGCTGCGTGCTGCCGAAGGAAGTCATCCACATGTGCAACCTGTCGCGCGCCGCCGCCGAAGGCGACGTCGACGCCCGCCAGCGCGCACTGGAACTGGAACAGGCGCTCGCCGTGCTCTCGTCCTTCGACGAAGGCCCGGACCTCGTTCTCTACTTCAAGCACATGATGGTGCTGAAGGGCGACAAGGAATACACGCTGCACTTCAACGAAAGCGACGTGCTTTCGGACAGCCAGCGCGGCTACGTCGAAGCCCAGTTCAAGCTGTTCAACAGCTGGTACGCCGAATGGAGCAAGCTCCCGGGCGCCGTCCAGAAGTACAAGGCCTGATCATCGATTGACCGCACTTTAGAGAGGCGACCTCCCGGCCGGAGGTTTGCCGAAGTGTGGAATTTCAGGTGACGTTTCTGCTGAACCCCCTAATCCGCAGGGATATAGGGGGTTTATTTTTGCGCGGAGATCTGAAGGGCGCGAGAGGCAGCTTCTGCCTCCCCCTTAAACTTCGCGCCCCTTTGACGTCCGACTTTGAATGATTGACGTCAATTGCTCGCCACAGCTCTTCAGGGGTGCCACGGACTGGGATGCTTTCGCCATCGCCATCGCTCCGGAATAGGTTGCCACGACCAGGGTTGCCATGGCCTCAGAGTCGAAATCGTCAATGCGGTCCGCACGAAGGTCTGCCCGCAGCTTGTCGGCGATGGCGGACCTCCAGCGCAAGAAAATCGCTTCGATCGCGGCCTGGAAGGCCTCGTCCTCGCGCGACAGTTCAAGCGCCAGGTTGTTGAGCGGACAGCCCGACACGGCCCCCTTCCGCTCCAGTTCGGAAATGATCGTTGCAAACACCGCCTGGATCCCATCGACCGCCGTGGTCGCAACTCTGACCGGCGTGATCCAGGTCGATTCAACGGCTTCCGCCACACGATCCTGAATGACGGCGAGGCCGAGGGCCTTCTTGGTCGGGAAGTGATGGGCAAGCGCTCCACCGGTGACGCCCGCATCGCGCTTCAAGTCATGGAGGGCACTGGAATGGTAGCCGCGCGTTGTGAAGGCCGCGTAGGCCGCATCGACAAGCCGCTGCTTTAGCCCCTCGGGATCGTTCGTGCGCCGATGCGGCGATGTCGGTCGTTCCGCCATGAGTTCCTTCCATTCTTGCGAAGTTATAGCAGATTGACAAAACAGGACAACTGCCCTGTATTCAAAACGGGACGGTTGTCCTGTTTTGTGGAGGAACGGATATGACTGTAATCGTGGAGGGCGAACCAATGGCGCAAGCCGCACGCGGTGGAACCAACGCCATCATTGAACTGCGACGGTATCGGCTTCGACCGCACGCACGGGAGACGCTGATCGACCTGTTCGACCGCGCGTTCATTGAACCCCAGGAAGCGCAGGGAATGTGCGTGATCGGGCAATTCCGCGACCTTGATGATCCCGACAGCTTCGTATGGCTGAGAGGCTTCAGCGACATGCCGTCTCGCGCCGCGGCGCTGGACGCGTTTTATAGCGGGCCGGTGTGGGCCGCTCACCGCGAGCAGGCGAACGGCACGATGATCAACTCGGACAATGTTCTGCTGTTACGGCCTGCATCGCCCGACGTCGGCTTTGCGCCGTTGCGCGCCACGCGCGCCCAACCCGGCGCGGCAGATGGACGGCGCGGCCTTGTGGTTGCGACATGTTGTTATCTCGCACCACGCACGGAGGAGGCGTTTGCCCGGTTCTTTGAGGACACTGTGAAACCACAGCTGGTGCAAGCCTCGGCCACCGTGTTGGCGGCATTGGTAACGGAGCAGAGCCCGAACACGTTCCCAAGGCTGCCTGTTCGCGAGGGGGAGACTGTCTTCGTCTGGTTCTCCGCCTTCCCCAGTTTGGCTGCGTACGAGACCCACCTTGCCGTGCTCGCGCGCTGCGAGACCTGGACGACAGAGGCCGTTTCGGAGATGGAGCGGCGGACGTGGCGACAGAACGAGGTGTTGCGCCTGACGCCAACAGCACGATCGCTGCTGCCGTGACGCCTTCCCTCGGAGGGAGCATCGGCGAATGCTCTCTCGACGGGGTCGTAAGCGCGTGTGGTGTTTGCCGCCGGATGCCCTCTACCTCGAGATGCGGAACCGGAGCAACCTGTTCCGCATCCTGGTTGGAACGCCCCCCGGGAGGGGCATTCGCTCTGAAAAGCGCCACAAGGGCCGGATGTCCCGGTCTTGATTTTACGCGACGGCTTCCAGTCCAAGCGCGAGCAGCCGGTCGAGCTGCTCCGTCTCGGCCTGGTTAAGAACAACACCAACCGCTTCCGACTTGGCGCGCGCGACGAAGCGGCGCTGTGACGGAAGACGTGCGCCCTGGCCGACGATCGCCTCGAAAAGCACTTCGGCGCGGGCAAACGGATTGCCGGGCCTTCCGGCTGCGAACTTCTCCGGCGAGAAGGCAACGATCAGTTCGCCATGGAAGGGCGCAAGCGTCGTGGTGCCGAGGTAGTCGAGCACTTCCGGGCTCGTCAGGTCGCCGATCATGATGCCGGCGAGAAGCTCGATCATCGTACCGATCGCCGATCCCTTGTGGCCGCCGAAAGGCAGCATGGCGCCGGCAAGGGCCGCTTCCGGATCCGTCGTCGGATTGCCTTCTGCGTCGATCGCCCAGCCCTCGGGCAGAGGCTTTCCGGCCCGGCGGTGCAGCTCGATCTCCCCGCGCGCGGCAACCGAGGTCGCGAAGTCGAAGACGTAAGGCGGCTGGTTTTCGCGCGGCCAGCCGAAGGCGAAGGGGTTGGTACCGAGCAGCGGCTTGTTGCCGCCGGTCGGCGCAACGGTCGCATAGCTTGGGCACATGACGAGGCCCGCGAGCCCTTCGCCGGTCAAGCCTTCCACTTCGGGCCACAGCGCCGAGAAATGGGTGCAATCATTGATGACCAGCGCAGCGATGCCCAAAGAACGGGCGCGTTCGGCGAGAACCGGCAGGCCGAGCTCGAAGGCCGGGTTGGCGAAGCCGCCCTTGGCGTTCACCTTGACGATCGCCGAGCCTTCCTGCGCATCGAGCTCCGGCACGGCATCCGCCTTCACCTTGCCGGCCTTGACTGTCCGGAGCGCGCCTTCGATGCGGTAAACGCCGTGCGACTTGCAGGCGTCGCGTTCGCCCGCGACGATCACGCGGGCAAGTGCGCCTGCCTGGACCTCATTGAGGCCCCCCTTGCGGAAGATCGCCTCGACGCGATCGAAAAGTGCCGCGATCGTCAGGTTGGTCTCGCTCATCTCTCTCCCTCTCAAATGCTGCGCCTGATCCGGATGAGCCAGTCAGGCGATTGATGTTTTGCATACATATAGTATACAAAGATCCGACAAGTGCAATTCAGCCATGATCCCCTCTGCCCCAAAAGGCAATCCGGGATCGAGAGAAAGGATCGCCAGATGGCCTTCACCCCCAAAGGAAAACACCTTGTCGCCGGCGAATGGCTCGACGGCGCGGGCACCTTCGCATCCGCACCCGCTCACGGACCGGTCCATCAGTTTGCCACCGGCACCGTGGAACTGGTCAACCGTGCGGCCGAAGCCGCGGAAGAAGCGTTCCTGAGCTACGGTTATTCGACCCGCGCCGAGCGCGCCGCATTCCTGCGCGCGATCGCCGACGAGATCGAGGCGCGTGCCGAGGCGATCACCGAGATCGGCAGCCAGGAAACCGGCCTGCCGGAAGCCCGCCTGCAGGGCGAACGCGGCCGCACCACCGGCCAGCTCCGCCTTTTCGCCGACCACATCGAGAAGGGCGAATATCTCGACCGCCGCTTCGACGCCGCACTGCCTGAACGCCAGCCGGCGCCGCGTCCGGAGATCCGCCTCATCCAGCGGCCGATCGGCCCGGTCGCCGTTTTCGGCGCCTCGAACTTCCCGCTCGCCTTCTCGACCGCCGGCGGCGACACGGCCGCCGCACTTGCCGCCGGTTGCCCCGTGGTCGTCAAGGGCCACTCGGCCCATCCCGGCACCGGTGAGATCGTCGCGCAGGCTGTTGAAGCCGCGATCCGCAAGACGGGCGTACATCCGGGCGTATTCTCGCTGATCCAGGGCGGCAACCGACAGGTCGGCGAAGCGCTGGTCCAGCATCCGCTGATCAAGGCCGTCGGCTTCACCGGTTCGCTCGCCGGTGGCCGTGCGCTCTTCAATCTTTGCGCCGCGCGCCCGGAACCAATCCCGTTCTTCGGCGAACTCGGTTCGGTCAACCCGATGTTCCTGCTGCCGGAAGCGCTGAAGGCACGCGCCGAAACGCTCGGCCAGGGCTGGGCCGGTTCGCTGACCATGGGTGCCGGCCAGTTCTGCACCAATCCCGGAATCGCCGTGGTAGTCGAAGGCGCTGACGCCGACCGCTTCACAGCTGCCGCCGTCGAAGCGCTCGGCAAGGTGGCGCCGCAGACGATGCTGACCGACGGCATCGCCAAGGCCTATCACGATGGGCAGGCGCACTTCGAAAGCCGCAATGCCGTTAAGCCACTGCTCGTGACCGAATCCTCCGGCCGCTCGGTCTCGCCGAACCTGTTCGAAACGACCGGCGACCAGTTCCTCGCCGACCATGCGCTCGGCGAAGAGGTCTTCGGTCCGCTCGGCCTCGTCGTCCGCGTCGGTTCGACCAGCGAGATGGAACAGCTTGCCCGTGGATTCCAGGGGCAACTGACCACGACGATCCACATGGATACGGCCGACCTCGAAACCGCCCGTCGTCTGCGCCCGATCCTCGAGCGCAAGGCCGGCCGCGTGCTCGTCAACGGCTTCCCGACCGGCGTCGAGGTGGTGGATTCCATGGTCCATGGCGGCCCCTACCCGGCCTCGACCAACTTCGGCGCGACCAGCGTCGGCACCCTGTCGATACGCCGCTTCCTGCGGCCGGTCGCCTACCAGAACATGCCGGAAGCCATGCTGCCCGAGGATTTCCAGGGCTAAAACGGAAGAGGAAATGGGCAGGCGGCTTGCCGCCCGCAGTTCGCTCTCACGTATGAGACACGACAGATCGCTGCGCAGACATCCCATTTGGCGAAACAAATGGGATGTCTGCGCGCGTTCTGCGTTATGATGATATACTTTTTGTATACTAATTGTATTTTTCTATTGATTTAAGCTCTCTAAAACGGAATAGTGCCCCAGCCGTCAAACGGCACTCATTTCAGGGAGAGAGATAATGAAGACTTCGGTGCTTGCGCTCGGCCTCGTTGCGGCCGCTGCTCTGACCAGCCAGGCCCATGCCGACAAGCTGGATGACGTCATCGGCTCGGGAACGCTGCGTTGCGCGGTCGTGCTCGACTTCCCGCCGATGGGTTCTCGCGACGAGAACAACAACCCGATCGGCTTTGACGTCGACTACTGCAACGACCTTGCCAAGGCCCTCGGCGTCACCGCCGAAATCGTCGAGACCCCGTTCCCGGAGCGCATTCCCGCTCTGATGTCGGGCCGTGTCGACGTCGGCGTTGCCTCCACCTCCGACACGCTTGAGCGCGCCAAGACCGTTGGCATGACGATCCCTTACTTCGCCTTCGAAATGGCCGTGACCGCCAATGAAAAGTCGGGCGTCAAGTCCTTCGAAGACATGAAGGGCAAGGTCGTCGGCGCCACCGCCGGCACGTTCGAAGCCATCGCGCTTGAAAAACAGGTCAAGGAATGGGGCGCCGGCGAGTTCCGTCCGTACCAGACCCAGGCCGACGTCTTCCTCGCTCTGAGCCAGGGCCAGATCGACGCCACGGTTTCGACCTCGACCGTTGCGCAGGCCAACGTGAAGACCGGCAAGTTCCCGGGCATCGCCGTTGTCGGCAAGGCTCCGTTCGACACCGACTACGTCGCGCTCTTCACGAACCGCGAAGAATACGGCTTCGTCAACTTCCTCAACCTCTTCATCAACCAGCAGGTCCGCACCGGCCGCTACGCAGAACTCTACGAAAAGTGGGTCGGCGGCGAGCTTCCGGACCTTACGGCAAAGGGCGTTTACCGCTAATCTGGCCGTCCATCTGGCGGCGCGGAGTGTAGCTTCGCGCCGCTATTCGTTTCCGAAGAGGCGAGACGAAACATGTTCAGTTATACCTTCCATTGGAACCAGGCGCTGAAAGCCCTGCCGCAGATGCTCGATGGAGCGCTGGTCACCTTGCAGGTGGCTCTGCTCTCGATGGTCATCGGCCTGGCGCTGGCGCTGGCGCTGACGGCCTGCCGCCTGTCCGGCAATCGCATTCTCGGCGGTTTTGCGACCGCTTGGGTCGAGATCGCCCGCAACACGCCCGCGCTGTTCCAGATCTATATGGCGCATTTCGGCCTCGGCAATTTCGGCATCCACTTGAGCCCCTATACGGCGCTGCTCGCCGGGATCGCCTTCAACAATGCCGGCTATCTCGCGGAAAACTTCCGCGGCGCGCTCAAGGCCATTCCCGACACCCAGACGCGCGCCGGCCGCTCGCTCGGCATGACGCCGGTGCAGGCCTTCCGCTATATCGTGCTGCCGCAGATGCTACGCATCGCCTTCCTCCCCGTTACCAACCAGATGGTCTGGGCAATCCTGATGACCTCGCTCGGCGTCACCGTCGGCATGAACACCGACCTTGCCGGCATCACCCAGGAACTGAATGCCCGCTCGTTCCGCACCTTCGAATTCTTCGCGATCGCCGCAGTAATCTACTACCTGATCGCCAAGGCCGTGACGCTGGCAGCCCGTCTGCTCGCCGCGCGCATGTTCCGCTACTAAGGAGAGGTGAGAGATGTTCAATACCGCCCTCACCCTTGCTGATCTCGGCTTCCTGCTGAAAGGCGCCCTGATGACGCTTGCGGTCACCGCCGTCTCGGTCACCGCCGGCACCGTGCTCGGCATCATCTTCGGCGTCGTGCGCAACCAGGTCGGCCCCTACTGGGCCGCACCGCTCACCTTCGTGCTCGACATCTTCCGCTCGGTGCCGCTCCTGATCCAGCTGGTGCTTGCCAACGCCTTCCAGGCGATCGCCAAGCTCGGCTGGGCGCCGTTCACGACGTCCTGCGTGGTGCTGTCGCTCTACACGGCCGCCTACTGCACGGAGATCGTGCGCGGCGGCATCTCCTCCGTGCCGCCGACGACGCGCCGCGCTGCCCGCTCGCTCGGCATGACCTGGTGGCAGGACATGCGCTACATCGTGGCGCCGCTTGCGACCCGTGTTTCGCTGCCGTCCTGGATCGGCCTGACGCTCGGCGTCATGAAGGACTCCGCACTCGTTCTCTGGCTTGGCCTGATCGAGCTGCTGCGCGCCTCGCAGGTGCTCGTCACCCGTCTGCAGGAGCCGCTGCTGATCCTTCTGATCTGCGGCGCCATCTACTTCCTCATCAGCTTCCCAATCGCCCGGCTCGGCGGTTACCTTGAAAAACGGTGGTCCAATGATTGAGATCCAGAACGTTCGCAAATCCTTCGGCTCGCTGGAGGTTCTCAAAGGCATCGACCTCACCGTCAACAAGGGCGAGGTGCTGACCATCATTGGCGGCTCCGGTTCCGGCAAATCGACGCTGCTGACCTGCATCAACGGTCTCGAGCCGATCGATGCCGGCCGCATCCTCGTTGACGGCACCGAGGTCCACGCGAAATCAACAAACCTCAACAAGCTGCGCAGCAAGCTCGGCATCGTCTTCCAGCAGTTCAATGCTTTCCCGCACCTGACCGTGCTTGAAAACGTCATGCTGGCGCCGCGCAAGGTGCTCGGCCTCTCCAAGGAAAAGGCTGAGGAGAACGCCGTCAAGCAGCTCACGCACGTTGGCCTCGGCGAGAAGCTCGGCGTCTATCCCACCCGCATGTCGGGCGGCCAGCAGCAGCGCATGGCGATCGCCCGCGCGCTTGCCATGTCGCCGGAATACATGCTGTTTGACGAAGTGACCTCGGCACTCGACCCGCAGCTCGTCGGCGAAGTGCTCGACACGCTGCGCATGCTTGCGTCCGAAGGCATGACGATGATCTGTGTCACACACGAAATGAAGTTTGCCCGCGAAGTTTCCGACCGCGTCGCCTTCTTCCACAAGGGCGTGATGGCGGAAATCGCAGCACCCGAGGCGCTCTTCGGCGCGCCGAAGGACCCGGAACTCCAGAAGTTCCTGGCAGCGACGCACTGAGCCGATCATGAAGGATGCAGCTCAGCCTGACGTCATCGTCATCGGCGCCGGCGTTGTCGGCCTTTCCGCGGCGATCGCCGCCCAGGCACGGGGACTTTCCGTCACCGTGCTCGACCGGGAAGGCCCGGCCGCAGGTGCCTCTGCCGGCAATGCCGGGGCCTTCGCCTTTACCGACATCCTGCCGCTCGCCTCTCCCGGCATCCTCAAAAAGGCGCCGAAGTGGCTGCTCGACCCGCTTGGGCCCTTGAGCGTCCCGCCGGCCTACGCGGTGCAGATCGCCCCGTGGATGTTCCGCTTCTGGCGCGCCTGCTCGCCGGGCCGCGTTGCGCATTCGACGACGGCGCAGACCGCGATCATGGACCTGTCCAAGGCGGAGCTAGAACCCTTCCTCACCGCAACCGGCACCCTGCCGATGCTGCGCAAGGAAGGCAATCTCCAGGTCTATGAAAGCGAAGCCGAACTGAAGGCATCGCTTCCCGGCTGGAAGGCGCGGGCAGAGCACGGCATCGAATTCCGCCATATGGGTGCTGCCGAAATGGCCGAGATCCAGCCCGGTCTCGCGCCGTGCTTTACTCATGGCACCTTCACGCCCGGCTGGTACTCGATCGCCGATCCGAAGCTCTATACCCTCGCGCTCGCGGACCATTTCCGCGCCAAGGGCGGCATCATCGAACGCGCCGAGGTTACGGCATTGCGGCCGGTCGAGGGTGGCGTGGAACTGACGTCCAACGGCAAGACACGGCGTGCAGACCAGGTTGTGCTATCCGCCGGCGCCTTCTCGCATCAGATCGCCCGGACGCTCGGCGAACGTATCCCGCTCGAAACCGAGCGCGGATACAACACCACGCTGCCGCAGGACGCCTTCGATCTGCGCACCCAGGTCACCTTCGGCGGCCACGGCTTTGTCGTCACGCGGCTTTCGACCGGCATCCGGGTCGGCGGCGCCGTCGAACTCGGCGGCCTCAAGCTGCCGCCGAATTTCCGCCGCTCGGAAGCGATGCTGAAGAAGGCGCAGAAATTCCTGCCCGGCTTCAAAAGCGAAGGCGGCGTGCAGTGGATGGGCTTCCGCCCGTCACTGCCCGACAGCCTGCCGGCGATCGGCCGCGCCCGTGCCACGGGGCGCGTGATCTACGCCTTCGGCCACGGCCATCTCGGCCTGACGCAATCGGCCGGCACCGCGCGTCTCGTCGCCGAACTCCTGACCGGCCAGCGGCCGGCAATCGACATCCAATCCTTCTCGCCGCAACGTTTCTGATAGGGCTTCGACCATGGCCAACCATACCTTCTCCTGCATCGACGGACACACCTGCGGCAACCCGGTCCGGCTCGTTTCCGGCGGCGGGCCGCGGCTCGAAGGGGCCAACATGCTGGAGAAGCGGGCCCACTTTCTGCGCGAATTCGACTGGATCCGCACCGGCCTGATGTTCGAGCCGCGCGGCCACGACATGATGTCCGGCTCGATCCTCTATCCGCCGACGCGGCCCGACTGCGACGTCGCGGTGCTCTTCATCGAGACCTCCGGCTGCCTGCCGATGTGCGGCCACGGCACGATCGGCACCATCACCATGGCGATCGAGAACGGGCTGATCACCCCGCGTGAACCGGGCAAGCTGTCGATCGACGCGCCGGCCGGCAAGGTGGACATCACCTATCGCCAGGAAGGCCGCTTCGTCGAGGAAGTGCGCCTCACCAACGTGCCGGGCTTCCTCTATGCCGAGGGCCTGACGGCTGAGGTCGAGGGCCTCGGCGAGATCGTCGTCGACGTCGCCTATGGCGGCAACTTCTACGCCATCGTCGAGCCGCAGAAGAACTTCCGCGACATGGCCGATCATACCGCCGGCGAGCTCGTCGGCTGGAGTCCGAAGCTGCGCGCAGCCCTCAACGCCAAGTACGAGTTCGTCCATCCGGAACACCCCGAGATCCAGGGCCTCAGCCACATCCAGTGGACCGGCAAGCCAACCCAGGCCGAGGCGCATGCGCGCAACGCCGTGTTCTACGGCGAAAAGGCGATCGACCGCTCGCCCTGCGGCACCGGCACCTCGGCGCGCATGGCGCAGCTTGCCGCCAAGGGCAAGCTGAAGGTCGGTGACGAGTTCGTGCATGAATCGATCATCGGGTCGCTGTTCAAGGGCCGCGTCGAGGCGGCGACCAAGGTTGCCGACCGCGACGCCATCATCCCTTCGATCGCCGGCTGGGCCCGCATGACCGGCATCAACACGATCTTCATCGATGACCGCGACCCCTTCGCCCATGGATTTGTCGTAAAATGACCCAATCGATCTCCGCCCGCAGCATTCTCTCTGGCTCCGCCGATGGCCCCATCATCGCCACCGAGGAGGCGCTGAGCTTCTGGGGCGGGGTCGATCCGGCAACCGGCGTGGTGATCGATGTGCATCACCCGCTGCACGGGATCTGTCTCACCGGCGGCATCCTGATGATGCCATCGAGCCGCGGTTCCTGTACCGGTTCGGGCGTTCTGCTCGATATGGCGCTCACCGGCCGGGCGCCTGCCGCATTGGTCTTCTGCGAAGCCGAGGACGTGTTGACGCTCGGCGCGTTGATCGCCGCCGAGATGTTCGGAAAATCTCTGCCGGTGCTCAGGCTTTCACGCGACGCCTTCAAGATGCTTTCGCAGGCAAAGTCAGCAGGGATCGGCGCTGGCACGATCGAGGCCGACGGCCTGACGATCCCGGTCGAGCCGCCGGCAGTGACCGCTCTCGACCTTACCGAAGACGACCGCGCAATGCTCGACGGCCGCGATGGCATCGCCGTGCAGCAAGCGATGCGGATCATTTCCGCGATGGCCGCACAGCAGGGGGCGGAAAAGCTCATCGACGTGGTCCAGGGCCATATCGACGGCTGCATCTATGCGAGCCCCGCCAACCTCACCTTCGCCGAAAAGATGGCAAACATGGGCGCCAAGGTCCAGGTGCCGACGACGATGAACGCGATCTCGGTCGACCGCGCCAACTGGCGGGCGCAGGGCGTGCCGGAAAGTTTCGGCGACCCGGCGGCTAAGCTTGCCGACGCCTATGTGCGCATGGGCTGTCGCCCGACCTTCACCTGTTCGCCCTATCTGCTCGACAGCGCACCGAAATCAGGCGAATCCATTGCCTGGGCGGAATCCAACGCCGTCATCTTCGCCAACACCGTGCTTGGCGCCCGTACGGCGAAACATCCGGATTTTCTCGACCTCTGCATCGCGCTGACCGGCCGCGCGCCCCTTTCGGGTGTCTATCTCGACGAACCGCGCAGGGCGAAGCGCGTCATCGACGTGGAACTGCCTGATGGTATCGACGATGCCTTCTGGCCGCTGATCGGCTACCTCGCCGGCAAGGCCGCGCCCGACCGCATCCCGCTGTTGCGTGGACTTGCGTCCGCACGACCCTCGCGCGACGATCTGAAGGCGCTCTGCGCCGCCTTCGGCACCACGTCCGCAGCCCCCATGTTGCATGTGGAAGGTGTAACCCCGGAAGCGGAAGGTGCCACGGCTGAGGATGCCGACCAAACGGCCATCACACGTGCCGACATGGCCGAGGCCTGGGCGCATTTCAACGAGGGACCAGCCGAGGTTGAGCTCGTCGCCATCGGCAGCCCGCACGCCTCGCTCGAGGAATGCCGCGCTCTGGCCGACGCCTTCGACGGTCGCAAGCGGCATGGCGATGTCGCCCTAATCGTGACCGCCGGACGAGACGCGATCGCCGCAGCACGGGAAGAGGGTCTGCTGGCTCGACTGGAGGCAAGTGGTATCCAGGTGCTGCCGGATCTCTGCTGGTGCTCGATCTCGGAGCCGGTGTTCCCGACGAAGACGCGGGCGCTGATGACCAATTCCGGAAAGTACGCCCATTACGGCCCCGGCCTCTCCGGGCGCGCCGTTCGCTTCGGCAGCCTCGCCGATTGCGTTGAGGCGGCGCTCACGGGCCGCGTCCCGGCACGTCTGCCGACCTGGCTGTCGTAGCGACTTCGCCGCGGGCTTAGGCGCCGCGCGGCGGTGCCGTCGAGGCGCGCGGCACCAGGTGACAGGCAAGCTCCACCCGTCGCGGCGGCGCCGGGATACCGGAGAGCGTGTCGCGCAAGAGGTCGAGCGCGACGGAACCGATCTCGCGCATCGGGATGTGCATCGTCGTCAGCGGCGGATTGAGGAAGGCCGCCTGCGGCAGATCATCCATGCCCATGACCGAGACATCGCCTGGAACCGAAAAGCCCTTCTGCTGGATGCCGAGCATGGCGCCGACGGCGAGGCTGTCGCCGGCTGCGAGCACGGCGGTGAAATCCAGCCCCCGCTCCGAAATCCGCTGCGTCAGCGCCTGTATCGCAAGCTCCGGCAGCCAGTCCTCGACGGTGACGAGCAAGTCGTCGGTAGCGGGCAGGCCTTTCGCGAGCAGCCCGTCGCGCCAGCCCTCGTAGCGCCGCTCAATCGTACGGCGCCCCGGCCGCATCAGGAACAGGATGCGCTCGTGGCCCAGCTCGATCAGATGGTCGGTCGCAAGCCGCGCGCTCGATCGGTTGCAGGGCGTGACGCTCGATAGCCGCATATAAGGATCGTCGCTGTTCAAGAGCACAACCGGCTTGTCGAAGCCGCGGGTGGCGGCAATCATGCCCTCATCGTCGATGGTGAGAAACAAGAGACCGGCGACTTGCTCGTCCTCTTCGGCCTCGGCAAGAACGGCCAACTCTTCGTTTCGATCCGCGATTGGCCGGGTGACGATTTCGAGATCCAACGCGTGGGCCCGCTCCTTCAACCCCTCCAGCACATAGTGGGTAAACTGGTTGCGCACATAGTCGATCATGGCTGCACTCGACGCCGCCACGATGACCTTCTGACCGGCGACCGCCGTGGGGATCATGTAGTTGGCGTTCTTGGCCGCTTCCAGCACCTTCTGGCGGATTTCCGCGCGCACGCCCTTTTCGCCAGCAAGGGCGCGGGAGGCGGTGCTCAAGGAGACGCCGCAGGCTTCCGCGATGTCCTCCAGCCGAACGCGTTTGCTCTTCTTGCCGCGTTTGCCCGGCAGCGGTTTTGCGATCATGTGATCCTCCCTTGCCACAATATTGGGAAAAATTTTCATGTTGCGCAAGAAAAAACATCGTGCCTTTATCTTTCTCAAGAAAGCCGAGGGAAGAGCGGCTTAAGGAGGAGGAGTGCCATGGGCCTCAACGCCCACGATATTCGCACGGGTCTCGATCGTCTTGTCGGCGGTATGACCGGTCTCAAGCATGACGGCCGGTTCGATGAACCGAACCTCGACGGGACCGCAGGCGACTACATCAGCTTCGACAGCTGGGAATGGCCGCAGGGTGTTGGCCTCTATGGCCTGATCAAGTTCTGGCTGTTTACCGGCCGCGAGGACATCCGTCAGCTTATCGAAGGCTGGTACGAAGGACGCCTTGCTGCCGGGCTTCCGGAACTCAACGTCAACACGACCGCGCCGATGCTCGGCCTCTCGGTTCTCTGGGCCAAATCCAGGAATCCCCGCTGGAAGCCGCTGCTCGACGACTGGGCAAACAGGGTGATGAACGAAATGGGCCGGACGCCGGAAGGCGGCTTCGAGCATCACGTCTCCGACAAGGTCAACGACAACGAACTCTGGGACGACACGCTCTATATGGTCGCCCTGTTCCTCGCCTCCTATGGCCAGGCGAGCGGCCGGCGCGAACTCGTCGACGAGGCCTCGCGGCAGTTTCTCGTGCATGCTCGTTACCTTGCCGACACCCAGTCGGGTCTCTGGTTCCATGGCTGGACCTTCGACGGCCGGCACAATTTCGCCCGCGCCCGCTGGGCCCGCGGCAATGCCTGGATCACCGCCGGCATGCTCGACTTCTTCGACCTCGCGGAACTCGCCGCACCGGTCAAGGAATACCTGCGCGGCGTGCTCGTTACCCAGGTCGAGGCATTGCTGCCGCTGCAGGCCGCTTCCGGCGCCTGGCGCACGCTGCTCGACGACGCGACCTCCTATGAGGAAATTTCCGCGACGGCCGGCATCGGCTATGGCCTGCTCAAGGGCTATCGGCTCGGCTATGGAACGCCCGCCTGGAGAGCCGCCGGTCTGCGCGCGCTTGAAGTCGTGATGCGCAACATCGACGAGAGCGGCACCGTGCTCAACGTCTCCTACGGCACACGCATGGGCCACGACCTGCAATTCTACAAGGACATCCCAATTCAGCCGACCGGCTATGGCCAGGCACTGGCAATCCTGTGTCTCTCCGAAGCCCTGCAGCATGTCGGCGCGGAAGGACAGGCAGCATGACGATGAAGGTTCTCTACGGGGCCAACCCCGAGGATATCAAAGGCTACGACACGGCGCGGCTGCGCCGCGAGTTCCTGATCAGCGATCTCTTTGCAGCTGACGCCGTGAACTTCACCTACACCCATGTCGACCGGCTGATCCTCGGCGGCGCCATGCCGAAGACAAAGAGCGTCTCCTTCGGCTCCGGCGCCGATATCGGCACGCCTTATCTGCTTTCGGCGCGCGAGATGGGCATCGCCAATCTTGGCGGCACCGGGACGATCACCGTCGACGGTAAGAACTTCGTGCTCGAAAATCGCGACGTTCTCTATGTCGGGCGTGGCGCAAAGGAGATCGTCGTTGCAAGCGAGACCGCCGACCGCCCGGCCCGCTTCTACATGAACTCGGTTCCCGCCGGTGCCGATCTGCCACACCGGCTGATCAAGAGGGCGGAGGCAAAGGCGCTTGAGCTCGGCGACGTCAAGCGCTCGAACAAGCGGCGCCTCGTCATGTACATCCACCCGGAAGTCATGCCCTCCTGCCTGCTTCTGATGGGCATTACCGATCTGGCCGAAGGCAGCGCCTGGAACACCATGCCGCCGCATGTGCACGAGCGGCGTATGGAGGCCTATTGCTACTTCGACATGGCACCCGAAGACCGCATCGTCCACGTGATGGGCGAGCCGGAGGAGACCCGGCACCTGATCGTCGCAAACGGCGACGCCGTGCTTTCGCCCGCCTGGTCGATCCATATGGGCGCCGGCACCGGCCCCTATGCCTTCGTCTGGGGCATGACCGGCGAGAACCAGGAATACAACGACGTCACCCCCGTAGCCTTGGCTGAGCTGAAATGAGCGATACGATTTTCCATCTGAAGAAAAGCCTCGTTGCGGGGCAGGCCGTCGGCTACTGGCAGCTCGGCACAATTGCCGAGGAGCGCTTCGACGTGCCTGACCAGCCGATGAAGGGCGAGATGGACCCCTTCTTCTTCCTGACCAAGCACAAGAACTTCATCCCGCACGAATATCCATGTCGGACGATCTTTGCCGAACGCTATCGCGGCAAGCGGCCGGAAGTGCGCGGCACATTCGAGGCGACGCGTTGGTGGCTGCCCTTCGGCTCGCCGCGGCTCGACCTCTCCGGTTTCTGGTTCCGGCCGACGCGGCTGGCGACCTGGGCCCGCACCTCGATCGAGGCCGACACGGCTGGCACCGCCAAGATTCGCCTGGGCACCTGCGGCGGTGCAGTGCTCTTCCTGAACGGCGCAGAGGTGGGCTGGATGGCGCCCTATAGCCGCAATCTCGAGGCCAAGGCCGAATTCGATCTTGAGCTCAAGGCCGGGCTCAACGAAGTTACGATCTTCTTCGACGACCTCGCCGAACGCGATGCGCGATATTTCTTCCAGTTCGACTATCTCGCGGGACCGACGGCGCGCGTGGCGCTGCCCGTTCCCTGCCCGAGTGCGGCCGCCACCGATATCGAGACCGCACTCGACGGCATGCATTTCGAACGGACCGCCTGTTTCGAGGGCGACATCACCCTTCTCTTCGCCGCCGCCCTGCCGCTCGATGTCAAGGTCAATGTCGCGGTCGAAGGCGACTTCATGTCGACCGAGCGCTTCGACCACGACTTCGTGCTGAAGGCCGGCGACAAGAGGCTGGTTGTCGGACCATCGGAAGAGACACCGGCCGATTTCCGCCATTTCCGCATCACGCTTGATGCCGGCGGCTTCGTTGCGTCGCGCTCTCTTGGTGTCGAGATCTGCCACGCCGGCCGCCAGGGCAAACCGTCGGAGACGCTTGCGCGTCGCATTACCGAGACGCTCGACGAGATCTCGGGCTTTTCCGAACGTGACACGGTCCGCGCCTTCGCCCGGCTTGCCAGCGGTCGCGGCGGTACCGACACCGACGCGATGATCGAGGAAATCCTGCCGTCGATCGAGGATTGCCACGACTGCGCCGACTTCTCGCTGGTGCCGCTCATCTGGTCGCGCACCACATGGGGCCAGGATATCGGCGAAAAGACGCGCGATCGCATCGATCAGGCGATCCTTGGCTTCCGCTACTGGATGGATGAACCCGGCAACGACGTGCAGTGGTATTTCTCCGAAAACCATGCGCTTCTGTTCCACACCTCGGCCTATCTTGCCGGCCACCTCTTCCCCGAGGCGACCTTCCGTCGCTCGGGCCGCAAGGGCAGCGAGCAAAGCGCCGTCGGCGCCGCCCGCGTCCGCGCCTGGCTCGATCATTTCGAGGCCTGGGAAATGGCGGAGTTCAACTCCGCGCCCTACTTCCCGATCGACCTCAAAGGCCTGACGGCACTGGCGGCACTCTCGCCCGACGCCGACATCGCCGACCGCGCCAAGAAGGGCATCGTGCGCCTCTGCGAGATTATCGCCCGCTCGGCCCATCACGGCATGGTAACGGCAGCCCAGGGGCGCTCCTACGAGCACACGCTCTGCGCCGGCCGCTCGCTCGAACTCTCGGGTGTCGCGCGCCTGCTCTGGGGCAAGGGCTGGTACGGCCGCCGCGTGCATGCACTGCCGCAGCTTGCCGTCTGCCTGCGTGACCACGGCCTGGTGGTGCCGGAGGCGCTTGCCACCGTCGCCTGCCATGAGGACGATGCAGCCCATCAGGAGTGGCGCTTCGCTCAGGGCGAAAACCGCTTTGCGGCGCTCTACCATTACAAAGGCCGCCATTTCGCCATGGGCTCGGCGGCGCATTATCGCTGGAACGAATGGGGCTATCAGGAAACGGTGCTGCATTTGCGCCTTGGCCAGCGCCCCGAAGCGGCGATCTGGATCAACCATCCGGGCGAGACCATTCAGTTCGGGTACGGCCGGCCATCCTATTGGGGTGGTTGCGGCACCCTCCCTCGTGCCCACCAGTACAGGGGGCTGGCCGTACTCGACTTTGCGACCGTCAGCGAACAGCCGGACTTCACCCATGCGTGGTTCCCGGTCGCCGAGCTCGACGAGAGCAGGGTCAAGGGCAAGCTGGCACTTGCGCGCAGCGGCCGTGGCGCCGTTGTCCTGATCGGCGCAACCGAACTGTTACCGGTGACCGATGGACCGTCAGCGCATGCGGAGCTGCGTCAGGCCGGCCACAAGACGCGCTGGATCGTCCGGGTTTGCGAAACCGAAGAGCTTTCCGGGGTGGAAACGAAGTTTGCCGGGCTCTCCGTCGAGGAAACCGCCGACGGTGCTTTCGTCATCAACGATCCGGACTATGGCCGCGTCGTCTTCCGCAACGACGGTTCGACGGAAGCCGAAGGGCGCACCATCGCCGCCAAGGATTTCACCGTGGCAGGTGAGGCAACCATGCTCGCCGCCAGATAAGGCAAAAAGAATTGCGCCGGTCGGGGAAGCCGGCGCCATCCCAAACGAGCGGGAGGAAGCTCGTGTATGGATAAGTGGAGGAGAAAGACAATGAAGAAGACCGGAACGATGCTCGCGGCGCTCGCCGTCGGGCTCCTGACGTCGACGGCGGCAATGGCCGGCGACGTGCGCATCATGTGGTACTCCGATGGCGTCGAAGGCGAGGTGTTGAAGGACCTGCTCGACCGCTTCATGAAGGAGAACCCCGGGATCAACGTGATCCTCGACAACGTGTCCTACAGCGTCGTCAAGGAGCAGCTGCCGGTGCAGCTCGAAGCCGGCAACGGCCCCGACATCGCCCGCGTCACCAACCTCAAGGCCCAGAGCCAGCACTGGCTCGACCTTAGGCCGCTGGTTGCCGATCCCACCTATTGGGACGAGAATTTCGGCGGGCAGGCAGATTGGATGCGCCCGGACGGCTCGAACCAGATCTCCGGTTTCATGACCCAGATCACGATTGCCGGCGGCTTTGCCAACAAGACGCTGTTCGACCAGGCGGGCGTCGCGATCCCCGGCAAGGATGCGACCTGGGACGACTGGGCGAAGGCAGCCAAGCAGGTGGCAGAAAACCAGCAGGTTCCCTTCCCGATGGCGCTCGACCGCTCCGGTCACCGCCTCAGCGGCCCGAACCTTGCCTATGGCGGCAATTATATCGGCTCCGACGGCAAGCCGGCGCCGCTTGATGATGGCTCGAAGAACTTCCTGAAGACCTTCGTCGGCTGGGTTGCCGACGGCACGATGAGCAAGGACGTCTGGGTTTCGGCCGCCGGCTCCACCTATCGCGCCGCCGCCGACGACTTCATCAACGGACAGCTCGTCTACTACTATTCCGGTTCCTGGCAGGTTCCGAACTTCTCGACGAAGATCGGCACCAACTTCGACTGGGTGGCGACCGGCAGTCCCTGCGGGCCGAGCAACTGCACCGGCATGACCGGCGGCGCGGGTCTGGTGGCGGTCAAATACACCAAGAACCCGAAGGAAGTGGCCAAGGTGATGGACTATCTTGCGAGCGAACCGATCGTGAAGGAGTTCTCCGAGCGCACCTTGTTCCTGCCTGCGCATAAGGGCGTGCTTGCCAAGGGGCTCGACTTCAAGACCGACGACCCCCAGGCAAAGGCGGCGCTCAACGGCTTCGTCGAGGCGAGCAAGTCGCTCTCCGACGAGGCGCGCAAGCTGCCCGGCTGGCTCTGGTCCGACGCCGTCTACGGCGCGCTCGTCACCCGCGTCAGCCAGGCTGCTGCCGGCGAGATGACGGTCGACGAAGCGTTCACGCGCATCGATAGCGATATCGCCACCAAGGTGAAAGATAGCGGCAACTGATCCGGGCGATCGATACCCGGTTTCCGACGGTGTGACGTATCATGCCGTCGGATCAGCCGCCGACACACCAGTAGGCATTAGCTTACATAATGCTGACATCCGGCAAGCAGCGCTTGCCCGTCTCTTGCGGGCAGCAGATCACAATCCGGCGACGATCGTTGCGCTACAAAGCGCGACCGGTGGCGAGGTAGCAAACGATGAAGGCAGATGTTCCAAGAGGAGGCGGCTCACGCCTTGGCGAGGCGGTCATGGTGCCCGTGCGCCTGCTGATGGGCGCCGTCGATGCGCCGCTCCGCTTCGTGCAGCGCCGGCTCGGCATCGGCGGCATGGCGACCTTCTTCTTGCTGCCGAACATGCTGATCTTCGGCATATTCGTGCTGCTGCCGTTCTTCATCAACTTCGCCTATTCCATGACCGGCGGAACCGCCCTCTTCCTCCCCGACCGAAGCTTCGTCGGCGGCGACCAATATGCGCGCCTCTTCGATTGCGTGAATTACACCAACCCGAACAGCTGCGCGGAAGACACCTTCTGGACCGCCGTCGGCAACACCGCCTGGTTCGTGGTGCTGCAGGTCACCCTGATGATCCTGTTTTCGCTGGTGACGGCGCTGATCCTCAACCGCGACCTGATGGCGCGCAGCTTCTGGCGGGCGGTGTTCTTCTTCCCCGTGCTGCTCTCGCCCGTCGTCGTCGGCCTCATCTGGAAGTGGATCCTGCAACGTCAGGGCCTGCTGAACTTCGGTCTCTACAGCCTTGGCCTCGAGCCGCACACCTGGCTCAACGACCGCAACTGGTCCTTTGCAGCAACCGTCGGCGTTTCGATCTGGGCGCATATGGGTTTCTATACGCTGATCCTGCTTGCCGGCCTGCAGGCGATCCCGAAGGATCTCTATGAAGCGGCCGAGATGGACGGCACCCGTCCGGCGCGCGCCTTCTGGCGCATCACCTTGCCACTGCTGATGCCCAACCTGCTCGTCGTCATCGTGCTCGTCTTGATCCGCGCAGTGCAGATCTTCGACGAGATCTACGTGCTGACCGGCGGGGGCCCAGGCACCAGCACACTCTATATCACGCAATACATCTACGAGACCGGCTTCGCGACGCAGTTGCGCAATCCCGGCCTTGCCGCAGCCGCCTCGATCCTGATGGGCGCCGTGCTGGTTGTCCTCACCCTGGTCCAGCTCGGCCTTGGCCGCAAAGGCGAGAAGAAGGGAGCCCGAAAATGAGCCGTCTTGCCGAATTCATTTTTCGACGTCGCGGCCGCAATGGCTGGCACTGGACCGATATTGTCACCTGGGTCTGGCTCATCGGCGGTCTCTTCATCATGTTCGGTCCGGCCGTCTGGCTCGTCGGCTCCTCCTTCAAGTCGCCGGCAGCCCTTGCCGAATTCCCGCCGACGATCATGCCCTATGTAACGCAGAAGGCGACCGTCGAAGGTTACGACAAGCCGCTCGACCTCTACGAAGTGACGCTGCCGGATGGCAGCAAGAAGGTGCTCGCCGAGGTTCGCCGCATCGGCATCGTCGCCCAGATGGTTTCACCGGAGAAGCCGACCGAGATCGTCAAGGTCAACATCGCCGAGCGCACGCCGGTACGCACAATGTCCTTCGCCACGTCGAACTACAGCGAGCCCTTCACCCATTTCGATTTCGTCCGCTACCTCTGGAACTCCGTTTTCGTGACGGTGACGGCGACGGTGATCACGCTCATCGTCAATTCGATGGCCGCCTTCGCGCTCAGCAAATACGAGTTCCGCGGCCGCACCTTCGCGATGCTCTTGATCCTCGCCACCCTGATGGTGCCGCTCTCGGTGATCATGGTGCCGCTCTATTCGATCGTCTCGGCGCTCGGTCTGTTCAACAATCTCTGGGGGGTGATCTTGCCGACGGTCGCGACGCCGACCGGTGTCTTCATCCTTCGCCAATACATGCTGACCATCCCCGACGAGCTGATCGACGCCGCGCGCATGGACAAGGCATCGGAGTGGCAGATCTACTGGCGCATCATCCTGCCGCTGACGGCACCGGCGCTCGCTGTGCTTGCGATCTTCTCCGTCGTCTGGCGCTGGAACGACTTCCTCTGGCCGCTGATCGTGCTCTCCCGCAAGGAGCTTTATACGCTGCAGGTGGGCTTAAGCATCTATTCCGGCGAGTTGAACGTGCAGTGGCATTTCATTCTCGCCATGACGGTCGTGACCATGATCCCGGTCGTCCTGGTCTTCATCTTCCTGCAACGCTTCATCACCACCGGCATTGCCGGCACCGGACTGAAATAAGGGGGCACCCATGGGCCACATCAAGCTTACCAATGTGACCAAGTCGTTCGGCGCCGTCGACGTGCTTCATGGCATCAACCTGGATATCAAGGACGGCGAACTCGTCGTCTTCGTCGGCCCCTCCGGCTGCGGCAAGTCCACGCTTCTGCGCATGATCGCCGGGCTGGAAAAGCCGACCGGCGGAGAGCTCGCGATCGACGGCAAGGTGGTCAACGACGTGCCGGCCGCCGACCGCGGCCTCGCCATGGTCTTCCAGTCCTACGCGCTCTATCCGCATATGAGCGTGCGCCAGAACCTCGCCTTCGGCCTCGAAAACACCCGCATGCCGAAGACGGAGATCGCCGAGCGTATTGGGGAAGCCGCGCGCATGCTGGAGATCGAGCCCTATCTCGAGCGCCGCCCCGGGCAACTTTCGGGTGGCCAGCGCCAGCGCGTCGCGATCGGCCGCGCGATCGTGCGCCGCCCCGTTGCCTTCCTGCTCGACGAGCCGCTGTCGAACCTCGACGCTGAACTGCGCGGCTCCACCCGCGCCGAGCTTGCGGCCCTCCACGCCCGGCTGTCGGCAACGATGATCTATGTGACACACGACCAGGTAGAGGCGATGACGCTCGCCGACCGCATCGTCGTCCTGCGCGCCGGCCGCATCGAGCAGATCGGTACGCCGCTCGAACTCTATAACAAGCCGGCCAACCGCTTCGTCGCCGGTTTCATCGGCTCTCCGCACATGAATTTCCTTGAAGGTACGTTGGAAGCGGTCGGCGCCGGCACGGCGGTCGCGACGCTGAAGGGCGGGCATCGGCTGCAGGTTCCAATCACGGACAACGCGGCGGCAAGCGGTTCACCCATCACGCTTGGCGTCCGGCCGCAGCACATCACGCTTGATGCCGGTGAAAGCGGCATTCCCGCCAAGATCCGCCTCGTCGAGGCGCTCGGTTCCGAAACCGTGCTGCATGCCGATGTCGCCGGCCAGAAGATCCTGGTCGTCGCCCCCGGTCAGCATGACCTGGCACCGGGATCCGACATCAGGCTGTCGCTTGCGGCTGCCCCCATACACCTCTTCAACGAAAAGGGGCTTCGCCTTGAACGCGCTGTTTGACCTCACAGGCAAGACCGCCCTCGTCACCGGCGCCCGCACCGGCCTCGGCCAGGGCATGGCCCTGGCACTCGCGCGGGCCGGCGCCGATATCGCCGCCCTCGGTTCGACGCCCATGCCGGAGACGGCAGCGCTGGTACGAGAGGCGGGTGTTCGCTTTCACGAACTGACCGTCGATCTCTCCAGGCCTTTCGACGCGGCGTCGGCGATCGGCGACGTCGTGGCCGCCCTCGGCGGCATCGACATCCTCGTCAACAATGCCGGCATCATTCGCCGCGCCGACCTGCTCGACTATTCCGAGGAAGACTGGGACAGTGTGCTCGACGTCAACCTGAAGGCGGCCTTTCTGCTGTCGCAGGCCGCAGCCAGACACATGGTCTCGACCGGACGCGCCGGCCGCATCGTCAATGTCGCCTCGATGCTGACCTTCCAGGGCGGCGTCCGCGTGCCGGCGTATGCCGCCTCGAAGCACGGCATCGCCGGCCTCACCAAGGCAATGGCCAACGAGCTGGCACCGCGCGGGATTACCGTCAATGCGATCGCCCCCGGCTACATGGCGACCGACAACACCGAGGCGCTGCGCAACGACCCCGATCGCAACGCCCAGATCTCCGCCCGCATTCCGATGGGGCGCTGGGGCACGCCCGACGATCTCGCGACCGCCGTGCTCTTCTTCGCAGCACCCGCCTCCGGCTATGTCACCGGAACGGTGCTGCCGGTCGATGGCGGCTGGCTCGTTCGCTAGGCGCCACCAATGTCCTTCTCCGCCGAGCGCCTGCGCACGCTTCTCGGTCTCGCTGATACGGAACTGTTCCTGGATGTCTGCGTGATGGAGGATCGTGGTTCTTACATCGTCGAGAGGCTGCGCTTTCGCACACCTCGCAACGGCGCTGAAATCCGCGGCTTTCTGACACGACCACCCGTCAACGACGGGCCTCGACCAGCGATCCTCTACGCCCACGCCCATGGCGGACGCTACGAGATCGGCGCGAACGAACTGCTTGATGGCCGGCCGGCACTGCTCAGCCCGCCTGGGCCCGTTCTCGCGGAGCACGGCTTCGTTACCCTGTGCATCGACATGCCGACGTTCGGAGAGCGCTCGATCGTAAGAGAGAGCGCCGCGACGAAGGCTGCCCTCTGGTATGGCGGAACCCTTTTCGGCCAGATGCTTTCCGAGCAGCAGGCAGCGCTCACTTGGCTTTCAATGCGTGACGACGTCGACCCCGCGCGCATCGGCATGACCGGGATCTCGATGGGCGCCACCCTTTCCTACTTCCTGGCTGCGCTCGACCCGCGGATCGCGGCAATCGCCCACCTCTGCTGCTATGCGGATTTCGCCACGCTCGTCGCAACCGGCGCTCACGATCTGCACGGCCATTATCTCACGATCCCCGGTCTGCTCACGGAGACCTCGACTGGCGAAATCGCCGGGCTCGTTGCACCGCGGCCACAATTGATCTGTGTGGGGCTCGACGATCCGCTGACGCCGCCGCAGGCGGTGGAGCGGGCCCATGCCGCAACGCGCGCCGCCTATCGGGCGGCTGGCGCCGAGCGCAACTTATCCTTGGTTGCAGAGCCCGGCATCGGCCACGTCGAAACGCCGACCATGCGGGATGCAGTTCTGGCCTTCTTCTCCCACCACCTCGGCGCGCCAGTCAGCGGCTGAGGAAACCAACTCTTCGTGCGCGGGCGGCAAGCATGGCTTTCAGGCTTCGCGAAGGTCGATCGTGCCGACCTTCTTGCCCCACATCACCGGTCCGATCAGGATTTCGTGATGTCGCAGTCACGATTTTTCATTCATCGAAACAACCCCTTCGAGAATCACCAGAAAGCGAGTACTCTGATGGAACATTGCGCATGGGACGCCGTTTATTCGAATGAGCGAGCCGATAAGCAGCGATCCCCGTCTCAGCCAGCGGCCGCGGGAGAGCATGATGCAAAAGAGCGAATGCGACGTTTTTGATCTCTTCTCGGAGATCTATACCAGTGCAGCGCAAGAAGAAATCAGCCTTCAAGAATACCTCCTCGCATGTCGCGACGACAAAAGCATGTATGCCACCGCGCAAGAGCGGATGGTCACTGCCATCGGTAATCCAACCCTGATCGATACCAGCGCGGACGAACGTCTCGGCCGCATCTTTTCAAACCGGACCGTCAAGATCTATCCATCCTTCGCCGATTTCTACGGCATGGAAGACACGATCGAGCGGATCGTCGGTTACTTCCGCTACGCTGCCCAGGGGCTCGAGGAGCGCAAACAGATCCTCTATCTGCTCGGACCGGTCGGCGGCGGCAAGTCGTCACTCGCCGAGCGGCTGAAGAAACTGATGGAGCTGCAGCCGATCTACACGCTGGCAGTCGGCGGCAAGGTCAGCCCCGTCTTCGAATCCCCCCTCGGCCTCTTTCACCCCGACCGCATGGCCGACTTGCTCGAAGACAAATACGGGATCGGCAGGCGCCGTCTGACCGGTCTGATTTCGCCCTGGGCGACGAAGCGGCTCGACGAAGTCGACGGCGATATCTCCAAGTTCAGTGTGGTCAAGCTGATGCCATCGCGGCTGCGCCAGGTGGCGATCGCGAAGACGGAACCCGGCGACGAGAACAACCAGGACGTTTCCTCGCTGGTCGGCAAGGTGGACATCCGCCAGCTTGAAAACTACAGCCAGGCCGACCCCGACGCCTATTCCTACAGCGGCGGCCTCAACCGGACGACGCAGGGCCTGCTCGAGTTCGTCGAAATGTTCAAGGCGCCGATCAAGGTCCTGCATCCCTTGCTGACGGCGACCCAGGAAGGCAACTACAACGGCACTGAAAGCTTTGGAGGGTTCCCCTACCAAGGCATCGTCGTTGCGCATTCCAACGAATCGGAATGGCTGCAATTCAAGAACAACAAGAACAACGAGGCCTTCCTCGACCGCATCCTGGTCGTCAAGGTGCCCTACTGCCTGCGCGTTACTGAGGAGCGGCAGATCTACGAGAAACTGCTGCGCGAAAGCGAGCTCACCAAGAGCCCCTGCGCGCCGGAAGTGCTGGAAAGCCTCAGCCGCTTTACCGTCTCGACCCGGCTTGCCCGCCACGAGAACTCGCCGCTCTATACCAAGATGCGGGTTTATGACGGCGAGAACCTGAAGGACACCGATCCCAAGGCGAAGTCCGTTCAGGAATATCGCGACGCCGCCGGCGTCGACGAGGGTATGACCGGCATCAGCACCCGCTTTGCCTTCAAGGTGTTGTCCGAGACCTTCAACTACGACACCAAGGAGGTCGCGGCCGATCCCGTGCACCTCATGTATATCCTGGAACAGGCGATCCGCCGCGAACAGTTCCCGAAGGAGACCGAGGCGAGCTATCTCGATTTCATCAAGTCCGAGCTTGCCTCGCGCTACGCCGAATTCATCGGCCACGAAATCCAGAAGGCCTATCTCGAATCCTACAGCGAATACGGTCAGAACCTCTTCGACCGTTACATCGCCTATGCCGACGCCTGGCTGGAAGACCAGGACTTCAAGGATCCCGACACGGGGCAGATCCTCAACCGGGAGATCCTCGACAGCGAGCTGTCGCAGATCGAAAAGCCGGCCGGCATTGCGAACCCCAAGGACTTCCGCAACGAGGTCGTAAAGTTCACCCTGCGCGCCCGCGCCAAGAACCATGGGCGCAACCCCTCCTGGACGAGCTACGAGAAGCTTCGCGACGTGATCGAGAAGCGCATGTTCGGCCAGGTCGAAGACCTGCTGCCGGTCATCAGCTTCGGCTCGAAGAAGGACAGCGCCTCCGAGAAGCAGCATGCCGAATTCGTCCAGCGCATGACCGAGCGCGGCTATACCGAGCGTCAGGTCCGACGGCTGGTCGATTGGTACATGCGGGTCAACAAGGCGGGCTGACGATGCCGAAGCAGGGGATTGGTATATGCCGAATTTCATCGACCGGCGGCTCAATCCGAAGGATAAGAGCCTCGGCAACCGACAGCGTTTTCTGAAACGGGCCCGCGAGGAACTCAAGCGGGTCATCAAGGAACAGGTCAAATCCGACAGGATCATCGACGTCGATGCCGCCCACGGCGTACCGATGCCGACCGACGGTGCCAGTGAGCCGACATTCCAGCCGGCCCGCGGCAGCGGCGAACGCAATTATGTGCTTCCCGGCAACAAGCAGTTTTCGGCCGGCGACCGCCTGCCGAAGCCGGAAGCGGGTGGGGGTGGAGGCGGCAAGGGCCGCCCCGGGACCGGAGAAAGCGAAGACGACTTCCAGTTCATCCTGTCGCGCGAAGAGGTGCTGGATCTCTTCTTTGAGGATCTGGAATTGCCCGACATGGTCAAGCTCAGCCTCAAGGAAACGGTGACGTTCAAACCGCGTCGCGCAGGCTTTGCCACCGCCGGCACGCCGACCAACATCAATGTCGGGCGGACGATGCGCAACAGCTTCGGCCGGCGCATGGCGCTGCATCGGCCCAAGGAAAAGGAACTGACCGTCCTTTCCGAGGAGATCGCGCGGCTGGAGGCGGCGCCGGAGATTTCGCCGAAGGACCGCCAGAGGCTCAGCGAGCTTCGCAGCGAACTGGAGAGGATCGAGCGCAAGCGGCGGCGCATTCCCTATGTCGACCCGGTCGACATCCGCTTCAACCGCTTCGAACAGCAGCCGCTGCCGAACGCCAATGCGGTGATGTTCTGCCTGATGGATGTCTCGGCCTCCATGGGCGAACGCGAAAAGGATCTCGCCAAGCGCTTCTTCGTGCTTCTGCACCTGTTCCTGAAACGGCGCTACGAACGGATCGACATCGTCTTCATCCGTCACACGGACGAGGCCCGCGAGGTCGACGAGGAGACGTTCTTCTACAGCACCCAGAGCGGCGGCACGATCGTCTCGACCGCGCTCGAGGAGATGATCAGGATCATCGAGGACCGCTACCCCTCGCAGATCTGGAATATCTATGCCGCGCAGGCCTCCGACGGCGACAACATCATCGGCGACAGCGAGCATTGCGCAGCGCTCCTCCGGGAGAAACTGACGAAGCTCTGCCAGTACTACGCCTATGTCGAGATCATCGACGAGCGAGAGACGGAGATCTTCGGATCGACGGACAACGGCACTGCGCTCTGGCGTGCCTATCGCACGGTGGATGGCGAGAAGTCGAATTTCCAGATGACGCGCATCGCCAAGCCCGCCGATATCTACCCGGTCTTCCGCAGGCTCTTTGCCCGGCAGCCGGCCACACGCACCCGGAAATGAGGGGACGACCGGATGGCTCGACGTGCGACTTCAGGCCTCCTGTTCCAGGGCTCGGACTGGAACTTCACGACCCTTTCGCGTGCCTATGACGCGATCGAGCAAGTCGCGCTTGAGGAAATGGGCCTCAGCGTCTACCCGAACCAGCTGGAGATCATCACCTCCGAGCAGATGCTCGACGCCTATTCCTCGGTCGGCATGCCGCTCATGTACCAGCATTGGTCCTTCGGCAAGCGCTTCGCCTATGAGGAGCACCACTATCGCAAGGGGCACCGCGGCCTCGCCTATGAGCTGGTGATCAATTCCAACCCCTGCATCACCTATCTCATGGAAGAAAACACGATGGCGATGCAGGCGCTGGTCACGGCGCATGCCGCGTTCGGCCACAATCATTTTTTCAAGAACAACTACCTCTTCCGCCAGTGGACCGATGCCGGTGCGATCCTGAGCTACATGGATTTCGCCAAGAAATACGTGACCAAATGCGAGGAGCGGCACGGCACCGCCGCCGTCGAGGCGATCCTCGATTCGGCCCATGCGCTGATGGACCAGGGCGTCTTCCGCTATCGCCGGCCGCCGCGGCTCTCCTCCGAAAAAGTTCGGGAACGGGCGCGGGAACGGCTGGAATATGAGGAACAGACCTATAGCGATCTCTGGCGAACGCTGCCGCAGACGGCCGAGAGCCATGACCCGGCCGAGGCCGAGCGGGACGCTTCCGAGCGCAAGAAGGTGCTGAACCTGCCGGAAGAGAACCTGCTCTATTTTCTCGAGAAACACAGCCTGATCCTGGAGCCGTGGCAGCGGGAATTGCTCCGGATCGTTCGGGTCATCGCGCAATATTTCTACCCGCAGCGGCAGACGAAGGTGATGAACGAGGGCTGCGCGACCTTCGTCCACTACACCATCATCAACCGGCTCTACGACCAGGGCCGGATTGGCGAGGGCCACATGCTGGAACTCTTGCAGAGCCACTCCAACGTCGTCTTCCAGCCGGATTTCGACGACCGGCGCTATCCCGGCATCAACCCCTATGCGCTCGGCTTTGCAATGATGCAGGACATCCAGCGGATCGCCACCGAGCCGACGGCCGAGGACCGCGACTGGTTTCCGTCCTTTGCCGGCAACGGTGACTGGATGGAGACGCTGCGCGACGCCTGGGCCAACCACCGCGACGAATCCTTCATCCTGCAGTATCTGAGCCCGGCCGTTATGCGCAAATTCCGGCTGTTCCATCTCGCGGACCGCGCGTCCGAGCGTTTTGTCGAGGTCGCGTCGATCCACAACGAACGCGGCTATTCGGCGGTTCGCTCGGCGCTTTCCAACAGCTACGACGTCGCCGCCAACCAGCCTGATATTCAGGTGATGGACGTCGATCTGCTGGGCGACCGGCACCTTCGATTGCAGCACAACATCAAGAGCGGCATCGTGCTCGAAGAGGGCAGCCGTAACGCGACGTTGCGTCATGTGCGCCACCTCTGGGGCTACGAGGTCAGCCTCGCCGGCGTCGACCCACAAACCGGCCGCACAGTGTATGAGTATTCGACGACAAAGGATGGCTGAGCAAGACGCGAGCGGGCTGCCTCTCCCCGTTAATGCCGACAAGGGCGGCGCCCTGGGTGGGCACAAACGGGCATCACAAGAATTCAGGGCAGACATTAGAATTATTTGGTCTTATGGCAGCCTCAAGCACGTGCGCGCTGCGCCGCGAGGCGCAACCCGGGTCTACGCCACCAAGGAAAAGATTTTCCGTCTCAGCCGGCGAGCGCGTCTTGTGCCAGAGGTGGCGACATGGCCGCTGCCTGCTGTGCTGCCGCAGCAGCCAGCCATTCGCTGAACGCCTGCATCGCCGGCGTGACCGGACGTGATTTCAGCCGCGTCAGCCAGTAGCTACCCATCGAGGTGTGGACGTCGAAAGGCTGTCGGATCGTGCCGTTCGACAGCAACCGCGAGAACATCATTGGGGGCGCGAGCGCCACGCCAATCCCCTGGGCTGCAGCCTCCATCATCGCCAGCGAACTATCGAAGACGATCCCCTTCAGCAGCGGCGCCGGATAGGCAATGCCGGCCGCTTCGAACCAATTCACCCATTCGTCGGCCCGGTAGGACCTGAGCAGCGTTTCGTTCAGGAGATCGGCGGGCGTCTTCAGCCGATCGGCGATCTCTGGAATGCAGAGCACGGAAAGCGGCGCCTCGAAGAGCCGCGTCGCCTCGATATTATGCCAGGAGCCGCCGCCGAAGCGGATGGCGAAATCCAAACCTTCCGCGGCCATGTCGACCCGGTTGTTGTTGGTCGAAAGGCGGACATCGATGAACGGGTATTTGGCCTGGAAGTCGGCAAGTCGCGGCAACAGCCAGCCGACGGCAAAGGTGCCGACGGCGCCGATCATCAGCACTTCGCGAATGTGCCCGGCCTCGAAGCGCTCGAGCATGTCGGCCATCCGATCGAAGGAATCCCGCAGCACCGGCAGCAATGCCTCCCCCTCCGCCGTGATCATCAGTCCGCGCGGCAATCGCTTGAACAGGGTGACGTTCAGTCGGCTTTCGAGCAGCTTCACCTGGTGGCTCACCGCAGCCTGCGTCACGCAGAGTTCGATCGCCGCGCGGGTGAAGCTCAAATGCCGCGCCGATGCCTCGAAGGCGCGCAGCGCATTGAGCGGAAGATATGGCCTGACCATGTATGCCCTAACTCATCTAATGGGTCTCGCAAATAAACGTGGTTTGTTGCTCGGGCACAATCCCTTTACGGTGAACTCCATCGGCTGACGCGGCTGTAGCTCGGCAGCATCAGCTCAGGAAGGTGCCGCCGATTGCGCCGCTTACGGGGATCGATCCCATGCGCCGTTTCGCCTGGCCATAGCGCCCAAACGCATCGTCTCCGCAGCCGACATCACGCATGCCGGCGAAGCCAAATGCCGTTCCAAGACAGGCCGCGAGCCGCACCGACACCCGTGCCGGCCAGCCCGTCTATTGCCCCAAAGGTCCGTTCCGCCCTTATGAAGTTCATCGCAAACCTGCTTGGTACATCCCTCAATCTCGTAACCGTCGTCGCACTCGCGGCGGCCACGGTCGTCGCAGCGTTGACGCGACACCTGCCCGATCACCGCACGCTCGCGAACTGGGAACCGGCAGTCACCACCCGCCTCTATGCCGGCGACGGCATGATGGTCGGAGAACTCGCGCGTGAACGCCGGCTGTTTCTGCCGATCGGCGCGATCGCCGTTCGCATCCGCCAGGCATTCCTTTCGGCCGAGGACAAGAATTTCTACGCCCATCCCGGAATTGATGTTGCGAGCATCGGCACGGCGCTTCTGTCCAATCTCGCCAACTACGGTTCCGGCCGTCGCATGATCGGCGGCTCGACGATCACGCAGCAAATCGCCAAGAATTTCCTCCTGTCTTCCGACCGGACGGTGGAGCGGAAGCTGCGCGAAGCGATCCTTTCGCTGCGGATCGACCAGACCTATTCCAAGGACCGTATTCTCGAACTCTATCTCAACGACATCTATCTCGGGCGCGGCGCCTATGGCGTGGCACAGGCGGCGCTCACCTATTTCGGCAAGCCGGTGAGCGAGCTCTCGGTTTCTGAGGCCGCCTTCCTCGCCGCCCTGCCGAAGGCGCCCAACAATTACGATCCCGATCGCCAGGCGGAGCGCGCAATGGGCCGCCGCAACTGGGTCATCGACCAGATGCGCCGGAATGACTTTATCGACGCAGCGACGGCTGCCCAGGCGGCGGCAGCTCCTCTCGGCGTCGATCGGCGCACGCCATCGCCCGCGGTCGCCGCTGCCGACTACTTCACCGAAGAGGTCCGCCGCCAGCTCAACACCCAGTATGGCGAGGCTGCACTCTACACCGCCGGCTTTTCGGTGCGCACCACGCTCGATCCGTCGCTGCAGGAGGCGGCGATGAAAGCGTTGCGCAAGGGCCTCGTCGCCTATGACCAGGCGAAAGGCTACCGCGGCCCGGTCGCCAGAATATCCTCGATCAAGGACTGGCCTTCGGCGCTCGCCAAGCTCCGGCCGCTTTCCGACGTGCCGGAATGGCGGCTGGGCGTGGTGCTCGCCGCCGGGAAGGCCGACGCGGAAATCGGTCTCCGCCCGGAGTCCACGGCGTCAAACGGGATCACCCCGGCAGAGACCATAGGCCTTGACCGGAAAGGCGCCACCTGGGCGCTCTGCCGCTCGGCCAAGGGAAAGCACAACTGTGCCGCAGGCATCGATGGCGTTCTGACGCCCGGCGATGTCGTCTATGTGGAGAAGCAGGAGGACGGCTATGTCCTGCGGCAGCCGCCGCTCGTTCAGGGCGCGCTCGTTTCCATGGATCCGAACACCGGTCGCGTGCTCGCAGTCGCCGGCGGCTTTTCCTACGTACAGTCGGAATTCAACCGCGCGACGCAGGCCTATCGCCAGCCCGGCTCATCCTTCAAGCCCTTCGTCTATGCCGCCGCTCTCGACAACGGCTATGCGCCGACGACGCTGGTGATGGATGCGCCGATCGCCCTTGCCGACGGTGCCGGCAGGACATGGAAGCCGAAGAACTACGACGGGCGCTTCAGCGGTCCTTCCACCTTGCGCGTCGGGCTGGAAAACAGTCGCAACCTGATGACCGTGCGTCTCGCCCGACATCTCGGCATGGATCTCGTGGCAGATTACGGCAAGCGCTTCGGCATCTATGACGAGCTCAAACCCTATCTGCCGATGTCGCTCGGCGCCGGCGAGACGACGCTGTTGCGGCTGGTTTCGGCCTATGCGGTCATCGCCAATGGCGGCAAGGCGGTCACGCCCTCGATGGTCGACCGCATCCAGGACCGCTACGGCCGCACGATCTTTCGCCACGACCAGCGCCGCTGCGACGATTGCAACGGCGCCGACTGGACCGGCCAGGAAGAGCCCGTCCCGGTCGATGATCGCGATTATGTGCTCGACCCGATGACCGCCTATCAGGTGACCTCGATGCTGCGCGGTGTCGTGGAGCGCGGCACCGCCAGGAATGTCGGCTCGCTCGGCGTGCCGATCGCCGGCAAGACCGGAACCACCAATGACGAAAAGGACGTCTGGTTCGTCGGCTTCACCCCGAACATCGTCACCGGCGTTTTCCTTGGCTACGACACGCCGAAGCCGATGGGCTATGGTGAAACCGGCGGCGGTCTCGCCGCACCCATCTTCATCGACTTCATGAAGATAGCCCTTCAAGGGCGTCCGGCGGCCGATTTCCACGCGCCACCAGGCATGATGCTGGAGGCGATCGACAGGAAGAGCGGCCAGCCTGTGCCCGAGGGCACCCCCGGAGCCATTATCGAATCCTTCAAGCCAGGGACGGCCCCCTGCATGAGCGGGTGCGCCGTCATCGACGGTTTCGAAACGGCGAGCACGTCGGCCACCGCCGACCCAGACCTCTCCCCGGAACTGCGTGAAAAGCTGCTCACCAACGGCAACGGGCTCTATTGATATGGTACGTCAGGTTCAGTCCCGCCCGGATCGTCGTGGCCGGCTCCTCTTTGTCATCGGCGCCTTCGCGCTGGTCTTCGGCCTCATGCTCGCGCGCCTCGTCCAGCTTGGCGTCGCGGACTATGAGCGGACCGGCTACATACCGCCGCCGCCGAGCCTTGGCCGCCCGTCGATCCTCGACCGGAACGGCAATCTGCTGGCGATCGATGTGCCGAGTTCCGGGCTTTATGCCGAACCACGGCTGATCGTCGATGTCGACGAGGCCGTCGAGAAGCTGACCGCGATCTTCCCTGACATCGACGGGCGCGATCTCTACCGACGGCTGAAGAGCGGCGCAGCCTTTGCCTGGATCAAGCGTCAGGTAACGCCGGCGGAGGAACAGGCCGTCTGGAACGCCGGCATTCCCGCTATCGGCTTCCAGCGCGAGAAGCAGCGCTTTTATCCCAACGGATCGCTCGCCGCCCATGTGCTCGGCACCGTCGATATCGACAATATCGGCATTGCCGGTATCGAGAGATGGATCGAGGGACAGGGGCTGGAGGTCTTGCGCCAAAGCGGTATGGATCTCTCCCACCGCAATCTCGAGCCGGTGAGTGTCACGCTCGACATCCGCATCCAGCACGCGCTCGAGACCGAGCTGCGCAAGGCGATCGCCAAGTTCAGCGCCAAGGCGGGCGCCGGGCTGGTGCTTGATGTCACCAATGGCGAGATCCTGGCGCTCGTTTCCTATCCCGATTTCGACCCGAATCTGCCTGTCGATGCGCTAAAGCCCGATCGCATCAACCGCATCGCCGCCGCCACCTTCGAGATGGGCTCGACCTTCAAGGCGCTGACGACGGCGATGGCGCTCGACTCGGGCCAGTTCACCCTTCGCTCCGTCATCGACGCGAGCAGGCCGCTCGCCTTCGGCCGTTTCCGCATCAACGACTATCGCGGCCAGTATCGGCCGCTGACGCTGCCCGAAGCCTTCATCTACTCCTCCAATATTTCGATGGCGAAGATGGCGATTGCCGTAGGCCCGGAAAACCTCAAGGCGTTCCTGACGCGGTTCGGGCAGATGTCGCGGTTGACGACCGAACTGCCGGAAAGCGCCCATCCGCAATTGCCGCGGCGTTGGGGCGAGATCGATACGGCAACCGCCTCCTACGGTCACGGTATCGCCGTCACGCCGCTGCAGGCGAGTATCGCAGTTGCGGCGCTCGTCAATGGCGGCCATCTCATAAGGCCGACGCTGATCAAGGGCGCACCGCTCGAAGAGCGCATAATCGCCCGCGACCTGATCAAGCCGGAGACCGGAGAGGCGCTGCGTTACCTGCTGCGGCTCAACGCCAAGACCGGCTCGGCAAAACGGGCGGGGGTCAAAGGCTATTTCATCGGCGGCAAGACCGGCACGGCCGAGAAGGTCGTCGGCGGCCGTTACTCCAAGGAACTCAACATCACGTCCTTCATGGGCATCGTCCCGGTGGATAACCCGCGTTATCTCCTGCTCACCTTGCTCGATGAGCCGAAGGGCCTGCCGGAAACCTATGGTTTCCGCACCTCGGGCTGGAACGCAACACCGCTCGGAGGTGCGGTCTTCGAGCGCATCCTGCCGATGCTTGCGCTGATGCCCGATTTCGAGATCGCCGATGTCAGCTTTCCTGATATCAGCAGCCAAGGGGCTTTCGGCTCACAGCTCTTTCCGTCGTCGACAAGCAAGGGCGAACGCAACAGCCGTCCCATCGACGGCGCGCTCTGACGCGCGCCTTGCCTGAACGCAGCAACGCCCCCGTGCCGTCCACGAGGGCGTGTGCATGCGCGAACAAAGGTTAGCTAATGCTTACCTTTCGATCATGCGGTTCCAGCGCTTGTTCCATTCCTGCCGGTTCTGGTTAATTGCATCCCAATCGAGAACCTTGGCGGTCTCCATGTTGGTCTTGAAGGTCGAAAGCTTCGCGTTCGCCGCATCCGTGCCCGCCTTGGCATTGATGTTCGACGGGATGATGTTGCCGTTGTCGAGCGCCAGGCTCTGCGCCTCGGCCGAAAGCAGGTAGTGGGCGAGCTTCTGGCTGAGGTCCGGCTCGCTGTTGTTAGCGATCACGCATTCGGTGACGGCGAGCACGACCGAGCCTTCCTTGGGCTGGGCATATTCGACCGGAATGCCCTTGTCCTTCAGGTTGTTGACGGCCGTCGGCGTCAGCGGGAAGATCGCCGCCTCGCCGGTCTGCACCATCTCCGAGATCTTGGCCGAGCTCGGAATGAACTCGATGACGTTCTTGCCGATCGTATCGGAGAACTTCTCGAAGCCGGGCTCGACGTTGGTCTCATTGCCGCCCTGGATGCGGTTGAACATCAGGAAGGCGTGCAGGCCGAAGCTGGAGGCGGAGGCGGACTGGAACACGACGGCGTTTTCGAACTTCGGATCGGCCATGTCCATCCACGACGTCGGCGCCGGCCAACCCTTCTCGTCGAAGAGCTTCTTATTGTAGGCAAGCCCGGTCATGCCCATGTCGACGCCGATCGCCATGTCGTCCTTGAGGCGCGCGGACGGCTGGATCTGGTCGAGCACCGGATCGGCGGAAATCTTCTGGCAGAGGCCGCCGCCGATCGCGCGCACCATCACGCCGTCGTCGAGCAGCATGACATGCATCTGCGGATTGTCCTTGGCAGCGGTCGCCTTTGCCAGAATATCGGCGGAGGTGCCGGGCACGACGACGACCTTGACGTCGTTCGCCTTCTCGAAGGGCGGCAGCACGTGTTCGGTATAGGCACGCTCGAAGTTGCCGCCGTTCATGCCGATATAGAGCGTCTTGGTTTCCGCCGACGCAGCGTTCTGCTGCAGGACAAAGGCCAGCAATGCGAGGGCCGTGGTTTTGGTAAGCCGTTGGTCGATCATGGTATTCCCCTTTCTGTTTACAACGAGGCTGCAGTTTCGACCGCCACCTTGCGGAAGCGGCCAATGGAAAAGGCGTCGATGGGCGTGGTGCTGCGGCCCTCGGTGACGAGCTCTGCGAGCACCTCGCCGACGGCGGGTGCTGTCTGGAAGCCCGCGCCGCAGAAGCCGAAGGCGTGGAAGAGGCCTGATGTCGTTTCGCTCGGGCCGATCACCGGGTTGCCGTCGGGCATCTCGGCCTCGGTTCCGGACCAGAAGCGGATGACCTGGGCATCGGCCAGATGCGGAAAGAGCGCGATGGCGCGCTGCATGACCGAGGAGGCAGCAGTCACCGACGGGCGCGAATAGTCCGGATCGCCAAGCGGCAGACCACGACCACCGCCCATGACGTAGTTGCCACGGGCCACCTGCCGGCCATAGAAGCTGCCGCCCTGCTCGCCCATGCTGACAGGCAGCCGCAGCGGCAACGGTTCGGTGACCACCATCGACGGATAGATCCGCGTCAGCGGCACCACCTCGCCGAATTGGGCGGCAAAGCGATCGGACCAGGCGCCGGCGCTGTTGACCAGTTGCCGGCATCGGATCTCGATGCCGTCACCGGCAAGGATGACAAAGCCGTTGCCCGTCGCAGTAACCTCGCGCACGGGCGTCTGCTCCAATACGGTGACACCTGCCCGCTCGGCTGCCCGCGCAAATGCAGGCGCGACCAGACGCGGATTGGCATGGCCGTCCTCAGGGCAGAGGGACGCGCCGACCGCCTTCGCCGAGAGCCAGGGAAACCGCTCAGTCAGCGCTGCTCCGGCGACGAGCTCAAGCCCGAGACCGTAATCCCTTGTTGTCTCGGCATAGGCCTCGAGCTTGGCGAAATCCTTCTCCGTGCGGGCAAGCTTCAGATGGCCGGAGCGGACATATTCGGCATCGATACCGATCATCGCCTTAAGCTGCGGCCAGATGCGGTGCGACCGCTGCGAAAGCGGCAATTGCTCCGGAGGGCGGCCCTGCCGGCGTACGCCGCCATAGTTCACCCCGCTCGCCTGGGCGCCGCAATGGCCTTTGTCGAGCAGCGTAACGGCGAGCCCGGCCTTGCGCATGGCAAGCGCTGCGGAGCTGCCGACCAGCCCGCCGCCGATGATCGCGACGTCGACGGAGATGCGCCGGCTCATGAGCGGGTCTCCGTTTCGGCACTAGCGCCGAAACCGAGCGGGATCGGCTTGACCGGCGCCTGGGCGCGCAGACGGCCGACCGCGCCGGCGGACGTGCCGCACGCACCGCTCAGGAGTTCGGTCGCAGCAGCGGAGCACATCCGCCCCTGGCAGCGGCCCATGCCAACGCGGCTCAACGCCTTCAGGCGGTTGATTTCGGTGATCGATCCTGCCGCGATAGCGCGGCGTCCCTCGGCGATGGTGATCTCCTCGCAACGGCAAAGCGTCGTTTCGTCGGGAACTGTCTCGAACCAGTCATCCGGGAAGGGAAAGGCGCGTTCGAGGATGTCGCGCTGGCGCAGGATTGTGTCACGCGCTGCCACCAGGCGGGTCGTATCCGCCGACCTTTGACCCATGTCCTGAAGCAGGGCGGCAGCCGCGAGCTCGCCAGAGATTTCCGCTGCATCCGCACCGGCAATGCCGCTGCCGTCGCCGGCAACATAGACGTCCGGCCGGCTCGTGCGCCCCATGGTGTCGCGCTCCGGCAGCCCGACGCGGTCACGCTCGTCGAAGCGGAAACGGCAACCGGCAAGATCGGCAAGCTGGGTTTCCGGCCGGAGCGCGAAGCCGTAGGCGAGCGCGTCGCAGGCAATCGTCTCGACGACATCGCCCTTGAGCGTCCGCCGGCGGAAACGCAGACCCTCGACTTGGCCCTTGCCGAGAACCGCCTCGGGCCGCACGCCACAACGGATCCTCACGCCGGCAAGCTGGAGCTGCAGCCCGTAGAAGAGACCGAGCGCGACGATGCGTGGCGCGTGCACGGCAAGCGACAGCAGGTGCCGCTTCGATGTGACGGGTGCGGTATCGAGAACGGCTTCGACGCGCGCACCGGCCTTCATGTATTGCCAGGCAACGAGATAGAGCAGCGGCCCGGACCCCATGAAGACGACGCGCGCGCCGATCGTGCACCCTTGCGCTTTCAGCGCTGTCTGCGAGGCACCGAGCGTATAGACGCCGGGCGTCGTCCATCCCGGGAACGGCAGCACGCGATCGGTCGCCCCGGTGCAGAGGATCAGCTGCGAAAAGCCGACCTGCCTATGAACGCCTGATGAAAGAATATCGAGCTGATTGCCGCGCTTGGGGGCGGAGATATTCCAGACGAGCGTTTCGGGCTGGTAGTCAATTTCGGGCAGCAGCGCCTCGAAGGTCTCATGCAGCCTTTGTGCTTTGCCGGCTTCCGAACCATAGCGGCTCCGGTAGGATCGTCCGTCCTCGATCAGCGGGCGGCGATAGATCTGCCCGCCGGCGCGCTGGCCTTCGTCGAGCACGATCGGCCTGAGGCCGGCGCGGACGAGGCGCTCGGCAGCACGAATGCCAGCGGGGCCTGCACCGACGATAACCGGCTGCAACGGCTCACTCATGAGCGGCCCCCGCCATGGCGTCGAGATCGGTGATGAAGGCCATGCCCGGCTCAAGCGCCGTGCTGCAGGCCCTGACGCGGCTGCCATTCGCCAACATCACGTAGCAATCCTGGCAGGCGCCGATCAGACAGAAGCCGGCCCGGTCCTCGCCGGTGAATTCGCTCTGCCGCAGACGGCCGCTGACGGAGAGGATCGCCGTCAGCACCGTGTCGCCGCGCCGCCCGGTTTCGGGCACGCCGTTCAGCGTGAAGGGCACAGGTGTCTCGTCCAGGCGGTAGCGCCGCCGGAATTGTGCATGCATCGACATCGGATCTCAGCCCTTGCCCACCAGCAACCGGTCGAGACCGAACAGCCGATCGAGAATGATCATGGTGACGGTTGCGAGCGCGATCATCAGCGTCGAAACGGCCGCCATCATCGGGTCGATGGATTCGCTGGCATACATGTACATGCGCACCGGCAGCGTCACGGTCGACGGCGAGGTCACGAAGATCGACATGGTCAGCTCGTCGAAGCTGTTGATGAAGGCGAGCAGCCAGCCACCGCTGATGCCCGGCAGCATGAGCGGCATGGTGATCCGGCGAAACACCGTCCATTCGGCGGCACCCAGCGTGCGCGCCGCATTCTCGGCATTGCGGTCCATGCTGGTCAGCGACGCGAGGATCAGCCGCAGCGTATAGGGCGTGACGACGATCGCATGGGTGGCGACCAGCCAGGCGAAGGAGCCGCCCATGCCCATCAGCGAAAAGAGACGCAGGAAGGCAACGCCGAGAACCAGGTGCGGGATGATCAGCGGCGACAGGAACAAGGCATTCAGCGCCTCGCGGCCGCGGAACTCGTAGCGGGTGATTGCCAGCGCCGCCGGCACCGCAAACACGGTGGAGATGGTCGCCGAAAGCAGTGCCAGCCGGACGCTGTTTCCGAAGGATGACATGAAGTCGGCGTGATGGAACACCGCCTCGAACCAGCGCAGCGAGAGGCCGTTCCAGGGCATCGTCAGCGTGTTCTCCGGCGTAAAGGCGACGAGGCAGACGACCACCATCGGCGCCAACATGAAGACGACGACAAGGCTATGAAAAACAAGAGCAATGGGACCGTTTCTCTGCATGGCTTCAACCCAGCTTGCGCTTCGCCTGCCGCTCGATGAGGCGGTTATAGGCAAGCATGATCACGAGATTGGCGACGAGGACGATGATCGCGATGGTCGCGCCGAGCGGCCAGTTGAGCTCGATCAGGAACTCGTCGTAGACGAGCGTCGCTGCCATTTTCAGCCGCCGGCCGCCAAGCAGGCCCGGAATGGCGAAGGAGCTGGCCGACAGCGCAAAGACGATCAGACTTCCGGAGAGGATGCCGAGGGCCGCCTGCGGGAAGACGATGCGGCGAAGGGCCGTGAAGCGCGAGGCGCCGAGGGTGAGCGCTGCCGCCTCGACCGTCGGATCGAGTTTCTGCAGAACCGTCCAGACCGGGATCACCATGAACGGCAGCATGATGTGCACGAGGCCGATGACGATCGCCGTCTCGGTGTAGAGAAGCTGGACCGGGTCGACGCCAACAATGGCAAGTGCGCTGTTCACGAAGCCGTTCTTGCCGAGCAGCATGCTCCAGCCGAAGGTGCGCACCACCACGGAAACGAGCAGCGGACCAATGATCACCAGGAGGAAGATCGACCGCCAGGGCTTGCGCATGTTCGAGAGAATATAGGCCTCCGGCACGCCGATCAGCACGGTGATGACCGTCGTTAGCAGCGCCAGACGCAGCGTGCGCCAGAAGGTCGAAAGATAGTATTCGTCCTGCAGCACCGTCAGGTAATTGGCGAAGGTTAAGTCGCTCTGGATGCCGGCCGTATAGTCGTAGCTGTTGAAGGAAAGAATGACCGTCAAGAGCAGCGGCAAGAGGACGAGGCCGACGAAGAACAGGGTCGTCGGCCCGGAGAGTGCCAGCGGCGCGAGCAGGCGCGGCTTGATGGCGGACGTGGCGGCGCTCATCAGTTCGCCGCTCCGGCCAGCACACGACAATCGGCGTTCTGCCAGGCGAGCCCGACGGTTTCGCCTTCCATCGGCGGCGGCGCGCCGAGATTGGGGACCGCAACCGCGAGAACGCCCGCCGACGTCTCGGCGCTGACCAGCCATTGGCTGCCCATGAAATAGCGCGTCGTCACCTTGCCCTGGATCTGGCCTTCAGTCGGTTCCGTCAGCCGCAGCTTTTCCGGACGGATGAAGACCGAGACCTTGCCATCCGGCTCGCGACGATCGGTGTTGAAGCGGATCGGCGTGTTGTCGATGCTGATCGACGCGCCCTTGCCGTTGAAAGCCGCGGTCGCGCGCAGAAAATTGGACTTGCCGACGAAGGACGAGATGAAGTCGTTGCGCGGATGCTCGTAGAGCTCATAGGGCGTATCGACCTGGGTGATGCGCCCCTTTTCCATGACCACAACGCGGTCGCTGATCGACAACGCTTCCGCCTGGTCATGGGTCACCATGATCGTGGTGATGCCGACGGTCTGCTGGATGCGGCGCAGCTCGAACTGCATCTCTTCGCGAAGCTGCGCATCGAGGTTCGACAGCGGCTCGTCGAGCAAGAGCACCGGCGGATTGATGACGAGCGCACGGGCGATCGCGACGCGCTGGCGCTGGCCGCCGGACATCTCGCGCGGATAGCGATCGGCAAGGGCCGAGAGGTGAACGAGCGCAAGGATCTCCTTGATGCGTTTGTCGCGGTCCGCCTTCGCGACCTTGCGCATCTCCAAACCGAAGGAGACGTTCTGGGCGACGGTCATATGCGGGAAAAGCGCGTAGCTCTGGAAAACGACGCCGAGTTCACGCTGCGGCGGTGGCAGGTGGGTGATGTCGCGCCCACCCATGGTGATGGTGCCGGCGGAGGGGCGCACGAGCCCGGTGATCATCTGCAGGGTCGTCGTCTTGCCGCAGCCGGAAGGGCCGAGCAGCGAGATGAACTCGCCCTTTTCGACCGCCAGATCGAAATCGTGAACGGCCGCAACCGATCCATAGAACTTGGAGACCTTCTCGAGGTTCAGGAAACTCATGCTCACTCTCCCGTGGGTCGCTGCCCCCAGGGATCGCCTGCCCCGTTTTTCTTGTCGGCGATCCCGGCGGCGACGACACGTCGTCAACCATCAAACCTCATCTCAGGCGATGCGATTTCCGCCGGACGCAACCGCGACGACAAAGGCGCGATTTCGCGATCGGGATAGCCTCCCGGCTATCCACGTTGTGGCGCATCCACCCTCAAGAAAGGCTTGTGAATTAACTCCAGGAAATTGACGAAAAACACAAATGCAATTTTCTATTTTGGAATTTTTTGTTAGAAAAATCCGATATACGGAATCCCGTCATGTGAATATTGAAAGATTTGCGCGTATGTCGGAATCAGAGAATGCAGGAAGCTCCAGCCTTTCCAAGGCGATCCACATCCTGAAAGATCTCGCGGAGAACGCGACGGAGGGTGTGCGGGTGATCGATCTCGCGCGCAGGCTGAATCTCACCCAGCCGTCGGCGCACCGGCTGCTGAAGAGCCTGATCGCCGAAGGGCTCGTCGAGCAGATGCCGGAAGGAAAATCCTATCGTCTGTCGTTGGAGTTCTTCTCGATCGCGTCGCAGGCGCGCAGGCGCGAAGGCATTCTCGACATCGCCCGCCCATCGCTTCTCAGGCTCTCGGCCACCTTCAACGACACCGTCTTCCTGCTGGTGCGCAGCAATTTCGACGCGATCTGCCTCGACCGGGTCGAGGGGCCCTTCCCGATCCGCTCCTTTACCGGCGACATCGGCGGCAAGGTGCCGCTCGGCATCGGCCAGGGCAGTATCGCCATTCTCGCCCACCTGCCGGAGGAGGAGCGGGAAGCGATCATCAAGTTCAACATGCCGCGCATCATGGACCGGGCTGCGATCGACGAGGTGGATCTGCGCATCAAGATCGAAGAGGTCAGGCGGATCGGTGCCGCGCAGATGAACTTTGAAATGATCGAGGGCATGGCCGGCCTCGGCGTGCCGGTGCTCGACCGCAACGGCATTGCAGTCGCCTCTTTAAGTATCGGCACGCTGGCATCGCGCCTGACGGAAACGCGAAGCGGCACCATCACCGATCTCCTGAAGGCCGAGGCGCAGGCAATCAGCAGCAAGCTCAACCCCTTCGACCCGACACTGCGCTATCCGGCCTCCGCCTTGCGTGCCGCGCAGAAGGGCTGAGAGACGCACACGTCGTAGCGCAGCGACAGCTCACGCCTCCAGGAAGGCGCGGGCGAAGCCCGGCTCGGTCACCTCGATCGAGCCATCCGGAAGCTTCAGGAAGCGCTCGATCGCGGTGCCGTAGGTTCGCATCCAGCCATCGAGCATCGCCGCGGCGCCATCTAGATCGCCAGCCTCGTAACGTTGCAGCGCCTTGTACATCACCTTGGCGACGCTCACGCGCAGTTGCAGCAGCATCAAGGCTGCTGCTTCCGGATCGGGCGCATCGAGCGTCCCCTCCTCATGCCCGCGCCGCAGCATCTCGGCGACCAGGGGTATGCTCACCGCCAGCAGGGCCTCGTCGATGCGGTGATAGAGAGCAACGTTTTCGGGCTTGAAAAGCGCGTTGAAGGTGTTCTTCAGCTGCGGCGCCATGTCGAGTTTCAGCCGCCTCGAGCCGGCGAAAAGTGCGTTCAGCTGCCCGACCGCATCAAGCGACGGGTCGTCGAAAAGCGGCTGCAACTCCTTCAGGTTCCGCTGCGCCAGGCGAGTGGCAACCGCCTCCAGCAACGCCTCCTTCGAAACGAAATAGTGGTAGAAGGCGCCCTTGGAGACATTGGCCTCACGGATGACGTCGTTGACCGTCGTATTCTCGTAGCCGTGTTGGAAGAACAGCCGCTCGGCACAATCGATCAGCTCGTTCGATCGGACTTCCGGCGATTTTTTCGTTCTGACCATAAGCACTCCAGAACAGCGGCTTAGCACGGGTTCACAGCGCGGTCCACGACGCTCCTGATGGCAAGGGTAACACGCATCCTTGAAACAAACCGACCGTCGGTCTATTTATACAGAACTGACTGGAAGCATTCAAGGAGCGTCTCGTGCAGCTGGCTCGTTTTGCAATCGGAGGGGCGGTTATCGTCGCCATCGGCGCGACGGTTTCCTGGTATCTGTTTCGCCCGGTTCCCGTGTCCATCATTGCGCCAAAGCGCGGCGACGCGGCGGAGATCATCTATGCGGATGGCGTCGTGGAGCCGCGCACCTGGGCGAAAGTCACACCTACGGTCGCCGAACGCATCGTCGAACAATGCAATTGCGAAGGTGAACGTGTCGCCAAAGGCGATGTGCTCGCCCGCCTCGACGACACCGAGGCACGGGCAGCACTCGGCGAACTCCAGGCACGGCTGACGCTGGCGCAGGAGGAGTATCGGCGCAAATTGGCGCTCTCCGAACGCAGCACGATCAGCGAACAGGAAGTCGACCGGGCACGCAGCGAACTCGGCCAGCTCGAAGCCCTTGTCGCCGGCCGTCAGGCGCGGCTTGCGACCTATGTGCTGCGCGCGCCGAGCACCGGCCAGGTGCTCAGGCAGGACGGCGAGATCGGCGAAGTCGCGGATCTCGACACGGTACTCTTCTGGGTCGGGGAACCGAAACCGCTGATCGTCACGGCCGACGTCAACGAAGAGGATATTCCGCGCGTCGAAGTCAGTCAGCGCGCGTTGTTGCGATCGGATGCCTTCCCCAACCAGAAACTCGAGGCGACGGTCGACAGCATCACCCCCAAGGGCGACCCGGTGACGAAGACCTATCGCGTCCGCTTCCGCCTGCCCGACGACACGCCGCTTCGGATCGGCATGTCGACCGACGTCAACATCGTCGTGCGCGTGTCGCATGGTGCCTTGATCCTCCCGACCGTAGCGCTGGAGGGGACAAAGGCTGCGGTGATCGACGGCAATCATGCCAGGATACGGGAATTGAAAACGGGCATACGCGGCGCCGACGGCGTCGAGATTCTCTCCGGTCTGGAAGATGGCGCGCGCGTCGTCTCCCCCTTCCCGACCGGCCTTGCCGATGGCACGCGCGTCAAGGTCACGCCCGTCCCGGGAACATGAGCTCGCCATGCGCCTCATCCTCGACCTCGCACTGACCCACATCTCCGGCCGCGGCCGGCAGACGATCGTCGCGATGCTGGGCGTTGCGGTCGGCGTCGGGTTCTCCATCGCCATGGCAGCTCTGATGCAGGGCGGCCAGGACGATTTCGTCCGCCAGCTCGTCGACACGATGCCGCATGTCCAGGTGACCGACGAGCAGCGGACGGCGCGGCGGCAACCGGCAGAAGACCTGTTCGATGCAGCGGCCATTTCCGGCCTCAGGCCACGCGACGATCGGCGCGGCATCATCAACCCCACCGCGGCACTCTCCTGGCTCGATGGCTGGATCCCGGGCCGCTTTGCCGCCCCCCTCAAGGCGCAAGGCGTCATCCGCTATTCCGGCCAGGAGGTCGGTGCTGCCGTCATCGGCATCGATCCGCAGGCGGAACCCGGCGTCTCGCCGATTATCGGAGACTTCAAGGCCGGCAGCTTCGCCGCACTTGCCGCCGGCGGCAATAATGTGGTGGTCGGCGATACGATGGCCTCCCGGCTCGGCGCCAAGCTCGGCGATACGCTCACCGCCGTCTCTTCGGAAGGGCTCAGCCGCCGCTTCAAGATCGTCGGTCTCTTCCACACCGGCACGACGGCGCGCGACGAGGGCGAAGCCTATGTGTTGCAGAAGAACGCGCAGATCCTCTCGGCCCGGCCAAACGCGATCAACGAGATCAACATCAAGCTCGACGATCCGAACGCGGCGCCCACGGTGGCGCGGCGCATCGAGGCGGAACTCGGCTACAAGGCGGTTGCCTGGCAGGATGCGAACGAGTCGATCCTCGAGGCGCTCGTCGTGCGCAACGTCATCATGTACACGGTCGTTGCGGCGATCATGCTGGTCGCAGGCTTCGGTATCTTCAACATCATCTCGACGATCACGCACGAGAAGGCGCGCGACATCGCCATCATGAAGTCGCTCGGCTTCACCGAGGCCGACATGCGCATCCTGTTCGTGCTCGAAGGTGTGGCGATCGCGACAGCCGGCACGCTGCTCGGTTGGTCGCTCGGCTTCGCCATGGTCTATGCGCTCTCGCTCGTGCGCTTCGAGATATCCGCGACCGGCCAGGAAATGACCCGGCTACCGATCGCCTGGAGCATGCTGCACTATCTGATCGCCGCCGCCTTCGCGCTCGGATCGGCGGCCGTCGCCGGCTATTTGCCGGCAAGGCGGGCGGCCCGCGCCAATCCCGTCGACATCATCAGGGGCGCGACATGAGCACGCTGATCGAAACAAGGGATCTGACGCGCATCCTCAGGGAGACGGTGCCGGTTACCCTGGTGAAAGACATCTCTCTTGTTATCGGCGAGCAGGAGTTCGTCGCAGTCACCGGCCCGTCAGGCTCGGGCAAGTCGTCGCTCCTCTATCTGCTCGGCCTGCTCGACCGGCCGACCGGCGGCACGCTCGTGATCCGCGGCCGCAACACGGCCCGGATGGACGAGGACGAAAGGGCCGCCACGCGGCTTGCCAATATCGGCTTCGTCTTCCAGTTCCATTTCCTGCTGCCGGAATTCACTGCCCGCGAGAATGTCGAGATCCCCATGCGCAAGCTCGGTCGCCTTGGCCGGAACGAGATGCGCCAAAGGGCGAGCGATCTGCTTGCAGCACTCGGCCTTGCCGATCATTTCGACAAACGGCCAGACCAGCTTTCGGGCGGCCAGCGCCAGCGCGTGGCCGTGGCCCGCGCACTGGCCAACGATCCGCCGCTGATCCTTGCGGACGAGCCGACCGGCAGCCTCGACAGCCAGAGCTCCGAACAGGTCTTCAAGATCCTGGAAACGCTGGTGCGCGAGCGGGGAAAGACGGTGGTCGCAGTCACCCACGACCTCGACATGGCCTCGCGCATGGACCGGCGCCTTCATTTGATCGATGGGCGCCTGACCACGGAGGCGGACAGGGCCTCAGGCGAAGGCGTGTTGCCGGACACCTGACGCCCGGCGAAACCTCAGCCGAGGCCGAAGACGACATCGCTTTCCGTCAGAACCGAAAGCGAAACGTCCTCGATCAGAATGCCCTCGGCATCTGAACCGTTGAAGGCGACGAACACGCCGTCGGCCGTATCGTGCGCAGCAGCGAGAAAATCGGCATAGCTGTGAATGCCCGTGGCGTCCTGGGCGTCCTCGGAAAAGGCGATCCGATCGCCCAGCCTGCCGTTGAAATCAAGGATGCGATCGAGACCGGCTTCGCCGGAGGTTTCCGACGACCAGAGAAACGTGTCGGCGCCGCTGCCGCCCGTCAGCCGATCGGCGCCATTGCCGCCGCTCAAGAGGTCATTTTGCGAACCGCCGTCGAGGATATCCGCACCGTCACCGCCGAAGAGCTGGTCGTTTTCCGAGGCGCCGCTCAGCGTGTCGTTTCCGCCGCGCCCGTCGAGGATGTCGTTGCCGCTCGACGAATAGAAGGTGTCGTTGTCTTCGGCGCCGCGCAGCACGTCGTCGTAGCGCCCGGACGTGACGTTGAAATATTCGACATTGGCGAAAGTCAGTCCGGTATGCGTTACGCCGCGTGCCGCATCGAAATCCGTCGCTTCAGGCAAGCCGCCATAGTTGAGGTTCAACAGATCCCGCCCTTCACCGCCATCGGCCTCCCCGAGGTAACGGGCATTGATCGTGTCGTTGCCCGCACCGCCGCGCAGGATCGACGCGACGCCAAGCGAACCGCTGCCGGGAAAGGTGTCCTGCAGCCAATCATCGCCAGCGCCGCCGTCGAGCACGTCGCTGCCACCGTCATTGGCGAGCGTATCCCGGCCATCCCCGCCAAAAGCCACGTCGTCGCCAGTGCCCGTCTCGATCATGTCGTCTCCGGCGCCCGCATCGATATAGTCGTCGCCCTCCTCGCCATCGAACCGGTCCCGCCCGGCACCGCCTTCTATGTGATCGTCCCCGGCGCCGGCATCGACTATGAGATAGGTAAGATCACCCGCGCTGACCCGGTCGTTGCCGCTGCCGAGCGCGAGGCTCACTTCTTCAAATCCGCGCAGCACGGTACCGGTCGAAACCTTGCCAGCGGCGAAATCGATGGTGAGATCGCTCGTGCGCTGCATCTCGCTGATATAGAGCCAGTCCTGGCCCGCACCGCCGTCGATCTCGGCGGAGTAGAATGTGGAGATGATCTGGTCACTGCCGTCGCCGCCAAATAGACGGTTGGCACCGAGCCCGTCCGTGATCCTGTCGTCGCCCGCGCCAGCATCGACGACATCGTTGCCGCCGGCCGTCTCAATAACGTCGCCAAGCGCGCTTCCCGTAACACGGTCGCTCCCGCGTCCGGTCATCAGCACAACCCGCTCGACATCCTGATGCTGGACGAAGAGGTGCCGCTCCGTCTGCGTCCCGTCTCCGATAATGCCGTGACCATTCGCCAGGTTGAACACGACCGGATCAGTCGATCCCGAAAGATCGACGACCAGGGTATCGTCTCCGGCACCACCAAAAACGGTGCTGCCCGTCCCGACGAGAACAAAGCGATCGTTTCCATCGCCGCCATCGAGACGATCGTGTCCGCCTGTATTGGTGATGATGTCGTTTCCCGCGCCCGCATTGACGACGTCGATGCCGGCTCCGGTCGAGATCCGGTCGCTCCCGGCGGTCCCCGTGATCCGGTCGTCGCCGCTGCCGGCAAGAAGGCGCAGCCACTCGATATCGTGGAAGAAGACATGCTGGCTGACAGCGCTCGGATCGCCAACATAGCCATGGCCGCCGGCACCGTTGAAGACCATCCGGTCGGCGCTTTGCGAGAAGTCGACGACGAGACCGTCGAAACCCCTGCCTCCGGTAATGGCCCCGCCGGTCCCGGTGAGAACGATCTGGTCACTGCCGTCGCCGCCGTCGATCCGGTCGTAGCCGCTCGAGCTCGTCAACATGTCGTCATGCGCCCCGCCGTCGACAAAATCGTCGCCGCCGCCGCCATCGATCGTGTCGAAGCCGACGAGGCCCCAGATGCGGTCGCTTTCCTCGGTGCCCTTCAAAACGTCGCCCGCAGACGAGCCTACGATCTTCGCCATATCGCTATCCTCTTCGATCGACTTAAGAATATGCTCAAAGACTCGAATATACATCCCGATTAGTGAATGTATTACAAGGATGGCACAAAGCAATATTGAATAAACTTTCCGAATATAGGCAATTTAATTTGAAATATATATTAGATATCCCGAGACATTCGCCGAGTTTGACGAGATCTTGAAAAAACGGCGGTCGGCAATTGTGCTGAGGGGCTTTTAAACTATACCCGGAAGACGAAGCCGGGCAAACGGATGCACCGGGACGTCATCGCGTGCAGGAGGGATTTGAGGTTCAGGGAACCGGCGGCCTAGTCGACCTCGCCGCACCAGCGTCTGACGCTTTCGACCGAACCGTCAAACCGGGCCTCGAAGCTTGCTGCCGCAAGGATGGCTTGAAGCTGGAGCGTCTCGCTACCGATATTGGTGAAGCCATGGCGGCGGAGCGGCGGCACGATAAGAGACTGGCCGGGCAAGACGATGATGCGTTCCTCTTCGATCCACATCTCGGCCTTGCCGGCGAGCACCGTCAGGATCTCCTCAACGGGATGATGATGCGTCGGAGCGCCCGCGCCGGGCGCCACCCATTGCTCGAACAGGCACAATTGCGAGGCGCCGTTCACCGCGGAGATCACCATCCGCGTTTCGACGCCGGGGCGCCATAGCTCAACGGGCCAGTTCTCATGCACGATCACTGCCAAGCCGGGCCCCCCTCGTCGATCATGGCGTTTGTCGCTGCGAGTTTAGCAGCACTGCTGCATCGGTACGATGGTGCGGTGTTGCGGATCATAGATCCATCCGCTTTCAGTGAAGCGAGCGCGGCTGCGACGAAGCCGGCGAAAACAGCAAAAGGGGCGGCGCTTGAACGCCGCCGCTTAAGGCGAGACTATTGAGCCCCGCGTCAGTTGATGACCCGGACCACCGTTCTCGACTGCGGTTCCACGATCACCCGCTGGTCGTTGACGACCGCATAGGCGTAACGCGGGTTTTGCGGAATCGGCGTCAGGACGACAGCCGACGGGATGGGCTTACCGACCACGATCCGTTCCTGAATGACGACAGACGGTGGAGCCGGCTGCTGCTCGACATAGGTGACCACTTCCGGCGGCGGAGGCGTCAGCGCTGCACCGAGCGCGCCACCCACAACGGCGCCGACGCCGGCACCGATCGGGCCGCCGACGACAGCACCCGCTGCCGCACCACCGGCCATGCCTGCAGCCGTACCGGCTTGCTTGTTGGCGTCCTGAGCAAAGGCGGAGCCTGCCAGTAGACCAGCAACAGCCGCCGTGATTACAAGCTTCTTCATGATCTCATCCTTTCGTTCGATCACAAGCTCAACGAAAGGGATAATAAATTGTTCCAATATTACCTTCTTGCTTTCGGATCACGCTTGATAACTTCCGTTAACAGTCGCCTACACAATCAAAACAAGCACGGGCGATGCCTTACAAATTCCGACAAAGAGCGATTAGATACTTTATATTCGCGACCATATTCTAGAGAAATGCCCGGTTCGCATGGTTCCATTTTGAAAGCACCGACTGACCCGTGAGCAGCGGGTTTCTGCCACGCGGCACACGATCTGCCCCGCTAGTCGCGGGGCAACTTGCCAAGGAGCAGTTTGTTCCCCTCCCTGTTTCCGCAGCGCGAGCATTTGAGTGTTCGGCCGATGGAATTGAGGTGGATGCCCCATCCGTAGGTGCTGGCTATCACCCGACGGTCAATTCGCCCTTGATGCCGGCACTTCCCGCACTTCGCCACGAGCACATACCATTCCGGTAGCAGCTCCAGGGTCGAGCCGTAGTCGGCAGCATTTTCGCGCGGCATCAGGTCGATGCTTCGACGATGCCTCATGGTCAGTCCTCTCGAAGCTTCGTCTCGATCCGCCCATCACCGCAGGCGGGCATCGGCGGCTTTCGGGCGGATTGCCCCCGTTGGAGCTGCGCCAGGCGCCCTGGTATCGGCCCACCGGTCCCGCGTAGTCGTTATTTCTATCACCGTGCCGAACCATCGAGCCGCAGCGAAAGCTGCACGCCGCCGCGCTTCAGCCGCGGCAGGGGCGGCGTCATGTCGATGCGTCCGAAGGTCCGCTTCCGCCACTCGGCTTCGCGTTCCCGCTTCTTCCGGGCGGCTGCAACGGCAGCCATGGCGCGTTCGATCACTTCTTCCGTATGGGTCATGGTTTCTGTCCGGCTCATGGGAAACCTCCATTTGTTCACGTTATGTTCTTATTTTAGCACTCCAATGTCAACTCCCTTCGCGAGGTCGGGCGAATCGCATGCAAAGGGATCGATGAATCACCCTCTCGTCAGCGGGCGGCAGACGGTCAAATCCGCCATCGCCAAGGCAATAATGGCCAAAAGATTGGTTTGTTACGACGACCAATTTACCTTGTTTTTCAGTGCCGGAAGGCCCGCCGCGGGACCCGCCTCATTAACCTTCGCACTGCTGAATTAACCATTTGTTAACCATTTTCTCGATACACCGAGGCAACGGAAAATTTACCAAGATGAACGATGTGTTAACCGAATCCCGGCCGATCCGCCTCAAGGGGCGCTCCTTCCTTGCGCTAGCGCTGACCCCCGAGCTGCCCCTCGAGGATTGGCTCACCCGGCTCGACGATCTGGCTTCCCGCTCCGCCGGTTTCTTCCTCCGGCGGCCCGTCGTGCTCGACGTCGATGGCCTCGAAATCGATCGCTCGCAACTGCGCGAGCTCGTCGATCAGCTCGGCAAACGCAATGTCCGAATCATGGGCATCGAAGGCGCGCGACAGTCGCTGCTCGGCGCCGATCTGCCGCCTGCGATGAACGACGGGCGCCCGGCAGCCGACTACGAAGCGAAGATGGCGGAGCAGGCAGAAAAGGCCGAGGTGCCAGGAGCAGAAACGGAAGCCGTCATCACGGCCGAGCCGCTTGCCGCCAAGGCAACACCCTCGATCGTCGTGACCCAGCCGGTGCGCTCCGGACAGTCGCTGTTCTTCCCGGAAGGCGACGTGACGATCATCGGCTCGGTCGCTTCTGGCGCCGAGGTCGTCGCCGGCGGATCGATCCACATCTACGGCGCGCTGCGCGGCCGGGCGATGGCCGGCACCACCGGCAATGTTTCGGCACGGATTTTCTGCCGCAAGCTCGAAGCGGAACTGATTGCGATCGACGGCTTTTACAAGACCGCCGACGACATGGAGCAGCATCTGCGCGGCAAGTCCGTTCAGATCTGGCTCGACGGCGAAGCGCTCAAGGCGGGAACGCTCGGCTAGAGCGGGATGGGATGGCCGGGCGGACACCGCCCGCATCTCGCTTGTGGTTCTGGGTCGATCCAGAACCATCGTGACGTAAGGCGAAGGCGTAGTTTAAATACTTGGAGAGATGAATGGGCAAGGTAGTCGTAGTTACATCGGGCAAAGGCGGCGTCGGCAAGACGACGTCCAGCGCCGCATTGGGTGCTGCGCTTGCGCAGAACGGCGACAAGGTCGTGGTCGTCGACTTCGATGTCGGTCTGCGCAATCTCGATCTCGTCATGGGCGCAGAACGGCGTGTCGTTTATGACCTGGTCAATGTGATCCAGGGCGAGGCCAAGCTGTCGCAGGCGCTGATCCGCGACAAGCGGGTCGAAACGCTTTACCTCCTGCCGGCCTCACAGACCCGCGACAAGGACAATCTGACGCCGGAAGGGGTCGAGAAGGTCATCGCCGCCCTGCAGAACGCCTTCGACTGGGTGATCTGCGACAGCCCTGCCGGCATCGAACGCGGCGCGACGCTCGCCATGCGCCACGCCGATATCGCCATCGTCGTGACCAATCCGGAAGTCTCCTCGGTGCGCGATTCCGACCGCATCATCGGCCTGCTCGATTCCAAGACGTTGAAGGCCGAAAACGGCGAGCGCATGGAAAAGCACCTGCTGCTCACCCGCTACGACCCGCTTCGCGCCGAGCGCGGCGACATGCTGAAGGTCGACGACGTGCTCGAAATCCTGTCGATCCCGCTGATGGGCATCATCCCGGAGAGCGCAGACGTGCTTCGTGCATCCAACGTCGGCTCGCCGGTCACGCTGGCAGACAACCGCTCAGCGCCGGCGCTGGCCTATTTCGACGCAGCGCGCCGGCTGAAGGGCGAAACCCTGCCAATCACCATTCCCGGTGAAAAGCGCAGCTTCCTCGGCAAGATTTTCGGAAGGAAGGCGGCATGAATCTGTTCGGTTTCTTCTCCCGCTCCCAGTCAGCACCGGCCGCCCGCGAACGGCTGCAGGTCCTGCTGGCGCATGAGCGCGCATCCGCAGGCGATTCGGATCTCGTCACCAAGCTGCGCGACGAAATTCTGAAGGCGATCTCCAAGCACATGCAGATCGACGACGAAAAGGTCAAGGTGACGATGGAACGCGGCGCGCAGGTTTCGACGCTCGCCGTCGATATCGAGATCCCCTTTGACGCGAAGAAGGCGGCCTGACGGTCGCCCATTCGTTCCAGATGACGTCAAAGCGTCTCCGGATACCTTTAGCCGGACAATATCGACAGATGTTGTCCGGCTTTTTCGTGGAAGGTCAGAAGTCCGGCGCCACGCCGAAAACGAACTCCGCCTTGTCTCCCGACATGTTGTAGTACTGGTGATCGAAGCCCGCCGGAATGTAGAAGCCGTCGCGCGGATTGAGCTCGAACCAGACCAGGCCTTCCGCTTCCGGCACATGGATGTTCAATGTGCCCGAGACGACGTAGAGGCATCTGATAGCACTGGCAAAGCCGGACCTCGTCGCTTTCGGCAGCGCCCGTTCGATCGCGCTCGCCTGTTCCGTTTCGCCAACGACGGTCGCTCGCTTTGCGACCGTCCTCGGCTTCAACGACTTCCGCGACCTGAAGATGTTCTTTCAAAAGCACCTGCGAAATACGCGGGTGGCATAGACCTCACAATGGAGTGCCGGCGCTCAGGCCGCCTGCTGCGGCAGCGGCCCGACATAGAGCGAACGCGGCCGGATAAGGCGGCCTTCCAACGCCTGTTCGCGTGCGTGGGCGATCCAGCCGACGGTTCGGCCGATCGCGAACACGCCGGTGAAGGCTTCTCGCGGGAACTTCAAAGCGTCGAGCAGAAGCGCCGTGTAGAACTCCACATTGACGTCGAGCGGACGGTCCGGTTTGCGCACCTTCAAGATGGCAAGCGCCGATTGCTCGACCGCTTCGGCCAGTTGAATCCGATCGCGGTTTGCCGGGTTGGCGGCGCTCAGCTGCTTCAGTGCGCCTTTCAGCGCGTCGGCGCGGGGATCGCGGACGCGATAGACGCGATGGCCAAAACCCATCAGCCGTTCGCCGTGGTCGAGCGCCTCCGAGAGCCAGACTCGCGCGTTCTCCGGCGTCCCGATCGCATCCAGCATGTCGAGCACCGGTCCCGGCGCACCGCCATGAAGCGGCCCCTTGAGCGCGCTGATCGCAGCAAGAACCGAAGATGTGAGGCCGGCTTTGGTGGACGCGACCACACGCGACGCGAAGGTCGAAGCGTTGAGACCGTGATCCGAAATCGTCACCAGATAGGCATCGAGCGCCGCCTCTTCTTCCTTGCTCGGCACGCTTGCACCGAGCATTGCCAGAATATCGGCAGAATGGGAAAGCGCCGGTGTCGGCGCGACCGGGGTTTCACCCTTCTTCAGGCGCAGTGCCGCAGGCAGGAAGACGGCCGGGGCGGCCAGCAAGCGCAGTGCCGTATCGAGATCGTCTCCATCCGGAAGCCGGGCGATCAGCGCACGCATGATGTCGACCGGCGGCAGTTCCAGCAACGCATCGTCGATAGCGGGGACGTGAGCGAAGACCTCCACCCGCTTTTGCCCGAGGCGCTTCGCAAGCTCGGCCCGATCCGGCGTGGGCCCCAGCAGTCCGCCGAACAACAGGGCGACGACATCTTCATAGCGCGCGTGGCCGACCAGGTGATCGAGCGAGACGCCGCGGATGATCAATTCGCCGGCCTCACCGTTGACATGGGAGAGCTGCGTTTCGGCGGCGACGACGTCTTCAAGTCCGTTCTTCATCATCAAGTTTCTCCTTTACGCAGAGAATGATCCGACCTAGATCTATTGACGTCAATCTTGATGCAATCGATCAACATGAAGACACTCTGGATCACCGCCGAAGAGGCGCTCGCCCGGCTCGGCAGCAAGCGGCAGACGCTCTATGCCAATGTCAGTCGTGGACGCATTCGCGCCAAGCCCGACCCAGCCGACCCGCGCCGCAGCCTGTATCAGTCCGACGATGTGCATCGGCTGGCCGAACGCCATACCGGGCGACGGCAGGCGGCGGTCGTGGCGGCCGAAGCGATCCGCTGGGGTGAGCCGGTTCTGAAGACGACGATCTCCAGTATCGCCGGCGGGCGGCTATTCTATCGCGGCCGCGATGCGGTCGAACTCTCCAGCGACGCGACGCTGGAGCAGGTCGCGGCGCTGCTTTGGCAATCATCCGAGCCAGTGACCGTTCCCGCCGGCGAACACGGCGGCAGCCAATCGCGCCTGGCCGCAACGTTCGCGCGCCTGGCTGCACGGATCGAAAGCGACCTGCCGGCGCTCGGCCGCCGCCCGGCGATATTGAAGGCTGAAGCCGCCGACGTGCTTGCAAGCGTCGCGACGGAGATGGCGCCATCGCCAGAGCAAATGCCGCTGCACCGGCGGCTGGCGCTGGGCTGGGGACGGCCGGAGGCGGCGGAGCCGATCCGCAAATGCCTGGTGCTGACCGCCGAGCACGAGCTCAACGTTTCGGCCTTCGCGGCCCGGGTCACAGCTTCGTCCGGCGCGGCGCTTTCCGCCGCCACGCTTTCAGGACTTGCCACGCTGACCGGACCTAGACATGGCGGCGCCTGGCTCAGCGTCACGCGGCTGGCCGAACAGGCGGCGGCGTGCGGCGTGCGCGAAGCGATTCGGGGAATGCTCTCCTCCGAGGGCGTGGTCAGGGCCTTTGGCCACCGGCTCTATCCCGATGGCGATCCGCGCGCCAAGGCGATCATGGCAAGCTTCGAGGTGCCGGCACTCTACACCACCTTGGCCGAAGCCGGCGAGGAGTTGCTCGGCGAACCCGCCAATCTCGACTTTTCACTGGCCGCCCTCGCAGCGGCCTATACTCTCCCTGACGATGCGCCGCTCGTCATTTTCGCGCTTGCGCGCACCGTCGGCTGGCTCGCTCATGCGATGGAGCAGGTCGAGAGCGGCGAGTTGATCCGCCCTCGCGCACATTACGCAGGCACCTAGCTATTTCTTCGACGCTCACGCAAGCACGGGGCCCGAAAACCCCTTTTTGAGGCATGGGCGAGTAGAATAGTTTCCAGTAGAAAGCGCGGACAGCATTTATTACATAAAATTAATAATTTGAACTTCCAAGAAAGGACAGAGAAATATTACATTATATTAACATGACTAACGCGCATCAAAGTATTACCTTCGAACCGAGGCTGAATATTGCCGGCGACCGCTTCGGCCGCGACGCGACAATAGGAGACGGCCTCGCAGGGAAGCTCCTCCCGCTTCCCGCGTTGAAGGAGATGCAGATATGCGCTCGCCCCTCAAGACCACCACCATCGCAACCCTTGCCCTCGTCGTTTTCGCCGGCGGTGCCTTTGCGGCCGATCACCACGACTTCGGTCGCGACAGTGACAAGGGCGCCTATACGGGCGATTACTACCAGGGCATTTTCACCCAGGACGACATGACGGCCCCGGCGATGCAGGTCTACCGCGCACCGGTTCACATGGCATCGTCGCGCCTAGACCGCGTCCTGCATGAACTGAGGGTCGACAACCACCGGATCAATGCCGACCGCGAACAGGGCAAGCTGACTGCGGCAAACTACAGGAAGCTTGAACGCGAGGACGGTGCAGTGCGCGCCCAGGCGGTCAAGACCGCCGCCGCCCACAACGGCATGCTGCCCACGCAATCCTATGCGCGGTTGCAGAACGAAGTTCGCCACCTCGACCGGGATATCGCCCGGATGGCGTGATCGACAGGCAGATGCGGCCCACCCGGCTTCCAGGTGGGCGCCACCGACAGCGCCGGGCTCGCTCCCTGAGCCCGGTCCCTCGGCAACCAACACAAGCCCTTACACGAAGCTGACCGAAGCAATGAGCCGTGTTCGCCTCCGAACGGGGCGCACGCCTGAGATCTCTCGGCGACCTGGCAGCGAAAGGAACAAGATCATGTCAAACATTCTCATGAGGCACCGTGCTGCCGCGCTCCTCGGCGCAGCCGCCATCGTCGCGCCTTTGTCCATGGCAGCCTTTGCTGGCCATGACGCGGCTGCGGCCGCCGGAACCGGCCCGGCCGTTGCGGTGCCGCTTGCGTCCGGCGCCTCCTTCGCTCCGATCGTGTCGGCGGACAAGCCGGCGATCGTCACGATTACCACCGTAATCAAGGCCGACAACGCTGGTAACGACGAAACCTCGCAACTCAGCGAAAACTCGCCCTTCGACGAGCAGTTCCGCCAGTTCTTCCGCGACCAGGGCATTCCGCTGCCGGACCGGGCCCCGCAACAGCGCCCCGCGCAACGGGCCGAAGCGCTCGGCTCCGGCTTCGTCGTGGCCGCGGATGGCTACATCGTCACCAACAACCACGTCATCGACAAGGCGTCGAGCATCACGGTGACCCTTGACGACGGCACGCAAGTGCCCGCCAAGCTTGTCGGCGCCGACCCGAAGAACGATCTCGCCGTACTGAAGATCAAGCCCGCAAAGCCGCTTGCCACCGTTGCCTGGGGCGATTCCGACACCTTGCGGGTCGGCGACCAGGTGCTTGCGATCGGCAACCCGTTCGGCATCGGCACGACCGTGACCGCCGGCATCGTCTCGGCACGTGGGCGCGATCTGCACAGCGGTCCCTATGACGACTTCATCCAGATCGCCGCGCCGATCAATCGCGGCAATTCCGGCGGACCGCTGGTCGATGCTGCGGGTCGGGTGGTCGGCATCAACACCGCCATCTATTCGCCGAACGGCGGCAGTGTCGGCGTCGCTTTCGCCATTCCCTCGGATCAGGCGCAGAAAGTCGTCGCCGAGTTGATGAAGGACGGCTCGATCCAGCACGGCTTCATCGGCGTCGAAATTCAACCGGTGACCGCTGACATCGCCGATGCGATCGGCCTCCGTCAGGCAGAAGGCGCGCTCATCGCCGGCGTCAATGATGGAACACCCGCCGCCAGGGCAGGCCTCAAGGCTGGCGACATAGTCACCGCCCTCGGCGGCAGCCCGATCAAGTCGCCACGCGATCTCTCGCGCATGGTCGCCGACCTCTCGCCCGGCACCTCGAAGAGCTTGAGCGTCTGGCGGACCGGCAAGACCAGGGATCTCTCGATCACCGTCGGCCGCAACACGGGGGATCAACAGTAGCTATCGGCCGCCGCGAGGCGTACCTGTCCGGCCGCACGGCGGCCGGGCACAATTGTCAGCGATAGCCTCTGGCGTTGATCGCCCCGCCCTCTTGGCCAGGCTTTTCTTCCCGGTTTTGCTCCCTCCAGGATCCGGGACTGAACGATGTTACCCGCCGGAATTCGCGATTGAAATTCGACTTCGTCTGAAAACCGGATTCGAACATCGCCGAGGTCACCGACATATCGGTCTCACGCAGCAGACGGCAGGCTTCGGCAATTCGAAAATCGTTTATGTACTGCGAGACGTTCTTGCCGGCCAGCCGATTGACGGCGGTCGATATCTGCCGGGCTGGAAGGCCCGCGCGCCGTGCCAGGCGCGACAGCGTCAAGTTTTCGTCGCGGGCCAGTTTCTGGCTGACCAGTAGTTGATCGACCCGGTCCAGGATCTCCCGGTCCTGCGGCACTGAAACTGGATCTTCATCGATGACCGTGCTGGCTACCGGAAGCGCGCGCGCACGGTCCGCGACCATGGCGGTCAGCCCGATGAAGAGCAATCCCAGCATATTCCCGTTGCTGACGATGAGGCCGATATTCGCCCCCTTTGTCCATTCAAAGTCCAGAATGATCGCAAGATCGAAGAGGGCCGACACACAGAGCGAGACCGCGGCAATGACCAAAGCGCGGTGCGCTGCAACGGCGCCTTCAAAACGTGCTTCGTCCAATGCATCCGTGCCGGTGCGGGCAAGGTTCAAAAGCGCCAGCGCATATCCGACATATTCGACGATCAGGGCGAAGTCGATGTATCTCGGCGCGAGCAGCACGAGCATGAGGACGCCGATGGTCGGCGTCGCGTGAATCCACCCGGCGCCGGGAACGCTTCGCTCCTCGCTGCGGATCAGGCTGTGGAAACTCGCGAGCACCAGTGGCGGTACGCCGCTTGCGAGCACCGGCAGAGCAAATCGCAATGCCGCGACGTCGTAACCCCACCGCAGGCCGACGACCACCGACTGGAGGGCACAGAGCGCCACCAAGACGAGAAACGCCCGATTGCGCTTCGCGGGCTCGTCGCCGCGTAGCATGACAACCAGCAGGATCAGCAACAGCAAGGCGACGACGAACGGCAAGGGCAGGAAGATCAAGAGCGAGTCCTTTGGCGGGCAGATAACCTGGGAAGTCATGGCTCAGATCGCGATTCGGGACGACCTGAATCGCGATCAAGGACGCGGAGAGGCGCAACGCCGGCGACGATCGTGCGTCTTTTTCAACCCAGCGAGATGCCCATGCCCCTCTTCCAGTTCTTGCCCGCCGCCGTCTTCATCCTGGCCGTTGCCACCCCCTCGCATGCCCATGATGTCGGCGTGCGCGAGATCAGCGTTCCGGCTCCCGAACGGGGACGAGATCTCTCTGTCACCATCTGGTATCCCGCCGCGACCGGCGGCGAAACCGCCCTTGTCGGCGACAACCAGATCTTTAAGGGAACAGAGGCCGCAAGGGACGCCCCCTTCCTCCTGGGGCCGTTCCCCCTGGTCGTCGTTTCGCACGGCTCCGGAGGCCGCGTTCAAGCGATGAGCTGGCTGGCGACCGCACTCGCAGAGGCCGGTTTCATAGTCGCCGGCCCCAACCATCCCGGCACGACCAGCGGCGATTCGACGCCCGTCAACACGCCGAAGCTCTGGGAGCGCACGGCCGAACTTTCCACCGTCATCGACAAGCTCACCGGCACCGGCGAATGGAACAAGGTAATCGACGCCGACCGGATCGCCGTCCTCGGCTTTTCTCTCGGAGGCTCGACTGCCATGGAGATGTCCGGCGCTGAGGCAAGCCTCGATGCCTATGCCCGCTATTGCGACAGCTACAGGAAGTGGGATTGCGCCTGGTTTGCCGGCGGCAAAGGCTACGTCAACGACATGCCGGTCGAGGTCGGCAAGCTCGATCTTCGCACGATCGACAAAGCCCGCTTCGAACAATCGAACCTTGACCGGCGCATCAAAGCGGCAGTGCTGGTCGATCCGGGTCTCGCCCAGGCCTATAGGGAAGAAAGCCTGAAGAAGATCGAGATCCCGATGCATTTCATCAATCTCGGCAGCGCAGAGACCATCCCCCAGGCCGTCGCCTCCAAGCCTTTGGCGGCACTGACGCCAAAGGGCTCCTATGCGGCAATCGCCGGGGCCGACCACTTCAGTTTCCTGCCGGAATGCAAGGACGGCGCCGCCGAAGCGCTGAAATCCTTCGGCGAAGTCGACCCCATCTGCGAGCCGACGGAGCGTCCCCGCGCCGACATCCATGCCGATATCATCAGCCTGGCGCGCGAAGCCTTGCAGCAGAGCCTTGGCGAATAGCGATTGGCGAGAGCGCGAGGATGGCGGCGATGCGCACCCAGGATCGCCGCCCAGCCAGGCAGGACCGCGCTTTGCCGTCCCTTCTTCCAGAAACGATACCTCGACACCGCAAGTGGATTCATCGGTACCAACCGCGAAATACATTGGCTTACAAAAAGCGCGCCCGGCCGACACACCGCCAATACACACCTCCGTTGAAATCAGGATGCTTCCAACGACGCCCACTCGATCAACGCTATGACGGAGAACCCCATGAAAACGCCCCGCCTCATTGCCGCCGCCCTGCTGATCGCCGGCAGCGTAACGACGCTTCGCATGGCTGAGGCTCAGCAGATGCAGGGCATTCAGCGCACGGACCTGATCAAGAACGAGATCCGCGTGCCCGGACACGAGGCTGTGCAGGTCCGCGTCGATATCGACCCGGGCACCGCCTCGATCAAGCATTCCCATCCGGGCGAAGAAATCGCCTATGTGCTTGAGGGTTCGCTGGAATACCAACTCGAGGGCCGGGCACCGGTGACGCTTCAGGCAGGCCAGGCGCTGTTCATTCCGGCTGGCGTTGCCCATGTGGCCAAGAACGTCGGCACCGCCAAGGCGTCGGAACTCGCGACCTACATCGTCACCAAGGACGCGCCGCTCGTGGTTCCAGTCAAGTGAGGCACGTTGATGGGCTGCGCGGTTCTGCTGGTGAATCCGCCTTCAAGCGTGAAGGAATTCGAGCAGCGCCGCGTTGAATGCCGGCGCGGACTCGATGTTGACGATATGCCGGCCGGGCAATGACAGATGCCGCCCCTGCTGCACGCGGGCGGCGATGTTTTCGAGGTCGGATGGCGGACAAACCGGATCCCCGTCGCCGGAAATGGCGAGCACGGGATTGGCGATCTTGACGATTTCTTCTCGCAAATCCGCACCCGCCAGCGCTGTGCAGCCGCCGATATAGCCATCGGTCGCGGTGGTGCCGAAGCTCTCGAGGACGCGACCGACGGCTTCACGATGGCTGGCTGCGAATTCCGGGCTGAACCAGCGTTCGGCTGTGGAAGCGGTCAAAGCCGCAAGGCCGCCCGCCCTGACGCTGTCGATGCGCGCGGCCCAGCCCTCGGGCGTGCCGATGCGCGCCGCCGTCGCGCAGAGCACGAGTCTGTCCAGGCGCTTGCCGGCGTGCCCGCCGAGCCATTGCCCGGTCAGGCCGCCGATCGACAGGCCGCAGAAATGCGTCCGTTCGATCTCCAGCGCATCCAGAAGAGCCAGCACGTCATGGCCGAGATCAGCGAGCGTATAGGGCGGTGGCGGCGCCGAGGAACGACCATGGCCCTTGCGATCGTAGCGCAGCACGCGGAAATGCGGCGAAAGCTCCCCGATCTGGGCATCCCACATGGTGAGATCGGTGCCGAGAGAATTGCAGAAGAGCAGCCAGGGTGCGTTGCCGCTTAGGTCGCCGTCGATGCGGTAATGAAGCCGATGGCTGGGTAGGTCGAGATAGGCCATGAAACCGGCACTCCAATCAGGGAAGCCGCCAGCGAAGGCGGCTTCATGGTTGTTGGCGCGACGCTGCGCCTCATAGGCATGCGCGCTGCGGCACAAGTCTCGCACGCGCAAAGGGATGGCGGCCGGATGCCTTCATGGTCCGGCCGCCATCGCCGTTCATTAAGCCGTCGCCAGTTGCACGACCTCGTCGCGGCGGGCGTTGCTGATCGCAAAGACCAGCATGGCGAGCGCCGAGATCGCAGCCGGGATGGCGAAGTTCGCGAAGTTCTGCTGCAGCGGAAACTCCTGCGCCAGGAGCACGCCGCCAAGTGTCGGCCCGACGATGGCGCCGATGCGACCGACGCCCGAGGCCCAGCCCAATCCGGTAGAGCGGACCGAGAGGTTATAGAGCTGCGCCACGCTGGCATAGAGCAGGATCTGCGTGCCGATCGTGGTGGCGCCGGCGACGAACACCATGAGGAACAGGAGGGCCGCCGGCGGATTGAAGCCGATCAGCGCGATCGACAGGGCTGCCGCGACGAAGAATCCGACCACCACCTTCGGCAGGCCGAACCGGTCGCCGAGCCAGCCGCCGGCAATGGCGCCGACCATACCACCGAAATTCAGCGCGAAGAGGCTGAGCAGGCTTGCCTTCTCCGCATAGCCGGCTTCCTGCAGCACCTTCGGCAGCCAGGACGACAGCAGGTAGACGAGCAGCAGGCAGCAGAAGAACGCGACCCACAGCATGATCGTGCGCAAGGTGCGCTGATGGCGGAAGAGTTCCAGGACCGACGCCGAGGCGCCCTTCGTTTCGGCGAAGACCAGCCTGTCGGCCGCACCGATACGCACGCCGGGATCGATCTTCTGATAGATCCGCTTCGCTTCGTCCTGCTTGCCCTGACGGATGAGGAAACCGAGCGATTCCGGCAGCTTCCAGAGGATCACCGGCAACAGAAGCAACGGCACCGCGGCGATAAAGAACATCGGCTTCCAGCCATAGGATGGGATGAGGCCGATGCCGAGGCCGGCCGCCACCATGCCGCCGACGGAATAGCCGGAGAACATCAGCGCCACCAGGGTGCCGCGCAGACGCTTCGGCGCGTATTCGTTCATCAGTGCCACGGCATTCGGCATCAAGCCGCCGCAGCCGAGACCGGCGAAAAACCGGAAGATCTTGAACTGTTCGGGCGAACCGGCAAGCCCCGTCAGCAAGGTCGAGACCGTGAACAGCACGAAGCTGATGGCGATGCCCTTCTTACGGCCGATCCGGTCGGCGAGCGGGCCGAAGATCAGCGCCCCGAACATCATGCCGAACAGTGCCCAGGCCTGCAGCGCGCCGGCCTGCGGCTTGCTCAGTCCCCATTCGGCGATCAGCGTCGGCAGCACGGTGCCGGCGACGAAGACGTCATAACCGTCGACAATCAGCAGCAGCGCTGAGAGCGCAACCACCATCCACTGGAAGCCCCCAAGGGGGCTCCCGTCTATTGCCTCATTCACATCGATAGAGCGCATCATCTCCTCCCCAGGTCGTTGCGCGTTTCAGATAGAGAGCCGTCAGCCGAGATCGCCGCCGGCGACCGGCAGCACGCTGCCGGTGATGTAGGAGGCCTCGTCGGAGGCCAGGAACAGAATGGGTGCCGCCTGCTCTTCGATGCTGCCGTAGCGCTTCATGAAGCTCGACTGCTTTACCTGGGCGACGACGTCGCCCATCCAGGCCTTCTCGGCGTCGCTGTCGCCCGCGGCATTGCGCGGGACACGGCGTGGCGGCGCCTCCGTCCCACCCGGCGCGGTCGCGACGACGCGGATGTTGCGCTCGGCAAGTTCCATAGCCAGCGATTGGGTGATGGCGTTGACGCCGCCCTTCGCCGCCGAATAGGGCACGCGATGAATTCCGCGCGTGGCATTCGAGGAAATGTTGACTATCGTGCCGCCACCGCGGGCAAACAGATGCGGCAGCACCGCATGACAACAGTAGAGCGTCGGCATCAGCGAGCGGCGCATCTCCGCATCGATCTGCAACGGTTCGAACTCGGCGAAGGGCCGCATGCGGATCGCCCCGCCGACATTGTTGATCAGGATGTCGATGCCGCCGAAGCGTTCGGCGGCAAAGCGCATCGCCGCAGCGGCGCCCTCGTGGGTCTCGAGATCGGTGTTGTAGGCTGCCGCCCGATCGCCCCCGGCCTCCGCCGCCACCTCTGTGACGAAGTCGGCGCGGTCGACGAACACCACCTTGCCGCCTTCAGCCGCAGCACGCAGCGCCACAGCGCGGCCGATGCCCTGAGCCGCACCTGTGACCACGAGCACCTTGCCGGCAAAGCGCCCTTCAAAACGGGCCGCGCTCATGCCGCCTCCTTCGCCAAGACGTTCGGCGTGAACTTCTCGTAGTGGAAACTGTTGGGCACGATACCGGTGTCGTCGAGGTGCTTGCGCACCGCATCGACCATCGGCGGCGGGCCGCAGAGATAGACGTCGACATCGCCGCCGTTGAAGAGCTCTTCCGGCATGTGCTGGGTGACCCAGCCCTTGCGCGGATGGCTGGAGGCAGCGTCTGCCACGACTGTGCTGCAGGTGAAATTGGCAAGCCGGTTGGTGTAGGCCTCGATCTCATCGACAAGCACGAGATCCAGGTCTCGGGTGACGCCGTAGATCAGGTGGATCTTCTGCTGCGCGTTGGCCTGGGCCAGCACTTCGAGCATCGACAGGAATGGCGCAAGACCGGTGCCGCCGGCTAGCAGCAGCAGGGGGCGTTGGACTTCTCTCAGATAGAAGCTGCCGAGCGGCCCTGTCAGCTCGAGTTTCGTGCCGACTTCGGCACGCTCCAGCCAGCTGCTCATCAGACCGCCGGGGATCTTCTTGATCAGGAAGCCGATGCGCGCTTCGCCCGGCGCCGAAGAGAAGGAGTAGGAGCGGCTCTGGCCGCTGCCCGGCACATCGATATTGACGTACTGGCCGGGCAGAAACACGGGTGCTGCAGTAGGGTCCACGTCCAGTTCGAGCACGATCGCCGCATCATTGTGCGGGGTGACCCGCGCAACCGTTGCCGCGAACTTCTGCTGCCCGGTCTTGCAGGCGGCCGAGGTCGTCGGCACCGCGATGACGCAATCGCTCGACGGCTTCATTTGACAGGTCAGCACCAGCCCGCCTGTGGCCTCGTCCGCCGTCAGCGCATCGTCGATGAAGTCGTCGCCGAGGTCATAGGCACCGCTTTCGGCGCGGCACTTGCAGGTACCGCAGACGCCGTCGGAACAGTCCATCGGCAGGTTGATCTTGTTGCGGAAGGCGGCGTCGAGCACCTTCTCGTCGTCCCTGCATTCGACGAAGCGGGTGACGCCATCCTCGAAATTCAAAGCGATCCTGTAGCTGGCCATGGTTGCTCCTCCCAATCCCTTGTCGTCAGGCGGCGGTCATCAGATGTGGTAGACGTCGATGACCTGGCGGATGTAGTCGTTCTTCAGCACGATCTTCTTTTGTGAAATCACGAGCTCTTCGCCGCTTTTGCGCAGCGTCACAAACATGGTGCCGAAGAAGTGGTCGGTGACCTTGTAGCGGTGGTTGAGCGTGTGGAAGTTGTAGCGGACATCCACTTCCTCGCCACGGTCGGCCAGCAACTCGACATTGGTGACGTTGTGGCTGGTGCGCGGCTCTGGCGTGGAGGCGCCCGAGCGTTCGGTCTTGATGCGGAAGACGCGATCCTCCAGGCCGTCGCGGCTCGGATAGAAGATCAGCGAGATCTCAGACTGCGGATCTTCGGTCAGCTGATCGTCATCGTCCCAGGCCGGCATCCAGTAGGTGACGTCGGGCGCATAGCAGGTCAGCCATTCGTCCCATTTGCGGTCGTCGAGCAGGCGCGCTTCGCGGTAGAGGAAGGCGCAGGCGGTGTCGTAGGAGATGCTCATGCGACCGCTCCCTTCGTCTCGGAGGCAAGCGCGTTGCGCATCACCTTCGCCCAATATTCGTGCTGGCGGACGAACAGGCCTTCGTCTTCGCTGCGCTCGCCCGAGAGCAACGGTTCGAGGCCCATGCGCTTGGCATTGTCGTCCGGACCGTCAATCCAGAGCGGCGCCCCGCGTGACAGGTCGTTCCAGAGCGCGGTGATGCCGGCATAGCCCTGCTGGCAGGCGCGGAATTCTTCGAGATCGTCGGCCGTGCCCATGCCCGAGACGTTGAAGAAATCCTCGTATTGGCGGATGCGCAGAGTCCGGTCTTCAGCACTTTCGCCCTTCGGCGCGAAGCAGAAAATGCTGATCTCGGTCTTGTCGACGCTGATCGGGCGAGTGACGCGGATCTGCGTGCTGAACTGGTCCATCAGGAACACGTTCGGGTAAAGGCAGAGGTTACGCGTCTGGTTGACGATGAAATCCGCCTTCACTTCGCCGACGCGCGCCTTGATCTCCTCACGGGCGTGGAAGACCGGCCGGACCTCGGGGTTCATGGTGTTGGTCCAGAGCAGAATATGGCCGTTGTCGAAGCCGTAGACGCCGGCAATCGAGCGGCTCCAACTGCTGGCGTCGACCGCCTTGGTGCCCTCCTCGTGGCGGCGGCCCATGGTCGCGGCATAGTTCCAGTGCACGGAGCTGACGTGATAGCCGTCGCAACCGTTTTCCATCTGCAGCTTCCAGTTCCCATCGTAGATGTAGGAGGAATTGCCGCGCAGCACTTCGAGCCCGTCGGGCGCCTGGTCGACAATCTGGTCGATGATGACCTTGGTCTCGCCGAGATAATCCTCGAGCGACGAGACATCAGGATTCAGGCTGCCGAAGAGGAAGCCGCGATAGCTCTCGAAACGAGCGACGCGCTTCAGGTCGTGCGAGCCATCTTTCGCAAATTGCGGCGGATATTGCGTGGTCTTCTCGTCCTTCACCTTCAGGAGTTTGCCGGTGTTGGAGAAGGTCCAGCCATGGAAGGGACAGGTGAAGCTGCCCTTGTTGCCGTGCTTGCGTCGGCAGAGCATCGCGCCGCGGTGGGCGCAGGCATTGATGACCGCGTGCAGTTCGCCGGTCTTGTCGCGGGTGACGACGACAGGCTGGCGGCCGATATAGGTCGTATAGTAGTCGTTGTTCTCCGGGATCTGGCTTTCGTGCGCGAGGTAGACCCAGTTGCTCTCGAAGATATGCTTCATCTCCAGCTCGAAGAGATCTTCGTTGGTGAAGATGTCGCGACGGCACCTGAACATGCCGGTCTCATGATCGTCCTCGACTGCCGTGGCGAGCAGGTGGTCGAGGGCCTGGGTTTTGTCGATAACTGCAGACATGGTTCTTCTCCCGCAAACGGCTGATCCGTGCTCGGTTCGGCTATTGCAACAATGTCGGTGTGGGGGCGGCGGCTCAGTCGGCCGCCGCAACAATGATCAGGCGGCGGCGCGCCTGCGCTGCTCGTTGATCTGGTTGTCGACGCCATTCACCAATGAGGTGAGATGAATGTCGAATTCGATCTCGGCGAAGGGGCCGGAGAGACCGTTCGCCTTGATGCTTGCCTCGTCGGTCCGCTCGGTAACATCGGGCACCAGGCCGTCGCGGGTCGCATAGGCGAAGTCGTCGTTGACCAGCGGATCGCCGGCAATGTTGATCTGGGTCGTCAGCTTGCGATGACCGTCGGCGCTGATGAAGAAGTGAATATGCGCCGGGCGCTGGCCGTGGCGACCGAGCGCAGAAAGCAGTTGCTCCGTCGGGCTGCCCGGCGGCACGCCGTAGCCGTGCGGCACAATGCTCTGAAACTTGTAACGGCCCTTGGCGTCGGTCACGATCGTGCGACGCATATTGAACGGTGCCTGCACCCCGGTCGGGTCGAAGTGCGAATAGAAGCCGCGGGTATCACAGTGCCAGACTTCGACCGTCGCACCTTTCAGCGGTTGGCCGGCGGAATCATAGACGGTGCCGTGCATGATCAGCGGGTGACCGTTGGTGTCGCGGCCGTCATCGAGACGGGCGAAGCCTTCCGATGCCGGTGCGCCGGCGACATAAAGCGGCCCTTCGATGGTGCGCGGTGTCGGATTCTTGATGCCGAGCTCCTCGTCGATAGCGTCGAGACGTTCGTCGAGGAAGTGGTCGAGGCCGAGGCCGGGCGAGATCAGGCCGGCCTGGCCGGCAGCACCGATTTCGTTTAGCCAGGCAATGCCGGTCCAGTATTCGTCCGGGGTGATGTCGAGATCGTCGATCGCCTTGAACAGGTCCGACATCAGCCGGTGCACGATCTCTTTGACGCGCGGGCTGCCGCCGTCCTTGTCGAGGCCGCTCAGAACCTTCAGGAAATCTTGCGTCTCCGGCTTGTCGAAAATCTTCACGCTCATGATAAATCCTCCACTTGGATAGTTTGAAAGCGGGTGCCGCCTGCCAACCTCCCGGCGGCGGCCGAACGAAATCTCAGGTGTCATCCTCCCGGACCGACGACGGATGCCGAAGCAGCGGCGTCACCTCGATGTCCATGAATTTGAACAGCGGCAGACCCGAGAGGATCTCGTGCAGCTCGGCATTGTCTGTGACGTCAAAGACGCTGTAGTTGGCGTACTGGCCGGCGATCCGCCAGATATGTCGCCACTTGCCGCTCTGCTGCAGCGCCTGTGAATAGGCCTTCTCTCGCGCGAGAATCTGGGCCGCCTCTTCAGCGGGCAGGTCATGGGGAATGCGAACATCCATTCTGACGTGAAACAGCATCAGCCGATCCTCACTTCGCAACACTAATGGTCTTGCGCAGCCCTTCGCGCGCAAAGAACTTCAGGCGGTCTTCGTCGAGCTCGATCCCAAGCCCCGGTCCATCCGGCACCGTCAACTCGAAGTCGCTGTAGTCGAGCGGCGTCGCCAGAATTTCCTCGGTCAGCAGCAGCGGCCCGAAAAGTTCCGTACCCCACTGCAGATTGGCGAAGGTGGAAAACACATGGGCTGACGCCACCGTGCCGACGCCACCTTCCAGCATCGTGCCGCCATAGAGCTCGATGCCGGCGGCATCGGCGATCGCCGCCACGCGCTGCGCGTTGAAGAGCCCACCGCTCTGCTCGATCTTGACCGCAAAGACGTCTGCGCCCTTGGTCTTGGCAATCTCGAAGGCCGATTCAGGCCCGGTAAGGGACTCGTCCGCCATCAGCGCCACCGGGAAGCGGCGGACCAGTCGGTTGAGCGCTGCCGTCGACGCGACGGGCTGTTCGACCAGTTCGCAACCGGCATCGGCGAGCGCCGCCATGCCGTAGGACGCCTCGAATTCGCTCCAGGCCATGTTGACGTCGACGCGCACCGCACCGCGGTCGCCCAGCGCCTGCTTGATCGCCGCCACATGGGCGATATCGTCCTTCAACGGCTTCGCGCCGATCTTCAGCTTGAAGATCCGGTGGCGGCGAAGGTCGAGCATCTTTTCGGCCTCGGCAATGTCCATGGCGGTGTCACCGGAAGCGAGCGTCCAGGCGACCGGCAGCCGCTTGCGCAGCGCTCCGCCCAGGAGTTCGCCGACCGACAGGCCGAGACGCTTGCCGTGGGCGTCGAGCAGCGCCGTTTCGACCGCGCTCTTGGCGAAACGGTTTTCCTTCACCGCTTTGCCGATGCGCGCCATTAGCGCCTTCACGCGGGTCACGTCCTCGCCGATCATGACAGGCGCGAAATAGGTATCGATCGCCAGCTTCATGCTTTCGGGGCTCTCGCCACCATAGGCGAGACCGCCGATCGTCGTGCCTTCGCCGATCCCGACGGTGCCGTCGCTGCAATGGACCTTCACCAGCATCAGCGTTTGGCCGGTCATGGTCGCGACTGAGAGCTTGTGCGGCCGGATCGTCGGCAGATCGACCAGTATCGTTTCGACCCGTTCGACGACGGGGACGAAGGCTGCAGTCGGAGAGATGGGTGCAAGGGTCGTGTTCATGGCGTGACTGTGCGCCGCGTACTGGGTGGCGTCCAACACCAAATAGGTTCTCTATGATACCTTCATGGTATAGTGTGATAGAGATTTCGCAGATTCATGCGGTTACCGCACTGCAACATACCGCAATGGTAGGAAAATGAGGGCCTGAATATGGATCTGCGCCAGCTTCGCTACTTCGTCGCCGTCGCCCGTGAGCGCAACTTCACCCGCGCCGCCGAGCAGCTGCATATCGCCCAGCCGCCCTTGAGCCGGCAGATCCAGCTTCTGGAGGAAGAGCTGGGCGTGCCGCTGATCATCCGCGCGAGCCGTCCGGTCCGGCTGACGGAGGCGGGCCGGTTGTTCTACGAGCAGTCGCTGCAGATTTTGGGGAGAGTCGGGCAGATGGTTGAGGCCACGCGCCGCGTTGGGCTTAACCAGAACCGCGTCCTGTCCATCGGCTTCGTCGCCTCCACGCTCTATGGCGGGCTGCCGACACTTGTGCGCAAGCTGAGGCAGAATGCGCCGGAACTCGATATCCGGCTATTGGAGATGGTGTCGGTGCAGCAGATCGCGGCCTTGAAAGAGGGCCGGATCGACGTCGGCTTCGGCCGGCTTCACCACAGCGATCCCAATGTCGTCGGCATTCTCATGCGCGAAGAACGCCTCGCCGTGGCGATACCCCAGGGCACGCCGCTTGCCGAGGACACGTCGCCTTTGCCCTTGAATGCGCTCGCCGGCCAGAAGCTGATCGTCTATCCGAAGGAACCGAGGCCGAGCTATGCCGATCACGTGCTGAGCCTGCTTCATGCCCACGACGTGCGCCCTGCCGAGGTGCATGAAGTGCGGGAGATCCAGAGTGCCCTTGGCCTCGTCGCCTCGGAAGCCGGCCTCTGCATCGTCCCCTCCTCGGCGCGTCAGGTGCGGTCAGACGTCCACTACCGCATGATCGAGGGGGAACGCGCGACCTCTCCTGTCATCCTCAATCATCGCGTCGGCGACAATTCACGCCACATCGAGCTGATCAAGCAGTTGATCGAAGAGATGTATGCGGAAAACCCGCCCTGGCTTGGCCTCGAGCACAATCTGCCATTCCGGCCCTCCTTCGTTAAATGACGGGGTCCGGCACGCACGCGCCATGCGTTCGGTTGCCCGAAGGGTCTGCGCTCTCAGCCCACACATCCAGCACCACCTGCCGAAGCAAAAGCGCCTCCGCCCACCGGTCCGTCGTGTCGTGGCCGTCCCTGTCGGTGATCGCATAGGGTCTGGGGCCGAGCTCGCAGGTCATGACCAACGCGGCATCGTCGGCGGCACGGGATCGCCAGTAGCGAAAGCCGTAGGCCCACCACTCGCGGAAGAGATCGACCCAGGGGCGATGCTGCGGAAAGGAAATCTCGATCTGGATCTGTTGGCATGAGCCGATGCGTCCGTGGAAGGCCTGGGCGTTGTGGAGGATGCGCCGGATCTGGGCGTGGCTTTCCGCTTCGACCGGAAAGGCGAACTCGCGGCCGACCAGATAGTGCGAGAGATCGGCGAGCAGCGGTAAATCGGGGCGTCGGCCCAGCAGGTCCAACGTGAACAAGAGGTCGCTAGTGATCCGGTGGCGATGGGTTTCGACATAGACGGGGACACCCGCCCTTTCGGCGAGCCGCATCCATCCGTCCAGAAGCGGCAGGCAATCTTCCACCCGGCGCGGACGGACATCCGCCTGCAGATCGATGTGGCTGACAGGAAATTCGCTCGCCAGCTCCAGCGTCAGGCGCAGGTCCTCGACGCTCCGGGGAAAACAGACGCCCTCGATCTTCAATCCGGTGCCGCGGATCACTTCGTTGAGGCGGACGACGTCATCACGGTTGGTGTAATGCGCGCTGATGCCGTCGAACCCGGCCTCGACGATAACAGCGATGTTTTCCTCGAGACTGCGTTCGCAGCCGTCCGCATGCCGGCGCTCCATCGCCCAGAGCGACTGAAAGACAAGCAACTTCTGCATCAGGCCGCCCGCGAGCTCTTCAGAAGCGCCTTCAGGTTCACGCCGGGATCAGCAAGCGCTGCGGGGTCGGGATTGATACCGGCGGCAATCAGCATCTCGGCGAGCTTGATGTCCCTGGCGACGCTATTGCAGGAACCGAGGCCCGCCGCGGCAAGGAGGCGTCCATCGTCCAGGTAGAACTCCAGCTCGCCGCCGTCGAGTTGGCGGATCACGCTCTGATGCTCCGGCTGCGGCAGGCCCGCGACCTGCAGACCGAGATCGTACTGGTCGGTCCAGAACCAGGGGATTGCGCCAAAAGCTTCCTTTCCGCCGACCATGTTGCGGGCCGCGGTCTCCGCCTGGCTGCGCGCATTGCGCCAGCTCTCGAAGCGAATGTACCCGCCGCCCGGCTGCGCCACCGCGGCGCAGTCACCGGCCGCAAAGATGTTCGGGTCACTGGTGCGAAGAAAACTGTCCGTCAGGACACCGTTTCCGGTGGCAAGGTCCGCCGCCTCGGCGAGCGCCACATCCGGCAGAACGCCGATCGCCACGACGACGATATCGGCAGGCACCGCGCTGCCATCGGCGAGGAGAACGGCATCGTCGGTGATCGCGGCGATCCCCTGACCGAGATGAAACGCAACGCCTTCATCCTGATGCCGCGCATGGAGCTTGGCGGCAAAGCGCGGTGGAACCGCGCGTCCGAGCGGCTTAGCCGCCATCTCGATAACGCTGACGGTTATGCCTTTGCCGCGCAGAACGGCCGCGAGCTCCATGCCGATCAGACCACCACCGATGATGGCGATACTTTTTCCCGGGTCGGCGCTGGAGAAGATTGTCGCCGCATCCGCATAGGTGCGAAAGTCGAGCGCGCGCTCAGCCCCAGGGCATGTCAGCCGCCTCGGGCGAGCGCCGGTCGCAAGCAGCAGCTTGTCGTATGTAAGCGTCCGCCCGTCGCTGAAAGCGACAGACCGGGTATCCGGATCGAGGCTCAGGGCCGATACGCCCTGGAGGTAGTCGATACCGGCGGCCTGAAGCGCCTCGGCGCCACAGATCGGCTTCATCTGCACCGCGCCGTTGAGCGGCTTCGACAGCGGCGGGCGCTCATATGGCAGATGCGGTTCCGTGCCGGTGAGCGTGACGCTGCCGGTAAAGCCCGATTCACGCAGCGCAAAGGCCGCGCGGGTGCCGGATTCCCCGGCGCCGATGATGACGATGCCATTCATGGCTTGCTCCAAAGATCATAAGTTGGAGCGGGATGCGGGCGGAAAACCGCACGCACTGTTCCTCATCCCGCTCAGGAAAGGTGGCCGGCGCAGGCAGGAGAAATGCGCCGGCCGGGAGGATCAATTGCGAGTCGCGTAGTCGGCCATGTTCTTGGGCGTGACGAGCTCGAAGGGAACCATCACTTCGCGTTCGACGGCCTTGCCGCGCGCCAGCGCGACGGCAGCATTGAGCGCGCTCGCCGACTGGCCCTTGGCATTCTGGAACACCGTCGCATCGAGATCGCCCGCGGCCATAGCGGCGAGACCATCCTGCGTCGCATCGATGCCGACGACGATCACGTCGTCCATCGACACGCCGGCGGCTTTGAGCGCCTGTATGGCGCCGATCGCCATTTCGTCGTTGTTGGCAAAAACCACGTCGATCGGGCGCCCGGCCGTGATCCAGTTGGTGGTAAGGTCCATCGCGTTGGTGCGCGTCCAAGCGGCGGACTGCTCGTCGGCGATGGTGGCGCCCTTGCAGCCGCCGGCAGCCAGCGTCTCCTTGAACGACGAGGTGCGGTCCCGCGAGGCCTGGTGGGCGAGATCGCCCATCAGGATATAGACCTGCGCGTTACCGGCCTTGCCCTTTTCCTTGAGCAGCGAACAGGCGGCCTCGGCGCCCAGCTTGCCGGAGTCCGTTTCCCGGCTTCCGACATAGGCCTGCTTTACCGGCAACTGGGCGACATTGTCCGGCTGGAGGTTGAGATAGACGAGCGGGATGCCTGCCTTCTCTGCCGCCTCGCTTATCCCTGGAGCGGCGGAGGTGTCGGCGAGCGTGGTGATGATCGCGTCGACGCCCGACGCGATGAAGTTGTTTACCTGGTTGAGCTGCTTGGAGATGTCGGTCTGGGCGTCCTCAATCTGGACATTGACGCCTCCGGTTTCCGATGCTCTGGCGCTGATGCCTTCACGCAGCAGCGTCTGGAAGTTGTTGTCGAAGCTCTGCATTGAGACACCGATCGTCTCCGCCGAGGCAGCACTTCCCATCAAGGCGGCAAGAGCAGCCGCCAGGTACATGGATTTCATGATTTCCTCCCAATGGGTGCCGGATCACCCGAGCGCATTCCGGGGGTCCCACGGACCCGATCAATGCTCGAGTGGTTCGAGCGCGCGGTAAGCGCGGGCCCTAACCGAGGGCCACCCGAACCTCGCCGTCGACGATTTCGGCGGGATAGGTCTTCAGGTTCTCGCAGGCGGGAAGCCTAAGGGCTTCGCCGGTGCGGTAGTCGAAGGCGCCGGAATGCTTGGGACATTCCACTTCGAAGTCCATGACCAGCCCATCGGCGAGATGGATCGCCTCATGGGTGCAGAGACCGGCGGTGCAATAGACGCTGTCATCCGGCCCGCGGTAGACCGCGTAGGTGCGGCCGGCGTGGTCGAAGCGGATCGCCCCTTCCTGCTCGATGTCATCCAGTTTGCAGGCTGGTACCCAGGTGATCACGTTGCTCATTCTGCTGCCTCCCCGATCGTGTTGCGCGCCTTGCGGGCTGCGAGTTTTTCCTTGCGCTTGCGGTAGCGTTCCTGCATCCGCGCCTCGCCTTCCTTGGAGCCGTCGTGCCAGGTGCCGAACCAGCGATCGAGCGGGATCAGGGCGTCGCCATAATTCACCTCGAAATACTTGTGGTGCAGGTAATGCGCATAGGCGTGGCTATCGACGAGTGTCTCTTCGCCGACCTCGACCTTGTCGAAGCCGACATGGCCGGGAATGGCGCCGAAGCCCGCATAGTGAAGTTGGTAGAGCATCAGGATCGGGTTCGACGGCAGCACCAGGTGGTAGAAGGCGGTGCCGAAATAGAGCAGGTGCTCGACCGGATGCATCGACAGCGAGGACCATGGCGACGGGTTCACCGAATTGTGGTGGACCGAATGCACCCACTTGTAGAGCAGCGGCGTGTGGATGAGCCGGTGGATGCAGAAGAAGTGGAACTCGTGGATCACAGGCACGACGAGCGCGACGAAAGCGAGCGTCCAGGGATTTTCCGCGAAGCTCAGCCAAGGCGCATAGCCATTGGCATAGGCCCAGAGCATGGCGACCTCGACGGCGGTCCAGATCGTCACGCCTGAGAGAAAGGTGCGCAGGATGTTGTCGAGGTTCTGGCTCTCGAACCAGAAAGCCTTGCTCTTCTGCTCGGCCGGGAATTTGCCATTGTACTTGAAGCGGTTTTCCTGCCGTTTCAGCACGTAGAGGTGCAGTTCGAAGGCGCCATAGAAGAGGAAGACGCAGACCGCGTTCACCACGTAGAGCCATGCGATCCAGCCGATGCCCAAAGTCTGCATCGTCTCGGTCGGCGGGATTGCCCAGGCCCAGTAGGCGACGGCCGAAGCGGCGAAGATCGCATTCCACGGAAAGAAATAGTGCGGCAGCCACTTCAGGAGCGCCAGCAGTTTGGGCGGAAAGGCAAACAGCGGCGCCGTTTCGATCGGCTCATTCGGCGCCCAGTCGCCGCGCTTGTTGCGCGTTCCATACTTCAAGTCGTCCATAACGCTCTCCTCCCGGCGGATCGCGGGCGTTCCGCACAAATTCCGGTGAAGGAGAGCGCCTTCCGGTTCACTCGGACCGCGCTCTCCTTCTTGATAAAAATCTAGCAGGAGGCGTTCTGAACGGCGAAGGCTTGTTTGATCAAATTAGATCAAATGCTCTCGGCCGTGACGGTGATGAACCGAATAGGCGCCTTGTCCGGTTCCAGCTCTGAAAGACCGATCCGGCGCAGCACAAGGTCAAGGGCGCGGCGGGCCTGCGCCTCGGGCGCCTGGTCGAGCACGACGTCCATGATGCCGTCGCTAAGCGCCTTGCGCGTATAATCGGTCAACTCATGGCCGACGAAGAAAATCTCCCTGCCGCGCGGATGCCGGCGAAGAACATCGATCAAGGCGGCGTTCGCGCCACCGGCATTGTAGAGCCCGGCCATATCCGGATACATCTCGAGCGCCGATCGCAGCGCTTCGGCGCCGTAGTGCTCCTCGTCGCGGGTGAAGCCCAGCCAGTCGAACCGGCGCTCGCCCGGATGCTCCTGGAAATAGTCCGAAAAGCCGCTGAGGCGATCGCGATGGACCTGATAGATCGGGTGGCAGAGGGCAACGACAGGGCCGATTTCGCGCGCCATGCGGGCGATGAAGAGTGCTGCCGTTCGTCCGGCCGCGTAGTTGTCGATGCCGACGAATTCGCCCTGCTTCTCGGACGCCCGGGTGACGACATGGATCACCGGCACCCCGCGCGCAACGACCGTCTCGACCGCGGCGCTGATCAGCGGACTATTGGGCACGGCAAGGATCAGGCCAGCACGCGGAATCTCGGTCGCAAGAATCCGCCTGGCAATCTCGTCCGGCTTCATCTCCTCGGTGAAGCTGCGTTGCACCACGACAAGCGGATCGAGCGTCTCCGCGATCCTTTCGAAAGCTTTGGAGAGCCGGCGATAGAAGGTCGTTTCGGGGCGGACCATCAGCACGTCGATGCGCAAAAGACCGCGATGGGTGTCGGGCAGCGTGCGCGGATAATTCAGCGTGCGCGCGGCAACGACCACCTTCTCGACCAGGTCCGGGCGCACGCCGCCACGTCCGTTGAGAACACGTTCGACCGTCGCGGTTCCGACGCCTGCAAGTTCGGCAATGTCGCGATAATTCGGTTTGCTCACCTAGGCTTTCCCCTGGCACCAGCCCCCGTTGCTTCTCCACACCGCCATAGCATGCGTCGCGGCCTGTTCGACAGCGCGCGCCTTGCAATTGCTGCCTTGCCCTCGCCCTAAACCGCCGATGGCCTATATCAACCGGGTATCCGAGATCGGCAGAGGGCTTCCATGACCTATGAGTTGTACTACTGGGACGGCATTCAGGGCCGCGGCGAATTCGTGCGTCTTGCGCTTGAGGATGCCGGTGCCGACTATATCGACGTCACCCGCGAACCGGGCCGCGGCACCGGCGAGATGATCAAGCTGATGGAGAGCGCCACCGAAGCACACATCCCCTTCGCGCCGCCGTTCCTGAGGGATGGCGACCAGATCATTTCGCATGTGGCCAACATCCTTTTTTACCTCGGCCCGAGGCTCGGGCTCGCACCCAAGGAGGAGGCACTGCGCTGGTTCGTTAACGGCCTGCAACTCACCGTCACCGACTTCATTGCTGAGGTGCACGACACCCACCACCCGATCGCAACCTCGAAATACTACGAGGAGCAGAAGGCGGAGGCGAAGGGCCGGGCTTTCGAATTCGTCACCAACCGCATCCCGAAGTTTCTCGGCTATTTCGAGCGGGTGCTTGAACAAAACCCCGATGGCAGCGGCCACGCCTCCGGCGACGTCGCCACCTATATCGATCTCTCGCTCTTCCAGGTGACCGAAGGGCTTCGCTATGCCTTCCCGAAGGCGATGCGCCATTACGAGCGGCAATACTCCGAGCTTTTGAAGCTGCACGCTTCGGTGAAAGCCAGGCCGAACATCGCGGCCTATCTCGCGTCGCCGCGACGCTTGGCTTTCAACGAGAACGGTATCTTCCGTCGCTACCCGGAGCTCGATATCGAGCCCTGAAGGACAAGCCCGCGTGCTCCTTACGCGGCGGCAGACTGTTGCTCGTGAAGAAACCCGGACAGGCGCTGCAGACCCTCGCGAAGAATACTTTCGCTGTTGGCGTAGCCGATCCTGAGATAGCCCTCCATATCCATCGCGCTGCCAGGCGTCAGCATCACGCCGGTGCGCTCCAACAATCCGAGGCAGAATGCTTCGGAGGTTATCGGCAGATCGTATTTCAGTAGTGCCGTGGTGCCCGACTTGGGCTTGACCCAGGAGATCCGCGGTTCACTGTCGACCCAGTCCGACAGCACCGCGAGGTTGGTGCGGGTAATGCGCTGGCTGCGCGCCAAGATCTTGTCGCGGTTTTCCAGCGCCATTGCCGCGAAGTGATCGTCCAGCATGCCGATGCTGATCGTGTTGTAATCGCGGTGGATCGAAACGGCGTGGATCAGTTCGGGCGGCGCGACGATCCAGCCGAGCCGCAGGCCGGCGAGCGAAAACGTCTTCGACATGCTGCCGGTGCTGATGCCCTTTTCGTAGAGGTCTGCGATCGATGCCGTCAAACCGTCGCCCTCTTGGTCCGTGCCACGATAAACCTCGTCGCAGAGGATCCATGCGCCGCAGCCGCGCGCGATACCGACGATCTTTTCGAGGTAGCCGCGACCCATCAGCGCGCCGGTCGGGTTGTTCGGATTGTTGATGGCGATCAGCTTCGTGCCGGGGATTGCGAGCCGCTGCAACTGCTCGAGATCAGGCAGGAAACTGGTCTCCTCCGTCAGTTTCAGGATCTGCGTATCGGCGCCATAACTTTCCGGAATCGAATAGTGCTGCTGGTAGGTCGGCAGCACCGAAATCACCCGGTCTCCCGGTTCGACGAGCGTCTCATGCACCAGTGCATTGGCGCCGATCGCACCATGCGTGGTGACGACGTTTTCGATCGCCTGTTTCGCATAGAGGCTTGCGATCTGCCCGCGCAGCCGTTCGGAACCCTCGATGGCGCCATAGGTCAGCTTCAGCGGCAGTAGTTCGGCAAGGATCGTGTCCGTCTTGCCCGCCATTTCCAGCAATTCCGCCACGGTCAGCGATTCAACGCAGGTCTCGGCGAGATTCCATTCGCAATGGTTCTCGTAGCGATTCATCCAGATTTCGACGCCGAAGTCGCGGATTTTCATGTCAGTGACCTTTCGAATGTTGGGCTATGGCTGCGAGTAAGCCGGACCTGTCGGCGACGTTGAGAATTGTCGCTTGCTGTGACATGAAACCCTTCCAGTTGGCACAGCTGCGCACGTGGCCTCCGTCGCGGTCGGAGGCACCAGAAATGGCTGGCCGTTGATGGTCGATCCGTATAGAAGAACGATATGAGCAATATATTGCACAGTCAAGATCGATCCGACGTGCTGACCCATGTCGCGGACAATCTCCGGCGCATCCGCGTGGCGGCGGGACTGAGCCAGACGGCACTCGCCAAAGCCTCCGGCATCAGCCGCCGCATGATCGTCGCGGTCGAAGGCGGCGACGCCAACATCAGCCTCTCCAGCCTCGACAAGCTGGCGGCTGCCATGAACGTCGGCTTCGTCGATCTCGTCAGGGACCCGTCTCGCCAATCCCGCGACAACATCGACGCTGTGACCTGGCGCGGCCAACAGGCAGAGAGCGAAGCGCGGCTGCTCGCTTCTGCCCCTGCTACGTCCGAAGCCCAGATGTGGCTCTGGTCGCTCGCCCCAGGCGAGCGCTATGACGCCGAGCCCGACCCGCAAGGGTGGCACGAAATGCTGTTCGTAACGGAAGGAACCTTGACGCTTGAGGTCGCTGGCGTGCGCAAGCGATACGCCAGCGGTACCTTCGCGGTCTATAGCTCCGCCCAGGCCTATGCCTACATCAATGACGGTGGCGAAGTCGTGCGGTTCGTCCGCAACGTCATTTCCTAACTCACCGGTAGCCGCCTAGCAGACGCAGCCCGGCGGGCAAGAGCCGGAGGGGACGCCGCTCCACACGACAATGTGAAGGCACCGGCTCACCAATCGCGGAAGCTCGGTCCGGCGCGCTTGATTCGAGCAGACCCGAATGGAAGGATGCCCGGCACTCGGCGAGTGAGGGACGAAGATCTACATGCTTCTGAAAATCGAACAACCGGATAGCTGGATGAGCCAGGACGGCCGCGTCCTGTTCGATGCCGAGCGTGAGGCCGAACGCTTCGCCTCGAATGCGCGGTTCGCCTTCTCGCTGGCGATCGCCGCCTTGATGCTGGCGCTCTCGATCATCGTCGGGCGCTGGAGTCGGCCAGCGGCTGCAGGCCGAATCCCGCCACCTCGGCGCATCGATCGTCGTTTCGGCGGAAGCCTTCGCGGCAGGAAAGATCGACGAAGCCGGATCAGACAGGTGGGTGCGCCACGATGGCGTGCGTCTGAGCGGGCGCAGCGAAACCATCGACGCCTACGCCTACAAGTGATCCGGCTTCGAAACGCTCGCTATTCGACGTAGTTCCAGGGGATGAAGCGATAGAGCGTCTCGTCCCGGGCCACGTGGCCGACACCGGGGAACGGCAGGTGAGCGCCGGCAACGAGGTAGCGGCCATCGGCTGCATCTGCCAGTGCCACCGCACGGGTCGCGGCCGCCGCTGTTCCATCGACGTCGAAGCTGACGAAGACGTCGGGAGCGTCGAACTGGACGTGGTCGCCATGGATCACGTCACCCCAGAAGACCAGACGCTGGCCGTCATCGGCTTGGAGCACGATCGAGGAATGTCCGGGCGTATGCCCGGCTCGCAGGATCGATCCGAGGTTCGGCAACACGTCCGCATTGTCGGCGAAACGCTTTACTTTTCCGGCGGCGATATAGGGAGCCAGAGCGTCCTCGGCGCGCTGGAAGTCGGTCTTCTGCGCCTCCGTCATCGTCGTCACGCCCTCGCGCTCGATCCAGTAACGATACTCGCGGTCGGCGAGATGGATTTCGGCATTCGGAAACTGGGGCTTGCCGTCGACGGTAAGGCCGCCGGAGTGATCGGCATGCACGTGGGTCAAAACAACGGCGTCAACCTGGTCGGGCCGGTAGCCGGAGGCCGTGAGATGGCGGATGAGCTTGCCGGCGGCGGCGCCGAGCAAGGCGCCGGACCCCGCATCGATCAGCAATAGGCGCTTGCCGTCGTTTACCAGATAGGCGTTAATCGACAAATGCGGCTCCTTGCCGAGGAAGGCCTCATCGAGCCTGCGCTGCAGTTCGCCCTCGGGCTCTTTCTGATAGATCTTCGCCATGGGCAGTGCCAGCGTGCCGTCCGAAAGCGCCGTAACCTCAAACTTTCCGAAGCGGAAATGGTAGTAACCGGCATTGGCGACGGTCGAGAACGGCGCAGCGGAAAAGGCAAACCGCGGTGCGAGCGGCAACAGGGCCGTGGCGGCGAGAAGGCCCAAAGCTTGTCTGCGAGTGGTCATGATCGGCTCCTTCGATTGGATGCGACGAAGCTATCAATTCAACTCTCCGTCGATTATCCTGCGATCATGGAAGTGATTGTTCCGGAAACGCATGAAATCCCCCCAGTCTCCCGATCTCAATAACCTCAGGATCTTCCTCGAGGTCGCCCGCACCGAGAGTTTCTCAGCCGCAGCACTTCGCCTGCACCTTCCGCCAAGCACGGTTAGCCGGCGCTTGGCTGAGCTTGAAACCGCGCTTGGCGTCGCGCTGCTGCTGCGCTCCACGCGCCGGGTCTCCCTGACCGAGGCGGGCAAGCACCTGCTCGAGTCGATCGGCGGGGCCGTAGAGCTCATCGATCGCGGCATTGCGGGTTTCCGGCCCGCCGATGGCGCCGCCCGCGGGCGACTGCGGGTCGCCACATCCGTCGCCTTTGCCCGCACCTTCCTACCGCCGATCCTGAAGCGCTATGCGGAGCTTTGCCCGGCGGTTCAGGTCGATCTGCAGACGGCACACAACAATGTCGATCTGATCGGAGAAAGCGTCGATGTGGCGCTGAGAATGGGCGAGCCGGTCGACAGCGAGATGATCTACCGAAAGATCGGAACGATCGAACAGCGGCTCTACGCCGCGCCGGCCTACTGCGACGGGTTATCGCTCTCGTCACCCGAGGACCTGATGCATGTCGCGCTGGTGGCGCACCGGACCCGGATGCGGCGGGAACTGGCCCACTGGGTGCTCTCCGACGGCAACCGGCATTTCACGCTTGAGCGCCCACCCTCGATCGTCGTCGACGATCCGGCGATCGGAGAGCGCCTGATCGCCGAGGGTCTCGGCATCGGTATGCTGAGCGGCGCGCTCGCCGCCGATGGTGTCACCACCGGGCGGCTCGTTCCGGTCCTTGCCGAATGGTCCGGACCAGCCACACACCTCTACTATCTCTACCATCAGCAGCTGGGTGATCTGCCGAAAGTGGCAGAATTCCTGAGGGCGGTGCGCGAAACGTTCCGGGTCCGGAGCGAGTGACCTCGCGGCCAAAGCCTGTCGCGCAAAAGTGCGCCGAATTTTGCGACAACGACATGCGAAATATCAAGAACTTAAAGCGCAAGGAGCGAATCTGAAAGATCGCGACACGCTTTAGGGCCGGGTCTCTTCAATCGAATCCACCCTGTCCGGATAGAATGCCAACCGATCTTTGATGGCGGCCACCGCCGCATGCGGGCTTTCATAGGTCCAGACGGCGTTCCTCGACCGCTCTCCGCCGGATGGGATGCTGAAATAGGAAGCATCGCCCTTGTATGGGCAGTGGGACGAATGATCCGTGCGCGCCAGCAACGACATGTCGGCATCCTTGCGCGGAATGTACTGCACCGCCGGGTAGGATGCCTCGCGCAAAGTCAGCGCATCGCGGGTGTCGGCGATAACGCGCCCACCGAGGGTGACGACGACACGCGCCGGATTTCTCTCGACTGTGATCGGATGATCGGGGCCGGGAATCTTGATCGGTTTGTCTGACATGAGCGACCGCCTCTGAAACGTTGCTGATGTCTAGATGGTAGACTTACTGTCGAATTCCAACCGCTCACGCCAAAAGCGCCTGCGACGCCTGACCAAGGACGGGAGAACAGGGCGGCTTTTTCCGCGGGCGCCGCGGTTCGTCTTCAGATATTCGCCACCGGCGAACTGATCGCTGCGGCAGGCTCTGCCTCGGCGGCAGGCGGATTGCTCTCATCCAGCAGCTTGCGCACCTCCATCACGCCCTTTGCCGTATCCGACCAGCTGTGTCTCCAGACGAGAAGTCCCACCGAGCCGATGATGGCGACGAGAAAAGCAATCGGGCCCAAGAACCAGAGGGCCGCGGCAACGGTGAAGTAGTAGGAGCGAACGCCCTGGCTGAATGAGCGAAGTGCCGGATTGATCATCAGCGACAAGGCGTGGGTCCATGCGGCGATGTCTCGGGCTTCGTCCCGCGACGGACTGGCTCCGATCGCCGCAAGGCAGTAGTTGATCTGCCGGACCGCCCAGATGAATTCGGAAAGCCCCCGCAGCAATGTCGCCATGACGAGCAGCACCTTGCACTGGAACATCCACAGCGGTTCGATCGGCGCGAACATCGAAATGATCCCCGCCTGAAGACCTGCCGTCGGCTGGATGAAAAGCGCACTGCTCATGGCGACGATGACGATGAGATTGGCCGAACCGAAAAACGAGGCCGAGTTGATCGTGTGACCGAGGATGGCGGCATCGCCGATGAAATTGGTATCCCGTGTCAGGACCTCGCGCATCCAGGCCCGCCTGATACGCACCATGTCGAGCATCAGGCTGTCTGTCCGGCGCGGCCAGCCAAGCGCCATCATCGGCTCCAATCCCACCCAGGTTACGAGGAACAGGATAATCGCAATCCAATCCAGTATCTGCACGGCCAGCCTCCCACCATACCCGCTGCTAATTGAAACAGGTAGGACGGGCACGTCAACGCGCTCGCGAGCGGTGGCGCGATCGAACCATCCGCCACGCCGTTCATGGAAGGTGCCAAGGGTCGAAAGCGCCAGATATTCGGCAATCTGTGGGACTGCGGAATAGGTCGGAACCTCGACGCGATAGAGCGGCACGACTTCGACTACGGTCGGCACTCCGCCAATGTCCACGGTCACGATTTCGGGCTCGACCGGCGTCGCGTCCTCCGAAGGTGGCGCAACGCCGGGGCCAGGAGGAAGGATGACGATTTCCGGCTCTACGACCGGCGGCACTGTGGGCGGCACGGCCGGCGGGTCGACGATAATTGGTGGCACGTTCTCGGGTGGCGGCGTTGTCGGCGTCGGCACGACGACGAGCGTCGAGCGCAGATAGAAATTCTCTTCCGACCCGGCCGTCACTCCGCCCTTGTAGAGCAAATATTCGTGGGCGCCGGCGGCGACCCTGCCATTGAGCGCGAAGGCGCTTGCCGCTGACGTCGCACCATTGGCGAGCTCGACGACCATAATGCCATCCGCAAGCGTATCGGCACCGGCACCTCCGGCGTTGACAACGCTGACGGCAGTTGTGCCGGTCGCCGTGCCGCCTGACACGACGACGCGATCCGATGGCGAGGCATCATCGTCCAGAACGGTATTGAGTACCAGCAGGCCACCATTGCCGGTGTAGTTGCCGTTGACCGTAAAGCGATCGCTCGTGCTTGCGCCGGCATCCGACAAATCGATGGTGCCGGCATTGATGACCGCCACTAATTGACCGGGCGCGGCTGCCGAGACCGCCGCATTGGTCCCGCCGCCGCGAAGCGTGCTGGATGCATCGACATTGAGCGTGCCGGTTCCCGAACCGCTGTCACCGAGCGTCAGATTGCCATCAAAGGTCAACACGCTGCCGGCGTTGGCATTGATGGTTTCCCAGCTTTGGAACCGCGCCACGACGCCGGTCTGGACGTTTTCCAACGTCAAGCCGTCGACACCCAGGCCGCCGGTAAGCGTATCGGTCCCGGCGAGGTTGGCGCTCGTCAGGTTACGAAGCCTTGCAGTGTCGTTGTCGGCCCCGAGGTCAACGCTACCATCGATGGTGCCGCCGCTGTCCCACGTGAACGTATCCGTTCCGAAACTCATCAGGACATTGCCGCCGACAGACCCGCCCGTCAACGTCACGCTATCCGTGCCGCCGCTGACGCTGATGTTGCCGCCGATCGTGCCGCCGGAGAGAATGTCGTTGCCGAAGCCTGCGACCAGGTTGTTGTCGATCGTGCCTCCCGACATGTCGAACAGGTTGTCGTCGAGCAGCATGTTGACGCGGCCGATGCGCCCGCCGGTCATGACTGCGCTGTCGCCGTCGTCAAAGAAGCCGACGATATCGCCGCCCGACATGAAGAACGTGTCGAGGTTGTCACCCTGGTTCAGCGACTGCAGCGTACCGCTGGTCATCGTGAAACTGTCGCTGCCGGCGCCGAAGGTGACGGCGCTGGTAATGGTACCGGTACCACCGACAGGCAGGGAAAGCGTATTGTTGCCGCCAAGATCCGTAAAGCCGGCCGAAGTGCCGCTGTCGCACAGATAGATGTCGTCACCGGCGGTCGGCACGAAGCTGCATGCGGCGGCGGCCGGCAGGCTCTGCAGATAGAGACCGATCGCGGTCGAGGCCAAAGGGCCGAATCGCCGGGCGTGAAGAAAACGCGCCGAAGCGAGCCGATTTGGAAGCGTCTTCGTGCCGCGCAACTTCGTGATGCATCGCCTCTCCTTTGGCTGAATAACGCTCCAGTGGAACGTCAGTGGCCGCCTTCTATCCGCGGACGGGAGCCGCAAACCGACAACCGTCAAATTTTGGGGTCAGGTCGAAACATGAGCCGGCAAACGGTCACCTCGTCTTGCGATCGCTTTGACGGCTAGGACCCGGCCGGCGGCCAGTCGGGCGTGCGGGAGAGCGGAAGTACTTGCACAAAGCGGAACTCGCCAGGCCGCCGATTGACATCTTCTGTATCCTGGATACAATTTACCTCGATATTGGGAGGGATCGATGAACCAATCCTTCGAATGGCGAAGCCAATCGCGCCTTCTTGACGAAGTAGCTCAGGCACTTCGCGAACGCATCTATGCCGGCGTCTATGCGCCGGGCGCGACGCTGCGCCAGGAGCGGATCGCCGCCGAATTCGGAATCAGCCGTACGCCGCTGCGCGAAGCCTTGCGGGTGCTCGAGCGCGACGGGCTGGTGGTCAACAAGCCGGGCAGCGGTGTCAGGGTCGCAACCGCAGACCTGCCGAAGCTTCTGGACGCCTATGCCGTGCGCGAAGCGATGGACGGCGTGGCTGCCCGCAACGCCGCCGAGCGCGCCACCACCGCCGAGATCAAGGATCTGGCAAAGCAGGTGGAGCGCCAGCGCAAGACTGTCGAGAACTGGGATCCCGCCGCCTACACCCAGTCCAACGTGATCTTTCACGAGGCGATCGTCGCCGCCTCGCGCAACACATCGCTCGCACCGCTCGGACCGCTTCTGCGTATGACCTCGCAGGTCTTTGCGCCCGCCTTTTCGCTGTCCAGCGAACGCGCGAGCACCGCGGTCGCCGAGCACGGGCTGATCGTCGAGGCGATCGCGGCACGAAACCTCGACGAGGCCGAGAAGCTGGCACGCGCCCATATCAACGCGACGGCAACGAGATTGAAAGCGCTCCTTGAGGCGCGCGAGACTGACAAAGAGGCATGACGTGAAGACCTACGGCAATTTCATCGCGAACAACTGGCAGGACGCAGCGGGTGGCGAATTCATCACTGTCCGGGATCCCTCAAACGGCCAGGAGTTCGCGCGCATCGCCCGGGGGACCCGGGACGACATCGACCTCGCAGTGCGCTCCGCGCGCGCGGCTCTCTCCGGTGACTGGGGTCGGATGACGCCGACCGAGCGCGGCCGGGTATTGACCCGGATATCGGCTGCAGTGCTGCGCAACATCGATCTTCTGACCGAGCTCGAGGCGCGCGATGTCGGCAAACCCGTGACGCAGGCGCGCGCCGACGTCGTGGCGCTTGCCCGTTACCTTGAATTCTACGGCGGCGCCGCCGACAAGGTGCACGGCGATACCATCCCGTATCAGAACGGTTTCACCGTTCTGACGGTCTATGAGCCGCATGGGGTGACGGGCCACATCATTCCCTGGAACTACCCGATGCAGATCCTCGGCCGCAGCCTCGGTGCAGCACTTGCCATGGGCAACGCGGCCGTGGTCAAGCCGGCCGAAGAGGCGTGCCTGACGATCCTCGAATTTGCCCGCATCGCCGAAGAAGAAGGCTTGCCATCGGGCGCGCTCAACATCGTCACCGGTTTCGGCTCGGAGGCAGGCGCCGCGCTTTCCGAACATCCTGACGTCAACCACATCTCCTTTACCGGTTCGGTCCGGACAGGCGAAATGGTGCAGGCGGCAGCCGCGAAGAACGCGGTGCCGGTGACGCTGGAACTCGGCGGCAAGTCGGCCCAGATCGTCTTCGCCGATGCGGACCTCGATCGCGCCGTTCCCTTCCTGGTGAACGCCGGCATCCAGAATGCCGGCCAGACCTGCTCGGCCTCCTCGCGCATCCTCGTGGAACGAGCCGTCTACGAGGAGGTTGTCGCGCGCATGAGCGAACGGTACCGCGCGCTGAAGGTCGGCCCGGCGGGCGCCGATCTCTCCGTCGGCCCGGTCGTCTCGCAGCGGCAAAAGGCCATCATCGAAGGCTTCCTCGCCGATGCCGCAAAGGATGGCCTGAAAGTGGCGGCGCGCGGCGAGATCGTTGCCGATGCGCCCACCGAGGGCGCCTATGTCGCGCCGACGCTTTTGCGCGACGTGCCGCACGACCATCGCACGGTACAGGAAGAAATCTTCGGCCCGGTGCAGGTGATCATGCCGTTCGACGGCGAGGACGAAGCCATCCGGCTCGCCAACGGCACCGCCTATGGCCTCGTCTGCGGCGTCTGGACCAATGACGGCGGTAGGCAGTTGCGGATGGCGCGTGCCGTTCACGCCGGCCAGGTCTTCATCAACAATTACGGCGCCGGCGGTGGCGTCGAGCTGCCTTTCGGCGGCGTCAAGAAATCCGGCCATGGCCGCGAGAAGGGCTTTGAGGCCCTCTACGGCTTTGCCAGCATGAAAACCATTTCTGTCTACCACGGCTAGAACCGGATGAGGAAAAGTGTGCGCGGTTTTCCGCCCGCATCCCGCTCTAACCCTTGATCTAAATCCCCTCGGGAGGAACAACAAAATGTCACTGGAAGGTAAAGTCGCTCTTATCACCGGCGCGGGCTCCGGCTTCGGTGAGGGCATTGCGAAGCGCTTCATCGAAGGCGGCGCCAAGGTCATCGTCGTCGATCGCGATGCCAAGGGCGCCGAGCGCGTGGCGAACGAACTCGGCGGTAATGCCTTTGCCGTGGTCGCTGATATTGCCAAACAAGCGGATGTCGAGGCAGCCGTTGCTGCAAGCCTTGAGAAATTCGGACGCGTCGATATCCTGATCAACAATGCCGGCATCGGCCACAAGCCGCAGAACGCCGAACTGGTCGAGCCGGACGAGTTCGACCGGATCCTCGGCGTCAACGTGCGCGGCGTCTACCTGATGACGCGGGCGCTGCTGCCGCACATGAAGGAAAACAAGTCGGGCGTGATCGTCAACATCGCGTCGACCGGCGCCAACCGGCCGCGGCCGAACCTTGCCTGGTACAATGCGACCAAGGGCTGGGTGGTCTCCGCCACCAAGGCGCTGGCGATCGAGCTCGCGCCGTTCAACATCCGCGTCGTCGCGCTCAATCCGGTCGCTGGCGAAACGCCGCTGCTTTCGACCTTCATGGGCGAGGACACCGAGGAAGTCCGCAAGAAGTTCCGCGACTCCATTCCGCTCGGGCGCCTGTTGAAGCCCGAGGATCTCGCCGAAGCCGCCGCCTTCGTCGCCTCGCCACAGGCATCGATGATCACTGGCGTCGCGCTCGACGTCGACGGCGGCCGATCGATCTGATTGCTTCGATCTGACTACTGGGACCATAAACAACGAAACCGCAAAGCGGGGGAACCATGCTGAATTTGACGAAATGGGCACTTGCCTCATGCTTCATCGCCGCGTCGCTGACGACGGCGATGGCCAAGGATACGATCACCGTCGGCCAGGTGCTGGAGCCGCCGGGCCTCGACCCGACCGCCGGTGCCGCCGCACCGATCCGCTACATCACCTACGGCAACCTTTTCGAAGGTCTCGTGCGTGTTGTCGAGGATGGCAGCGTCAAGCCGCTGCTCGCCGAGAGCTGGACGGTCTCCGACGACCAGAAGACCTACAGCTTCAAGCTTCGCCAGGGCGTCAAGTTCCACGACGGCACGCCGTTCGACTGCTCGGTCGTCAAGTTCTCCTATGAACGCGCGGTCGGGGCCGATTCGACCAACGCGCAGAAAGGCCTGTTCGAGCCGATCGAAAAGACCGAATGCCCGGACCCGGCGACGGCGGTCGTGACGCTGAAGCGCCCGGCCTCCAATTTCCTCTTCAACATGGCCTGGGGCGATGCGGTCATGATCGCGCCGTCGGCGGCGGCGGACAACAAGACCAAGCCTGTCGGCACCGGCCCGTTCAAATTCAAGGAGTGGGCGAAGGGCGACAAGGTGGTGCTCGAAAAGAACGCCGACTATTGGGGTGAACCGGCCAAGCTCAGCGAAGTGACCTTCAAGTTCATCAGCGATCCCTCGGCTGCCGCTGCCGCCGTTCTCGCCGGCAATGTCGATGCCTTCCCGATGTTCCAGGCCGCAGAACTCGTCAGCCAGTTCCAGAGCGATCCGAACCTGCAGGTCGAGGTCGGCAGCACCTCGGGTAAGGTGGTGCTCGCGCTCAACAATGCCCGCAAGCCCTTCGACGACGTGCGGGTTCGCCAGGCGCTCGCCTATGCGATCGACCGCAAGGCGCTGGTCGAAGGCACCTATTCCGGCTTCGGAACGACGATCGGCTCGCATTATTCGCCGGTCGAGCCCGGGTATGTCGACCTGAACGAGACCTACCCCTATGATCCGGGCAAGGCGCAGCAGCTGTTGCAAGAAGCGGGAGTCCAAGGCCTTGAGATCACCATCATGCTGCCGCCGCCGGCCTATGCCCGGCGTGGCGGCGAGATCATCGCGGCGATGCTGAGCGAAGTCGGCGTCAAGGTGAACCTCGTGCCGATCGAATTCGCGCAATGGCTCGACCAGGTGTTCAAGAATTCGGATTTCGACGCGACGATCATCGCCCATGCCGAGGCCCGCGACCTCGATATCTATGCCCGCGACAAGTACTACTTCAACTACCAGAACTCCGACTACAAGGCGCTCTACAAGTCCTTCACGCTCGCTTCGACCGAAGCCGAGCAGCTGGACCTCGCAGGCCAGCTCCAGCGCAAGCTGGCGGCCGACGAGCCGAACGTCTTCCTCTACGCGTTGCCGAAGATCGGCGTCTGGAACAAGAAGGTGAAGGGTCTCTGGAAGAACATGCCGGTTCCGGCCGACGACCAGACCCAGACCTATTGGGAAAACTGAGGATTGGCATCCGCCCCTTTGACGAGGGGCGGAGGCAGATCACGCGTTGACCGGCACACCCGGCGCCGGTCAACGCTCGCTCTTTCCGGGAGGTTGATGTGATTTCCTTTATCGGCGGTCGCCTCGTGTCGCTCATTCTGACGACGCTTGCCGCTTCAGTCATCGTCTTTCTGCTGATGCAGGTGCTGCCCGGCGACCCCGCCGTGCTGATGCTCGGCATGAATGCCGACGCCGACGCGATCGCGGCGCTGCACCGGCAGCTCGGCCTCGATCAGCCGATCTGGATCCGCTACCTCCACTGGATCGGCGGCTTCGTCGTCGGCGATTTCGGCACGAGCCTCACCTATTCGGTGCCGATCCGCGAACTGCTCGGGCCCCGCATCCTCGTGACGCTGCCGCTGGCCCTGCTCTCCATGGCGATCTCCGTCGTCGTCGCCATCGCCATCGGCGTCTATGCCGCCGCCAATCGCGGCAAGACCGGCGACACCGTCGTCATGGGCATCGCCCAGGTCGGCGTCGCGATCCCGAATTTCTGGCTGGCGCTGCTCTTCATCCTGCTCTTCGCGCTGAAGCTCGCCTGGTTCCCGGCTTCAGGTTTTGCCGGCTGGGAAGGCGGTTTCTGGAACGGCCTGCATTCACTGATCCTTCCGGCCTTCGCGCTCGGCCTGCCGCTTGCCGCCATTCTCGCACGCGTGACCCGCTCCGCGGTCATCGAAACGCTCGGCGAGGATTTCATCCGCACGGCGCGCGCCAAGGGGCTGAGCCGTTCGGGCGCCCTATGGAAACACGCGGTGCCAAACGCGCTGATCCCGGTCGTCACCATCATCGGCCTGCAGTTTTCCTTTCTGCTCGCCGGCACGATCATCATCGAAAACGTCTTCAACCTGCCGGGCGTCGGCCGCCTCGTCTTCCAGGCGATCGCCCAGCGCGATCTCGTGACGGTGCAGACGCTGGTGACGCTGCTTGCGGCCTCCGTCATCACCATCAATTTCCTCGTCGATCTGGTCTACGGCTATCTGGATCCGCGGCTTTCGCGGGGAGGCCACTGATGTCCACGTCCGCAGCCACTTCTGAACCCGGCGTGATCTCCAAGCTCATCGGCAGCCGCAGCCTGACGATCGGTGCCACCGTCACCCTGATCCTCGTGGCCATGGCGCTCGTCTCCTTTGCCTGGACGCCCTATTCGCCGACCGCGATGAACTTCCGCGACAAGCTGCAGGGACCGAGCCTTGCCCATTGGTTCGGCACCGACAATTTCGGTCGCGACATCCTGTCGATGATCATGGTCGGCGCCCGCAATTCGATCTCAGTTTCGATCGTCGCCGTCTTGGTCGGCGCCGGCATCGGTGTGCCACTCGGCGCCTGGGCTGCCGCACGTGGCGGCTGGGTCGATGGTCTGGTCATGCGCATGAGCGACCTTGCTTTCGCCTTCCCCGCGCTTCTGACTGCCGTGATCATCACCGCCATCTTTGGGCCTGGCGCAACCAACGCGATGATCGCGATCGGCATCTTCAACATCCCCGTCTTTGCCCGCGTCACCCGCGGTGCCTCGATGGGCCTGTGGAAGCGCGAATATGTGCAGGCGGCGCGCTGCGCCGGCCGCGGCGACGTGGCGATCACGCTTTTGCACATTCTGCCCAACATCAACCACGTGCTGCTGGTGCAGGTGACGATCCAGTTCGCACTGGCGATCGTCGCCGAGGCCGGGCTTTCCTATGTCGGCCTCGGCACGCAACCGCCGATGCCGAGCTGGGGCAAGATGCTGAACGACGCCCAGACCTTCATCTACCAGGCGCCGTGGCTTGCGATCTTCCCGGGCCTGGCGATCACTTTCGCGGTGCTCGGCCTCAACCTGCTTGGCGACGGTCTGCGCGACATTCTCGACCCGCGCGTGAGGCGGCAACGATGACGAAACCCTTGCTTCACATGGCCGGCATGTCGGTCGAACTCTCGGCGGGCAAGAGCCAGGTCGATATCGTCTGCGACATCGATCTCGAGCTCAACCGCGGCGAGCGCCTCGGCATCGTCGGCGAATCCGGCAGCGGCAAGTCGATGACCGCACTCGCCGTGATGGGCCTGTTGCCGCAGCGCATGCGGGTGCGCGGCGAGCTTTTGTTCGACGGCCGCAATCTCGCTGGCTTGGCCGAGGCCGAGTACTGCGGCTATCGCGGTCGACGCGTCGCGATGATTTTTCAGGAGCCGATGACGGCGCTGAACCCGGTGAAGTCAATCGGCGCACAAATCGCAGAGGGACGGCGGCTGCATCTCGGCGAAACCAAAGCCGATGCCGAAACGAAGGCGCGCGCGCTTCTCGACCGTGTCGGCCTGCCGGCGCCGCGCTTCGATCTGGATCTCTACCCGCACCAGCTCTCGGGCGGCCAGAGGCAGCGCGTGATGATCGCCATGGCGATTGCCTGCGAGCCGGACCTTTTGATTGCCGACGAGCCGACGACCGCGCTCGACGTGACGGTGCAGGCGCAGATCCTCGACCTGCTTGACGAACTCATCGAAGACACCGGCACGGCGCTGATGCTGATCACCCACGATCTCGGCGTCGTCTCCGAAATGACCGACCGCATCGCCGTCATGTATGCAGGCCGCATCATCGAGACCGGGCGCACGGACGATGTCTTCGCCCGCATGGCGCATCCCTATGCGCGCGGCCTCTTCGCTGCCTCGCCGCATGGTGCAGCCCTCGCGCCACGTCGCGCGGGCGAAGGGCGGCCGCGGCTGAACGCCATCCCCGGCATCGTGCCTGATCCCTTTGGCCGGCCACCCTACTGTTCCTTCGCCGAGCGCTGTTCCTTCGCGCAGCCGGATTGCCGCCGCGCGATCCCCACGCTGGACCTGATCAATACCGACGAAAATGTGCAGCATCGCGCGGCCTGCTTTCATCCCCGCGAAAGGGTGGTGGCACCGTGAGCGAGACCATTCTCAAGACCACCGATCTGGTGCGCGAATACGATCTGCCACGCCCGTCGATCTTCTCGAAACACAGCCGCCTGCGCGTGCTCCATGGCATCAACATCGAACTCGCCGCCGGCCAGAGCCTCGGCATCGTCGGCGAAAGCGGTTCCGGCAAATCGACGCTGGCGCGCGCGGTGATGGGACTGGAGCGACCGCAATCGGGTGAGGTCAATATCGCCGGCAACAACATCTACGCGCTCGACCGGGCGGGCTTGCGCGAGGCACGCAAGGGGTTCCAGGCGATCTTCCAGGATCCCTACGGCTCGCTCGATCCGCGCCATACGGTCCGCACGATCATTTCCGAGCCGATCGTCTCGCTGGAACGCGGGACCGGCACCGCCGAGCGCAACCGGCGCATCGCCGAGGTGCTGGAGGCGGTTGGCCTGCCGCTCGCATCGGCCGACAAATACCCGCACGAATTCTCCGGCGGCCAGCGCCAGCGCATCGCCATTGCCCGCGCGCTGATCACGCGGCCGGCGCTGATCGTCGCCGACGAGCCGGTTTCGGCGCTTGACGTATCGATCCAGGCGCAGGTGCTGAACCTGATGATGGACCTGCAGGAAAAGCTTGGCCTTTCCTACCTGTTCATCAGCCATGATCTCGGCGTGGTCCGCGCCATCACCGACCGGGTCGCCGTCATGCATCTCGGCCGCATCGTCGAGGAGGGGCCGACGGCTGAGGTCTTCGACAACCCGCGACATCCCTACACCCAGGCGCTAGTCGCAGCCGTGCCGAAGCCCTTTTCCGGGCGCCGCAAGCGGTTACGTTCCGACGGCCCCCCGCAGACGCCCGTCCATACCGCAACGACCGCAGCCGGCTGCGCCTATGCCGCCGTCTGTCCGGTGAAGCAGGAGATCTGTCTGACCCGTACGCCTGAGGCCAAGCCGGTGAAGCCGGTCTGGTCCGTCCGCTGTCATTTTGCCTAGAGCCCCAAGCTCTGCAGTTCCCCGGAATTGCTCATACCTGCAGGAATTACGCCATGTCCGAACTCGCCGATTTCTCCGCCGTCGATCTTGTCGAAGCCTACCGCACGAAAAATCTCTCTCCCGTCGAAGTGACCGACGCGGTCATCGCGCGGATCGACGCCTCGGAGCCGAAACTCAACGCGCTCTGGGCCTATGACCCGGACGCGGCGCGCGAAAGCGCCAAGGCATCGGAAGCGCGCTGGGTGAAGGGCGAACCGCTCGGCGCGATCGATGGCGTGCCGGTGACGATCAAGGAGAATATCGCGACCAAGGGCACCGCCGTGCCGCTCGGCTGCGCCGCCGTGTCGCTCACACCAGCCGCCGCCGACGCGCCGCCGGCAGCCCGCACCCGCGAGGCGGGCGGCATTCTTCTCGCCAAGACCACCATGCCTGATTACGGCATGCTTTCCTCCGGCCTTTCCAGTTTCCACAAGCTCGCCCGCAATCCGTGGGACCTCTCGGCCAATCCCGGCGGCTCCAGCGCCGGTGCAGGCGCTGCAGCCGCCGCCGGCTATGGTCCCCTTCACATCGGCACGGATATCGGTGGCTCGGTCCGCCTGCCGGCCGGCTGGTGCGGCGTTGTTGGTCTCAAACCATCTGCCGGCCGTGTCCCGATCAATCCGCCCTTTATCGGCCGCGTCGCAGGGCCGATGACCCGGACGGTTGCCGATACCGCGCTTTACATGTCGGTGCTGTCGAAGCCGGATGCTCGCGACACGATGGCCCTGCCCTATGCCGACATCCCCTGGCTCGATCTTGACCGCAATGTCAGGGGCTTGAAAATCGGCCTCTGGCTCGATGCCGGCTTCGGCCAGGCGGTCACGCAAGAAACGGAACACGCGGTCAAACGGGCTGCCAGGCTTTTCACCGATGCCGGCGCGATCATCGAACCGGTCGGCCCATTCCTCACGCGCGAAATGATCGATGGTCTCGACCGCTTCTGGCGTGCTCGCGGCTGGGAAGACGTGTCGCGTCTGGCACCGGAACAGCAGGCGCAGATCCTGCCCTACATCTTCGACTGGATCAAAACGGCAGAGAATTTCTCGGGCCGCGAGGTCTATACCGGCTTCGCCCAGATCGAGGCGATGCGCAATGCGCTGCACACCGCACTCACCGGCTTCGATTTCATCCTGTCGCCGACCGCGCCGACAGCATCCTATCCAGCCGAATGGGCCTCGCCGGTCAACGACCCACAGAAGCCATTCGAACACATCGCCTTCACCGTCGCCGTCAACATGGGCGGACAGCCGGCGATCTCGATCAACTGTGGCTTTACCGCTGGCGGCCTGCCGATCGGGCTGCAGATCATCGGCCAGTCCTTTGACGATATCGGCGTCCTGCGCCTCGCAAGCGCATTCGAGACGATGCGTCCTGAGCAGCGGCCCTGGCCGAAGGTGGCAGCATGACCGACACCATGCGTTACACCGTCGAAAGCGGCGATCTGGAAAATATCGTCTCCCGGCTGCTTGATATCGTTCGTCGGCTCGGCGTCAGCGTTTCGAAGCTTGCAGTCGAGGTGGACGGCGGCAGGGCCAACCTCGAGATCGCCGTTGCCCCGGTCTCGCACGCCATCGCCAACACGCTGCGCGAGCGCATCGGGCAGATCGAAGGCGCGCGGCCAGTGCCTGAAATCGGGCGACGCGCGGCGTCATAGCGCCGATCCGCATTATCACCAACGCGGCAAGGCCGCTTTGAATTCAAACTGAAACAGGAGTGCCGAAAATGGCCCGCAAACTTTTCATCCTCCCCGGCGACGGCATCGGCCCGGAAGCCATGGCGGAAGTCCGCAAAATCATCGCCTACATGAATGCCGAGCTTGGTGCCGGCTTCGTGACGGACGAGGGCCTGGTCGGCGGTTCGGCCTATGACGCCCACGGCCAGGCGATCTCGGAAGCGGACATGAAGAAGGCGCTCGCCGCCGATGCGGTGCTGTTTGGCGCCGTCGGCGGTCCGAAGTGGGATGCGGTGCCCTATGAGGTCCGTCCGGAAGCCGGTCTGTTGCGCCTGCGCAAGGATCTGGAACTGTTCGCCAACCTGCGTCCGGCGATCTGCTATCCGGCGCTGGCGTCCGCCTCGTCGCTGAAGCCGGAGCTGGTCGAAGGTCTCGACATCCTGATCGTGCGCGAACTGACCGGTGGCGTCTATTTCGGCGAACCGAAGGAGATCATCGATCTCGGCAACGGCCAGAAGCGCGGCATCGACACCCAGGTCTACGACACCTACGAGATCGAACGCATCGCCGGCGTCGCCTTCGAGCTGGCGCGCACGCGGCAGAACCGCGTCTGCTCGATGGAAAAGCGCAACGTCATGAAGTCGGGCGTCTTGTGGAACCAGGTGGTGACCGAGACCCACAAGGCGAAATATTCCGACGTCCAGCTCGAGCACATGCTGGCCGATGCCGGCGGCATGCAGCTGGTGCGCCAGCCCAAGCAGTTCGACGTCATCGTCACCGACAACCTGTTCGGCGACATGCTGTCGGACGTCGCCGCCATGCTGACCGGCTCGCTCGGCATGCTGCCGTCGGCCTCGCTCGGTGCCCCGGATGCAGTGACCGGCAAGCGCAAGGCGCTCTACGAGCCGGTGCATGGCTCGGCGCCCGACATTGCCGGCAAGGGCATCGCCAACCCGATCGCGATGATCGCCTCCTTTGCCATGTGCCTGCGTTATTCCTTCAACCTGGTGACGGAAGCCGACAATCTGGAGAAGGCGATCGCCGCGGTGCTCGACCAGGGCATCCGCACCGGCGACATCATGGCCGAGGGTGCGAAGAAGGTTGGCACGACGGAAATGGGCGATGCCATCCTCGCCGCGTTCAAGGCACTGTCGGCCTGATCGACAAACGATCTCGAATGGCGTCAAACCGATGCCATTCGACGGTACGAAAACGAACACCTCCGGAGAACATTCGGAGGTGTTTTGCATTTGGCGGACTTGAACGAAGGCAACGCTCAGATCGTAATGCCACCGTCGATATTGATTGCCTGCCCGGTGATGAAGGCCGCCTCGTCGGAAGCCAGAAAGGCACAGATCGCAGCGACCTCCTCGACCGTGCCGAAGCGCCCGGCCGGTTGCCGGCTAATGAAGGACTTGTGGGCCTCGTCCCGGCTTCCGAGTTTTTCACCGAGTTCGCCGATACGCTCTTCCAGCGACGGCGAGGCGACGGTTCCCGGGCAGACCGAATTGCAGCGAATGCCCTCTGAGACGTAGTCGGCGGCAACGGCCTTGGTGAGCCCGATGACGCCGCCCTTGGCGGCGCCGTACGCCGCGCGTCGCGGGAATCCCTTGATCGACGAGGCGACGGACCCGATGGTGATGATGCTGCCGCCATGGGCCTTCATCTTCGGGATCGCGCCGGCAATGACGTTATAGGCGCTGTCGAGCGTGATGTTGACCGAGCGACGCCAGTCCTCGGCCGAGCACTCCTCGATCGTGCCCTGGTGCACGTAGCCGACCGCATGCACGAGGATATCGACCCGGGCCAAGGCTGCGAAGTAGGCGGCCACTGCCGCGTGGTCCGTCGCATCAAGCCTCGTCGTCCTGGCGCCGTCGAGGGTGGAGAGCAGGTCGGCATTGATGTCGCTGGCGTGGACCTCCGCACCCTCGGCCATCAACCGCTCGGCGACGGCGCGGCCGATGCCCTGGCCGGCGGCGGTGACCATGGCCAAACGCCCCGCCAATCGTCCCGTATTTCCATTCATGGTCAGGCCTTTCCGTATCGATCTAGAGGGACTGAACGATCTGACGCTGGCGACCGAGGCCGTCGATGCCGAGTTCCACCACATCACCGGGCTTCAGATAACGCGGCGGCCTTTTGCCCATGCCGACGCCGGGCGGCGTGCCGGTGCAGATGAGATCGCCGGGCTCCAGCACGCAGAACTCGCTCATGTAGGAGACGATGGTTGCGACGTCGAAAATCATGCGCGCGGTCGTGCCTGACTGCATGCGTTCGCCGTTGACGTCGAGCCACATCGAAAGCGCCTGCGGATCTGGCACTTCGTCTTTCGTCACGAGCCAGGGGCCCGTCGGGCAGAAGTTCGGAAAACTCTTGCCCTTCACCCATTGCCCGCCGCGCTCCATCTGCCAGGCGCGCTCGGAGACATCGTTGACGACGGTGTAGCCGAAGACATGGTCCATCGCCTCGCTACGCGAAACATTCAACGCCCGCTTGCAGATGACGATGCCCAGCTCGACTTCCCAGTCGAGCTTGGTCATCGTCATCGAATACAGGATCGGATCATTCGGCCCGCAATAGGTGCCGGCCGCTTTGTTGAAGAGGATCGGCTCAGCCGGTACCGGCAGTCCGGCTTCAGCAGCATGGTCCGAATAGTTAAGGCCGATACACCAAATGTTTCGCGGTTGCTTGATGGGAGCGCCGAGACGCGTCGAAACGAGCGCAATCTCGGGAAGCGCGTCGAAATCGGCGCTTGCCAGCGGCACGTTTACAGTTCCAATCGTTTCGGGCGTGAAGTCCTCGATCAACGAGGATACGTCCCGTGCCTTGCCGTTCTTGTCGAGCACGCACGGTTTTTCGCGACCGATGTCGCCTATCCGGAGCAATTTCATGCCGTTGTCCCATCGTTCTTTTTAGACCACCAGGTGTTGTGCAGCGGAGCGCCGGCCACGAACGCGTTGGCACCGAGCTGCTCCTGGATTCGAATGCACTCATTCCATTTGGCCATCCGCTCCGATCGCGTGAAAGAGCCAACCTTGAGCTGCCCGGCGCCGAGTCCTATGGCGAGATGACTGATGGATACGTCCTCCGTTTCTCCCGAACGTGCCGATACGACCGATCGCCAACCGGCCCTTTCGGCGGTCAGATAGGTTTCTACGGCTTCCGTGACTGTTCCCACCTGATTGACCTTGATCAGTACGGCATTGCAGGCGCCATAGCTGTCCGCAGCGCGGACGAGAGACGCATTTGTCACGAGATAGTCGTCGCCGATGATTTGGACACGCGCCCCGAAACGGGTCGTGAATGCGGCCATTCCTTCGATATCGTCCTCGGCCAAGGGGTCTTCGATCGAAGCGATCGGGTAGGTATCGAGCCATCGTCCCAGCTGATCGATCATCTCGCCCGAATCCAGTTCACGATTTTCGAGCGCCAGTTTGTAGCGGCCACCTCGTCCGAGCTCCGAGGCAGCAACATCAAGTGAGATGACGACCCGGTCACCCGGCGTCTCACCCGCTTTCACGATAGCGTCGCATAGCGTCTCCAGCGCCTCTTCGTTGCTATCGAAAGCGGGCCACCATCCGCCCTCGTCCGCCACCCCCGCAAGCCGGCCTTTTCTCGCCATAATATCGCCTGCGGCAAAGTAAACGGCATTGGTGATCTCCATGACCTCTTCGAAACTCGAGGCGCCCGGAACCATGATCATGAAATCCTGCACGTCCACGCGCCTGCCCGCGTGAGCCCCTCCGCCGAATATCTGGATCTCCGGCAGAGGGATGGACGGCTGCCGGCCATATGCGTGGGCAACACGGCGCCACAACGGCTCACGGGCGGCCGCAGCAGCGGCATGCAATACCGCAAGTGACACGGCGACAGTGGCGTTGCCGCCGAGAACCGCCTTTGACGGTGACGGGTCGAGCGCGCAGAGGACGGCATCTGTTCCCGATTGATCGAAGACGTCCCTTCCGATCAGCGCCCCCGCTATCGGCCCGTCGATATTCGCCACGGCTTTTGCAACACCCTTCCCGCGCAAGCGGCCGCCGCCATCACGCAAGTCGGTTGCTTCGCGGGTTCCTCGCGAAGCACCGGCCGGTGCGATCGCGCGGCCTTGCACTCCGTTGGCAAGCGTGATTTCGGCCTCGACGGTAGGGTTTCCCCGCGAGTCCCAAACGCGCCGGCCCTTGATCCCGGCGATTTGCGTGTCATTCATATGCAGAGTTCCTCGGCCCAGGCTCGCTTTATATCGGCCAGGGTGGTTGGGGGTGACTGGATCAGGCTGCGAGCAAAATGGCGGACGAAGTCCTTGTCTATCCGTGCAGTGATGTATTCGACCGGCGATTTGCCGTCGACGCGCGCCAGCAGAAGAGCAGGCAAAAGCCTGGCAGCCCGGGCCTCAAGCGCAATCGCCGGCTCCCAGGCCACTCCCGAGAGATAGGCTTTTGCGAGAGCCTCGAAACTGTCCAGAAGTCCTGCCGCATCCTGCCTTCGCCAGATACACTTCAGCAGCAGGTGATTGAGGCAGAAGGCAAGATCGAAGGACGGATCCCCATACCATGCACATTCTGCATCGAGTATGATCGGGCCATCGCGGCCAATCAGAATGTTTTTTGGACTGACGTCCCCGTGAACGAGTGCGGTCCTCGTGTTCATGACGTCCTGCGACAGTGCAAGAAGCGGTGCAGCAAGATCAGGATGCACCTGCGCCGTCGCTTCAAGATAGGGCTCGACGCGAATCGAGTGAAAGACCTCGTCATTGGCGAACCGGCGGCCGATATCTTGCGAGCGCGCGGTCGCCGCATGGATCGCCGCGACAACGCCGCCCAGACGACGCGCGAACGTTACATCGACGCGCCCGTTGCGCAGCTCCTCCTTCCAGACGGGATTTTCGGAAGGATCGAAATAGCTCATGGCAAATGCACCAAGTGACGGATCATGTGCAAGGATGCGTGGAACGGCGTCAGGAGCGACTTTTGCAACCTCTAGCATCCATTCGACCTCGCTGGCGTTTCGCGTAACCGGCGCTTTCCAGTCCTGGGCTACGCGCAGGCTCGCCAGCGCCTTCTTGACGACGAAGCTCGTTTCATCGGTCGTGACCTTCCAAATGTCCGACGCGACGCCGCCGGTCAGCGGCTCAATCGCCCACGCCCGCTCGTCCTGGACCTGCCCGGACCTGTGAAGGAATTCGAGAATGGCGGGATCCACATTTCCGGCCCCGGGAATGCATGCAAGACTAGACATGACCTGCCCCAATGAAGAATGCTGACCAGACAAGCATTGGTCGGCCAGCAGTGATCCAACTAAACTTGTAGGCCTGTTGCGGCTCCGCGCCCGGCGGGATTGCCTGTAGGAGCGGCTTCGACGGACAGCCGGTAGCGCGTCGTGAAGGTCTGACCGGGCTCGAAGGCGATAGCCGTCGCGATACCGGAAGACGCCAGCGGATTGACGGCATTGGAGATCGCGGGCCCGAGATCGAAGGCGGAAGCGACCGGCTCGACACCAAGCGCCACGTGCCGCCCGTTCCAAGGATAGGCCTTGCGACCGCGGTTGCTGTACCAGAGGAGCAGGCTTGGAAAGTGTTCCATCTGCCACGAAAGCCGGGCGCGAAATCCCTCGGCGCGATTGTGAAGCGCCAGACTGCCGTCGATGCCCGAGAGCTGCAGCAGGTCCTCGGTGTCCGTGGCGAGCGGCACCTGCGTCGCATCAACCATGGTGCCGCCCCGCGTCTCGATTTCGTCAAGCGAGGGCCATTGCCGGTGGGGCGCAAAGAGGGCCGCGCCCGGCTCGACATCTCCCGGAAAACTCCAGACCCGATCATACCGACCGGGCTCGATGACGACCGAACCCGGCAGCAGCGACAGACGGAATGTCGGATGCAGGCCGATCGGAAGGCGGCATGGACGCCGCGCCTCGATTTCGAGTGTGATGTCGATGGCGGCTGCACTTTGATCCGGAACGATCCGCCGACGAAGCAACCGGATAGGATGGTCGTCGGGGTAGTGGCATTCCATGGTGATCTGGCGCTTGTCGCAGTCGCCCCAAGTCCAATGGACATTGGAGCCGTGACCATGTGGCACACCGGCACCCTCGAAGCTCTCGCCCGTTGCGGACCAGCCTGCGGGGAGCGACCGGTTGGTGTCGCTGCCGAAGGGGACGCAGGGCCATTCGCCGCGCAGTTGTTGCAGAATTTCCGGCAGTGTCTCGCGCTCGGGATCATTGCCCCAAGGCGCGACATGCAGCGGGCTGACCTGACGTCCATCCGGCAGCAGGAACAGCACGGGGCCGAGCATGCCGCCGAGCGACTGCACCGAAAGGCACCCATGCGCCCAGGCAAGGGCGCGTCGTGTCGTCTCCGCGCTCACTTGGTCGCTACCCCGTAGCGGTTTTCCGGAAGGCCCGCGACCTCGACCCGCATGGCATAGAGGCTGCCGGCCAGGCGCTCCTCCGGCCCCGAGCCGGCGGTGGTGATGTAAAGCGTCTTCAGATCCGCCCCGCCAAAGGTGCAGGTGGTGACGTTGGTGACCGGCATGTCGATCGCCTCGGCAAGACTGCCGTCGGGCGCGATGCGCGCTATGCAACGGCCGCCATAGCGGCAGTTCCAGAGAAAGCCTTCGCTGTCGATCGCCGAACCGTCGGGCGAACCTCGGTCGAACCCGGTGAAGAAATGCCGCTCTTCCGATATCGCCCCCACCTTGGCATCGTAGTCGTAGGCGTAGATCTCGTTTGCCAGCGTATCGCCGAAATAGAAGGTGCTTCGGTCCGGACTCCAGCAGAGGGTGTTGGAAATGCCAAGGCCATGCCGCCATTCGGTAACAGCGCCATCGGGCGCAATCCTATAAAGGATGCCCTCTCCCGGCCCAACCTCGCCAAGTTGACCGTCGGGCAGGACGTTGTTCTTCATCGAACCGACCCACAAATTCCCGATCGGATCGGCGCGACCATCATTGAGCCGCACCCGCGGCGCTCCGGGCAGGACGAAACCGTGATCCTCGCGCTGGTCGGTCTGCGGCCACCACCAGATCAGCTTCGATCCAAGCGCGACGAGCAGCCGGCCGTCTTCCTCAGTCAGCGAGATCGCGACCACCGGCTCCTCGAACAACCAGGTCCGGACGGCACGCGTCGCTTCGTCATAGCGATGGATGAGGAAGCGGTTGATGTCGGTCCAGTAGAGCGCCGCCTCCGCCGTCGACCAGACGGCGCCCTCGCCGCAGCGGTCGCCGACGGGCGCGACACAGATGAGATCGCGTGCCATCTGCGTCTCCTATTCCGCTGCCACGCTCTTCGGGATCGACTGCGACGGCCCAAGCGCCTCAGCGTTTTGCACCAGCGCCTTCATGTAACCGAGCGCAAAAGCCTTGCCGGCGTGCCAGGAGGCGCCGCAGGTCATCGCCGGCGTATGATCCGGGATCATCACGCCCTGATAGTTCTCGTCACGTAGGATGCGGATGATTTCGGCCATGTCGATATCACCCTCGTCGACGAAGGTTTCGACATAACGCGGCATCTTTCCGCGTACGTTGCGGAAATGGATGTAGCCAATGCGGCCGGAGCGGGCGAAACGGCGGACGTGCTCATAGATATCGCCACCCGGCATCTCCTGCAGCGAGCCGAGGCAGAGCTCCAGGCCGTTCGATGGCGAGTCGACGATGGCCATCAGCCGGTCGTATTTTTCTGGCCGATTGACGAGCCGCGCAGTCCCGCGCAACTCCTCCGCCGGCGGATCATCCGGATGGGCGCCGAGCACCACACCCGCCTCCTCGGCGACCGGGACGACTTTCTTCAAGAAATGGGCAAGCCGATCCCAGAGCTCCGCCGAACTGACGGAGACCGAAGCGGCACCCGCGACACCACGGCGGTAGCGCATGTTCCAGACCATGCCGTCGGGAATCGGCGCATCCGGGCTTGGCGCGATACTGTTTTCGACCCCGAAGCCGACGGACTCGGCGCCACCACGGGCATAGGGGCCGCGTGTCCAGCCATAGACGCCGGCGAGCGAGAAGTTATAGCCGATGCAGGGGATGCCGGCGCGACCGGCATCGCGGATCAGCTGTTTCAGCCCCTCGATCTGCCGGGCGCGCTCAGGTCCATCGAGAAGCACGTCGGACCAAAAGCGCGGCGAGAAATTCTCGATCGCCGCGATCTCCAGGCCGCCGGCGCGCACGTCCTTCACCAGTGCCGACAGCTCCTCGTAAGTCCAGAGCCGGTCGCCGGAACAATCGCCCCAGCCGCCCTGGTCACCGCTGTCAATCTTCGGATCCTTGCCGGCGAAATAGTTGGTCAGATGCGCGACCACATGGGTCGCACCTGCCTGCTGCGCAAACTGAAAATTGTCCGGGGTGAGCTGTTCCCGGTAAAGCCCGAGGCCGATCTTCATCTTATCAATTCCTGTCTGATTACTTGACGCCGATACCGGCAGTGAGGCCGCCGTCGATGCGGAAATCCGAACCGGTGACGAAAGCGGCGCGGTCGGAGGCGAGATAGGCGACGAGTTCCGCCACCTCCTCCGGCTCACCGATGCGTCCGACCGGGTGCGCGGCGCCGAAGCGGGCGAAGGCTTCCGCCTCGCTGACGCCCTCGCCGCCATAGGTGCGGGCCGCGAGCGAGAGCAGCGGCGTGCGTACGGAGCCGGGACTGACCGAGTTTACCCGAACCTTCGCCGCCGCATGGTCCAGCGCCATGGCACGGGTCAGCGCATGGATCGCGCCCTTGGAGGCGACATAGGCCGCAACGTTCTGCTGGCAGGCATGGCCCTGCACCGAGGAAATGTTGACGATGGCGCCGCCGCCGCGCTTCATCATTTCCGGAATACCGAAGCGACCGGTCAGATAGATCGAGCCGACATTGACCGAGAGGCAGCGCGCAAAGGTCTCGGCGCTGGTATCGAGAACCGTGCCATAGGGATGAACGGCCGCCGCATTGACGATGATGTCCAGCCCGCCATGGCGCAGCACCGCTCCGCGCACCGCTGCCTCCACCTCGGCCTCGACGGAGACGTCCGTCAGCCGTGTCGACATCGGCAGGTCGCGTTCTTTGGCAATCCGATCGAAGATCTCATTGGTGGCGACGTCATTGCCGCAGGCCAGCACAGTCGCCCCTGATGAAGCCAGACGGATTGCCGAGGCGAGGCCGATCCCTGAGGTGCCGGTGACCAGCGCGGTTTTTCCCTTGAATTCAGTCATGATTGTCTCCGCGATGGATCGCGATGGTCTCGGGCCGCACAGACCCGAAATCACAAGCGTGATCGATTTTCTTGAGGGAGCGGGATGCGAGCACCCCGCTCCGGTCTCAACGCACCCGTTCCAGGACCTGGTTGAGAAGCACGGCGCCAAGGATGATCCCGCCGCGCACGACGTATTGCCAGTACTCGCTGACATTCATCAGCGTCATGCCGTTGGAGATGCAGCCGAGGAAAAGGACCCCGATCAGCGTGCCCCAGATACGGCCCTTGCCGCCGAAGAGTGACGTGCCGCCGATGATGACGGCCGCGATCACGTCGAGCTCCATGCCGGTTGCCGTCGTCCCGGTTCCAGCCCCAATCTGCGAGGCGATCAGCGTGCCGGACACGGCGGTCAGCGCGCCGGTGAGGCCGAGCGTCAGCGCCTTCACCTTCCAGATGTCGATGCCGGAAAGGCGTGCCGCCTCCATATTGCCGCCGACGGCATAAACCTCGCGGCCGAAGCTCGTGTACTTCATCAGGAAGTGCATGCCGGCAAAGGTCAGCGCGAAGATATAGACCGGGAACGGAATGCCGAAGAGATAGCCGCCGCCGAGGAAATCGAAGCCCAGCGGGAAGGACGACATCGGGAAGCCGCCGGTGATCAGGTTGGCGACACCGCGCAGCGCCGCGAAAAGCGCGAGCGTGGTGATGAAGGTCGGCACGTTGAACCATTGCCGGAAGCGACCGGTGAGGTAGCCGAGCGTGAAGCCGAGTAACAGCGCCACGCCAAAACCGACCGTGACCGCACCCCAGTCGCCGAAGACACCGGCGAAGCGGTCGGCGAACCAGGCGACGATGCAGCCGGCGAGCGCGGCACCGGCTCCGACCGAAAGGTCGATTTCGCCGCTGATGATCACGGCGGTCATGCCGAAGGCGATGATGCCGAGCATCGAGACCGTGCGCAGCACGTTCAGCACATTGCCGGTAGAGGCGAAGCCGGGCGCGACCAGGATCAGGAAGATCACCAGCGCCGCGAGAATGATCTCCATCGGGTAGGTTTTGAGGAACTTGAGCGGCGTGTTCTGGCCACCAGCTTCGGTCGTTTGGCTCACAAGTGTCATTGCTTGGCCCCTTCCATGCACAGGCCGTAAAGTTCGGTAAGGTCGGTTTTCGTCGGATCCACCTCGGCGACGACAGCGCCGTGGTGCATGACGAGGATGCGGTCGGCGACTTCCAGCACTTCCTCGAGTTCCGTCGAGACGAAGAGGCTGGCGAGACCGTCAGCCGCCTGCTGCCAGATGATGTCGAAGATCTGCCGCTTGGCCTGGACATCGACGCCGCGGCTCGGCTCGTCGAAGAACATCACCGAGGGCTGCCGGTTCAGCCATTTGCCGATCACCACCTTCTGCTGGTTGCCGCCTGACAGCGACGACACCGGCAGTTCCGGATCGCCGCACTTGATGTGCAGATCGGCAATCTGACGGCGGACATGCGGCTGCTCGCGCCGGCGCGAGATGAAGCCGTTGCGTGAAATCGGCCCGAGGCTCGCCATGCAGAGATTGTCCGCCGTCGAGAGCGACTGCACGAGGCCGACCTCCTTGCGGTTTTCCGGCGTATAGCCGAGCCCGGCCTTGCGCATGTCGCGCGGGCTGGCACCGGTCATGTCGCGACCGTCGAACGTGACCGAACCGCCGTCGATCCGGTCGGCCCCAAAAATCGCCCGCATGAGCTCGGTGCGGCCGGCACCAAGCAGACCGGCGATGCCGAGGATCTCGCCGGGATAGAGGTCGAAGGAGACATCCTGAAAATGTCCGGCCCGACTGAGATTGCGGACCTCGAGCACGGGTTTGGCGCGGTCAAGCGTTCGCCGCGGCGGACGTGTGGCGCGCGCCGCATCGCCGAACATCATGCCGACAATCGCGGAAGGCGTCGTCTCCTTCATCGCGACCGAGCCGATATAGTGGCCGTCGCGGATCACCGTGCAAGTGTCGGCGATTTCGAAGAGTTCGCTCATGCGGTGGGTGATGTAGATCATCGTCACGCCACGGGCGCGCAGCCGCTCGATCAGCGCGAAGAGCTGTTTGACTTCGCGGGAAGCCAGCGCCGAGGTCGGCTCGTCCAGAAGCAGGATAGACGGGTTGAAGGACATTGCCTTGACGATCTCGACGACCTGCTGCTGGCCGACGCTGAGTGCGGAGACCGGTTGGCGGGAATCGATCGCAAGCCCCATGTCGGCCAGCAACTCACCGGCGCGCTTGTGCAGGCCCGCCCAGTCGACGACGCTGAAACCGGCGCGGCGGCGGTGCGGCAGCCGACCGAGAAAGATGTTCTCGCCGACAGAGAGCTCCGGCACCAGCGAGAGCTCCTGGTGCACGGTGACAATGCCGGCGGCAAAGGCGTCGTGCGGCGAGGTGAAGTGGCGGTCCTCGCCATTGACGCTGATCGTGCCCGATGTCGGCTCGGTCACGCCGGCGAGAAGCTTGACCAGCGTCGACTTGCCCGAGCCGTTCTTGCCCATGAGGGCATGCACCTGGCCGGGTGCGAAGCTGTGGGTGAATTCGGAGAGGGCGACAGTCGGGCCGTAACGCTTGGTCACGGTCCGAAAGTCCAGCCGTCCCTGCACCCCTTGCAACGCGGCTGACCTTAGTTGCGGATAGCTCATGCGGTTTTCCTGCTGTCGGCGGCGAAGGAGCGGCGGCGATGCCCGCCGCTCGGTTCACTTTTAGGCTCTTACTTCAGGGCCTTCAGGCCTTCCTTGTAGGCAGCGACCCCTTCAGCGTTGACGCGTGTCAGAGGCAGAACGGGCACGTTGACCTTGGTCTCTATCTTCTTGCCGTCGAGCAGGTTCTGCGCGGCTTCGATTGCCTGCTTGCCGACCTCGAGCGGCTGCTGCGCCGTCGTCGCCTGCAGCACGTTGTCGGAGTTCAAGAGCATGTTGGCGAGCTGCTCGGAACCGTCGGTGCCGAAGACGAAGACCTTGCCTTCAAGACCCGCCTTCTTGACCGCCTGCACCGCACCGATCGTGCCGCCTTCGTTGGCCGCATAGATCACCCGGATATCGGGATTGGCCGTCAGCATGTCGCTGGCGACGGCCAGTGCCTTTTCGGCGAGCCAGGCGTCCTGTTGCGCGACGATGTCCACCTGATCCTTGACGACACTCAGGAAACCATCGACGCGGGCATTCGATTGCTCAGGCAGCAGCGCCTTGAAGGCGAGCGTGCCGATCTTGACCTTCTCGCCATTGCCGAGCGTCTTTAAGAAATCGGTCGCGGCCTTGCCGGTGCCGATGCCGATATCGCGATCCGAGCTCGTCACCGTCGCCTGTGCGACGTCGCCATTGGCCGAGGTGCCGTAGGTGACGACCGTGATGCCGGCGTCACGCGCCTTCTTCAGCGCCGGTACCGAAGCGTCCGCCGAAAGCGGCGCCACGACGATCGAGTTCACGCCGCGGGCGATGTAGGTGTCGATGAGCTGGGCTTCCTTCTCCAGCTTGCTGTCGCTGTTGCCGGCCAGAAGTTCGTCGCCGGCGGCTTCGGCCGCCTTTTCCATTCCGATCTGGATGCCGCGGAAATACTGGTCCTGCTGGAATACGATGCCGGCAATCGCCTTGCCGCCGGCGTGTGCCGCACCCGGCGCAAGGCTGACGGTGGCAAGCAATGCTGCAAGCGCCAGAATGTGACGTTTCGAATTGTTCATGTCGGTTCTCCTCCCAAGTGCCCTGTTCGTGCCGCCGGACCAACGGGCGAGTGGATCCGGCAAACGGATGCCAGCACCGCCCATTTGGGGAGCGGTCCAGGCGAAAATCTCTATGTGCTCATCGCGACGGCTGGCCGCCGGGCGCGGCATCGACGAAGCGGATGCCGAACTCCAGGTGGCGGCTCATCAGGTAGACGTAGGCGATGCGGTCGCGGGCCCTCAGCGCCCTGATGATCTCGGCATGGGCCTCGAAAGTCGCCGCATGCACCGGGCGCTCCGCCTTGCCGAGCCGCATGACCTCCTCGATCACCGAGCGCAGCATGTGGTAGGCAGCGACCGTCGTGCGATTGCCGGATAGCTCCACGATCGCCTGATGGAACTGGTAGTCGCACTGCGCCGCTTCCTCGATGCTGTCCGCTTCTAGGATCCGCGCGTTGATCGCATCCAGCCGGTCGAAATCGGCGTCAGCAGCCGTCAGGATGATGTGCTCGCCGACACCCGTCTCGATGATGCGGCGGAAGCCCTGCAGGTCGCGGAAAGAGTCCGGCGAGATGCCGTTGTGAAAAGCAAAGAGCCGGCGGATCGCCTCGCCGTGGCCGCCGCTGATAACGGCGCCGACCTTCGGTCGCGTCTCGACCATGCCATAGGCGCGCAGCACCTGCAGCGCCTCGCGCACCGTGTTGCGCCCGGCCTGGAATTGTTCGCCAAGATCGCGCTCGGTCGGAAGCGCATCGCCGATACCGAGACCGCGCTCGGAGATCATGTCGCGGATCTGCTCGACCAGCCGGTCCACGGCCGAGGTCTTGCCTGGCTCGACGGGCTCCACACCCGACAACGCCTCTTCTCGTACAGAACTGCTCACCGGCCATCCTCCCTGCGATGCTCTATTTGTTGGTCCAGTTTGCGCGTTCAGTCAAGCGCAATCTCTCAAATTTCGCGCAAAGTTGCCAACATCGTCCGAAATTGCGCCCATAAGGCTTGAATTGTTGGACCAATCGGACATTATTGACATGCGTGGTCCAACAATAGCCACTGACGCGGGGTAGGAGTTCTGCATGAGACTGATGGAAGAGTGTTTTCGCTGGTATGGGCCAAATGATCCGGTGCCGCTCAGCCATATCCGGCAGGCGGGGGCCACGGGGATCGTCTCGGCGCTGCATCATATCTATGACGGATCGCCCTGGTCGGATGAAGCGATCCTTGCCCAAAAGGCGCTGATTGAAGCCGCCGGTATGCGCTGGAGTGTCGTCGAGAGCATCCCGGTTCACAACTCGATCAAGCTCGCGACCGCCGACAGCGCCCGCTACATCGGCTGGTACAAGGACACGCTGCGAGCGCTGGCGCGCGCGGGTATCACGACTGTCTGCTACAACTTCATGCCGGTGGTCGACTGGACGCGCACCGAGCTGATGCAGCCGTTGGCGAATGGCGGCTATGCGCTGCGCTTCGACGCGGTCGACTTTGCCGCCTACGATCTCTTCGTGCTGAAGCGGCCGCGCGTCGCGGATAGTTACTCCGAACGGCAGATTTTCGCCGCCCGCCAGCGTTTCGATCAGATGGACCAGGCGAAGATCGACCGGATCGAACGCAATCTCATTGCCGGCCTGCCGGCAACCGAGCGGCAGTTCAATCGGGCGAGCTTTCTGGCCGCCCTTGCCGAGTATGACGGCGTGACGGCAGACGCCCTACATGCCAACCTGGCGCGCTTCCTCAAGGAGATCGTTCCGGTGGCGGAGGAGGTCGGTATCCGGCTTTGCATCCACCCCGATGATCCGGCCTTTTCGCTCTATGGCCTGCCGCGCATCGTTTCGACGGCCGCGGATGTAAGGCGCATCCTCGCCGCCGTCGACAGCCAAGCCAACGGCATCACCTTCTGCACCGGATCCTATGGCACGCGCACCGACAATGATCTGCCAGCCATGGTTCGTGAATTCGGCCCACGCATTCACTTTGCCCACCTGCGCAATGTCCAGCGGGAGGAGGACGGCTCCTTCTACGAGGCCGATCATCTCGGCGGATCGAGCGACATGCCGGCAGTGATCCTTGCGCTGATGCAGGAACAGGAGCGTCGGCTACAGGAAGGCCGCGCCGACTGGCAAATCCCGCTTCGCCCGGATCACGGGCACCTCCTGGCCGACGACATCGGCAAGGGGCGGATCAACCCCGGCTATTCGCTGATCGGCCGGTTGAAGGGCCTCGCGGAAATCAGAGGCGTGATGCAGGGCATCGCTACCGCCATGGCACACATGGCTTGAGGGAAGAGAAATGACACGTTTTGAAGACGATACCGAACTGTTTACCGCCATGCGCAGCCGTCTGTTCACGGCCGTGGTCGGCGACATCCTCGACACGATGGGGCTGCAACACCAGTTCCTGCCGCCGCAGATCCGGGCGCTCCGCGACGACATGGTCGCCGTCGGGCGGGCGATGCCCGTACTCGAAGCCGATTTCTTCGCAACCGCCGAGGCGAGCGGCCATTCGGAATTCAGCTCGAAACCGTTCGGCCTGATGTTCCACGCGCTCGATAGCCTGAAACCCAACGAGATCTATGTCTGTTCCGGCTCCTCGCCACGTTACGCCGTCTGGGGCGAGCTGATGTCGACCCGTGCAATGAAACTAAAAGCCGCCGGCGCGATCTGCGACGGCTATTGCCGCGACAGCGCCGGCATTCTTGCGCTCGATTTTCCGACTTTCTGCTACGGATCCTATGCGCAGGACCAGGGGCCGCGCGGCAAGGTCGTCGACTACGGTATCCCGATCGAGATCGGCGGCATCCGCATCCGGCCGGGCGATATCCTCTTCGGCGACCGTGACGGCGTGCTCGTCATCCCGCGCGAGGCGGAACGGGAAGCAATCGCGCTGGCGCTGGAAAAGGCCGAAACCGAAAGCAAGGTGCGCCTCGCGATCGAGGCCGGCATGAGCACGGTCGAGGCCTTCGAGCGCTTCGGCGTGATGTGACCACAAAATGGGGCGCCGGAGCCCGGCGCCTTACTTCAACCGGCTGAGATCCACCGGGCGATTGTTGATGATCGCCTCCATGGAAAAGAAGCCCGTGACCGTGGCGAGATCGAAGTTGGTGATGAGCTTCTGATAAAAGGCGTCGTAGCCGCCCATGCCGCGGGTCACCACCTTGATTAGATAGTCCCAGTCCCCGCCGATCCTGTAGAAGTCGATCACTTCCGGCAGTCGCTCGACATGCTGCCGGAAGCCGTCGCTCCATTCCTTGGAGTGATGGCGTGTGCGGATCATCACGATCACCGTCAGATCCAGGCCCAGAGCACTGAGATCGATGTCGCAGTGCGAACCCCGGATCATGCCGATCGACTGCAGACGCTGAAGGCGCCGCCAGCAGGCATTTTGCGATAACCCGACCCGCTCGGCCAACTCACGCTGCGAGAGGCTCGAATCCTTTTGCAGCAACGTCATGATCTTCAGATCAAAACTATCTATTTTTGATGATTCTTCGATCATTTGACACAATAAAGCGCGGCTGGCGCAGGAAGATAGGTGAATTTTTTGACCATGAAGGGGAATATAATCGCTGTCAATGTTCGCTCCAAGGGAGGTCAGCGAGATGATCGTTCCAACAGTTCACCGCCACTCCTGTGAGGAGCTTAGCCCGCTTGCCAAGTTCCGCCAGGCTTTGAACCGCCCGGGCGTGATTGCCGATCTTCGGGACGATCTCGTCGGCGCGAAGGCGCAGATCGTCGGCCCATACGGCACGAAGCCGCTCGTCTATGCCGACTATGTCGCTTCCGGCCGGGCACTGCGGGTGATCGAAAGCTTCGTGCTCGACGAAGTCCTGCCCTATTACGCCAACAGCCACACGGAAGCCTCCTATTGCGGCGGCTTCATGACCCGGTTGCGGCGGGAAGCGCGCGCGCTGATCGGCGAATTCTGTGGCGCGACTGCCGACCACGCCGTGATTTTCACCGGTTCCGGCGCCACTTCGGGCATCAACCGGTTGGTCAAGCTGTTCGGCGTTGCCGAAGCCGTAGCGGCAGGCAAAGAAGTCCGCGTCATCATCGGGCCCTACGAGCACCACTCCAACATCCTGCCATGGCGTGAAAGCGGTGCTGAGATCGTCGAACTGGCCGAATGCCAGGCGGGCGGGCCGGACCTTGCCGAGCTTGCCCAAGCGCTCAACGCCGGTGCGCCTGATCTGACCATCTGCGCCCTGTCCGCCGGTTCGAACATCACCGGCATCACCAGCGACGTCGCGGCGATCACCCGGATGGTCAAGGCGGCCGGCGCGAAGATGATCTGGGACTATGCCGGCGCCGGTCCTTACATTCCGATTTCCATGTCGCCTGCCGGTTTCGAGATCGACGCCATTGTCGTCTCGCCGCACAAGTTCATCGGCGGTCCGGGCGCCTCCGGCATCCTGATCGTTCGCCGCGACGGCGTCGTGACCGACAAACCGACCTGGCCGGGTGGCGGCACCGTGAAGTTCGTTTCGCCTGATACCCACGACTACAGCGGCAATCTCGAAGCACGCGAAGAAGCGGGAACACCGAATGTCGTCGGCGACATCCGCGCAGCCCTCGCCTTCATCGTCAAGCATGCGATCGGTCTTGAAGAAATGGAAAGGCGCAACCGCGCGCTGGCCCAACAGGCCTTTGCCGCCTGGAAGACCGTCCCGCAGCTGGAGCTGCTCGGCCTTAAGGAACCGGATCGCCTGCCGATCTTCTCCTTCCGCATCAGGAACGGCAAGGGCGGCTATGTCCACCAGCAGCTCGTTACTCGCATGCTCAGCGATCGCTTCGGCATCCAGGCACGCGGCGGCTGCGCCTGTGCCGGGCCCTACGTACACCGGCTACTGTCGATCGATGCCGAACACTCCGAACAGATCCGACAGGCGATCCTCGCCGGCGAAGAGATCGAGAAGCCCGGGTTCACACGGCTGAACTTCAGCGTCCTGCTTTCGGACGAAAAGGTGAAGTTCATCCTCGATTGCGTCGCCCAGCTGGCGGCGGACGCGCCCACCTTCGAAGCCGATTACGATTTTGACCCCGCTCGCGCCATCTTCTTCCCGTGCGCAACGGCTGAAGAGGCGCTCGCCTATGCATAAGCCCGATGTGACCGGCTTTTACGACGCCCGCACCGGCAGCATCCAGTATGTTGTTGCCGATCCGGCGACGGGCAAATGCGCGATCATCGACCCGGTGCTCGATTTCGACGAGAAGTCGGGCTCGACCGCCACGCGGAATGCCGACGCGATCATCGACCATGTCGCGGCCAAAGGCCTGACCGTCGAATGGATCCTCGACACCCATCCTCATGCCGACCATTTCTCGGCGGCGCGCTATCTCAAGGCCCGGACGGGAGCGCCGACGGCGATCGGCGAACACGTGAAGGGCGTGCAGCGGATCTGGAAAGCGATCTATAACTGGCCGGATTTCGCCTGCGACGGCTCGCAGTGGGACCGGCTGTTTACTGACGGCGAGACGTTCCGGATCGGCGAGCTCAAGGCTCGCGTCCTGCATTCGCCCGGCCACACACTCGCGTCGATCAGCTATGTGATCGGCGACGCAGCCTTCATTCACGACACGCTGTTCATGCCCGATAGCGGCTCGGCCCGTGCCGATTTTCCCGGCGGAAGCGCTGCCGACCTCTGGCGCTCGATCCAGGCGATCCTGGCACTGCCGGATGAGACTCGGCTCTTCACCGGCCACGACTATTGCGCAGGAGGCCGCGAGGCGCGCTGGGAAAGCACGGTCGCGGAGCAGAAGGCCAAAAACCCCCATGTCGCCGGCAAGTCCGAGACCGATTTCGTCGGCTTACGCGAGGCGCGCGACCGTACCTTGCCGATGCCGAAACTCATTCTGCATGCGCTGCAGGTGAATGTCCGCGGCGGCGAGCTCCCGGCCACCGAAGACAATGGCCGGCGCTACCTGAAAATCCCGCTCGACGCCCTTCCCGGTTCGGTCTGGGGGTAGAGGCATCGTGGCGGATCCTTTCCAGCAAATGCTGCTCGCGATCGGCTCCGGCTCGCTCACCGGCTTCACGCTCGGCCTGATCGGTGGCGGCGGCTCGATCCTGGCAACCCCGCTCCTCATCTATGTGGTCGGCATTCGCGACGTACATACGGCGCTCGGCACCGGAGCGCTCGCCGTTTCCGCAAACGCCTATCTCAACCTCATCAGCCATGCGCTTCGCGGCCACCTCTGGTGGCGGTGCGCTCTGATTTTCACGGTGGCCGGCTCGCTCGGCGCCTATCTTGGCTCTAGCCTCGGCAAACTGGTCGACGGCCAGCGCCTGCTGTTCCTGTTCGGGCTGGTGATGATGTTCGTCAGCTTCGCCATGAAAAAGGTAAAGTGCGACACGGCGGCCACGCCGCAATCGCTTTCGATCGGGACGCACGGCAAGACCGGAGTGACGGCGCTTTTGACCGGTACCTGCTCCGGTTTCTTCGGCATCGGCGGCGGTTTCCTGATCGTCCCCGGCCTCCTGCTTGCAACCGGCATGCCGCTCATCAATGCGGTCGGCACGTCGTTGCTTGCCGTCGGCACCTTCGGCCTGACGACCGCGATCAACTACGCTTCCTCGGGTTTGGTGGACTGGCGCATCGCCGGCTACTTCATCGCCGGCGGCATTTTGGGCGGAATCGTCGGCACCTTCGTCTCCACCCGGCTTGCGACCCAGCGCGATACGCTGACGCAGATTTTCCGCGCCATCATTTTTTCGGTCAGCCTCTATGTTCTCTGGCGCAGCTACGGGGCACCGTGACCCGGCCGCGGTGGTCGGCAACCGACCTGGCGGCGATACTGAGCGGTCCTTGGCCGGAAACATACGCAGCCAGTCCGAAATCGTACTGTTTGCATCATTCAAGACAAAGGTGTAGCGTGTTTTAATCCTGTCAGCACTCTTTCGGACAGGAACAAGCCAATGACCGTTCAATCCATAGATCTCTCGAACAGCACGCCGCTGACCAAGCGGTCGATCTCGCAGCTTCCGATCAACCTGTTCGCATCGGTAATGGGCATCACGGGCCTGAGCCTCGCCTGGCGCGAAGCCACCAGGACGATCGGACTGCCGGCCCTTCCCGGGGAATATGTCGGCTGGCTCGGTACCTCGATCTTTCTGAGCCTTGCCCTGGGCTATGCCATCAAATGGCGCCGGCACCCTGGCTTGGTCGCCGCTGAATTCGCCCATCCGGTTCAAAGCAACTTCTTTGCGACCGTCGCAATCGGCCTGCTTCTGCAGTCTGCCTTTCTGAACCTTTACAGCCCGCTGCTGTCAGAGGTCGTCTGGACCATCGCGTCTGCGCTGACCTTCGCCCTCGCCTATGTCGTCGCCAGAGGCTTCCTCGGCCGGCAGCAGTCGCGCGATACCACCCTGCCGCCGCTACTCATCCCCGGCGTCGCCACCCTTGATATCGCCGTTACCGGCCACGCCATGCCGTTCTCCTGGGCGCATGAAGTCAATATGCTTGCCTTTTCGGTCGGCAGCGTCATCGCCGCGGTCTTTATCGCGCTCATCTTCTCGCGGTTGCGCCACGAAGATCCGCTTCCGGCGCTGGCTCGGCCGTCCCTCATGGTTCTCGTCGCCCCCTTTGCCGTCGGCTTCCTCGCCTATACTAACGTCACGGGTTCGGTCGATCTCTTCGCCACGGTCCTGTTCTACTTTGCCCTGTTTCTCATGCTCGTCCTGTCGCCGATGGTGTTCCGCTCCCATGTTCCCTTTAGCGTCACCTGGTGGGCCATCAGCTTTCCGCTTGCTGCCCTGTCGATCGCCTTCTTCCGGTATGCCGCTTCTGCCGGGAGCGCTATCCTGACCGGCCTGGCGGGACTGTTCTTCCTGTTTCTTGCCGGCGCCATCGCTGTCGTCTTCTATCGTACGGTCAGCATCGTCCTGACCGGCAGATTGTTCGAGGTTCGTTAATGGCCGTTCACAAGATCGCCATCGTCGCCATGCAGGGCGTGCAGCTTCTCGACGTCATCGGGCCCTCGGACGTGTTTGCGGAGGCCAACCGTCAGAGCGGCACCGACCATTATTCCGTGGAGGTCGTCAGCGCGTCCGGCAGTCCGGTGCGCGGATCTTCCGGGTTGACGCTGCTGCCGGATCGGTCGCTGGAGGAAGGTTTTTCCGACATCGATACGTTGCTTGTGGCCGGGGATCCGCTCATTCATGAACGGCCACTGCCGGCATCGCTTCTCACCTGGGTGAAGGAAGCATCGGCTCGCGCCAGCCGTTTCGGATCGGTGTGCTCCGGCGCCTTCGTGCTCGGCGAGGCGGGCCTCTTAAACGGCAGGCGGGCGACGACGCATTGGTCGCAAGCGGCGGAATTCGGCAAGCGCTTCCCGGAGGTGAAACTCGAGCCCAACCGCATTTTCACCAAGGACGGCAACGTCTGGACCTCAGCCGGCGTAACGGCCGGCATCGACCTGGCGCTTGCCATCGTCGAGAAGGATCTCGGCCTGGACATCGCTTTGAAGGTCGCGCGTGAACTCGTTGTCTTTCTCAAGCGGCCCGGCGGCCAGACCCAGTTCAGCACCCTTCTCGCCGGCCAGCTTGCACAGAAGACACCCATTCGTGCGGCTCAGGATTTTATTGCCGACAATCTCTCTGCCGACCTCAGCGTCGCAGCGGTTGCCCGGCGCGTCGGCATGAGCGAGCGAAACTTCTCCAGGCAGTTCAAACAGGAGGTGGGCATGACGCCCGCCGACTATGTGGAGAGCATGCGGCTGGAGGCGGGGCGCAGGCTTGCCGAAGACACCGGCATTCCACTCAAAAAGATTGCCACGGATATCGGCTTCCATGACGATATCGCCTTCCGTCGTTCCTTCGTTCGTCGATTCGGCACGTCGCCGGCCGCCTATCGCAAGAGCTTCGGATCGTAGGCATGCCAGCTTGGTCCACAAGCGGCGCTGACATCTGGAGAAGCCAGCCATGTTCGACCTGATCATCCGCAACGCCAACCTTCCGGACGGACGCCAGGGCATTGATGTCGGTGTTGTGGGCGGAAAGATCGCCGCAATCGAGCCGAACCTTGCCGCGACCGCAGGCGAAGAGATCGACGCCACCGGCCGGTTGCTGAGCCCACCCTTCTGCGATCCGCATTTCCACATGGACGCAACGCTGTCGCTCGGCCTGCCACGGATGAACGTCTCCGGCACGCTGCTTGAGGGCATCGCGCTCTGGGGCGAGTTGCGCCCAACCTTGACCAAGGAGGCGCTGGTCGAGCGGGCGCTGCGTTATTGCGATCTCGCCGTCAGCCAGGGGCTTCTCGCCATCCGCAGCCATGTGGACACGTCGGATCCTCGGCTGGTCACGGCCGAAGCGCTGCTCGAGGTCAGGCAGAAGGTCGCGCCCTATATCGACCTGCAGCTCGTTGCCTTCCCGCAGGATGGCTACTACCGCGCGCCCGATGGCGTGGCATCGCTTGAGCGTGCGCTCGACATGGGCGTCGATATCGTCGGCGGCATTCCCCATTTTGAGCGGACGATGGAGGATGGCGCACGCTCGGTGGAGGCGCTCTGCCGCATCGCTGCCGAGCGCGGCCTGCCCGTCGACATGCATTGCGACGAGACCGATGACCCGCTGTCGCGCCACATCGAGACGCTGGCGGCCGAGACCGTGCGCTTCGGATTGCAGGGACGCGTTGCGGGCTCGCATCTCACTTCGATGCACTCGATGGACAACTACTATGTTTCCAAGCTCATCCCGCTGATGGTGGAAGCGAAGATCAACGTGATCCCCAATCCGCTGATCAACATCATGCTGCAGGGGCGCCACGACAGCTATCCCAAACGCCGCGGCATGACACGAGTGAAGGAGTTGATGGCGGCGGGGCTCAACGTCGCCTTCGGGCACGATTGCGTCATGGATCCCTGGTACTCGATGGGATCGGGCGACATGCTGGAAGTCGCCCATATGGCTGTTCACGTGACGCAGATGGGCGGCATCGAGGACAAGCGCAGGATCTTCGACGCGATCACCGTGAACTCGGCGAAAACCATGGGCCTTGAGGGCTATGGGCTGGAGGTGGGCTTCAAGGCCGATCTGGTCCTCTTGCAGGCGGCCGATGTCAGCGAGGCCCTGCGGCTGAAGCCAAACCGGTTGTTCGTGATCAAGGCTGGCAAGGTCATCGCCCGGACGGCGCCGCGCATCGGTGAGCTCTTTCTCGATGGGCGCCCGACATCGATCGATATTGCGCGGGATTACATCCCGCAGGCGACCCAGGGCTGAACGGAGACTTCGAATTTTGGACGCGATTCCGGACAGAAAACCGCTGCACACTTTTCCTGGTATCGCTGCCTAGAGCATCCTGCCCTCAAGTGGAATCATTTGAGGCAGAAAGATGCTCTAGAATCAAAGTGCTAGAGCGTCCTTTGTGCGTTCAAACGAACGCACGGCGCTCTAGTCCTCGAAATCGCCGAAGATGTTCTGCAGCCGGGTCAGCTGGGCGACGCGCTCACCGACATCATCGCCGAGCACGACAATGATGTTGCTCAAGAGCAGGTCCATGACCGCGACGGTTGTCGCCGCCCCGTCCCACAGCGGACCGTGCGACCCGGGCACAATGAGGCAGATATCGGAGACCTCAGGTGCCCAGGGGCAGAACTCGTCGGTATAGAGGATGACCTTGACGCCGGCGCGGCGGGCTTCCTCGGCAAGCGGCCGCGCCTTGGCGGCGAAACGGCGCACATCGTGCAGGAACAGCACACGCCCCTCGACCGAGCCATCGAGCAGCTCGGCATAGGTGCCGTTGAGGCCGTCGACGAACTGCACGCGCGGCCGGGTATAGGACAGTTGGCTGGCGAAATATTGCGCGATGCCGCGAACGTTCTGATAGGCGGCGACATAGACTTCGCTCGCAGCAATCAGGGCGTCGATCGTCTGCTGCCATTCCGGCGCGGTCGTCAGCTCGTAGATCATGCCGAGATTGTCGACCTGCTGCTGGATCAGGCCGGCAAGCAGCTTGCCTTCGCGGTTATCCTCCCGCAACCGGCCGACAGAGCCCTTGACCTGCCAGGCGGGATTGTTGGAGCCGTCACGCCTGAGCTCGTGCTTCAGCTGGTCGAGGCCATCGAAGCCTAAACGCCGGAGATAGCGCCCGACGGTCATCGGCGAGACCTCGAGGCGGGTCGCGATCGAGCGCGCCGTCTCGAAGGGGATCTCGGCGAGGTTGCGCTCGATGTAGTTGGCGATGAGCTTGTCCGACTTCGAGCGTCTCATCTCGTCGCTGCGCAGCAGCTTCAGGATGCGCGGTGCCACGTCCCCTCCCATTCTACAGCGCCACCGGTCTTATCAGACGGAAAAAGGTCGCTGCAGCACTTTGAATAGCTGCATGTTTATCCTCAGCCACGAGGTAAGGATACACGCAAGTCTGCCGAAGCGGATGCCGGGTAACAAACCCGCATCCGCTCCTGTCATCGCATCGCGTGTTTATTCCGCCGTCTTCACCTTCGTCCAGACCCGGTCGAGCTGGCGCACGCCGGGGCCGAGGTCTTCGAAGATTTGCAGCTTCTGCATGGTTTCCGGCGGCGGGTTGATTTCCTTGCTGTTCTTGATCTGCTCGGGGGTCAATTGCCGCGCCGGCACGTTGGCCGTCCCGTTGGTCTGCTGTTCAATATTGAGCGCCGCGACGTCCGGGCGCGTATAGAACTGCAGGAACTTGACCGCGTTGTCCTTGTTGGGGGCCGACTTCAGGACGCAGATATCCTCCTGGTACATCGTCGCCCCTTCCTCCGGGATCACGTAACCGAGATCCTTGGGGTTGGCGAAGACATCGACCATCGAGCCGACGAAGAAGTGACCAGCCGCGACATCGCCGGCGGCGACCATCGGGCGGGTGTCATAGGTAAAGGCGGCAACGTCGGGCTTCATCGCGATGATCGTATCGGCAGCCTGCTGCAATTCCGCCGGGTCGGTGGAATTGACCTTGTGACCGTTGAGGATCAGACCCACCGAAAGCACCTCGCGCATGTCGTCGAGCAGCGTGAACTTCAGCCCTTTCGCCTTCACCGTCTCGATCAGGTCGCGCCAGCCGGTCACGTCCTTGCCGAGAAGTTTTCTGTTGTAGAGGATGCCGACCGAGCCGAAGGCGTAAGGTAGGCAATACTCGCCCTTCGGATCGCTCTTGGCCCGAAGGAAGGTCGGGTCGATATTCTTGAAGCCCTCGTAGTCGTTGATGTCCGTCTTTTCGAGCAGGTCGAGCTTGGCCATGATGTCCTGCATGTGGACCGACGGGAAGACGATGTCGTAACCCGTGGCCCCACCCTGGATCTTCGCCAGCATCTCCTCGTTCGAGGAATAGGTGGAGAGGTTGACCTTGATCTGGGTCTCTTCCTCGAACTTCTTGAGGACAGCCGGATTGATGTATTCGCCCCAGTTGTAGATGTTGAGCTCAGCCGCTTGCGCCGTGCCGAACAGAGCGGAAAGTGTCGTCAGTAAAACGGCCACGCCACGTGCGCGGGTGGCGAAAGGCCTCTTGCCTTCACACGTCACCCCATTCGTCATTGTCATCATCATTCTCCTCTGATGGTCATGGCCGTTCGGCCCCTCTACGGCCCTTGCCGGCCGCTTCCGGATCACGGCTTCTGGTGGCCGTTGACTCCGATAGGCAAATGGTATCCATATATCGGAAACGCACAAGCGTTATTTGCATAACATTTTGGGGAACAGAAGTATGCAGAATTCCATCGTCCGGCTGGTGGAGGCGAGCAAGGCCTTCACCACTCCGGAAGGCGGCATCGTGACCGCTCTCGACAGCATCGATCTCGACGTCCGCCGCAACGAATTCCTGACCTTGCTCGGGCCTTCCGGCTGCGGCAAGACCACGCTGCTGCAGGCGATCAGCGGTTTCGTCGAACTCGACGGCGGCTCGATCCTCATCGACGGCGAGGACATCACCGACCGGCCGCCCTACCGCCGCCCGGTCAACACGGTCTTCCAGAACTATGCGCTGTTTCCGCACATGACGGTCGGCGAAAACGTCGCCTATTCGCTGGAAGTCGCGGGCGTCGCCAAGCCGGCGCGCCGTGAAAAGGTCTCCGCCGCCTTGAAGATGGTAGGACTGGAAGGCATGGAAGGCCGCAGGCCGCGCCAGCTCTCCGGCGGCCAGCAACAGCGCGTGGCGCTGGCCCGCGCCATCATCGCCCGGCCGAAACTCTTGCTGCTCGACGAACCGCTGTCGGCGCTCGACAAGAACCTGCGTCAGGCGATGCAGATCGAACTGAAGACGCTGCAGAACGAGCTCGGCATCTCCTTCATCTTCGTCACCCACGACCAGCAGGAAGCGCTGACGATGTCGGATCGCGTCGCCGTGCTCTCCGGTGGCCGCATCCAGCAGCTCGATACGCCGCGCGCCATCTACGACCACCCGGTCAACACCTTCGTCGCCACCTTCATCGGCGCCAGCAACCTGTTCGAGGGCACGCTCGACGGCGACCGGCTGATGACGGCGGATGGCATGGCGATCCGCCACCAGCCCTGCGACAAGAAAATTTCGACCAAAGCGACGGCATTGATCCGGCCGGAACAGTTCTTCCTTGCGGAGGAAAACGCCCCCTTTCCGACGATCGACGTCGATCTCGACCAGATCGTTTTTGTCGGCTCCACCTTCGAGCTGTTCGGCCGCACTGCCGAGGGACGCAAGGTGATTGCGGAAGTTCCCGCCAATCGGCGCAATCTCGTCGGCACGGTCGAACGGACACGCAAGGCGCGGCTTGCCTATGACCCTGCTGCCGTGCACCTCATCGGTGCCAATGCCGGGGGTGCGTGAGATGTCGATCGCCAGCCGCCGCCGCTTTCAGCTCGCCGTTTTGCTCGGACCCGTCTCGGCCTTCCTTGCCGTCTTCTTCCTCGGGCCGCTCGCGATCATGGTCGTCACCAGCCTTCTCGCGCCCGGCCTCTATGGTGGGGTGGAGTGGACCTTCTACCCGCATAACTTCGGTCGCATCCTCGGTTTTGCCGATCCGATGTTCGAGGAGTTCGATCCGATCTACATCGCGATCTTCCTGCGCTCGGTCGAGATCGCGGCCCTGACGGTGCTCGCGACCCTTCTCGTCTGCTATCCCGCCGCCTTCTGCATCGCCCGGCTTTCCGAGCGCTGGAAGAATTTCTGCCTGTTCCTGATCACGCTGCCTTTCTTCACCAGCCTGATCGTGCGGCTCTTCGTCTGGGTGTTGATCCTGCGCCAGACCGGCCTCGTCAACGAGATGCTTCTGTCAACGGGGCTGATCGAGCGGCCGCTCGACCTGATCTACACCAGGGGCGCGATCATCCTCGGCATGACCTATGTGTTCATTCCCTTTATGTTCATGCCTGTTTATGCCAGCGTCGAGAAACTTGACTGGACTCTGGTGCGCGCCTCGCTCGATCTCGGCGCCGGGCCGCTGCGCACCTTCTGGCGCATCATCCTGCCCCTGACCGCTCCCGGCATTGCCGGCGGCGCGGTCATCGTCTTCATTCCGGCGCTTGGCAACTTCGTCGTGCCGGCGGTGCTCGGCGGCGCCAAGGTGATGATGTTCGGCAACCTGATCGAACAGCAGTTCCTCGCGGCCCGCAACTGGCCCTTCGGCGCCGCACTGGCGATGATGGTGATGACCGTCATGCTGATCATGATGATCGCCCATTTGGTTCTTTCCGGTCGGCGCAGCGCCGCCGCTGCGCTGGCACGGTGAGGTGATCCATGAAGATCGCTCGAACCCTCTTTACCGGAAGCCTGCTCGCCTATACCGGCCTCTTCTTCGCCTTCATCTACATTCCGCTCGTCGTCATCGCCGTCTATTCGTTCAACGCCAATCCGGTGAACATGATGACCTGGACGGGCTTCACCACCGAATGGTACGCCCAGGTTCTCGGCTTCAAGACCAAGGTCTCCGAAAGCGCTCTCTACATCGAATCGACGGGCCAACTGCTGCAGGCGGTCTGGAACAGTCTGGTGATCGCCGCCTCTACGACAGCCATTGCGACCATCTTCGGCACGGCGATCGCCATCGGCCTCTATCGCTTCGAATTCGTCGGCCAGCGCTTCTACTGCGTGGTGATGTTCATGCCGATGCTGATGCCGGATATCGTGCTCGGCATCGCGCTTCTGATCTTCTTCGTCAATTCCGGCATCCGGCTGGGGCTGACGACGATCATCATCGGCCAGTGCACCTTCCTGATCTCCTACGTCTTCATCGTCGTCTCGGCCCGACTTGCCGGCATGGACCGGACGCTGGAGCACGCGTCCGCCGATCTCGGCGCCAATGAATGGATGACCTTTCGCCGGGTGGTGCTGCCGCAGCTCTTTCCGGCAATCGTCGGCGGCGCGCTGCTCGCCTTCATCATCTCGATGGACGATCTCGTCATCACCTATTTCATCGCCGGCGTCGACGTCACTACGCTGCCGATGTTCATCTTCTCCATGCTTCGGCGCGGCATCAAACCGGAGATCAACGCGATTGCCGTGATGATGCTCTCCTTCTCCTTCGTCGTCGCCTCGCTCGGCCTTTACCTTCGCTCCCGGCAGAAATGATCATGAACGATAAAACTCCCGCCTCGCCCACCGCTCGCGCCCGCGATATCGGGCTGCCCTTTTCCGGCCGCACCGGCCGCTTCAACGCCATCACCGACGTCGAAGGCATAACCGTCGGCTTCCGCACGATCGCGGAAGAGACGCCGCGCCCGGGCCGCAAGCGTCCTGTCCGCACCGGCGTCACCGCCATCCTGCCGCATGCCGCTTCGGCCACCCCCGTCCCGGTCTACGCTGGGGTGCATCGCTTCAACGGCAACGGCGAGATGACCGGCACCCACTGGATCGAGGACGGCGGCTTCTTCCTCGGGCCGGTCATGATCACCAACACCCACGCCGTCGGCATGACCCATCACGCCACCATCAAGTGGATGCTGGAGCGCTACCGGTCGACCTACGACAGCGACGACTTTCTATGGTTGATGCCGGTCGTGGCGGAGACCTATGACGGCGTTCTGAACGACATCAACGGCCAGCCGATCACCGAGACAGATGTGCGCGCAGCACTCGACAGCGCCACCTCGGGCCCGGTGCAGGAGGGCAATTGCGGTGGCGGCACCGGCATGATCGCCTATGGCTTCAAGGGCGGCACCGGCACCGCATCCCGCGTCGTCGAATTCGGCGGTCGCGACTATACGATCGGCACGCTGGTGCAGGCCAATCACGGCCAGCGCGACTGGCTGACGATCCGTGGCGTTCCGGTCGGCGAGCACATGCGCGACGGCACGCCGCAAAGCCAGATGCAGGAGCGCGGCTCGATCATCGTCGTGATCGCCACCGACCTGCCGATGGCGCCGCACCAGTTGAAGCGGCTGGCGCGACGGGCGGCGATCGGCATCGGCCGCAATGGTACTCCGGGTGGCAACAATTCCGGCGACATCTTCCTTGCCTTCTCCACGGTCAATACCCAGCCGATGGCGCACAAGGCGCCGCCGCGCCTCTCGCTGGAGATCGTCAACGACGACCTGCTCGACCCGGTCTATCTCGCGACTGTCGACAGCGTCGAGGAAGCGGTGGTCAACGCGATGATCGCGGCGGAAGATTCCGGCGGCACCGCCCATGATCGCTTCAAGATCCAGGCGATCCGGCATGAGCCGCTGATCGAGGTGATGCGGAACTACGGCCGATAGTCGGCGACCAACGTGGCAATGCGTTATCTTTTCGGGACCGGCAATCTTAGCCGGCTCCTGACGAGCTCACCCGCGCGCGGCGCCAGTCGCTCGGCGCCTCGCCCACGCGTAACCGAAAGAAGCGCGAGAAATAGGCGGCATCGGCAAAGCCGATCTCGTAGGCGATGTCTTCCAGCGGCCGTACAGTGAAGAGCAGCAGGCGCTTGGCCTCGAGCAATCGACGCTCGTTGATGAGCTCCTTGACCTGCATGCCGAAGGCGTCCCTGCTCGCCTTGGCGATGAGGTGCGGTGTCGTTGCCAGCGCGTCGGTGTATTGCGCGACGCTCCAGTTTTCCCGGAAGTGCAAATCGATAAGCCGGCGCAGCTGAGCCGCCAGCATCGCCTGCGACGGCTGGGCCGGAGATGGCGTGGCGGATGCCAGACGGGCGATCTGGGTGAGGACGGCCGCGACCAGCGAGGCGAGCATCTGTTGGGTGCCGGGCGCTCCGCCGGCATATTCGTCGGCAACGATATCGAGCAGTTCGGCAAGACGGCGCCAGCCCCGGTCCTCGCCGTCGCCACGGATCATGACCGGCGCATCAACAGGAAGCGTGGTGTTCTCCCGGATCGAGAGCAGCGCGCCATCGGCGACCGAGACGACGACCGCGTCGCTCGTCTCAGGATCGACGGAAAAACCATGCACGATGCCGCTCGGCACGAAGCTGACGGCCGGTGCCAAAAAGTCCAATGGCCTGTCGTCGATGAAATAGGTGCCGCGGCCGCTCATCCAGAAGGTGATCTGCCCCATCTGATCGTGTTTATGCGCCTTCACCTGTCCCTGATGCAGGTTACGCCGCGCCATCACCGTCTCGACATGGAAAAATCCGGGTTCGAGTTGTTGCTCCGGTTCACCGTAGACGAAGAAACTTGGAATGGCGTCGGTCATGGCCCACCGAAAAAAGTACAAGTCATTTTGCCATTCTGTCCATGGCGGCCAATGATTTCAACGCCTAGCCTTGACGAAACTCAAGGAGGAGAAAATGAGAGCAGAGGATTTCCGCGCCGACAGGACGCGGCCCTTCACCGGCGCCGAATATCTGGAAAGCCTGCGCGACGGCCGCGAGGTCTATATCAACGGCGAACGCATCAAGGACGTGACCAGCCATCCGGCGATGCGCAATTCCGCCCGGTCGCTCGCCAGGCTCTATGACGCGCTGCATGATCCGGCAAAGAGGGACATCCTGACGGCGCCGACCGACACGGGGTCCGGCGGCTACACCCACAAATATTTCCGCGTCGCCCGCTCCTCCGCCGATCTTGCCGCCCAGCAGGGCGCGATCGCCGAATGGGCACGCATGTCCTATGGCTGGATGGGCCGCACCGCCGACTACAAGGCGGCGCTGATGAACACGCTCGGCGCCAATGCCAATTGGTATGGCCCGTTCAAGGACAACGCGCTCGCCTGGCATAAACGCGCCCAGGAAGCGGCGCTCTTCATGAACCACGCGATCGTCAATCCGCCGATCGATCGGCACAAGCCGGCGGACGCGGTCAAGGACGTCTTCGTCCACATCACCAAGGAAACGGACGCCGGCATCTACGTCTCAGGTGCCAAGGTGGTCGCGACCTCCTCGGCACTGACGCACTACAATTTCCTGGCGCAAAGTTCGGCGACGGTAACGGAGGATCCCTCGCTCTCGGTGATGTTCATCGTTCCGATGAACGCGCCCGGGATCAAGATGTTCTGCCGCGTCTCCTACGAGCAGACAGCCAACACCGTCGGCCATCCCTTCGACTATCCGCTGTCGTCGCGCTTCGACGAGAACGATGCGATCCTGGTGCTCGACAACGTTTTCGTGCCGTGGGAGGACGTCCTGGTCTTGCGCGATGCCGCCAAGATCCTCTCCTTCCACCCGGCTTCCGGCTTCATGCACGGCTACTGCTTCCAGGGCTGCACCCGTTTCGCCGTGAAACTCGACTTCCTGGCAGGCCTGCTTGCCAAGGCGCTGCGCGCCACCGGCGGCGACGCCTTCCGCGGCAATCAGGCAGCACTCGGCGAGGTGATCGCGCTCCGCCACATGTTCTGGAGCTTCTCCAATGCCATGGCCCACAATCCCATTCCTTGGGCCGACGGCGCCGTGCTTCCCAATCTGGAAGCCGCGCTTTCCTATCGAACCTTCATGTCGGAGGCCTATCCGCGTGTCGTCGAGACGATCCGCAAGGTGATTGCCTCGGGGCTGATCTACCTGCCGTCCTCCGTGCGTGACTTCGGCAATCCCGAGATCGACCGCTACCTGGCGCAATATGTCCGCGGCTCTAACGATATGGGGCACATCGAGCGCATCAAGATCATGAAACTGCTCTGGGACGCGACCGGCACGGAGTTCGGCGGACGCCACGCGCTCTACGAACTCAACTATGCCGGCGCGCCTGAAGAGGTTCGGCTGCAGGTATTGAAAGGGGCCGAACGCGGCGGGCGTCTCAAGGAGATGGAAGCGCTCGTCGACCAGTGCATGGCGGACTATGACGAGAACGGCTGGACCGGCAGCACCTGGCTGCCGCCGCTCGACGATGCGGCCGCTCTGCGCAACGCCGCCGAATGAGGCCCGTCATGGAACCGCTCGTTTCGAAGACGGAGTTTCGCAACGCCATGGCGCGGGTCTGCGCGCCGGTCAACGTCATCACCACCAACGGACCCGCCGGACGCGGCGGGTTCACCGCCACCGCCATGTGCTCGGTGACCGACGAGCCGCCGACGCTGCTTGTCTGCATGAACCGCAACTCCACCCAATGCGGCCTTTTCATCGACAACCGGCGCTTCTGCGTCAACGTGCTCAGCCACGACCATAGGGATCTCGCCGGCCACTTCGCCGGCGCGACGCAGGATATGGCGGCCCGCTATGCCGCGGCCGACTGGGTCGAGATGCAATCCGGCAGCTTCGCGGTCAAAGACGCCATCGTCTCGCTCGACTGCGAACTCGCCGAGGCGCGGCTGCTTGGAACACACCACATCCTCATCGGCCGGGTCGTCGGCATCCGCTCGCGCAGCGACGGCAATGCGCTGCTCTATTTCGATCGCAACTACGTGCATGTGCCGACGCAGCTCGGAAGTTTCGGCGGCTAGGCGTAGGCGGGGTCTCGCCCCGCCTACATGAACACGGCCCATTGACGGACGTTTCGCCAAAGAGCCGAGGCAATCCACATCCACGTGCTGTTCAGTGCCTTTTGTTTTTTCCGTAAAACGCTCTATTTGCTTGGCGCGCAATGAGAAAGGAAAACGGAATGGTGGTTGCTGAGCCAGCCGGGCGGCCGACGACGGACGCGAAAGGCAGGGAATTCGATCGCCTGACCGCCCTTGGACATCTCGACATTCTCGACACGCCGAAGGATCAGGGCCTTGAACGGATCGTGCGGCTGATAAAGCAGATCTTCGCCATCGACATCGGCATCATCTCTTTGGTCGACGCACATCGACAATGGTACAAGGCCTGCTCGGGGCTCGCATTAGACGAAGTTCCCCGGGAAGACACTTTCTGCCGATATGTTGTCGCATCGGAGGAACCGCTTGTCGTGCACGACGCCACGCAGGATCCGCGGTTTTCGCGACATCCCGCCGTCACCGGCCCGGAACATGTTCGGTTCTACGCAGGCGTTCCGTTCAAGACGCGGGACGGTCATACGGTCGGGACCGTATGCGCGATCGACCGCGCGCCGAGACACTTCACCGACAAAGACCTGACGATCCTGACCGAACTGGCGGGCGTGGCGATGGACCGGATCGATTTGCTCCGGTCGGCCGCGACGGATGGGCTCACCGGCACGTTGACGCGCCGCGCCTTCCGCGAGGAGGCGGACAAGCTGATTTCGCTCGCCATAAGGCACCAGCACGACGTGTCGTGCATCGTCCTCGACGTCGACCACTTCAAGCGGGTCAACGACACGCACGGGCATGCGGCAGGAGACGAGGTCTTGAAGGCCGTGAGCGCCGTCTGCCAGTCCAATCTGCGGGCAAGCGATCTGTTCGGGCGGCTCGGCGGCGAGGAGTTCGCCATCATGCTGCCGCACGTCGACGCGAACGGCGCACTCGCCGCAGCGGAAAAGCTGCGGGCAGCGATTGCCGCTCAAACAATCCACGGAGACTTTGGTCAGCTTGCAGTCACCGCGAGCTTCGGCACATCGGCGCTATCGCTCAAGAGCAGGGAGATCGGTACATTGCTCGCCCAGGCGGACGCGGCAATGTATCTCGCCAAGGCCAGCGGACGGAACCGCTGCGTCGCGTGGAGCAGTCTCGAAGTCGGCTATCCGCTGGGTCCTCGTCAGCGCGTACTGAAAGCCGGCACCATTCTTTTCGACGACAGGCATTCAAAGATAGAGTGCACTATCCGGTCGCTTGGTGCCGATGGCGCTGCGGTCACGGTTTCGAATTCGGCCGGCATACCACCGGAGCTGGTTCTGGTCGTCGCCGGCGAGGGTTTCGAGACCAAATGCCATGTGGTGGCGCGAGACCGGCAAAATCTCGAACTCGCCTTCGGATAGCGCGGTCGTCCGGCCCCGGTCCCTGCAAGCCCGGTCAGAGCTGAATCCAGGCGGTCTTCAGATCGGTGTATTTGTCCAGCGCGTGCAACGACTTGTCGTGGCCGTTGCCCGATTGCCTGACGCCGCCGAGCGGCACCGTGTTGTCGGCGCCGCCATAGGTATTGACGTGCACGACGCCGGCGCGGATGCCGCGCACCATCCGGTGCGCGCGCGACAGGTTTGCGGTCCAGACTGCGGAAGCCAGCCCGTAGTCCGTCGCATTGGCGATCCGGAGTGCGTCGGCATCGTCGTCGAAGGGAATGATTGCAAGTACCGGCCCGAAGACCTCTTCCTTCGCCAGCTTCATTTCAGGCTGAATGTCGAAGACGGTCGGCTGCATGTAATAGCCGCCAGTCTCTTCGAGGATGCGCTTGCCGCCCCAACGCAGGCGCGCGCCTTCCACTTCCGCTTCACGGACGAAATCGAGGTTCTTGCTCAGCTGCGCGCTGCTCGAAATCGCTCCAGCCTCGGTCGAAAGAAGCAGCGGATCGCCAACCTTCATACCTGCCGCGATCGCTGCCACCTTCTCCGCGAAGGCTTCGTGAATGGAGCGCTCGACCAGCAGCCGTGAACCGGCAACACAGACCTGGCCGGAGTTGCGGAAGATGCCATAGGCCGAGATGCGCGCGGCCTGATCGAGATCCGGCGCATCGGCGAAGACGACGTTCGGCGACTTGCCGCCGAGTTCGAGATAGACGCGTTTCAGGTTCGAGCGCGCCGAATATTCGAGCAGCCGGCGGCCGACACCGCCCGAGCCGGTGAAGGCAAGCACGTCGATATCGTCATGCAGCCCGATAGCCTCACCCGTCGTCGCACCCCGGCCGGTCACAACATTCAGAACGCCCTCCGGCAGGCCGGCTTCGGCGCAGATTTCGGCGAGCCTGAGCAAGCTGAGCGAGGCGCCCTCCGCCGGCTTCAGCACCACGGAATTGCCGGCGGCGAGCGCCGGCGCGATCTTCCAGGCGCCGATCATCAAAGGGAAATTCCAGGGAACGATCGCGGCGACCACGCCGATCGGTTCGCGATGCACGAGGCCGAGAATGTTGTGGGCGGTCGGCGCGATTTCGCCATAGACCTTGTCGAGCGCCTCGGCATAGTAGCGGAAGGTTCCGGCGGCGCTGCCAGGCTCGGCCTTCAGCGCCATCGAAATTTCGGTGCCATTGTCGCGCACGCCAAGGACCGCAAGCTCCAGCGCCTGCGCTTCGATGATTTCGGCAATGCGCGTCAGCACCTTCTTGCGGAACGCCGGAGCCGCCTTCGACCAGCTTCCTTTTTCGAAAACGGCGCGCGCGGCACGGACCGCCGCGTCGACGTCGGACGCGCCCGCGTCTGCTATCGTCGTCAGGTGGCTGCCGTCGATCGGCGAGACGACGTCGAGCGTTTCGCCGGACAAGCTCTCCTGCCAGTGGCCGTTGATGAACAGCTTTTGGCCCTCGACGGCGAGGCTACGCAATTGGTCGATCTTGTCCTGCATGATGTCTGGTCCCGTTTGCATTGCCGGGACGGCGGAGGGTCCGCCATCCCTTCTTAGGTGATACGCAGTTCCGGACGGAAGCCGCTTGGCGTCATTCCGGAAAATGCATGCCAGCGATCAGATCTCCTGGCCTGCGCCAAGGCGGGCGAACTCGATCGGATTGCCCGACTTCAGCGATGCCGCAAGCGCCAGACCGATAACACCGAAGATCACGACAAGGCCCGGCAGGAACACGGCGAGCATGCCGGTGGCGCCCGCCAGGTCACCGAAATTGACCGCGATCGCGATGATAACGGCAACGAGGATCAGGCCGGTGACGACGGGGATAACCTTAGTCACCAGCGGGTTCCGTTCGAGGCCGGGATTGCGGCTGAAGAAGGCGACGATCGCAAAGGCGGTGAAGGCCATCAGCGTCATGACGGCGAGCGTGCCGACATTCGTCAGCCACGAGAACAGCGCCAGCACCGGATCCTGACCCGTCGCCGCAAAGAGTGCCACGACGAGGACGGCGATGACGGTCTGGATCAGCGAGCCGACATGCGGGCTGTGGTAGACCGGGTGGGTGACGCCGATCGAGGCGGGCAGCAGCCGTTCGCGGCCGGCGACGTACAGATAACGGGCAACACCGTTGTGGAACGCCAGCACGCCGGCGAACAGGCTGGTGACGAAGAGCAAGTTCATCAGCGGCGGCAACCAACCGCCGGCATAACGCTCGGCAAGGCCGAAGAGGAAGGTGGTCGGATCGGCAAGGCCCTGCAGTTCCGGCACCAGCTTGTCGGCACCGGCCGCATTCACCATCAGCCAGGAGGTGAACATGTAGAAGACGCCGATAATCAGCACTGAGATATAGGTCGCGCGCGGCACCGTCTTGTGAGGCTCGCGGGCTTCTTCACTGTAGATCGTCGTCGCCTCGAAGCCGATGAAGGCGGCAAAGCAGAAGAGAATGCCGATCGACGGCGAGCCGGACAGAATGGCCGTGGGCGTAAACGAGACCGCCGTCAGCCCGCTGTCGCCGCCCTTGGCGAGGATCGCGACATCGATGACCAGCACCACGAGATATTCAAGGATGACCAGAACCGTCAGCACCTTGGCGGAGAGGTCGACGCGGCGATAGCCGAGAACGCCGACGGCGGCGATGCCCACGAACGTCCAGACCCACCAGGGTAGATCGACCCCCAGACCGGCGAAGAGCCCGGCCGTCGCCGCCCCGAACAGGCCGAATACGCCGATCTGCATGGCGTTATAGGCGAGGATCGCGATCATCGCCGCGGCACCGCCCATCAATCCGCCAAGGCCCTGGGCCGTATAGGCGTAGAAGGCGCCGGCATTGCGGATATGCCGCGCCATGGCGACGTAGCCGATGGAAAACAACAGCAGGATCAACGTGACGAGCAGGAAGGTGCCGGGAATGCCGGCACCGTTTCCAAGCAGCATCGACAACGGAACGCCGCCGGCGACGGCCGTCAAAGGTGCTGCCGCCGAGACGACAAGAAAGGTGACCGCGCCGACGCCAAGGGCGTTCTTGCGCAACTGGTTCGCTCCGGTCACGGGCGAAGATGGATTGTCCATAGTACTAGGCTCCCCTGGTTGGCGCGAACGCCTTTTCGCCTCCGGTCCTTCTCTCCGGCGGCAGCTCCCTGAAGCGAACTTGAAGCGCGGGGATTTGTTTTTGTCTTGGCCGCGCAAGTCTTTCGGTTCAATATATGAACCTTAGCTTCAAATATAGACTTGCAAAAAGCGTTCGGCCCTGTCAAGTTATTTCGCATGTTAAGTATCTCGGCCAGAGACAACCACGAGGGCGGACGCACCGCCCCATGAAAGGGAACAGGCAGAGATGACTTGCGACGGCGCTCAACGACGGAGGAATGGATGAGCACCATCGGTAAGGCCCTGACTTTGCTTGACGCGATCTCGCGGCTCGAGAAGGAAGCTGGTCTCAGCGAGATCGCGCGGCATTGCGGGCTCGACAAGGCAACTGCCCGGCGCTTTCTCGTCGAACTGGAAAAGCACGGCTTCGTCGAGCAGGACGCGGAGACCCGACGCTATCGTCTGGGCGGAGCGCCTGTGCGGCTTGCCCGTATCCGTGAGGCGCGCTTCCCCTATCTGAGCGTGGCGACCCCCTTCGCCCGGGAACTTGCGAGCCTAGCGGGCGAGACCGTTCACCTTTCTGAATACGCCGCCGGCCGCCTTTCGACTGTTCACGTGGAGGACTCGCAGCGGGCCCACCGCGTCATCGTCGATGTCGGGAGCATCCTGCCTTTCCACGCGACCGCGTCCGGTCTTGGCTTCCTTGCCTTCTGCCCGCCGAAGGACATCGACGCGGCCCTGTCGGCGCCGCTCAAGGCCTTTACCGATCAGACGCTGACGGACCCCGCAGTCCTGCGCCAGACCCTGGGAGAGACCCTCCGGCGCGGCTACTCGATCTGCCATCACGGGCTCGAAACCGGCGTCGTCAGTGTCGCCGCACCGATCCGCGCGCCAGGCAGCACACCGGTCGGCGCGATCGCCATCGCAGCCCCCGCAACGCGGGCCGACAAGGAGACGGTGGAAAAGATGGGGCGCGCCGCGATGGCGGCGGCGAGACGCATTTCCGAAAGACTGTTCGGGTTGGAGCAGGTTGCTGCCGATCCGCTGGCAAGGAGGGCCGGCTGATGAATGCCATGAACCGTCTCCCCAATATCCTGGTCGTGGGTACGGGAGACACCAAATGCGACGAACTCCAGTTCATGGCGTCCGTCATCCGCGAAGCCGGCGGCATGCCTGTGATGATGGACGTCAGCATTCTCGGTGATCCGCCCTATGTGCCTGAATATTCCCGTCACGACATCGCCAAAGCGGCCGGCGTCACCATAGCGGCAATCGCCGCCAGCGGCGACGAACACAGCGCCATGGCGCTGATGGCAGAGGGGGCGGCCGCCCTCACCCGTTCGCTCCACGAGGCCGGGCAGGCCGATGGCGTCATCATTCTCGGCGGCTCGATGGGCACGGATCTCGCCCTCGACGTCGCCGCCGCCCTGCCGCTCGGCGTGCCGAAATTCATCGTCTCGACCATCGCCTATTCGCACCTGCTGCCGCCCGAGCGCATTGCGCCCGACCTGATGATGATCCTGTGGGCCGGCGGCCTCTACGGCCTCAACGGCATCTGCCGTTCGGTTCTCTCCCAGGCCTGTGGCGCGGTCGTTGGTGCCGCACGTTTCGGCACCAGGCCGGACAAGACGCGGCCGCTGATTGGCATGACCTCGCTCGGCTCGAGCTGCCTCAAATACATGAAATACCTGAAGCCCGAACTCGAACGCCGCGGCTATGACGTCGCTGTCTTCCATTCGACCGGCATGGGCGGCCGCGCCTTCGAGGCGATCGCGGCTGAGAAGGGCTTTACCGCGGTTTTCGACTTCTGCATTCAGGAGGTCAGCAACCATCACCACGGAACTGTCGTCACATCAGGGCCCGACCGGCTGGAGAATGCCGGACGTGCGGGAATCCCACAGATCGTCGCGCCAGGCGCCGTCGACATGGTCGACCTGCCGGCCTGGCAACCGGTTCCGCAGGCCTTTGCCGATCGCCCCTATCACGCCCACAACCGGCTGCTCGGCTCGGTGACCACATCTTCCGAGGGACGACGCGAGATCGCCCGCGTCATCGGCGGCAAATTGAACGGCACCAGTGCCGAGGTCGCCTTCATCCTGCCGCTCAAGGGGATTCAGGAATGGGACCAGCCTGACGAGCCTCTCTACGAACCGGAAGCGCTCGACGCCTTCATCGACGAGATGCGCCGGCAGATCCCCTCAGGCGTCGCCCTGCATGAGGTCGACAGCCACATCAATGCGCCGGCGTTCTCGCAAGCCGCGCTTGCGATCTTCGACGACTGGGTGGCGCGTGGCATCGTGCCCGAGGGCCGGCCATGACGAACACTATGCCCGACACCATGAGCGACAAGGCACTGATCCTCGATTTCGGCGGCGTCGTCACCCGCACGCTGTTCGAAACCCACGACATCACGGAGCGCGCGCTCGGCCTTGCGCCGGGAACGCTCACCTGGCGCGGTCCCTTCGACCCCGCCACCGACCCGCTCTGGACCGCCATGCAGCGACACGAAATCACCGAGCGGGACTACTGGACGGAACGCACCCGCGAGACCGGTCGCCTCCTTGGCGAGGACTGGAGCGACATGAAGACCTTCGTGCAGCGGGCGCGTGGGGCGGAACCGGAACTGGTGCTCCGGCCAGAGACGCGCGACGCGATCGTCGCCGCCCATAAGGCCGGCATTCGGCTCGCGATCCTCTCCAATGAACTCGACCTCTTCTATGGCGTCGCGTTCCGTCAGCGCTTCCCGCTGATCGAGCTCTTCGAGACGATCGTCGATGCCACCTACACCAACATCCTGAAGCCCGATCCGCACGCCTACGAGCTGGTGCTGAGCCAGCTTGGCCTGCCGCGCGAAGCCTGCGTCTTCGTGGATGACCAGTTGAAGAACATCGAGGGTGCGCGGGCCGTCGGCCTGCCTCACGTCCATTTCGACGTCACCCGACCCGCAGAAAGCTACGCCAGAGCGCTTCAGATGCTCGGCCTCGAACTGACAGGAGCATGACCATGCGCGAAACCAACTTCCTCATCGAGAACAACGCCCGCCACCTCTGGCACCCGATGGCGCATCCGGCCGAGATGCAGGCAACGCCACCGCGCATCATCAATGCCGGCGAAGGTGTCGAGATCGTCGACATCCATGGCAAGAAGGTGCTCGATGCGGTCGGCGGCCTCTGGAACGTCAATCTCGGCTATTCCTGCGAACCGGTGAAGGAGGCGATCCGTCGCCAGCTCGACGAGCTGCCCTATTACTCGACGTTTCGCGGCACCACCAACTCACCGCTGATCGAGCTTTCCTACGAGCTCGCCGAATGGTTCCGCGAGGATGGGCTGACGCGCTCGTTCTTCACCTCGGGCGGTTCGGATTCCGTCGAGACCTGCCTTCGCCTCGCCCGCCAGTACCACAAGCTCAACGGCCAGCCGGAACGCACCAAGTTCGTCGCGCTGAAGAAGGGCTACCACGGCACCCATTTCGGCGGCGCCTCGGTCAATGGCAATGCCAATTTCCGCCGCAACTACGAACCGCTGCTGCCGGGCGTCTACCACCTGCCGGCGCCCTATACCTATCGCAACCCCTTCGACACGACCGATGGCGCCGTAATCGCCAAGGCGATCGCGCGGCTCTTCGAAGACGAGATCGCCTTCCAGGGCGCCGACACGATCGCGGCGCTGATCATGGAGCCGGTGCTCGGCGCCGGCGGCGTGATCGTGCCGCACGAAATCTTCATGCCGCTGATGCGCGAGATCTGCGACCGCCACGGCATCCTCCTGATCGCCGACGAGGTGATCACCGCGTTCGGCCGCACCGGCGCCTGGACCGGTTCACGCCTCTGGGGCGTGAAGCCGGACTTCATGTCGACCGCCAAGGCGATCACCAACGGCTATTACCCTTTCGGCGCCGTGATGATCTCGGACAAGGTTGCCGAGGCTTTCGAAAGCAACAAGACGGCTGCGGGCTCGATCGGCCACGGCTACACCTATTCCGGCCACCCGGTGGGTGCTGCGGCCGCACTCGCAACCCTGAGGGAAACGCGCAAGCAGAACGTGGCGGCGAACGCGAAGGTGCGCGGCGACGAACTTATCGCCGGTCTCGAGGCGCTGAAGGACCGACACGAATTGATCGGCGACGTGCGCGGCAAGGGGCTGATGTGCGCGATCGAACTCGTCTCGGACAGGGAGAAGAAGGCCGGTGCCGCAAAGGATGTCGTCCAGAAGGTTCAGGACGTGACCTATGATGCCGGCGTCATGGTGCGCACATCCGGCGCCAACGTCATCCTGTCGCCGCCGCTGATCGTGACCGCAGGCGACGTCGCCCGCATCCTCACGGCCCTCGACGCCGGCCTGACCGCAGCACGGGGCTAGCGCGATGGGCGACAACCGGGACCTGATTGCGCGCCGCGAGCGGCTGCTCGGGCGCAACATGTCGCTGTTCTACGAGGAGCCGGTGCATCTCGTGCGTGGCGAGGGCGTCTGGCTTTTTGATGCTGACGGCCGCCGCTACCTAGACTGCTACAACAACGTACCGCATGTCGGCCATTGCCATCCACGGGTGACCGAGGCGATCACCCGGCAGGCGTCGACGCTCAATACCCACACCCGCTACCTGCACGAAGGCATTCTCGACTATGTCGAGCGGCTGACCGCGACCTTCGACAATAGCCTCGACACGGCGATCCTGACCTGCACCGGAAGCGAAGCCAACGACGTCGCGCTTCGCATAGCCCAGGCCGTGACCGGTAGGACCGGGGTGATCGCCACCGACCACACCTATCACGGCAATACCACGGCCGTGTCGCAACTCTCGACCCGCATGCCGCCGGTCGGCGGCTTCGGCGGCCATGTCCGCCACGTGCCGGCCCCCGACAGCTACCGGCCGCTCGGCGGCGAGCCTGGTGCCGCCTTTGCCGCAGCGTTTACCGCCAAGGTCGAGGAAGCGATTGCCTCGTTGCAACAAAGCCCTCACGGTTTCTCGGCGCTGATCATCGATCCTTTCTTCGCCAACGAAGGATTTCCCGAACTGCCCTCCGGCTTTCTCGATGGTGCGGTCGCCGCCGTCAGAAAGGCGGGCGGCCTCGTCATTGCCGACGAAGTGCAACCGGGCTTCGGCCGAACCGGCCGCCATATGTGGGGGCACCAGAAGGCCGGCATCGTTCCCGATATCGTCACGCTTGGAAAGCCGATGGGCAACGGCCACCCGATCGGCGGCGTCGTTGCGGGCACCGAAACGCTCAACGCCTTCCGCAAAGCGTTTCGCTACTTCAACACCTTCGGCGGCAATCCGGTCTCCTGCGCGGCGGCCATGGCCGTGCTGGATGTGATCGCAGACGAAAACCTCATCGAGAACGCCGCCCAAGTCGGCGCCTATGCCAAGGCCGGCCTCGCGCGGCTTGCGGACAAACATGGAATGATCGGCGACATCAGGGGCAGCGGACTGTTCTTCGGCGCGGAGCTCGTCACCGATCGCGCGGAAAAAACGCCAGCAAGCGCGCTCGCGACCAAGGTGATCAACGACATGAGCGAGCGCGGCGTGCTGATGGGCAAGCTCGGCATCCACCAGTGCACGACCAAGATCCGACCGCCGATGCCCTTTACCCGCGACAATGCGGATTTGATGCTGTCGACGCTCGACGACGTGCTTTCGGGCCTGTGAGCGATTGATGACGGCGGACCTGCCCAAACCCTTTCGCGACGCGCTCGACAACCGGGCGTGCCAGGCACTTGCCCATTGGGGCGTTGCTGACCAAGAGCCGGAGTTGCTGAAGTACCGGGAAAACGCCGTTTTTCGCGTCCACCTGGCCGATGGTCGCCCGGCGGCGCTGCGGCTGCACCGCGCCGGCTATCACAGTGCGGCGGCACTGCACTCGGAACTGCAATGGATGGCAGCACTCGGCAACAGCGGTCTCGCGGTGCCGCAACCGATCGCGACGACGGACGGGCGCTTGCTTGTCGCCCTGCCTGAAGGTGGCGCGTTTGCCGCACAGCATGCCGATGTGATCAACTGGATGGATGGAGAGCCATTGGGCGAAAGCGGCAATCCGCTGTCCCACTCACCCGAGAGGCTCGTCGAGATCTTCTCGGCGCTCGGCGCCTCCATGGCCGAGATGCACAACCTCGCCGATCGCTGGACGCCGACCGAGGGCTTTTGGCGTCTGGCCTGGGATGAGGAAGGCCTGCTTGGGGATCGTCCGTTGTGGGGGCGCTTCTGGGATTGCGAGGGCCTATCGCCGGCCCAAGCCATGGCGCTATCGGCTTTGCGCGGTGACCTCAGGCGGCGCCTCGCAACTCTGCCGACTCCGGCTAAGGATTTCGGCCTCATCCATGCGGACCTCGTTCGGGAAAATGTGCTGGTCGGCGAGGCGGGCGTCAAACTCATCGACTTCGACGATGCCGGCTGGGGTTACCGCCTGTTCGATATCGCCACCGCCCTGCTGAAGAACCGACGCGAGCCGGCCTGTGGAGCGATCGAGGCGGCGTTGATATCAGGCTATCGCAGCCGGCGCACGCTCAGCGCCGAGACGCTGTCCAGCCTGCCGCTGTTTCTTGTGCTTCGCAGTCTCACCTATATCGGCTGGTTCTCGGCGCGGCCGGAACTGCCGGGCGCCCGCGAGCGTGTCCTGCGCTACGCCGACGAGGCTCTGGCGCTTACCAAAGAGCTGGGCTTCACATGATGACCGAGAGCCAAAAACGCTCAGTCGTTGAGGCTGGCCAGTTCGTCCAGCATGTCGAGCAGGACTTCGACGCGTTCACGACCGTAGCGGGTTTCGAGGTCCTCGTAGATCGCCCGGCTCTCGGGGCTGACGTCGGCGATCACCCGCATGCCCTCGGGTGCAATCTCCAGGAGGACGCGCCGGCCGTCGTCGGCATCCTTGTGCTTGGTGATCAGGCCCCGCTCCTCGAGCGAGCGGATGATGCGGGTGAGGCTCGGCGCCAGGATGAAGGCCTTGTCGGCCATTTCCGACGCATCGACCCGGCCGGCTTCCGCCAGGATACGGATCACCCGCCATTGCTGCTCGGTGATGTCGTGGCGCGCCAGCATCGGCCGGAAATGCGCCATGACCGCTTCGCGTGCCCGCAACAGGGCAATCGGGAGCGAACGGCGGGTGTTGTGCGGCAAAAGGGCGTCGTGGCCAAGGTCAGCAGTGGTTTTCTCGCGGCTCATGAGCGTTCTATCGGACATTTTCTTTCGTTCTGCAATTGGCAGGCGCGAGCAGAGACTTCGAGCTTCTTGACACCGCCATCAATTTCGTTAACGTGTTAAATATATGAGAGCGCATCGGGAGGAAAGATGCCGCACCTGACAATCGAATACTCGGGCAATCTCGACGACCGCGTCGACTTCGCCCGGCTTTGCCGGGCCGTCCACAAGACGATCCTCGGCACCGGCCTTTTCGAGCTCGGCGCCATCAGGGTGCGCACGATCCGCAGCGCCGATTACGCGATCGCCGACCTTTTGCCGGACAATGGCTTCATCGACCTGTCCTTCCGCATCGGTCGCGGCCGCAGCGAAGCCGAGAAGAAGGCGACTGGGGAAGCCATTTTCAAGGCCGTCAGCGATGAACTCGCGATGCTTTTCGAGACGCCGCATTTCGCTCTCAGCCTGGAGATCCGGGAGATCGACCCGGATCTGAGCTGGAAAAAGAACGCCATTCACCCCCGGCTGCGCGCCACCAAAGGCTAGGCGCAGCCCCTCCCCAAAGCACAGCAGCGCGCGGCGAAAGTCTGCGCCAGCATCGGAGAACACCATGTCCAAGCTCGAAGAAAACCTCGCCAAGGCGGAAGGCTATCTCGCCCGCTTCAAGAGCGGAGGCGTGCTCAATCACATCAACGGCGAAGCGGTGCCCGCGCTTGACGGCGAAACCTTCGAGACGATCTCGCCTGTTGACCTGAAGCCACTTGCAAGGATCGCCCGCGGCAAGGCTGCCGATATCGACCGGGCGGCAAAGGCCGCGAAGGCTGCTTTCGCCGAATGGGCCGCTATGCCCGGCGAAACGCGCAAGAAACTGCTTCACAAGATTGCCGACGCGATCGTTGCCCGCGCCGAAGAGATCGCCTTTGTCGAGTGCATGGACACCGGACAATCGCTGAAGTTCATGGCCAAGGCGGCGCTGCGGGGTGCCGAGAATTTCCGCTTCTTCGCCGACCGGGCGCCGGAGGCGCGCGACGGCAAGGTGCTGCGCGACGGCAACCAGATCAACATGACGACACGCGTGCCGATCGGCCCGGTCGGTATCATCACCCCCTGGAACACGCCGTTCATGCTGTCGACCTGGAAGATTGCGCCTGCGCTTGCCGCCGGCTGCACGGTCGTGCACAAGCCGGCGGAATTCTCGCCGCTGACGGCGCGGCTGCTGGTCGAGATCGCCGAGGATGCGGGACTGCCGAAGGGCGTCTGGAACCTCGTCAACGGCTTCGGCGAAGATGCCGGCCGCGCGCTCACCGAGCACCCCGATATCAAGGCGATCGGCTTCGTCGGCGAGAGCCGCACCGGCTCGATGATCATGAAGCAGGGAGCCGACACGCTGAAGCGCGTTCATTTCGAACTCGGTGGCAAGAACCCGGTCATCGTCTTTGCCGATGCCGACCTCGAGCGCGCTGCCGATGCGGTGGTGTTCATGATCTACTCGCTGAACGGCGAGCGCTGCACCTCGTCCTCGCGCCTGCTGGTCGAGGGGAGCATCTATGATCGGTTCACCGCACTCGTTGCCGAAAAGGCGAAGCGCATCAAGGTCGGCCACCCACTCGACCCGGAAACCGTCGTCGGCCCGCTCATCCATCCGGTGCACGAGCAGAAGGTGCTCGATTACATTCGCATCGGCCGCGAGGAAGGTGCTACTGTTGCCGCTGGCGGCGAGAAGTTCGCCGGTCCGGGCGGTGGCTGCTATGTCACCCCGACGCTTTTCACCGGCGCCAACAATACCATGCGCATTGCGCAGGAAGAGATCTTCGGGCCGGTGCTGACGGCGATCCCGTTCAAGGACGAGGCGGACGCGCTGGCGCTGGCCAACGACGTACAATATGGCCTGACCGGCTATCTCTGGACCTCCGACGTCACCCGCGCCTTCCGCTTTACCGATCACCTCGAAGCCGGGATGATCTGGGTAAATTCGGAGAACGTGCGCCACCTGCCGACGCCCTTCGGCGGCGTCAAGAGCTCGGGCATCGGCCGCGACGGCGGCGACTGGTCGTTCGATTTTTACATGGAAACCAAGAATATCGCCTTTGCCAGCTCGGCGCATGCGATCGCCAAGCTCGGCGGCTGAGCGCGCTGGCAGAAAAATCTGGAGGAGACATCAATGCCCTTGCCGAAACCGAACCTCTATCCGCCCTTCAACATCGTGCGGCTGAGCCATGTGGAACTCGCCGTCACCGACCTCGCGAAATCGCGCGCCTTCTATGTGGACGTGCTTGGCCTGCAGGTCACCGACGAGACGGCGGACACGATCTATCTGCGCGCCATGGAGGAGCGCGGCCACCATTGCATCATCCTGAAGAAGGCGGCGACTGCCGAGGCCCGCGACCTGGGGTTCAAGGTCTATGGCGAGGAGGACCTCGAAAAGGCCGCGCATTTCTTTGGGGCCAAGGGCCTGCCTGTCGAGTGGATCGAACGCCCCTACCAGTCGCGGACCTTCCGCACCCGCGACCCCCAGGGCATCCCGCTCGAATTCTATTCGAAGATGGACCGCCTGCCGCCGATCCACCAGAAGTATGCGCTTTATCGCGGCGTGAAGCCGCTGCGCATCGACCACTTCAACTGCTTCTCGCCTGATGTCGACGAGGCAATCGCCTTCTACAACGAGATCGGTTTCCGGGTAACGGAATACACGGCCGACGAGGAGACTGGACGGCTCTGGGCCGCCTGGACCCATCGCAAGGGCGGCGTGCACGACATCGCCTTTACCAATGGCCGCGGACCGCGCTTGCATCATACCGCCTTCTGGGTGCCAACGCCGCTCAACATCATCGACCTGCTCGACCTGATGTCGACCTCCGGCTGGCTCGCCAATATCGAGCGCGGCCCGGGCCGACACGGCATCTCCAATGCCTTCTTCCTCTATGTGCGCGATCCGGATGGCCACCGCATCGAGATCTACTGCTCGGATTACCAGACGGTCGATCCCGATCTCGAGCCGATCAAATGGGACCTGAAGGACCCGCAGCGCCAGACGCTCTGGGGCGCGCCGGCACCGAAATCCTGGTTCGAGGAAGGCAGCACCTTTGCCGGTGCCGAGATACGGGACTCGATCCTGAAAGCCCAACCGATCATCGCACCCTGACAGTTGGCAACAGGGATCGGGTAGGGCCAAGAGAGCAGGACGGGAGGAAGTAGATGGATCAGAAGACTTTTGGAGAATGGTCGCTGAAGGCGGCGCAATGGGGTGCCGACTATCGAGCATCACTGCGCGACCGGCCGGTGCGCGCGCAGACGGCGCCGGGTGCAATTGCCGCCCAGATACCGTCGCGGCCGCCGCAGACGGGCGAGGACATGCAAGCGATCTTCGAGGACTTCGAGAAGATCATCCTGCCCGGCATGACCCATTGGCAGCATCCGCGCTTCTTCGCCTATTTCCCGGCGAATGCCGCACCGGTCTCGGTCGTCGCCGAATATCTGGTCACCGCCATGGCGGCGCAGTGCATGCTCTGGCAAACCTCGCCGGCGGCGACCGAGCTCGAAACGAAAGTGCTCGACTGGCTGCGACAGGCGATCGGCCTGCCGGAGGGGTTCTCCGGAGTGATCCAGGATTCGGCCTCCTCGGCGACGCTCTCGGCCGTCCTTGTCATGCGCGAAAAGGCGCTCGGCTGGCAGGGCAACAAGAAGGGCCTCGCCGGCCAGAAGCAACTTCGCATCTATTCCTCCGATCAGGTTCACACCTCGATCGACCGGGCGATCTGGGTCTCGGGCATTGGCGAGGAAAATCTCGTACGCATCCCGGCCAAGGGGTCGCGACGCGCGATGGATGTGAGCGCGCTGGAAGCAGCCATCCTCAGGGACAAGGCGGCGGGGCTACTGCCGGCGGGCGTGATCGCCTGCACCGGCGGGACGAGCACCGGCGCCTGCGACGACATCGCCGAGGTGGTGCGGGTGGCGCATGCCCATGGCCTTTACGTCCATGTCGACGCCGCCTGGGCCGGGGCCGCGATGATCTGTGAAGAGTTTCGCGAACTCTGGGCCGGCGTCGAGAAGGCGGATTCGATCGTCTTCAACCCACACAAATGGCTAGGCGCCCAGTTCGACTGCTCGGCGCATTTCATCCGCAGCCCGGACGATCTAGTCAAAACCCTGGCGATCCAGCCGGAATATCTGAAAACCCATGGCCGCGACGGCATCATCAACTATTCCGAATGGACGATCCCGCTTGGCCGGCGCTTCCGGGCGCTGAAACTCTGGTTCCTCTTGCGGTTTCACGGGCTCGCCGGTTTGCAGACGATGATCCGCAATCATGTGCGCTGGTCCGAGCAGATCGCGGAGCGGCTCGCCGAACACAAGGATTTCGAGATCGTCACTCAACCCATGCTGTCGCTGTTCTCGTTTCGCCACCGCAGTCAAGGGAATTCGGACGCCCACAACATCGCTCTGGTCAACGCGATCAACGACGACGGCCGTATCTACCTGACGCAAACCCGCGTCGACGGCCACGTTGCGATCCGGTTCCAGGCTGGTCAGTTCGACATGACGGAAGAGGATGCCGACACCGCCTTCGAGGTCATCACCGAAGTCGCCGGTGCGCTGAACAAACATCGGAACGGAACGAAAGCCGCCCTATGACCCACCCCCGACTTGTCACCTTTTCAGCCGGCGAAAGACGGGGCTACGGCCTCGTTTCCGGAAGTGGTTTGATCGATCTTTCCAAGCGATATGCGTCAACCTGGCCGACGTTGCGCGAGGTGATCGAAGCAAGCGCGCTCGTTCGCCTTGCCGACGAGGCAGGCGGGCTGCCGGCAGACATTTCGCTCGATGACATCCGCTTTGAGATCCCGGTGCCGGCGCCGGAAAAAATCATCTGCGTCGGCGTCAACTTCCCCGACCGCAACGAAGAGTACAAAGACGGCCAGGCGGCCCCCTCCAACCCGTCGCTGTTCATCCGCTTCCCGCGCTCGTTTACCGGGCACGGGCAGCCGCTGATCCGCCCACCGGAAAGCCCGCAGCTCGATTATGAAGGCGAGATCGTCATCGTCATCGGCAAGGGCGGCCGTCGTATTCCGGAGGCGTCAGCACTCGACCACATCGCGGCTCTTTCGCTCTGCAATGAGGGCACGATCCGCGACTGGGTGCGCCACGCCAAGTTCAACGTCACGCAGGGCAAGAACTTCGACCGAACCGGCTCGATCGGCCCCTGGCTGGTGCCTTTCACCGATGAGGCACAGCTTGCCGACATCAGGCTCGAAACGCGGGTAAACGGCGAGGTGCGGCAGCAGGACCGCACCAGCCGGATGATCTTCTCCTTTCGCAAGATCATCAACTACGTCTCGACCTTCACGACGCTGGTTCCCGGCGATGTCATCGTCACCGGCACGCCGACCGGCGCGGGCGCCCGCTTCGACCCGCCGGTCTGGCTGAAGCCCGGCGATATTGTCGAGGTCGAGGCCGAAGGCATCGGCACGCTCATCAACCCGATCTCAGACGAGGCCTGACCTATGCTCAACAAGACCCAGATCGAGGCGGCCGCATCGGCCCTCGACAGCGCCGAAAAAGAGCGCGTCCAGACCGGCCTGCTCTCGCTCAAGCACCCCGAGATGACGATGGACGACGCCTATGCGGTGCAGGCTGCGTGGATAAGGCAGAAGATTGCCGCGGGCCGGCGGGTGATCGGCTGGAAGATCGGCCTCACCTCGAAGGCGATGCAATATGCGCTCAACATCGACATTCCCGATTCCGGCGTGCTGTTCGACGACATGCTGTTCGAGGATGGTGCGCGCATTCCCGGCACCCGCTTCATCCAGCCGCGCATTGAAGCCGAAATCGCCTTCGTGATGAAGGCGCCGCTTGCCGGGCCAAATGTCACCGTCTTCGACGTGCTCAACGCCACTGACTATGTGACGCCGGCGCTCGAAATCCTCGACACCCGCATCCTGCGCGTCGATCCGGAAACCAAGAAGGCACGTACCATCGTCGATACCATCTCCGACAACGCCGCCAACGCCGGCATCGTGCTCGGCGGCCGGCAGATGCGGCCTGACGCGATCGACATGCGCTGGATGGGCGCGATTGTCTCACGCAACGCCGGGGTGGAGGAGACGGGGCTTGGTGCCGGGGTGCTCAACCATCCGGCCCGCGGCATCGCCTGGCTCGCCAACCGACTCTCGCATTATGGGGACCGCATCGAGGCCGGACAGATCGTGCTTGCCGGCTCCTTCATCCGCCCGGTCGAGGCCCGTCATGGCGATACCATCGTCGCCGATTTCGGACCATCCGGCACCGTCAGCTGCTTCTTCGAATAGGAACGACCATGCCCGCTCCCCGCAATCCGTTCAAACAGGCTCTCGCCGAGAAACGCACGCAGATCGGGCTCTGGCTGGCGCTCGCCAATCCCTATACCGCGGAGGTCTGTGGCGGCTCCGGCTTCGACTGGCTGCTGCTCGATGCCGAGCACGCCCCGAACGACGTGCCGCTTCTGGCGGCACAGCTTCAGGCGCTCGCAGCCTCGCCAAGCCACGCCATCGTCCGGCCGCCGATCGGCGAAACCTGGATGATCAAGCAGATCCTCGATATCGGCGCACAGACGCTGCTGATACCGATGGTCGAAAGCGCCGAACAGGCTCGCGCGCTGGTGCGGGCCGTGCGCTATCCGCCCCACGGTGTGCGCGGTGTCGGCGCGGCCCTTGCGCGGGCGTCCGCCTTCAACCGCATCCCGGATTACCTGCAGACGGCCAATGACGAGATCTGCCTGCTGCTGCAGATCGAAAGCCGCGCCGGCCTTGCCGCCCTTGACGAGATCGCCACGATCGATGCCGTCGACGGCATCTTCATCGGCCCGGCCGACCTTGCTGCCGACATGGGTTTCCTCGGCAAGCCCGGCGCGCCGGAAGTACATGAGGCAGTCGAAGCGGCGCTGCTGCGCATCCAGTCGCGCGGAAAAGCGGCCGGGATTCTCACCTCCGACCAGGCGCTCGCACGCCGCTACCTTGAACTTGGCGCAACCTTCGTCGCGGTCGGTAACGACGTCAGCCTGCTGGTCGCTGCGACATCCAAGCTGGCCGCGGAGTTTAAAGGAACCAAGAACGAGGCAGCACCCGAGGGACAGGCCGGCAAGACGTACTGATGTAGCGCTGCTAATGCGCGTGCTTGAAGAGGCTGATATCCGGCGAGCAGACGTGGCCGTCCTCAAGGATGGGCGGCCACGCACTTTCCCTACTCCCGGTCTGGCCCTCGTCCCGGTCTGGGAGTATAGCGAATCCACGCCCACCAGCATTGGATCCCGCTCATGACCGATACCGTTCTCGACCGCTTCCTCCGTTATGTCGTCATCGACACTCAATCCGACCCGAAGTCGAAGACCCAGCCTTCCACGGAGAAGCAGAAGAACCTCGGCCGCGTGCTCGTCGCGGAATTGCTCGCGATCGGTCTTTCCGACGCGCATCTCGACGAAAACGGTTATGTCTACGCCACCATTCCTTCAAATGTGGACAAACCTGTGCCGGTCATCTGCTGGTGCTCGCATATGGACACGGCCCCTGACTTCACCGGCACCAACGTCAAACCGCAGATCCTCAGCAATTACCAGGGCGGCGACATCCGGCTAAAGGGCGACCCGCAGCAGGTCATCCGCGTCGCCGATCATCCGGTTCTGAACGACCAGATCGGCAACGACATCGTCACGACAGACGGCACGACGCTGCTCGGCGCCGACGACAAGGCCGGCCTTGCCGAGATCGTCACGGCGGCGCAGATGCTCGTCGACAACCCCGATATCAAGCACGGCACGATCAAGCTGCTGTTCACCACCGACGAGGAGATCGGCCGCGGCGTCGACAAGGTCGACCTTAAAAAGCTCGGTGCCGAATTTGCCTATACCGTCGACGGTGAGACAGCCGGGCATATCGAGGATGAGACCTTTTCCGCCGATGGCGTCGAGATTATCATCCACGGCGTTGCCATCCATCCCGGTTTCGCGAAGGACAAGATGGAGAACGCCATCAAGATCGCCGGCAACATCATTAGCCGGCTGCCACGAGACTTGTCTCCCGAAGGCACCGAGGGCCGTGAGGGCTTCGTGCATCCGACCGGTGTGACCGGCTCGATGGACAAGGCGCAGCTTGGCTTCATCGTGCGCGATTTCGACGAGGCTGGGCTGGCCAAGAAGGAGGCGATGCTCGAAGCGATCGTCAAGGACGTCATGACGTCCTATCCCGGTTCGACCTACAGCTTGGAGGTCAAGGAACAGTATCGCAACATGAAGGCCGTGCTCGATCGCCATCCGGAAATCGTCGAGAACGCCGTCGAGGCGATCCGGCGCGCCGGCATGCAGCCGGTGCGCGGCAGCATCCGCGGCGGCACGGACGGCTCGCGGCTGTCGTTCATGGGCCTGCCTTCGGCCAACCTTTTTGCCGGCGGTCACGCCTTCCACTCGCCACTCGAATGGGTCAGCCGCCAGGACATGGAGCGGAGCGTCAAGACACTCGTCGAACTGGCGAAGATCTGGGCGGAGCGCGCCTAGGAAAGACCTCTCCAAGGGGAGACGAACGATCGGTACTGTTCCAAGAAGGACCGGGCGAACGAGGACCGGGCAATGAGTACGGCGCGAAGCTCCCGGCGCGCGCCGGCCAAGCCCGCTTCGCTTGCGACCAACCCGCCGACCTTCGAGCACATCGTGACCGGCGTCAACGAGACGTTTCTCTGGCGTCTCGACGATTACCCCTGGGAGCGCAACGTCTGGAATTTCCATCCGGAGATCGAGATCCATCTTATCCGGAAAGCCTCGGGCCTCGCCTTCGTCGGCGATCACATCGGCCAGTTCGACCCCGGCTACCTCACCGTCATCGGCAGCAATCTTCCGCATGACTGGGTGACGGTCACCGAGCCCGACGAAATCATCCAAGGTCGCGATATCGTCATCCAGTTCCATCCGGATCGCATGCGCGAGATCACCGACGCCTTGCCTGAATTCGCTGAGCTGGAGGCCTTCTTTGCTCGCGCCGAACGCGGCCTGGTGTTTCATGGAGAGACCCGGGCACAAGGCGCCGAACTGATCGAGCGCATGGGCAACCTTCAGGGGTTCTCTCGCTTCTCACTGTTCATCCAGCTGCTTAATCTTCTCGTCAGCACCGAGGAATACGAACTGCTCTCCTCGCCGGAATTCGCGCCGGAGCTCGACCAGCAATCGCTCGACGTGCTCCGCGGCGCTCTGGCCTTCATCTACGAGAACATTGCGACCGATATCCACCTGGCCGATCTCGCCAGGCGCGCCGGCATGAGCGAAACGGCCTTTTCCCGCTTCTTCAAGAAGAACACCGGCAACACCTTCACCGACCACGTCAACAAGCTGCGCATCTGGCAAGCGTGCAAGCTTTTGGCCGAAACCGACATGCCGATCACCGACATCTGCTTCGAAGTCGGCTACCTCAACATCTCCAACTTCAACCGCACCTTCCTGCGGCAGCACAAGATGACGCCGTCAGCTTATCGGCGGCTGACGGGACAGCGCCGTCCCGCACGCCTTTAGGGCCGGCTCCCGAACGTAACGATGAATCCTTGCGTTTGCTGCGCTGCAAATAGCTTATCATGGGTAGAATCTCGCAAGAAAGTACAGATTGGCCGCATCGAGCGCGCTAGCTCGGTGGATCATTGCGCCTATCATCGTGGGCAGCGAAACGGTTCGCTACCCGGAAGAGTGCGTTGGAACTGAGGAGTTTCCGGCGCGTATCGCAAAGACCTTGGGGAGGTCCTTCACATGAAAAAAACCAAGACGCTCGTTTCGAGCATCGCCTTCGCATGCCTTCTTTCCACCGGCCTGACGAATGTCGCGGTCGCCGCCGAATGCTCGGGCACGATCAAGGTGCTCGCCCAGCCGCGCGACGGCCTGACGCTGCTCGAGGACTACAAGTCCGAATTCGAGAAGCTCTCCGGCGGCGCATCCTTCGAAATCGACTATCTCAACGAAAACGACCGGCGCGCCAAGACAAAGGCCGACGCCTCGACCATCGGCAAGTACAACGTCTACTACATCGACGAGGCCAATGTTGCGCTCTTTGCGTCCGCCGGCTGGGTCGCACCGCTGATGGACTACTATCCTGCGGACTACGACTATGCCGATTTCGATCCCGGCCGGCAGAAGGTCGCGACCTATGACGGCAAGGTCTGGTTTGCGCCGATCACCGGCGGCGGCGACCTCATGGTCTACCGCAAGGACCTGCTCGAAGCGGCCGGCATCGCGCCGCCGAAGACGCTCGACGAATACATCGCCGCGGTGAAGAAGCTCAATCAACCGGACCAGGGCATCTATGGCACGGCACTGCGCGGCCAGCGCGGCTCGGGCGCCAATGTCTGGCGCTGGATGCCATTCTTCAAGGGGTTCGGCGGCAACTGGTTCGACGGCAAGACGCCGGTCTTCGACGACGAACAGGCAGTCAAGGCGACCGAGACCTATCTCGAACTGTTCAAGTACTCGGCACCGGGCAGCCAGACCGGCGGCTGGGACGAGGCAGTCGGCGCCTTCACCTCCGGCCAGGTGGCGATGCTCATCGAATCCACCCCGCTCGTCGGCATGGCGATCGATCCGAAATCCTCGAAGGTGGCGGGCAAGGTCGGCTACCTACCGCCTCCGGCACCGCTGACGGGCGGCGGCTACGGCCACGGTCTGGCGATCGGCACTAAGGCCAACAAGGACGAAGCGTCCAAGGCCTGCGCCGGTCTCTTCATCGCCTGGGCGACCTCCAAGGAAAACGAGGCGCGGCGGCTTGAGGCGAACCAGTTCAGCGAGCTCAACCGCACCAGCATCATGACCAGCCCGAAATTCGCGGAGCTCTATGGTCCCGATCTCGGCCAGGCGCTCGCCGACACCGGCAAGGTCACTGCCGTCAATTTCTGGCAGAGCCCGCAATGGCCTGATCTCGGCGATCGCTGGGGCATCATCCTGGAAGAGCTGATCACCGGAACGCGCACCGACGTCAAGGAAGGCCTCGACGAGCTCGACGGCTTTGCAAAGGACCTGGTTGCCCGCAGCCAGTAACACCGTTCCTCCCAGGGTCCATCGGCAGGCTGAAAGCCGCGCCGGTGGACCGCCGCACCATCGGCGCGACAAGCCGTAGGACGTCTCACATGAAGCAGAAAAACAGCCTGCCGGTTGTGTTCCTCACCCCGGCCATGGGGATCCTCGCCGTGCTGGCACTCGTGCCGACGGCCTATGCGATCTACATCTCCTTCCAGAACCGCGAACTCAGCCGTCCCGACGGCAGCCTCATCGGCTTCGCCAACTATATCGACCTCTTCTCTGATCGGCGTTTCATCAACGCCATCGGCGTCTCCCTGACATGGGAAGCGGTGACCGTCGGCATGACGCTTCTGATCGCCGTCGGCCTCGGCATCCTCCTGTTCGAATGCGTGTCGCCGCGCACACGCAATCTGCTGGCGCTCTTGTTTCTGGTGCCGGTGATCCTGCCGCGCGTTTCGGCCGCCTTCGTCTGGAAGTTCGCCTTTCATCCGCTCTATGGCATAGCAACCTATCCCTACAAGGCGACCACAGGCCAGCCGCTCGACCTGCTCTCCAATCCGGCAACCGCACTTGCGACCGTCGCGCTCGTCGACGTCTGGCAATGGGGCCTGTTCTTCGCCGTCATCGTGCTGAAGTTGCTGGAGACGCTGCCGCCACAGCCGTTCGAGGCGGCAAGGCTCGACCACGCCCGCACCTGGGAGATCTACGCCTTCATCGCCCTGCCGATGCTGAAGGCGCCACTGATCTCGCTCGCCTTCGTCAAGATGATCGAGTCGCTGCGCGCCTTCGACCTGATCTACGTCATGACCCGCGGCGGCCCCGGCATCGCGACTGAGACACTCGACATGTACGCCTTTTCGCAAGGCTTCATCGAGTCCGGCCGCATCTCCTATGCCTCCAGCATGGCCGTTCTGATGATGATCGCCACCTCGATCGCCTTCACCTTCATCTGGAAGAGGGTTCAGTGATGACCGCACATACCCTTGGCCGCCTCATCGGTCGGCTGATCCTCGGCCTTGCCGCCTTCTCCGCCGTCTTTCCGATGTTCTGGACGGCGCTCAACGCCTTCAAGAACCGCGTCGACATCGTCACGCCGACGCCGCTCTTCATCTTCGAGCCGACACTCGACAACTTCGCCTATGTGCTCGGCCGTGAAAGCGTCTTTGCCGGCCTCGTCAACTCGCTGCTGATATCGGGCGCTGCGGTTCTGATCGGTGCCGCGCTCGGCCTGCCCGCTGCCTATGCGATCGCGCGTTATCCAAACCGCTGGTCCCGCGACATCCAGTTCTTCGTGCTGTCCCTGCGTTTCCTGCCGCCGGTGGCGATCGCCATTCCGCTGATGGTCATCTGGCTCGACTTCGGGCTTTACGACACGCGTCTGTCGATGATCGTCACCTATTCGCTGCTGACGCTCGCGACCATTATCTGGCTCAGCGTCCCGGCCTTTGCCCGGGTGCCGAAGGAAGTCGAGGAAGCGGCCCGCGTCGATGGCTACGGTCCCTATGCGATCTTCTTCCTGATTGCGCTGCCGATCGCACTCCGCTCGCTAATTGGCGCCGTCGCCTTTGCCTTCGTGCTCGTCTGGAACGAGTTCCTGATCGCACTGATGCTGACGACGTCGGACGCCAAGACGCTGCCGATTGTCGCTTCGGAACTGACCCAGCTCGGCCGCGACGTGCCCTGGGGCATTCTCAACGCCTCCGTCGTCCTTCTCTCCATCCCGCCGCTGCTCTTCATCGGGGTCCTAAGCGGCATGCTCAACAGCGCCTTCAAGCGCAAGACCCAATGAAACCCGAGACTGCGAAAACCAAGACACGCTGAAAACAAGGAAGTCCTTCATGCAAGCATTGGTCCTCGAGCACAAAGGCAAGCTCGCGCTTAGGGAGATCGATCTCCCGCTCGAGCTCGGCCCCGATGACGTCAAGATCGCCATCCACACGGTCGGCGTCTGCGGCAGCGACGTGCATTATTACACCCACGGCGCCATCGGCCCCTATGTGGTGCGCGAGCCGATGGTGCTCGGCCACGAGGCGGCTGGCACCGTCGTCGCGGTCGGCAGCAATGTCGAAACGCTTGAAGTCGGCGACCGCGTCTGCATGGAGCCGGGTGTTCCCGATCTCAGCTCTCGCGCCTCAAAGCTCGGCATCTACAATGTCGACCCCAAGGTGCGTTTCTGGGCGACGCCGCCGGTGCACGGCGTGCTCGCCCCCTTCGTCGTCCATCCCGCAGCCTTCACCTACAAGCTGCCGGATAACGTCTCCTTTGCCGAAGGTGCGATGGTCGAACCTTTCGCCATCGGCATGCAGGCGGCAGCCCGCGCCCGCATCGCGCCCGGCGATATCGCCGCTGTCATCGGCTGCGGTCCGATCGGCATCATGGTGGCGCTTGCAGCCCTTGCCGGTGGCTGCAGCCGCGTCTTCATCTCCGATTTCAGCGGCGAGAAGCTGGCGATCGCCGCCCAATATCCGGGCATCATCCCGGTCAACATCGCTGATCGCGCCTTTGCCGACGTCATCGCCACCGAGACCGGCGGCTGGGGCGCTGACATCGTGTTCGAAGCAAGCGGCAGTGCCAAAGCCTTTTCGGGGATCTTCGATCTCGTTCGACCGGGCGGCGCCATCGTGCTGGTCGGTCTGCCGGTCGAAGCCGTTCAGTTCGACGTTCCCGGCGCGATCTCGAAGGAGGTCCGCATCGAAACGGTGTTCCGCTACGCCAATATCTTCGACCGCGCGTTGCAGCTGATCGCATCGGGCAAGGTCGACTTGAAGCCGCTGATCACAGACACGTTCCGGTTCGAAGACAGCATCAAAGCCTTCGAGCGAGCCGCCTCAGCCCGGCCAACCGACATCAAACTGCAGATCCTCATGGACAGTGGGAAGGATTGAGCCATGGCGAACATCGTCTGCTCCAAACTCGACAAGCAATATGGCGCCGTCGACGTCATCAGGGATTTCAACCTCGATGTGGCCGATCACGAGTTCATCGTGTTTCTCGGTCCTTCGGGCTGCGGCAAGTCCACACTTCTGCGCATGATCGCCGGTCTTGAAGACATATCCGGCGGCACCGTGTCGATCGGCGGGCGGACGGTCAACGACCTGCCGCCACGCGACCGCGGCGTCGCCATGGTTTTCCAGAACTACGCGCTCTACCCGCACATGACGATCTACGACAACATCGCCTTCGGACTGAAGCGTATGAAGGTGCCGAAGGCGGAGATCGACACCCGCATCCGTGCTGTGGCTGCGACGCTGGGGCTCGAGCCCTATCTCACCCGCAAGCCGACCGAATTGTCGGGCGGGCAGCAGCAGCGCGTCGCCATCGCCCGCGCCATGATCAAGACGCCGCGCGTCTTCCTCTTTGACGAGCCGCTTTCCAATCTCGATGCGAAACTCAGGAACCACATGCGCGTCGAGATCGCTCGGCTGCACCAGAAACTGAAGACCACGACGATCTACGTAACCCACGACCAGCTGGAGGCGATGACGCTTGCGGACCGGATCGTCCTGATGAAGGGCGGCGCGATCGAGCAGGTCGGCACACCCGCCGAAATCTACGAGCGCCCGCGCACCCTCTTCGTCGCCGGCTTCATCGGCACGCCCAACATGAACTTCATCGACGTCGCCACCGAGAAGACCGAAGGCGGATGGCTGCTGCGCAGTGCCGGCGACAACTTCTCGATCCCGGATGGAAAGTTCGCCCTGCGCCATGGCCAACCGCTGGTGCTCGGCATACGGCCGGCGGATCTGAAAATCGCCGACGCCGGCGCCAATCGCATGTCAGGCATTGCCGATCTCGTCGAGTTTCACGGCAATGACGCGTTGGTGACCTTCCTTTTTGCTGGCAAGGAAATCGGCGCGCTGGTCAAGGCCAGCGCCTGCCCGAAACCGGGCGACGCTGTCACCTTCGCGGTCGAGCCCGAAGGTCTCCACCTCTTCGATCGGGAAAGCGGGATCTCCCTGCTGAAATCCTGAGACGCCTTCGTCAGTTCGGATTTGCAAATGAGGCGGCCGGGAGCGGTCCGGCCGTCATCAGCGTAAAATCGAAGGGCGCGCGGACGTCGGCGTCGAGCACATATTGGCGGTGAACCCGAAGGAAATCGCGCTTGATCCTGCGATAGCGTTCCGGTGAAAGCATGTGCTTTAGCCGTATGAAGACGATCGGCGGCTGGGGCGCATCGTGGTGCCCGGCGAGTGCCACCACCTGGCATCTGTAGAAATTGATCGCATCGGTGAGGCATTGGACATCGAACCAGAAGATGTCCTTCACACGGGCGATCGCGCCGACGCGCGCCCGCAAGACCTCGGCCGAGCGAAGCAATGCGCATTGCAGGATCGCGCCGCCGAGCGTGACAAAGACGACCCGCTTTCCCGCAAACAGGCTCGGCTCCCTTTCCACCAAAGTGCCGATCACCTGAGTGGCGATGCTTGAGCCCATGCTGTGGGAGCTGATGACGTATTCGTCGGCCGGCTCGCTTAGTGCCGCCCGGACGGACGCCAGGTTATCCTCAACCCACTGCTGGAAATAGGGTTTTTCCAGGCTGGCGACCGCGACGGCCAGCTCCCAATCGGAAAAAAGGTGCAGCGTATGCCACCGGTCCGACCAGGGAAGAAAGAGCCGGAAGAAGGCCATATGGGCAACGATTGCGCTTAGGATCAGAAGGGATGTGTCAAGCGCAAGCCAGTAGGGCGCGGTGACGATCAGCACGCTCAGAGCGAGCCCGATTGCCACCAGCAGGAATGGGAAGAGGAAGAACAACCCGAAGCGCCATGCATGCCTGAAGTAGGAAAAAGCACCACCTTCCCAGACGACGCGCGCGGCACTCGAATATCCCGCAACCATTCTGCGCAGCGTCGACCGGCCGTTCAGGCTTTTGACGATTTCGTCGTGATCGAATACATAGACGCGGCTCGACGTTTGCCAGTCGGCACCTTGACTGTCGACATCGAAGTAGCGGCTTTGCCCTTCGGTCTGTACCGGTCCCACCTCGACCTCGAAGTCCTGAAGCTTGGCGGTCTTCACCGCCGATCGCTTGTAGCGCGCCTGGTGCCTGACGGCATCCAAGGGCTCAAAGCCCGGAAAGTGCAGCACGATACGTTTCGTGACGTGCCCGGAGGGTTTGTCGTATGACAAGTGGATGATCTCTCGAAAGGCGCAAAACGCCCGCCCCTGCCTCCCCGAAAAGGAGGCGGAAGCGGGCGCTCGGTGAGCGCCGGGTGGTCCCAGCCTGCGGGAAGAGGTCGACAATCTCGGTGTCGAGAATATGGCCGAATGAAACGATACAACGGTGTTGGCAAGATTTTTTCTGACGCAGCCGATCCGAAACGCGACCTTCCGCCGGTACTGCGGAGGCGCTGCCTGAAAACGCCACTATGCTCCAGCCTTTATGGGTTCTTTATGCCCCGCGCCTGACTTCCCAAGCGATTTCCTACCTTGGTTCGAGCTAACAGGAGGCGGCGCAAATGCCGCAGCGAACCCCGATGGCTCCGCCTTCTTAGCGCCGTTTTTCGATGGCTTGAGACGCGCCGTGCCGCCGGGAACATCGCCGGCATGCGGTACGTGTTATCTTTGCAATATGCAGCCTGACTGCAGCGGTGGGTAGACGCCCATCGCGCCCCGCGTGGCAACGACGAGAGAAATGCATAGACGCCTCGGCACCGGTCCTCCCCGGTTCCGGAACGTCTCACGACGAGCAAGACAATGAAATTCACGAACGGGTTCAAGCCCAGCCCCAAGACCAGCCGCCGATTGCCGACGGAATACTTCATTCTGGCGGATATCGCATTTGAGGGCGCCGTGATCGGCTCCCTTGCCGGCAGGCCCATACGGGAAGCGGTAAGGGATGGCAGCGGCCTTTGCTATCGCTTCGTCGGCGTGGCTCCGCGGCTGGCGGGTGGCGGCTTTGACGTGTTGTCGCTTCGCTCCGGCGAGTGGATCGTGGAGCCCGGCCTTGTTTACGCAGCCGATACGGCCACATCAAAGAAAGAAGCGAATCTGGCCGCCTGAGCTGCACCGCCTCGCGGTCAGGAAGCCACCCAGTTCACGGCTCTTTTCCGGCAGGCGTCAAACATCTCCGCGATCTGACGCTGGCCTGTCTGCGGGCCACACGCCGCCCTCCCGCAATGTCCCTGTAATCTTGCCCCTTTAGCAGCGGGTTGTCGCCGCCTCGACCCGAAATAACAATCGGGCATGCGGCAGGTCAAAGCACGACCGCAGGCTTTGTGCGTCCGGGTGGACGCCTGGCGATGCGGGACAAACCGGGATCCGTCATGTTCTTCAGCAAAGGGCGCCGCGCCCTCGCATGTTTTGCCGCTACCGCGCTGCTCCTCGCCGGCTGCGCTTCCGACACCATGAAAACCTATATCGGCCAGCCGGTCGAATCCGTCATCATCGACTACGGTCCGCCGACGAACATTCTTTATCTCAGTTGGAACGAACGGGCCTATCAATGGCGCAAGATCTCGACGAATGTCGTCTCCGGCACATCGAGTGGTGAAATCAAGGACACGCGCCGAGGAATGCGCTACGAGGAATACTCGACGCCGGGCTACGTCGAAGAGCAGGAATGCTTCTATACCTTCTACGCGCGCATGCAGCAGGGCCGCTGGTACATCACCAATTTCCGCCAGCCGAAGCTGGAATGCGAGTGATGGCGTCAACCTCACTGGCGAGGCGGATGGAATTCGTTGTAAGTATTTGAATTTGTGTATGTTTTCATTGAGTAACCTGCTCAGGAAGACCTGCAATCGGGAGAACTGGCATGCGCATCCTGCTGCTGGAAGACGAGCCGGAGATGGCCTCGGCCCTGAAGGCGGCGCTGGAGCGGCGTCAGGTGATCGTCGATCACGTTGCGACGCTGGCCGATGCCGAAGCCGTCGCCGAGCTCTGGCCCTATGACGTCGTCGTGCTCGATCGCCGTGTGCCGGATGGCGAGGGCCTGGACCTCATTCCGAAGCTGCGCGGCCTCGGTGTCGGCGCGCCCGTATTGATGCTGACGGCGTTGGGGTCGATCAACGACCGCGTCACCGGGCTCGATGCCGGTGCCGACGACTATCTGTCCAAGCCGTTTGCCGTCGAAGAACTGATGGCCCGGCTGCGGGCGCTCGCCCGCCGCCCCGTCTCATTGAAAGCCGAGCAGACCAAGGTCGGACGCCTGATCTACGACTTCCATCACCGCGAAGCGGCCGTGGACGACAAGCCCCTCGATCTCCTGCGCAGAGAACGTCTTGCGCTCGAAGCCTTGATGCGTCGACCGGGCCGAACCGTGCTCAGGGCGACATTGGAGGAATCGGTCTACGCCATGGAAGACGAGATCGAATCCAATGCGCTCGACTCGCATCTTTCACGCCTGCGCCGGAAGCTCGATGATGTCGGTGCCGGCGTCGAGATCAGGGCCATCCGCAACCTCGGCTATCTCCTGCGCGCAACGACATGACGAAGGCTCGGCCCCGCTCGCTGCAATGGGTGCTCGTGCGCCGCCTCATCCTGCTGCAGGCGGCAACGCTGTTTGTCTTTATCGGCCTGCTTTTCGTGGCATTGTTCATCGTCCAGCCGCGCCTCCTCGTCGACAATGAAGCGGCGGTGGATGTTCTCGACCGCGCCGTCGGGCGCGATGCGAGCGGCGCGTTGATGGTGCGTGAGACCGAAGAGCTGCGCGAGCTACGCCAGGCCCACCCCAATCTCTGGTTCATCGTCCGCGACGACGCCGGTCAGGTTCTCCGACAGGGAAACGTTCCTCCTCCCTATGACGAAAGCGGCGGCGACCTGCTCCGACGTGTGGAGGGCGCGAAGCTGCTCTTCGATGATGGCGGAACGCTACCGGACGCGGTCCTCCACAACGCCGACACCGACGCCGGCCGCGTTCAGATCATCACCTCGACCGTTGCTTCGCGGCGCGACGATGGCCCGCTGGACGTGCAGATCAGCATCAATGTCGACATGGCACGCGACCTCGACGGCACGACGACCTGGACCGAGGTCGTACCGATGATTGCGCTGCTCATCCTCTGCTTCCTGCTGCCGATCGTTCTGGTCATGGGTGTGACCACATTGGTCACGGCACCGGCCGTCGTTCGGCGTTCCTTGGCGAGCCTCATATCGACCGCTGACCAGGCCGGCCGCATCGATATCGACAATCGCGCGGTTCAGCTCGAAACCGAACAGGTACCGACCGAGATCGCCCCCTTGGTGCGGGCCTTCAACAAGGCTCTGGCGCGGCTCGGCGAGGGATATGACCAGCGCAACCGCTTCCTCACCGACGCAGCGCACGAATTGCGCACCCCGATCGCGATCCTCAGAACCCGTGCCGAACTTCTGCAGGAAGCCCCGGAAAGCGCCCGCCTGAGGCTGGATATCGAGCGTCTGTCTCACCTCGCCCAACAGCTCCTCGACCGGCAGGTGCTCGAGCATGCCGGCGGCGCACTCGAAGTGGTAGACCTTGTTGCGCTCGCAAGAAACATCGCCGCCGACTTTGCGCCGTTGGCGTTCGAAGCAGGCTACGAGCTGGCGTTCGAAACCGAGGTGCCGGAGGCCCGTGTCAGCGCTCGGCCACGCCAGATCGAGCAGGCTGTCGCCAATCTCTTGCGCAACGCCATCGAACATGGCGGCGGCACCGGCACGATCACCGTGCAGGTCAATGCCGCGGGCGGGTTGGAAATCCAGGACGAGGGCCCCGGAATTCCTGTCGAGGAACGCGAGCGCGTATTCGAGCCTTTCTATCGCTTGCGTCCACGTTCCACCGGCGCCGGTTTGGGGCTCAATCTGGCACGGGAGATCGCCCGTCTGCATGGTGGCCGTGTCGACATCCTTGCCGGCCCGTGGCAGGGGGCCCGCGTCCGCTTGCACTTGCCGCTTCTCGACGGGAGCCACTTTGCGCACCAATCGGCGTGAATGCGGACGTAACTATCCCCTTTTCTCAAAAGCTATCGGCTTCCCCCTTATCAAGGCGCCGCCGATGCTCCACATTTGCAGCGATACATCGCGAACGTTCGCCGGAGGAACGGCTGAGCGTTCTACCAGCATGGAGAATTGCAAATGCAGATGTCTTCGCAGCCCCCCTCCCCGTCGATCGAAGGAGAAAGCTGGCCGGCTCGGCGCCGGAGCGTGCTCGACTGGCTGATCATCGAAACCCGCAACGAGCGGTTTATCGACAATATCCTCGTTGACATGTGCGAAAGGCTACAGGCGGTCGGTGTCCCGGTTGCGCGCGCAACGTTGCATTTCCGGATCAACCATCCGCAGTGGCTGGGTGCTCGCATTCTGTGGCGCAAGGGCTTGGCCGAGGCCGAAATCGATCTCTATGACTATGGGACCCAAAACACCGCGCTCTACCTCAATAGCCCGCTCTATGTGATCAACAACGGCGGCACCGAGGTTCGCACGAACCTGGAAGCCCTGACGGAAGAGCAGTCTCAAAACTCGCTTTATGCCGACCTGAAGGCCGAGGGCCTGACCGAGTACATTGCGTGGCCGCTCGAACACACGCTGGGCAAACGCCATGTCGTGACCTTCACCACCGACCGAGAGGGCGGGTTCGAGGATGAGCACGTCGGCCTTCTCTCGGATCTTCTACCCGCCTTGGCCCTCGTCAGCGAAATCCGGCTGAAAAACCGGTTCGTGCGCACGTTGCTCGAAACCTATGTCGGCCCGCATGCCAGTGAACAGATCCTCGCCGGCGCCACGACGCGCGGCAGTGGCGTTACCGTTGGTGCCGCCATTTTGATCTGCGACCTGCGCGACTTCACGAAACTCTCCGACCTGTGGCCGCGCGACGACGTGATCGATCTGCTCAACGGCTATTTCGACGCCATGTCGGAGCCGATCGAGCGGTACGGCGGCGAGATCCTCAAGTTCATGGGTGATGGGCTACTGGCGATCTTCCCGCTCAGCAATGCGAATGCTGCCGAAAACCTGCTACAAGCGATCCGTGAGGCGGAAGCGGCGATCGCTATCCTCAACAAGGACAACGCCCAAAAAGGCCGTGAGCCCCTCGGTTACGGGATCGGCGTCCATGTAGGCGACGTGATGTACGGCAATATCGGTTCGCGCCGTCGGCTGGACTTTACGGTGATCGGCCCTGCGGTCAACATCGCTTCGCGATTGGAGAGCCTGACCAAGGAAACGAAGCGGCCGGTGCTTCTGTCGCGGGCCTTCGTCAAACTGGCCGGTTGCGCATCCAGCATGGAGCATCTCGGCTCCTATCCCGTCAGGGGCATTGGCGAGCCGATCGAGGTCTTCGCCTTTTCCGGTAACGGCCCGGCCCCTGTCTTGCGCGTGGTTGGAGAATAGCCAGTTGTCCGCGGACAACTGGCATGTCGCCAGCCGGTAGCGGAGTGTTAGCCGGCTATCCGATCGGACTCGGCGCGAACTGAGCGACGAGTTCGTGGCGATCGCCGGGATAGGTCAGCCGTACATGCGTGACCGGCGCACGACCGCTCCAGGTGCGGCGTTCGATGACCAGGCAGGCGGTGCCGGTCGAAATATCGAGCGCCTGCGCCGCCTGTTTGTTCGCCGCGACGGCGCGAATGCGGTGTTCGGCCGTACTCCACGGCACCTTGCCAAGCAGCCACGAACCGGGTGCCGCGGCCTCAAACAATTCCGCCTCCGCCTCGGGCACCGCCGCTAGGCTGATGAGGCGTTCTTCGAAACAAAAGGGACGCCCACCGGCAAAATGCCGGCACGTTACATCCAGCAGCCTCGCCGATGTCGGAAGATCCAGGCGTTCGACGTCCCGGCTCTCCACCTTGCGAACCTTTCGCTCGTCCAATTGAAAACTATAGTCGAGCCCCAGCGATTGGACTTCGAGCTTTACGTCGTGGATTTCCATGACCGCCGACTGCACCTGCGGAAAGGTGACGTAGCTGCCCGACTTGCGGCGCCGCTCGATCAATCCGCGCTTGACCAATTCGGTCAACGCCTTGTTCACGGTCATCCGCGAGCAGTCATACTGTTCGGTCAGCTCGTGTTCGAATGGAATGCGGTGACCCGGCGGCCACTCCCCGGAGAGGATGCGTCCTTCCACATCCCCGAGGATACGCTGATGCAACGACAAGGGCTGTCCTTGGCTATTATCGTCGGGCTGATCGTTCGAAACGGTTCGGTCTTGCTTGGTGTCCATGACACCGAACTTAATCATTTCCCGGCGGTGAAACAGCCCTTCTCTCGCTGTTTCGCGCTTTTCCACCATGGCGGCGGAGGCCGGAACAGACGAATGTTGACAGGTGTCAACAGCTGCAGCGGCGAAGGCCCCGCTGCCGCCCGCTGATCAATAGAGAAGATGCCAGGGCGTCAGGAATGCACGCGCCCATTCCTGATTGCGGTCAGACTCTTCGCAGTCCGACTTCTCAACCGGAGCTGTCCCGACCTCCACGCGCGATTGCCGTGTCGCCTTTGGTGGCGGCGGCGCCAGATAACCGAGGGTCATTCCACCAAGATAGAACATAGCGAACCTTCTCGCGTCACGTCTCTGATAGACACAATCGTGACACAATCCGCTCATCTGTCAATAGTCTATAAATTCTATACTCTTTTAGAGCTTCTCCTCTCGGCCGGGAAGTGGCCCGCCAAGCCGTGGCAACTTCACCACGAAGTCTCAGTTGTCCGCGGACAACCAGCAGCGATCCCGGGTTCATTCGCCGCCAAATCACGGCCTTGGGTATAGATCGCTATGCATTTGTAAAACCGAACCGAATCGGAGCATAGTGCATCTGCGCATATTGTTCCGATATGACGATTTTTGCGCAGTTTTCGGGGAACCCAATGTTGCAACAGAAAATTCAAGGTCACGACGAACAGGAGCATCTGCCGACGCTTCTGGCTGCCGATGCTTTGGAACTGGCGCATCAGCTGCAGCAGCATCAAAAGAAGATCTTCCCTCCGCAAGCCCAAAAGGCAATGCGCCTCTTCAGCCCTGCCGAAGCCGCCGCCTTTATCGGAATCGGCGAAGGCTATCTGAGACAGGTGGCCTCAGAGGGCCACGGCCCGGCGCCCTTGTCAAACGGTCGGCGCATGTACGCCATTGAGGACATCGAGCGCATCCGCCGCGTTCTCGACGAAGGCGGAAAATCCGGGAAATACGTCCCGCATCGCCGCGGCGACGAGAAGCTTCAAGTCATATCGGTCATGAATTTCAAGGGTGGATCGGCGAAGACGACGACATCCGCCCACCTTGCCCAATATCTGGCCCTCCGCGGCTACCGGACGCTCGCGATCGACCTTGATCCGCAGGCTTCGCTTTCCGCCCTCTTCGGCCACCAGCCGGAATTGGACGTTGGTGAGGGCGAAACGCTTTACGGCGCGATCCGCTACGACGAGCCGAGACCGATCGCGGACATCGTCCGTTCGACCTATACGGCCAACCTTCACCTCATTCCCGGCAATCTCGAGCTCATGGAGTTCGAGCATGAGACGCCGAAGGCAATGATGGTAGGTGGCGCTGCCGAAACCCTCTTCTTCGCGCGCATCGGCGACGTATTGGCGGAAATCGAGAGTTTCTACGATATCGTCGTCATCGACTGCCCGCCGCAACTCGGCTTCCTGACCATGTCGGCGCTCTGTGCCGCGACGTCCGTTCTCATCACCGTGCATCCGCAGATGCTCGACGTCATGTCGATGTCGCAGTTCCTGTCGATGACGAGTGAGCTGATGAGTGTCGTCGAGAAGGCCGGAGGTCGCACAAGTTACGACTGGATGCGCTATCTCGGCACGCGTTTCGAGCCGAATGACGGTCCGCAGAGCCAGATGACCGGCTTTATGCGCGCCATTTTCGGCAACCGCATGCTGCAGAACGCGATGGTGAAGTCGACGGCTATCTCCGATGCCGGCGTGACGAAGCAGACACTCTACGAAGTCGAACGCTCGCAATTCGTCCGCGGCACATACGACCGCGCCATGGATTCGCTGAACCAGGTCAATGGCGAGATCGAAGAACTGATCCGTCAGGTTTGGGGGAGGAAGTAATCCATGGCCCGTAAGAACCTGATTGGAATTACGGACGACACGGCCGGAAACGACGCTGAAACGGCTCTGGAACGCCTCGCAACAGCCCGGCCGATCGCCGGCCTGAGTGTCGGAACGCGGCAAGTAAGCGCCGTCGGCGGCATTACTCGGTCCCTGTCGAACATCACCCAGAAAGTTGAGCGCGCCCAGGAATTGGAGCGCCAGCTTGCCGAAGGACTGACGATCGTCGATCTCGACCCTGCGCTCATCGACGCCTCTTTCGTCGTCGATCGTCTCGAGATCGGAGCAGATGCACAATCCGCTCTTGCAGAACAGATTCGCGAGCACGGACAACAGGTTCCGATCCTCGTGCGTCCGCATCCGGATGCCGAAGGGCGCTACCAGGTTGCCTACGGTCATCGCCGATTGGCAGCTGCACGCGAGCTTGGCAGCAAGGTCCGCGCGGTTGTCCGCGATCTCAGCGACGAACAGTTGGTCGTCTCTCAGGGGCAGGAGAACAACACTCGCACGGATCTGTCGTTCATAGAGCGATCACTCTTCGCCACTCGCCTTGAGGATCGTGGCTTCTCCCGCGAGATCATCATGTCCTCGCTTGGCGTCGACAAGGCGGCACTTTCGAAGATGATTTCCGTCGTTCGTCGGCTACCGACCGCCCTGATCGAGGCGATTGGGCCGGCGCCGACGATTGGTCGGCGTCGTTGGTTCGAACTCGCCGATCTTCTGGACCAGGACGGAAGAGCCGAAGCTGCAGACGTCTTTGTCAAAGACAAACAATTTCAGGCTGCCGGGAGCGATCAGCGTTTTGATACGCTTTACGCCTTCCTGAGCGCCTCCAAGGCGCGCGCCAGAGCCATCTCGTGGGTGGCGCCCGACGATACAACCCCGGTCCGGATCCGTGAAACGGATGGCGAAACGACGCTGTCCTTCAGCAGGAAGAAGGCCCCGGGCTTTGCAGATTTCGTGAGGCAGAGGCTCAAATCTCTGTACCTCGAATACCAAGAGGAAACAGGAGACTAAACAGAGCAAAAGAAAAAGGCTTCCGAACGACTAGCGCTGCGGAAACCCTTCTCTCGTGTAGCAACTAGAGAATCCCATTTCCGCGAATCGGTGTCAAGAGTTTTCAACGTCGTTTCGGCGAACGAATTTCTTTTGCCTTGAAAAAGGTGAAGACAAGTGGATTGTGGGATTGTGACGACGCCCTTCGGGCGGCGGGCGATGTCGCTTGGGATGTTGGCGCACCAACTTTCCAGCGCTTCGGCCGTCGACGAAGGCAAGGTCGATAAATGGAAATTGTTTCGAACGGTCTGCGCCGCCAAGTCGAACCTTGGCGTTTCCGATCGCTCTCTTGCCGTCTTGAACGCATTGCTGTCGTTCTACCCGAAGACGGAACTCGAGGCAGCCGACGGTCTCGTCGTGTTTCCCTCCAACGCTCAGCTTTCCCTGAGAACACACGGCATGGCCGAGACGACGCTCCGGCGGCATCTCGCCACCCTGGTCGAGGCTGGCCTCATTCTCCGGCGCGATAGCCCCAACGGTAAGCGTTACGCTCGCCGTGACCGCAAGGGAGCGATTGGCCAGGCATTCGGGTTCGACCTTGCGCCGTTGCTTTCTCGCGCGGCCGAGTTCGAAGCTGAGGCTGCTCGTCTGGAAGCTGACCGGCGTTACCTTCAGATGATGCGTGAACGCATGAGCCTCTGCCGCCGTGACGTTGCAAAGTTGATCGATCTGTTGCGCCCATCTGATATCGCCTACGCTGAAGAGGCCGAAGCGCGCTGCCAGGCCGTCTCTATGTCCCTCTCGCGCAAGCCCTCCATCGCCGAAATCGAGCGCCTCCTCCCTGTTCTTGCCCTGCTGCAGGACGAACTGACTAATCGTCTGGAAAATCTACTGAAAACACAAAATACGGCTGCCAATGAACGCCAAAATGAGCGGCACATACAGAATTCAGAATCCGATTATCTTTCTGAATCTGAACCGGCTGATGAAAGACTTGGGGTGGAATTTTCGCGCAAAGCGTCGACGGATGTGCTGCCGGTTGGCCAAAATGCGAGTGATCCACCTGCAAATATCGAAACATCGCTGCTGCCGGAACGTCGCTCGCATCCCCCGGCAACCCCTCCCCTCATCCGTGCTACACCGCTGCCACTCGTATTGAAGGCCTGCCCGCAAATCCGCGACTACGGCCCATCCGGTCGTATCGACAACTGGCGCGATCTCCTGACAGCCGCCACAGTCGTAAAAAACATGCTTGGGATCAGCCCTGATGCCTACAACGAAGCCTGCGCCACACTCGGGCCAGAAACGACCGCGACCGTGCTGGCGTGCCTTCTGGAGCGAGCTGAGCACATTCATTCCGCCGGCGCCTATCTACGTGACCTGACGCGCCGAGCGAAGAGCCAATCCTTCGCTGTCTCGGCAATGTTATCGGCACGTCTACGCGCCCAAGCTTCGGTCGTTGGATGAATGGAGGACGGGCCATTTGATGGAAGCTGAGTGCGATGTTCTGATGTAGCCGTTACTTCTCTCGCCGATCGATGCGAGCTTGTATAAGGCAACCAAATGCGGGAAACTGGAGGCGCAGGGATTCGTTGATATCTTTGGGATATTGTAGTGCTCAGGATTCAATTTGAGTCTCCCGCCATCTCCTCGATAACATTGTTGTTTTTGTCCCTTTTGGAAAGAAAAGGGGCTTTTGCTTCCGTCGCTCGGACGGCTTTGGGAATGGCCGGTGATCCGCTAGCGCGGGTTTTGCCGATGGCTCTCTACGATTGGAAACAGCTGCCTGCAAAGACGGCTCCACTGGTTAGGTTTTGAACGTTAGTGGGGGTCGAAGGGCGCCGGGACATTGAGCTTCGGCGTGCGCCCCTCATGTTGACAGCTGTCAACGGAGCGGGCTGGGCGCGAGGCAAGAGCAATTCGAAGCGGACGGGAACGAGGACTGCCAGAAATTCAGCTTAACAAGCTCCGTGGATAAAAGAGCGATATAGCCGCCCGCTCTCAAGACGGTATGCTGCGTTCAGCGCGTGGTCCCGCACTCCACTTCCGGCAACGATGTTGGGGCACGAATCGGCCGAGGGCCTTGGCCTAACGGGCCTAGCGGCGTCGGCAAGACTACGGTAAGTCTGGTTCTGGCGCGGAGCCATCCCGGTACGATCAACATCGCCGGCGACGCTTTGCGCCATTTCGCCCCGGAAGATGTTCGAACTTCCCTAGGACTCGGTTCGACATACCGGGCTGGCGCTGCACTCGCCGCTGCCTGTCTGGCCATGGGTGCCATCAGGGTCTGCTTCGATTATGTCTTTGACGACGCCGAGAAGTTGGATCTGTTTTGCAGCGCGCTACCTCGTGAAACGCCGGACTTTGTCTTCACGCTTTGGACGCCAATCGATCGTGTCATTGATCGGGAAGCGAACCGTGTCGGACGCAAACGGATGGGGCATGCTGTCGGGCGCACGTACGAGGCGTCGAGCGAAACCTGCATAAGCTCGGGCGGATGATTTCAAATCACGGAACGCCGGAGCGGGCAGCGCAGACGATCATGGAAGCGATAGCCAACCCGGCGAACCTCTGGCCCCGCCCTGCCCCGGAGAACTGGATGATCGTTTGGTCATTCCCGAGAGAACCAGTTGAAGTGTTCCGCGGATTTCTCCAGATGGAGTTTCCGGCTCATCGCTTCGTGGCGCGTTGACAGCTGTCAACAGTCGATGCGCTTAGCCCAATGCAAGCCGACGGCAATTGCCACCAGAGTTCGAGGCCTTGTCGTACAAGGCTCCAATCGGCGAACGATTGAGCAAGTCCATCGCGGAGGCTACGCCATACCGGCGCAACGCCGGTGCGCTCTTTCAAATTGCCTTGCGATACCGCGCATCTGTGACGGAAATGAATATCGTGTTACGTTCCATTTCGACACTGGCACCCTTAGTTTGAAATGCGATACCAGATCCCCGATCCCTATCATCCGACACTGCTTCCACTGCTGATTTCGGCAGAAGATGGTTTGGCGCGACTGGACGAGCGAACAAACCGCCATGCGGTCGAAGACGGCTTCCGCGAGCGTGGCCACTTCTTCGACGCTGCGGCTGCCCTATGGGTTGCCGGTGAACTCGTCCATGTCGAGGATCTCGTGTTGCATGATGCCCATATGGATGCCCGTGCCCCGACGCATGAATTGACGATTGCCCATTCGGTTATACGCGCGCGGCGGCGCATCTGGCTGGCCGAACCCGCATGGGCGTTTTCGCCTCAGGGTCTCGCTGCCCTTCGAGGCGAACAGCTTGCACCGGCGAATGCCGGCGGTATGCCTGCGGAGGCCGGGCTGGAGCTGCAATCGAGTGCCACTGGCAATGACCGTCATCTTGAGGCGGACGACGAGGAGGACGGCAATCCGATGGCTGCCGAGTTCGCGGCCATCGATGCGGCGATCGCTCGGTCACAGCAGCTGCTGGAAGCGCACGACAAGGATACGCTCGAAGTCGCTGAGCGCGCGGCACGTGTGACCGCACAGGAGCCCATGGGACAGCTGGGCCTGCTCTTTGACGAGGAATGGGACGAAGACGCACGTATCGACGAATGGCGCCAGGTGGTCGCGACAGCGGATCAGTTGCCGGCCAGCCTTGGCGCCGCGCTGCTCTTCGATGCCTGGGAGCGGATCGAGCCGCTGCGCCGCCAACACTGGATGGGTTCACTGCTCGTTGGCGCCTATCTGAGATCACGCGGCAAGGTTACCTCGCATCTCCTCTCCTTCAACGCCGGACAAAAGGTCGTCCGTCACGAACGACGGCGCTCGCAAGATCCAGTGACACGATGGAGCGCCTTCTTGGAAGCGATGACGGTGACCGCGGATCTGGGTCTCAAGGAACTCGACCGCCTATCGCTGGCCAAGACCCAGATGGAGCTGCGCATCCGCGATCGGCGCTCCAACAGCAGCCTGCCGGCGCTGATCGAGTTGGTGCTGTCGCGACCGATCGTTTCAGCCACGCTCGTCGCGCAGCATGTCGGCGTGACGCCGCGTGGTGCGTTGAACCTCGTGCGGGAACTTGGCATCCGCGAAATGACCGGCCGCGGACGCTACCGCGGCTGGGGTGTGCTTTAGCCCATGCGCTGGGCGCCCAAGGGAGGACCTAGAGCGCGTCGCGATCGTTCAGATTAGCTCCTTGCGCTTTAAGCTTTTGGTATTTCGCATGTCGTTGTCGTAAACCGCCGCGCACTTCTGCGCGACAGGCTTTAGCCATTAGCCCATGGTGATCAGGATCAGGAGCACGAAAACGACTGGCACAAGAACCAACGCCGGGATGATGATCGCCGGGTAGCCGAAGGCGACGATCGCGAGCAGCCAGATCAATGCGCAGTTGATCACAAACAGGACTTTTGCCGTCTGCGATCCCTGCACGGCTTCCCTCAGCATCCAGCCGAACACCGGCACGTTGTAGACAAGTCTGGCAATCATTGTTCTTCCTTTTCTGGGGCAGTCCGGGTGGGGATGGACTGTTCGGAGATCTTCAGTTCTGGGGATGCGCGCTGCGGGCCGCCCGCTGGCGGGTGAGACCCGCTGCGGCTTCGAGGCGTTCGGGATCGAGCACGCGCATGGTCTTCGGATGGTTGAAATCGATCAGGCCTTCGCGCTTGAAGCGATTGAGACAGCGGCTGACGGTCTCGACGGTAAGGCCGAGCCAGTCGGCAAGATCTGCCCGGGTGAGATGCAGGTGGAAGCTCAGTCGGGCAGGGACGCCGCTGCGATTGAACAGACGCGACAGCTCGACCAAGGCACTTGCCACCTTCTCGCTCGCGGTCTTGCGACCAAGCAGGGTGGCATGCGTCTGCAGCCGATGCAGCGTCGTCTTCAACTCGCTGGCAACAGCCGGATTGGTTGCGTGAAGTTCGGCATCGCCCAGGGATTCGATACGCGCGATGCTCAAGGTTTCCGCCGTGGCGATGTTGCGTCCATCGATTGTGAAACCGAAAAGCCGGCCGGGACCGAGCACATCGGTGATTTGCCTGCGGCCGTCGTCAAGCAGTTGAGAGAGGACGATACAACCGTCGAGCAAGCGAAAGAGCGAGCGGTTGCGGCCACCTTCAAAAAGCAGTGTGAAGTTTTCACCGACCACACGGCTGCGGGCGGGAAGACGCGGCGGTCTGCCCAAGGACGCAAGGGGAGGGGCCGCGGAGGGCGCGACTGTGGATTGGGTTTCGGGCATGGGATATGTCCGCATTGCGGATACAAGGAGGCACGACGCCTCGCTGCCATCCGACATCGAAGGAGGGCGTTGACAGCTGTCAACGCGGTTTCAAAGCCAGATGATGGTTTGGGGCGGTCCGCGCGGACTGGAGTTCGGCGAATGGACCTGTGTTGGCGGCTGTACGGCGGTCACCGCAGCCGTGGGCGCAAGGCTACCTTGCAGGCGCTCGCCGACGGTGTCATCCGGCGGCGTTAGCAGCGCCCAGAAGAACCGGCAGGCACTGCAGACATGTTTCTGCGCCGGCTTTTCCTTCCCGTCGGCGTCAATGCCGGTTTGACAGAAATCCGGCAGTGATCCGTCGGGAAGCGCGTAGAGCGCGTAATCGGCTGGCGAGATTGGGGCAGCGAAGGCAAGGCCGAGATGGGCGAAACCCAGCAGGAAAAGAGCCACGGCGCACAGGGTGCGCAGGGTCTTGTCCCATCTTGATTTCGTGCGGCGTGTCATTGCTCGGCTTCGTCCTCGTCTCTTTCTTCGATGAGTGAGAGATAGGCGAGCGGCTTGACAAAGCTCAATGTGGCAAACCGCGCAGGGGCAGAATGCCGCAGTCAAGGGAACGCCGCGCGTCCGGTTGGAGGCGCGGCGTCTTAAGGTATTGATTTATATAACTATTGTCGAGAAAATGGTTGGCAGTGATCAATCCTCCTCGACAAAGACCTGCTGCCGCTTGGCCTTCACGCTCGGCAGGAATACGACGATGAGCACCAATGCCGCGATCAGAAGCAGGATCGCGCTGATCGGTCGGGTGACGAAGGTCGTCGCATCGCCGCGCGACAGGATCATGGCGCGGCGAAGGTTCTCCTCAAGCAGCGGCCCGAGCACGAAGCCGAGCAGCAGCGGCGCCGGTTCGCAGCGCAGCTTCAACAGCAGGTAACCGACGAGGCCGAAGAAGGCGACGGCATAGAGGTCATAGACGTTCGAGTTGACGCTGTAGACGCCGATCGAGCAGAACGCCATGATGATCGGGAACAGCACGTAATAGGGGATCTTGAGCAGTTTCACCCAGAGCCCGATCAACGGCAGGTTGAGAACCACCAGCATCAGGTTGCCGATCCACATCGAGGCGATGATGCCCCAGAAGAGCGCGGGTTGCTCGGACGCCACGTTCGGACCGGGCACGATCCCCTGGATGATCATCGCTCCGATCATCAGTGCCATGACCGGGTTGGCCGGAATGCCAAGGGTGAGCAGCGGGATGAACGAGGTCTGCGCACCGGCATTGTTGGCGCTTTCCGGACCGGCGACGCCGGCGATGGCGCCATGGCCGAACTCTTCAGGACGGTCCGAGACGCGCTTTTCCACCGTATAGGAGGCGAAAGCAGCAAGGATCGCGCCGCCGCCGGGCAGAATGCCGAGGGCCGAGCCGATGATGGTGCCGCGCACGACCGGTCCGAACATGCGCTTGAAGTCATCCCGCGTCGGCATCAGGTCCGTGACCTTGGCCATCAGCACTTCGCGGGTGCGTTCGCTTTCGAGGTTGCGCAGGATTTCGGCGATGCCGAAGACACCGACGGCGAGCGCGACGAAGTTCAGCCCGTCAGCATACTCCCGGATGCCGAGCGTGAAACGCGGCGTGCCGGAATAGATGTCGGTGCCGACCAAACCAAGCAGCAGGCCCAGCGCCACCATGGCCAGAGCCTTGGTGATCGATCCATGGGCGAGCGCGATCGATGAGACGAGGCCGACGATCATCAGCGAGAAATATTCGGCCGCGCCGAATTTCAGAGCGATCTCGGTCAATGGCGGCGCGAAGACTGCGACGAGGAACGTCGAGACGGTGCCGGCGAAGAATGAGCCGAGCGCTGCAATGGCGAGTGCCGCACCAGCACGGCCTTTGCGGGCCATCTGGTAGCCGTCGATCGCGGTAACCGCCGAGGAGGATTCGCCTGGCATGTTGATCAGGATGGCGGTGGTAGAGCCGCCATATTGGGCGCCGTAGTAGATGCCGGCGAGCATGATCAGCGACGAGACCGGTTCGAGCTGGAAGGTGATCGGCAGCAGCATGGCGATGGTCGCCGTGGCGCCAATGCCCGGAAGCACGCCGATCAAGGTGCCGAGCAAAACGCCGATCAGGCAGAAGAGCAGATTGGCAGGGGAGGCCGCGGTTGCGAAACCGAGCGCAAGATTGCTGAAGAGTTCCATCGCGCGTCTCCTAAAACTGGACCCAGGGGCCGAAGCGCTGGAAGGGCAGGCCGAGGCCATAGCTGAACACCGCGACCGAGAAGGCGGTCAGCGCCAGTGAAAGCGCCAGCGCCATGAGCGGTTTCATCCGGCCCGATGCGAAGCAGGCGATCAGCGCGGTGAAGAACAGCGCCGGCACGAAGCCGAGGCCACGGACTGTCAGGCCGAAGAAGATGGGCGCCGGCAGGATGAAGGCCATGCCGCGCAGCGCGATCGGGCCGATGGGCTCGCCTTGGACGCGGGTGGACTGCACGAGGATCACGATGCCGAGCAGCGTCAGGATGATCGCGAGCACCAGCGGGAAGTAGCCGGGGCCCATGCGAAAGGCGGTGCCAAGCTCGAGATTGAAGGCCTGCCAGGTGAAGAACAGCCCGACCGCTGTCAATATCCCGCCGCAGAGCGCATTGGTGGTGTCGAAGGAGAGTGATTTCATCGTGTCCCCATATGTTCTGGGCGGGGCAGCCGGCCGAGGCTTTCCTGACCGCCTCCCGCATTGGCATTGCCGGCGTCACGCCGGGTTCGCGCATTGGGCGGCGCACGTTGACAGCTGTCAACAGCGGTTGACGGCATTTGACCCCTCTCCGGGCACCGTCGCAGCTTCCCCAATGCCAGAGGCGCCGCGCTCCGGGGTGAACCGGGACGCGGCGCGACGAGCCATGGATCAGTCGGCGTACTGGCCGGCTGCTTCGATCACCGGCTTCCAGCGGGCGATTTCGCTCTCAAGCTTTGCCTTCAGCGCGGCCGGGGTCGCATCGGCGTCGGAGGAGGGTTCGGTGCCGAGTTCGCCGAAGCGGGCGACGACGTTCGGATCCTTGAGCGCGACCTGCAGCGATTTCGACAGGCGTTCGGTCACTTCGGCGGGCGTGCCCTTCGGGGCGTAGATACCGTGCCAGATGCCGACCTGAAGGTTCGGTAGGCCGCCTTCGGCGGTCGTCGGCAGATCGGGGAAGACCTTGAGGCGTTCCGGTGAGGTGACCGCATAGGCCTTGATCGTGCCGCCCTGGATCTGCTTCGTGGTGTTGGTGGTCTGGTCGCACATGATGTCGACCTGGCCGCCGAGAAGATCGGTCATGGCCGGGCCGGTGCCCTTATAAGGCACGGTCGTCAGCGGTGTCTCGATGGCGCTCATGAACATCATGCCGCAGAGATGCGAGGCGGCGCCGATACCGGCATTGGCGACGGTGACGGTGTCCTTGTTCGCCTTGACGTACTCGACGAGACCCTTGAGGTCGGCCGGCTCCAGATCCTTGCGGGCGACGATGGTCATCGGCACTTCGGTAACGAGGCCGACATATTCGAAGGAGTTCAGCGTATCATAGGCGAGCTTGCGGTAGAGCGTGGCGCTGGTCGCCATGCCGATATGATGCAGAAGCACGGTGTAGCCATCCGGATCGGCCTGGGCGACGCGGCCGGCGCCAAGCGTCCCGCCGGCGCCGCCGACGTTCTCGACGATGATCTGCTGACCGAGATCCTTGGACATGGATTCAGCCACAAGACGCGCGACGGTATCGGTAGGGCCACCGGCCGAGAACGGCACGACCATGGTGATCGAGCGTTCGGGATAGGTTTGTGCATTGGCGGAAACGGCGAAAAGCGACAGGGCGGCAACAGCGCCGAGCAGGGCATTCAAGGTTTTCATCTCTTCCTCCCGGATGAAATATCGGCCAGCCGGCAAGGTTTCCTCCCGCGCCGGTTCTGGGTGCCCCCATTTGCAAACGCAATCGTAGAGCAGACAACGGCTTAGCGGGGTGACGGCGCGTATTTGTCGGGCGCGGGCGCTGATTTGGGTGGATTTGGAAACATGCGGCCAATCGTGTGGGTGGATTTCCACCCATCAAGGGCGGCGTGGTACCGCGCCCTTGAGTTCAGGGGCGATCAGGTGTCTTCGCTTGTTTCTTATGCCTGGGTGTGTTGGACTGACCTCGGGGAGGCTAAAGCTTCACAGTGAGCGCTCGCCCATGGGAATGGTTGGATGCGCAAACTGGCCGCTGTTCTCTGTATCGATATCGCCGGCTATAGCAAGCTGATGGGACGCGACGAGGCCGGTACGCTTGCCCGCGTCAAGGCGGCCTTTGCGGCATTCGATCCGACGCTGGTGCGGCACCATGGCCGGATCGTCAAGCTGATGGGTGACGGCGCCCTGATCGAGTTTGCGAGTGCGGTCGATGCGACCCTATGCGCAATGGCGCTTCAGAGCGTGGCCGCGGCAACCGACCCTTCACTCCGCTTTCGCATGGGGCTCAACCTGGGTGATGTGATCGCCGAAGATGGTGATCTCTATGGGGAAGGGGTCAACATCGCCGCACGGCTGCAAGCTCTCGCCGAGCCCGGTGGGATCATCCTCTCCGAAGCTGTCCGCGAGCACGTCGCCGGAAAGCTGAGCCTTGCCCTGGAAGACCTCGGGCCGATGTCGCTCAAGAACATCGAGCGCGCCGTCCGCGCCTTCGCCATCCACCCTGGCGGGCCGCAAGAGACCGGTGGCAAGCGCGAACGGATCGGCATCTGTGTCCTGCCCTTCACCAATATGAGCGGTGATCCGGAGCAGGACTATTTCAGTGCCGGCGTTACCGAGGACATCATCATCGACCTCAGCAAACTCTCGTCGCTCTCGGTCATCTCGCGGGCGACCTCCTTCGGGATGAAAGCACAGAGCGCGCGGGTCGTCGCACAACAACTGAACGTCGCCTACATCCTCGAAGGCAGCGTGCGCAAGGCCGGTGACCGAATGCGACTGGCGGCGCAGTTGATCGATGGCGCAAACGAGGCGACCGTCTGGGCCGAGCGCTTCGACCGAGAGATCAAGGACGTGTTGCGGCTGCAGTCAGACCTGGCAAGTGCCGTCGTCGAGGCGCTCCGGCTTCAGCTCCTACCTGCGGAGCGCCAGGCATTGGAGCGCAAAGCGCCGACCGATCCGGAAGCCTACAAGCTGTTTCTCCTGGCACGCGAATACAACATCACCGGGTCCGAGCGACATCTGCCGCTGATCATCCGGCTCTGCCGTCGCGTGACCGAGCTGGAGCCCGGCAATGCACGGGCTTGGGCCCTTCTTGGCGAAACGCTCAACCGGCTGCGGCGCAGCGTTGGAGGTGCGGAAACAGGCGAGCTGGAAATCGACCGCGCCCTCGAACTCGATTCCGGTCTCGCCAGCGCCCATGCCGCAAAGGCAATGCTATTTCTATATCGAGGACAGTTCGAGGAGGCGGAGGGGCAATGTGCTATTGCCCTGCAGCTCGAGCCTGACGACTACGCCACCAATCTCGCTGCCGGTCGAACCTTCATCATGCAGCGTCGCTATGACGACGCCATACGCCACTTTGAGCGGGCCGCGGCGCTGGCCCCCACGGACTACAACGCCGCCGCCATGGCTATCCAATGTTACCAGGGCAAGGGCGACGCGCAGGCGGCACTTGAGGCCTGTCGCCGTGCCTTGGCCCGGATCGAGCGCATCGTCGCTGCTGAGCCGGATCACAGCGGTGCGATCGGGCATGGCGCCGGCATCCTCGCCCTCCTTGGCGATCGCGAGAGGGCCAACGAATGGGCATCGCGCGCCAGTCTGCTTGAGCCCGACAATATCCAGCTGCAGGCAAATCTGGTTTGTGCCTGGGCGATCAGTGGTGACGCCGAAGCGGCCCTGGACGCGCTTGAGCGTATCACGCCGAAGATGAGCCCCGAATTGTTGGTATGGATGGAAAACGACAACGATCTGGACAGCCTGCGTTCACTGCCGCGTTTTGGGGAGATAATGCGTGTGGCAAGGGCCCGTTTTGGAAACTGAGATCCGTCGTCTGCCGTCAAAGACCCGTGCGTCGCCTCAGATAGGCGATTTCCTCAGGGGCCAGGCTGCGGCTCGTCCCCTTCGGCAAATCGCCAAGAGCGATCGTCCCGATTGAAACCCGCAGCAGGCGCAACACCTCGAAGCCGAGCGCATCGAGCATGCGGCGGATCTGGCGGTTGCGCCCCTCTTCCAGCTCGACTTCGATCCACGTGTTCTTGTCGCCGCCCCTGAGGTGGACGGCCCGCGCTGCGTGCAAGGTTTCGCCGCCTTCCTCGATGCCGGCAACCATCTGCTTGAGTTGGTCGTCACCGATCTGCCCGGCGACCTGCACGTGGTAGACCTTGCCGAGATGGGTTTCAGGATCAAGCAGGCGCTGGGCGAGTACCGTGTCGTTGGTGAAGAGCAGAAGTCCTTCGCTCGCCTTGTCGAGGCGACCGACCGGGGACAGGAAAGAGGTGTCTATATCCCTCAGGCAATCGAACACGGTCGGCCGGCCTTCCGGGTCGTGGCGGGTCGTGACCAGTCCACGCGGTTTGTTCAGCATCAGATAGATCTTCTCTTCGGCAAGCACCGGCTTGCCGTCGACCGTGATGCGATCCTTGTCGACGGCGACCCAGTGTGAAAGGTCCGTGATCTTGCGTCCGCCGACGCTGACGCGCCCTTCGAGCACGAGCTTTTCGGCCTGCGTGCGCGAACAATAGCCGAGCTTGGAAAGTGCGCGGGCAACCGTCACGCGCTTGCCGGAATCGGCCCCGGCGTGGCGTCCGGTTTCTCGAGCGGCTGTCGGTCGCTTCTGCTTCACGCTGTGATCTTCCGGTTCCTGGTCGTGTGCGGCCCGCTGCCGTACCCCTGCTTAAAATATCCGGTCGCTTCGACCGCGGCGTCAGCCGATCTTCGTGTAGTCGATCCGTCGGGCGAGCCAGCAGCCGATGGTGAGGCCGGCCACGTTGCCTTGCTGGTCGCGTCGGACAAGCACGGTCCAGTCTCCCGGTGCCGGTGCATCCATCGAGCGCTTGCAGCGAAGAAGCCAGACGTCTTCGGCCAGCGGTCGCATGGCGTGCATCGCGCCGGTCCCGAGCGAACCGTCGAAGCCACCGTAGAAGACACCATTGGTGGAAGCGATGTCGAGATGGGCGTCGAGTTCAACTGAGTGATAGCGACCGGCGATATCGGGAAGTGCCGTGCCGGAAACGCGGTCAGCGCTCACCGTCAGATTTTCGCGAGGCCGCTCCATGCGAAGCGAGGCGCCTTGTGCTGTCAGGGTCACTGCGGCCGAACCGGCGCTGCCGTCGGCGCTGACGGAAAGCGACTCGGGAGAGGTAGCAAACTGCAGTTCGACGCGGGACGATCCGCTGGGCCTGGTGACAAGGGCGAGGCCCGTTTCGGCATCCAGATAGTTGCCGGTGCCCTTGGCGTCCCAGCTTCCGGATGTGGTCTCGGTATCCTCGTGGCCGAGGGCGATCTTCATCAGCGCGACCGCCGCCGCATGGGCATCGCCTTCGTGATTGAACATCACCACGACAGAGAGGCGCTCGGCCGGCGCGTAGAGCCTGCGGCAGCGAAAACCGCGAAGCGCACCGCCATGGCCGCTGATGACGGCATCGCCGATCGTCTCGTGTGCGAGGCCGAAGCCGTAGGGTGCCGGGCGGCCATCGGCATAGGTCTGCGGTGCAGAAAGGCGCCGGTAGAGCCCGTCCGCATCGTCACGCGTCCTGTCGATAAAACACTCCCAGGCAAGCATATCGTCGAGCGAGGCGGAAACACCGGCGTCACCGGCCCAGTAGATGCGGTTCAGCGCCTCGAAATAGCCTGTTGTCTCGTTGCCCTCGTAACCGACGACGCCGTCCGGCGGCAGGCTCGTATCCGGTGTCAGGGCGGCGGTCTGCATGGCCGCGGGGCCAAAGACGGAGCGCTGATAGAGTTCCGCCATCGAGCGGCCGGTATGCTCCTCGATGAGATCGGCGAGAATGCGGAAATTGCCATTGGAATAGGAATAGCGGGTGCCGGGCTCGAAGTGTGTCGAGCGCGCCTTGGAGAGCAGCGGGCGTGCATCCTCGCGGCGGAAGACGCCGTCGTGGCTGGCGCCCTGCAGCACCGTCAATGCCCAGTAGTCGCGAAGTCCGGACTGGTTGTGACAGAGATGGGCAGCGGTCGGGCGCTTGCCTTCGAGCAAGGGGAGATAGACGTCGAGCGCCCGATCGAGCTTCTCGGGATCGCCGACCGTATCCAGCAGAACGGCGCAGGTCAGATGCTTGGTGATCGAGCAGATCGGTATCCGCGTCGCCATCGTCATCGGCTTGCGGGCCGTCAGGCCGGCATAGCCCCAGGCGTGGCGAAAGAGGACCTTGCCATCTCTGACCACACCGGCGACGCCGCCCGGTCCGGGGTAGTGCTGCGGCAAGGCTGCGAGGGTACGTTCAAGGACGGAAAGATCAGGAGTGTTCATGGCGCTGAAGGTCTATGGGACGGAGGGTAGGGGACGTTGTGTTCCGTTCGTATCGCCCCCTCCTTCCGCATGCAATGCCTGCAGCTCCGCGGCTTTGTCAGCCGGCGCCTGCCTGGGCGTGATAGAGGCGGCTATAGGCGCCCTTGGCGGCGAGCAGCGTTTCATGCGGCCCCTGTTCGCGAATGCCGCTGCCGTCGACGACGACGATGCGGTCCGCATCGCGGATCGTTGCCAGCCGATGCGCGATGATCAGCGTCGTCCTGCCCTTGGAAAGTTCGGCCAGCGACTGCTGGATCGCCCTTTCCGTTTCGGTGTCGAGCGCTGAGGTCGCCTCGTCGAGGATGAGGATCGCCGGGTTCTTCAGGAACATGCGGGCAATCGCCAGCCTCTGCTTCTGCCCGCCGGAAAGCTTGACGCCGCGCTCGCCGATCACCGTGTCCATGCCGTCCGGCAATGCCTGGATCATGCCGTCGAGCTTGGCGCGCCGCGCGGCATCCAGGATGTCCGCTTCACTCGCGCCAAGCCGCCCATAGGCGATGTTGTCGCGGATGCTGCCGGCAAAGAGGAAGACATCCTGCTGCACGATGCCGATCTGGCCGCGCAGCGACGAGAGCGTGATGTCACGGATGTCGATACCGTCGACGGTGATCGAACCCTCGCTGACCTCGTAGAAGCGCGGCAGCAGCGAGCAGATCGTCGTCTTGCCGGCGCCCGAGGGGCCGACGAAGGCGATCGTCTCGCCGGCATGGATCGTCAGGTCGATGTTCTGGATGATCGGCTTCTCGGCGCTATAGCCGAACGAGACGCCGCGATAGGTGATGTCGCCCTTGAGGCCGGAGACGTCGGCAGCACCCGGCCGGTCCTCGATATCGGGTTCGGTTTCCATGAGTTCGAGGAAGCGTTTGAAGCCGGCAATGCCCTTGGGGTAGGTCTCGATGACCGAATTGATCTTCTCGACCGGGCGGAAGAACACGCCGACCAGCAGCAGGAAGCTGACGAAGCCGCCATTCGTCAGTTCGCCCGTCAGCACGAAGTAGCAGCCGGTGATCATGACGATCAGCTGCGTCAGCCGCATGCTCATGTAGCTGAGCGACGTGCTCGCGGCCATGATGCGATAGGCTTCGAGCTTGGTGCGGCGATAGTTCTGGTTGTCGGTCTCGAACAGGCTGCGCTCATGGGCTTCGTTGGCGAAGGCCTGCACCACCCGCATGCCGCCGACATTCTCCTCGATGCGGGCGTTGAAGTCGCCGACACGGCCATAGAGGCTGCGGAAGTTTCGGGTCATCCGCCCACCATAACGGCTGGTGACCCAGGCGGTCATCGGCACCACGGCGGCCGTGATCAGCGCCAGCTGCCAATGCACCATCAGCATCAGCAACAGAGCGCCGATGAAGGTCATGATCGCTATGAACAGGTCCTCCGGCCCGTGGTGGGCGACTTCGCCGATTTCCTCGAGGTCCTTCGTCAGGCGTCCGACCAAATGGCCGGTCTTCTGGTTGTCGAAGAACGAGAAGGAGAGCTTCTGCAGATGGTCGAAGGCCATCCGCCGCATGTCCGTCTCGATGTTGATGCCGAGCATGTGACCCCAATAGGTAACTGTCGCCATCAGGCCGGTGTTGAGCAGATAGACCAGCAGAAGGCCGGCCGAGGACAGGAGGATCAGCGTCCATTGCTGGCTCGGCAAAAGCTGGTCGACGAACAGCTTCACCGCGATCGGGAAACCGAGTTCGAGCAGGCCGGACAATACGGCGCAGGAGAAGTCGAGAATGAACAGGCCGCGATAGGGGCGGTAAAACGCGAAGAAACGCTTCAACATGCAGGTGCACTCACTGGGGGGCGGCGACCGAGGGTCAGCAGAAATATGATTTCCAATGTCATGTTTTGTGCCGGAAACCAACCCAGAAAAGCCGAAAACCGTGTCGTGTGTTTGACGGGGTCGACATCTTCCGTCTCGCAGAGGATCAATCCGCACTTGGCGGCGTCGGCGGGAAGGAAACGTTAACCATAAGCTTCGTAGAACAGGAATCACCAGAGTGCTTCGCCTTCGATTGGGGACATCGGAGGCATCTGAGGTGCTCGATATCGACAAGCGTAGGGCGTCTTCAAGCGTTCGCGTCAACGCACGAAGTTCCAGGGGGCGAATGAGACGATGGCAGGCAATCAATCAGTGAAAGCCACGGAATCCGACGTAGGTACGATCGTTCCGTTTCCAGTGGCGAGGAGATTGACCGCCATCCGCACCGCTGCCGCCGAGCTCGAAGACCTGCATGGCGCCGAAGCGCTGCAATTCTGGCGCCGCCGGTGCCGCGCCCTTGCCGACGAACTTTTTGCCTGCGGCTGCTCGGAAGACGAAGTGCGCCGGCAGGTGATGGACTTCCAGGGTGAGGTTCAGGCCGAACTGCAGCACCGCCACCTCTCGCGCGTCTCTCAGGGCGCGATGAGCCAGTAACGGCGCCTTTTCAATTCACCGGCAGCTCCGGATCCCAGGTGAACAGTTCCTTTGCCCGGGCGATGCCGCGCAGCGCGAAACGACCCAGCGACACCGCATGAACCTGATGTTCCGGCGGGCAGGCCTCGACGAAATCAGAGGACATGATCATGTGCCGCTCCACCGAACGGCACATCGACGAAATGCGGCTCACTTCGTTGACGGCGGGGCCGACGACGGTGAAATCAAGCCGCGTCTGGCTGCCGATATTGCCGTAGAAGACCTCGCCGATATGGAGGCCGAGATAGACGTCGGTCGTCGGCTTGCCCTCCTCTTGCCGGCGTGCGTTGAGCTCGGCCAGCATGCGGCGCAGCTGCCGTTCCGCCGCAATCGCGTTGGCGCAGGCGATTGCCGGATCGTCGGCGTTGAATATCGCAAGCACGCCGTCGCCGATGAGCTTCAGCACGCTGCCGCCGTGGTCGTGAACGGCGGTGATTACCGTGCCCGAATAGTCGTTGAGGAGCGGGATGATCTCGTCGGGGGCGGCGGTGTCCGAGATGCGCGTGTAGCCGCGCAGATCCGAGAACCACATGACCGTTTCGATACGTTCCGCCGAGCCGCGGGCAATGCTGCCCTTGACGACGCGCTGACCGGCGTCGGCGCCGAGATAGACGTCTGCGAGCGTGCTGATGATGCGCACGCATGAGCCGGCCTTCACGGCCAGCGCAAGGGTCGGCAGCAGGATTCTCAGTGCGGCGACATCATCGTCACTGAACCCGCTGTCGCGTCGCGTCGTCCAATAGGAATAGAAACAGTCCATCTCCCCGACACGGCCCTGGTCGGTGAAATGGTGAATCATGCTGATGCAGTCGGTGTGACCTTCATCTTTCAGCTTGTCGATTATGTTGTAGGTGGTGCCTTCATCGGCTGAGAGCCGGATGCGGCGCTCTGCCGCTCGGTCGCGAAGCATGTGGTAGAAGATCGAGTTCTGCCAGTTCAGCAGCGCTTCGCCTGTGGTCGTCGAGCCGTACTGGATGACTTCGGGCGTGACCTCGCTCTCGTCGTTCCACTGGAAGGCGCGGCCCTCAAATTCCGGATGCAATGTGTCGATCAGCCCAAGCGCGCGGGCCAGATCCAGGCCGGCTGCGCGGCATTGCTCGCAGAAGCCGGCAAACAACTCCGGCTCTTCCAGGCCTTTCAGGCCCTGTTCGGAAAGCCAGAGCACGATATCGCGTATCTGTTGGTCGTTCATGGCGCATCCCGCTCGGTCGACGTCGACTGCCTGATGATGTGGTGCATCATCAATAGCCGAACCAGAGCTCAGAGCGAAAGATGCAGTTTGCGTTCCTCGCCTTCCGCCGGAACGGCGCAGCAGATCAGCGCCTCGCCCTCTGCCACCGGGAAGGAGGGCAGCGACGGGTAGGTCACCTTCCCCTCGAGCACCGGCGTTCTGCAGGAGCCGCAACTGCCGTTGCGGCAACCGAACTCGGGCGTCAGCCCGCGCGCTTCGGCGAGATCGAGCAGGTTGCCGTCGCCCGGCTGCCAACTGGTCTCCTTGGCGGATTTCGCGAAGACGACGTGTACGGGAGCGCTGGCGGGCGGTGGCATGATCGGCCCAGCACCGCCATCCGGCCGCCGGGTCAGCGACGAGAGCCCGAAGGCTTCCGCATGGATGCGGGCATCGGCCACATTAAGCCCGCGCAATCCGTCATAGAGCGACTGCGTGAAAGCCGCCGGGCCGCAGAGATAGAAGTCGTAGTCGTCGAAGGGCAGCGTGGACTTGAGGTGGCTGATATCGATCCGGCCGCCGACGTCATAGTCCTGCCCTTCGGTCGCGGTCTCCGGCTGGCTGAGCGCGCGTATGAGGCGGATGTTGCCCTGGCCTTCCTCGACCAGAGCGGCAATCTCCCGCTCGAAGGCGCGTTCGTTTCGGGACCGAGCGGCCTGGAAAAGCCAGGTTGGGCGCGTGCGGCGCTTGCGGCGCCCCTCGTGGACGATGTGCTGCAACATGGCGACCATCGGCGTGATGCCGACGCCGGCGCCGATCAGCACGGCCGGTCGCCGCTCGGTGCCATCGATCGTGAAGCTGCCGGCCGGCGCGCGCGCCTCGATCCGGTCGCCGGGTTTCAGCCCGTGCAGGTATTGCGAGACGGTGCCGTCATTCTTGACACTGATGCGATAGAACGCGTCGGTCGGGGCGGAAGAGAGCGTGTAGCTTCTGACAAGTGCCTTGCCGTCCGCGTCTATCCTCACCCGAATCGGCAGGTGCTGGCCGGCCTGGTGAGCCATGAGACCGACGCCATCGTCCGGCGCGAGGTAGAGCGAGCGGATCGTCGTGCTTTCCTCTTCGACGCGCGCCACGCGGAATGGGCGCCACTCCTCGGCAAGGGCCGCGGCCTGCAGGTGCACCTTCGCCTGTTCCCAGTCACCCGTTGTCAGCAGGCTGGGCGACCAACCGCCATCCTCGAAGGCCCAGCGAAGCGGCAGGCCGTCCTGGCGATAAACGATCTGTTGGGGACGGAACCGCCACAGGCGTTCTGCGCCTTGAAAGGCGGCGACTTCGGGCGACGACAGGATGACCTCGGCGCTGCCGGTCATCTGCAGCATGTCGCCGGTCGCAAAGTCGACGAACAGCAGGCCGGCGCGCGGATTGACCATGAAGTTGCCGAGCGTGTTGAAGAACAGGTTGCCGGAGAAGTCGGGGATCGTCAGAACGTCATCTTCGCCGAGCTCAACGAAGCCGGCCTTTCCGCCGCGATGGGAGACATCGACCTGCCGCTCGCCGGTATCGCGGTCGACATAGGAGGCGACGAAGAAGGTGTCGGCATTGGCGATGATCGCCCGGGCGCGATCGTCGAGGGCCGCGTAACGGATCGGCCGTTCCGATGCCGGTACATATGGATCGCGGGAAAAGGAGAACTGCCGGAGCTGGATATATTGCGGGCAATTGCCGAAGCTCTGGCGCACGCGAATGGTGAAACCGTCGTCGCCGTCGCGCAGGATCGCGCCGTTGAGCCGGTTCCGGCGCCGGGTTTCGAGCTGGATGCCGAGCATGCCGATCGAATGTGCATCGCCCATGCCGGCATCCGCCGGATCATCTGGATCACGGGGCAGCCGTACGTCGAGGTTCCAGGCGTCGGGTGCCTGCATGAAGCCGGGGGCCGCGGCGCGCATCGTCGCCCAGACGTCACCCTGCGCATCGACTGCGCCGAAGACCGCGAAGGTTAGCATCGGGAAAAACTGCTGGTGCTGCTCGGGCATGAAGCTGCGGACGAAATTGCGCCCCGTCGCATCCATGCGCTCGACGACGCCGAGGCTGCGCTGGATGGTGAGTTCGCCTTCGTGCCAGGGAGAGTCCGGCCGTTTCTGTTGTGCATTGTCCGGCATGATCTGAAACCTCGTTGGGGTGAGGCCCGGGGCAGTGTGACCGCCCCGGGCCAGTTCGTCAGGCGGCGAGGCCGACGGCCGTCTTTTCAAAGCCGACGAAGCCGGGCAGGCGCTCGATGCGGGCAAGCCAGGCCCGGACTTGCGGGTAGTCGGATAGATCCACATTACCCTCGGGTGCGGCAGAAACGTAGCTGTAGAGGGAAACGTCGGCGATGGTCGGCCGGGCGCCGAGCAGGAAGTCGCGGCCGCTCAGTTCCGCATCGATCTGCGCCAGCACGCGATGGGCCCGGGCGATAGCCTCTTCCGCCCGCAGGTTGGCACCGAACACGGTGACGAGCCGGGCAGCCGCCGGACCGAAGGCGATGTCGCCGGCAGCAACTGAAAGCCACTTCTGCACCCTGGCGGCCAAAGCCGGATCTTCCGGCAGCCAATCGATGCGGCCGAGCTTCTTGGCGAGATAGACGAGGATGGCGTTGGAGTCGGCAACGACGGTGCCGTCGTCATCGAGGACCGGAACCTGGCCGAACGGGTTGAGCTTCAGGAACTCCGGCTCCTTGTGCGCCCGGGCCTTGAGATCGACGTCGACCAGTTCGTGCGGTACGCCGAGCAGCGACAGGAAGAGCTGAGCCCGGTGCGAGTGGCCGGACAGCGGATGGCGATAGAGTTTCATGGGAGATGTCCCTCGAAGAGCATGAGAACCGTCGCGGCCCTCCGACGGTTCGGGATGAACCGCCTTCGAGATCAATCTATGACTTTCCATTTTTTGGCAGTAGACTGCGGGAACGATAGACTGATTCCCGTTTTTTGGAAGGAAAGATGGATCGCCTCGACGCCATGGGGGTTCTGCTCGCCGTCATCGACAGCGGCAGCCTGTCGGCTGCCTCACGGCAGCTCAAGATGCCGCTTGCCACAGTCAGCCGGAAGGTCTCGGAGCTTGAGGCGCATCTGGGCGCCCAGCTCATCACTCGCACGAACCGCAAGATCCTCTTGACCGAAACCGGCCGCTCCTATGTCGAGGCCGCCAAGGAGATCCTGGCGCGGGTCGAGGAGGCGGAAAGGGTGGCCGCCGGCGAATACAGCGCGGTCAAGGGCGACCTGACGATCTCTGCCCCGATCGTCTTCGGTCGCCTGCACGTTCTTCCCGTCGTCGTGGACTTCCTGAAGGCTCATCCTGAGATCGATATGCGGCTGGCGCTGGGTGACCGGTTTGCCAATCTCGTTGACGACCATATCGACTTGGCACTTCGGATCGGCAACCTTCCCGATAGCAATCTGGTGGCGACCAGGCTCGGCTCAGTCCGCCGCGTGGTCTATGCAAGTCCCGGCTATGTCGCGCAGCACGGCGCGCCCGGGCATCCGAACGAACTCGCCGATCACGACTGCATCACCTTCGAAAACGTCACGGCCGCCCATGTCTGGCGCTTTCTCGACGATGGACGCGAACTGGCGGCGCCGATCCGGTCGCGGTTGATCGTCAACACGGCGGAATCGGCCGTCGATGCCGCCATCTCCGGCCTTGGCCTGACGCGGGTGCTTTCCTATCAGGTAGCGCGTCCCGTCTCGGAAGGGTTGCTCGTTCCGTTGCTGGAGGCGTTCGAACACCCGCCGCTTCCGGTTCAGCTGGTCTATCTCCCGCAGGGCCTCGTGCCGATGAAGCTCAGGGCCTTCGTGGATTTTGCGGTGCCGCGGCTGCGCGGCGTCTTGCGCTAAAGCCGATCCATGGCCCCGGTTTCGGCCCTCAATCCGCTTACGGGCGCTCGCCCGTGGTCGGCCGGATATGGCGCGCATAGGTTCGCCCGACGCGAATTTCGCTGCCGTCGGAGAGAAGGGCGATGAGGGCTGCGAAGGGGGCCTGCTTCAGCCCCACGATACAGTCGCGGCGCACGATCGAGCTGCGGTGAAGCCGCAGAAACTCTGCCGGGTCGAGCCGGCGTTCAAGCGAAGCCAGGCTTTCGTGATGCAGATAGGACCGGCCTTCGATGTGGATGCGGACATAATCGCGCTCCGCCTGGAAACGCACGACCCGGTCGAGCGCGATCCGAACGAATTCTCCGCGGGATTTGATCCAGAGATCGGCCGACTGGGTTTCGTGTTTGCGCAGCGCCTGTCGCAGCGCCCGCACGGTTTCGTTGAGTTCCACCACACGTTCGGTGCTCGTTCGTGCCGCGATCGCCACGCGTGCCCGCTCGATTGCGGTGCGCAGGCGGTTCGCCTCGATCGGCTTGGTGACATAGTCGACGGCAGCCGCCTCGAAGGCGCGAAGCGCATAGTGATCGAAGGCGGTCACGAAGACGACCGCGGGCGCGTTGCTGCCCACGTGCTCCAGGATGTCGAAGCCGGTGCCGCCAGGCATCTGGATATCGAGCAGGATCACGTCCGGCTGCAGCTCGGCGATGAGACTGCAGGCCTGCTGGACATTGCCGGCCGTCCCCAAGACCTCGACCCCTGGCATCGCGCCGAGCAGGCGCAGCAAGCGGCGTCTGGCGAGCGGTTCATCGTCGATGATGAGGATCGAAAGGGAGATTGTCTGGATTTCGTTCATGCAAGCCTCAGGGGCATTGTAATTGCGGCTCTGAAACGCCTGGGCGTCACGAGCCCGGATACACAGGCCCCGACCCCCGGAAACCGCGCCTGGACGCGATCGGCGACATTCTTGAGGCCGATCCCAGTGCCGGAGGACTGGCGCCGCCCACTATCGGTCTCCGCGGCGATATCGTTCTCGACGGCAATCTCGAGCGACTGACCGACCTTGGCGGCGCTGATGACGATCTCGACCTGTTCAGGCGAGCGGCCAACGCCGTGTTTGACCGCGTTCTCGACCAGGGGTTGCAGGATCAGGCTTGGCACCAGTGCCTCTTCCAGGCCGCTGGCAATGTCCATCCTGAGTTTCATCCGGTCGGAATAGCGCTCGCCTTCGATGTGAAGGTAGCCGGCTTGCAAGGCCAGTTCATCCGCAAGCCTCACGTCGTGCAAAGGATCGAGCTCCAGGGTCGTACGCAGAAAGTTGGAAAGCGACATCACCATGCGGGTCGCGGCAACGGTCTGCCCTTCCTCGATCAGCCCGGTGATGGAGTTCAGCGTATTGAACAGGAAATGCGGATTGACCTGGTATCGCAGCGCGCGCATTTGCGCGGCCAATGCTTCCTCGCGCGAGATCGCCAGTCGCCGTTCGCGCTCACGCAGCTCGAAGCTGTAGAGCAGCGCGACGAAGAAGAACGACCACCCGACGAAGGTCGCCATGCTGTAGACGAGCGTGTAACCGGTATTCGTCCAGTCGACCGCGATCGGGTCGGGACGCACGAATAAAACATAGAGCAGGAAGTCGATGCCGGTATTGGCAAAGGCGGCAATGAGAGAGGTCGAGAATCCAACGACGATCTTGGTGGCGATGTGCCGGTGCCTGACGCGAAACATCGTCGCCGCGATACCGTAGGAAAGAACCATGCCACAGGACATCAGCAGCAATTTGCCGGGGGCAGACACGATCGGATCGATCCCGAGTATACCCCACAGGATACTGCTGATGAGGAATTCCACGAACCAGTAGAGAAAACCGAGCCAGAGCGTCGCGCGCCGCATGCTACCGATATAGGCGCTTTCGTCCACTGATTTGGCTTCATCCTCTGGTTTCATTCCATTTTTATGGTTCAAGCGGGCGCCGATGTCGATTGCCGTTCGTCGGCGATTTCAAGCGGTTTGCAGAAAGCCGCGGCGCTTCCGGCGCGATTCTGTGCCGTTTGCGGAATGCGGGTGCCTGTTGGCTTTGCCGGCTTGCCGTTTCGAAGGCGGCTTAGGGTCCAGCTATCCGCAGGGGCATGGTGATTGATGCGCGAAAACGTTGCGGCGCCACGAGCCCGGATATGAAGGCGCCCGTCTCCGGGAACCGTGCGTTGATGCGGTCGGCGACGTTCTTGAGCCCCGTACCGGTGCCGGTTGGCTTTTTGGCGCTCAACCGCGGCCCGGCCGTCAGGTCGTTTTCGACCGAAAGCTCGAGGGTTTCGCCACGTCGCGCGGCCGTGATGAGGATCTCGACCGCGCCGACCGAACAGCCGACACCATGTTTCACGGCGTTCTCGATCAGCGGCTGGAGTATGAGGCTCGGCACCAGCGCCTGCTCAAGCCCGGGTGCGATGTCGAGTTTGACCCGCATACGGTCGGAGAAGCGCTCGCCCTCTATGTTCAGATAGCCGAGCTGCAGCGCCAGTTCGTCGGCCAGACAGACGTCCTGCATCGGGTCGAGTTCGAGCGTGGTGCGCAGGAAAGAAGAAAGCGAAAGCACCATGCGCCCGGCCACCGTCGAAGCCCCCTCTTCGATCAGACCGGTAATCGAATTCAAGGTGTTGAACAGGAAATGCGGATTGACCTGGTAGCGCAGCGCCCGCATCTGCGCCGCCAGTGCCTCCTCCCGCGTCACGGCGAGGCGGCGCTCGCGCTCGCGCAACTCGAAATTGGCGAGAAGCGCGATGTAGAGAAACGCCCATCCGTGGCATACAGTAGATGATGGTGTAGCCAACATTGGTCCGGTTGATGTCGCCCGGGTCGCCATGTTCGATCAGTCCGTGGCAGAGGAAGTCGACGCCGGCATTGATGGCCGCCGCCACGAGCGACAGGGCGGAGCCGAGCAGAAGCTTGAAGAGAATGGACCTCTCTCTAAAGTGAAAGAGGATAGCTGCCATTGCATAGGACATCAGCGTCCCGTTCAACATCAGGATCAGGGTGATCGGCGCGATCTTGATCGGGTCGTATCCGAGGATCGCCCACAACGCGCTGCTGATGACGAACTGCAGGAATTGGTAGAGGAAGCCGAAGGAGAGCGTTGTCCGGCGAACGCCCGCGACATACTCTGCTTCATCCGCCGAAATCGTGCCATTTGTTCGCGCCATGCAAGGCTTTATCCGCGAAGTCGGCACGCTTGTCGATCGACGGTCGTCGGCGAAATCAAGCCGTTTGCAGAAAGCCACAGCCCTTCAGCGCTGCAATTTGCCGTTTGCAGAAAGCCGAATTCTCCCCCTTCGCGGGCTTGCTATAGCCGGCCCATGACCGCGCTTTCCCGGCGTCACCGTTCGCCTGGGAGTTGTGCGCCCATCGATGCAAAGGAAAAGGGGCAGACATTGAATATCTGTGCAAAGGCGGACGTTTCGAGGATCAACCTTCTGAGTTCGACAGCGCTAGGGCGCGTCGGTCTCGTCTCGATGATGCTGGCGGCGGTGCCGCTCGTGCCGTCGCCGGCAAAAGCGGCCGGACTGCTTGTTCCAAACGATGAGACTTGGTCCAGCGATCATACGATCAACGGCAATCTCGTGATCCGCGGCGGCCCCGCTGGCGCGACCCTGACCATCAACAACGGCGCCGTCGTCAAGAGCCTCAACGGCTACATCGCCGACGGGAAAGGCAGTGTAGGTACGGTCGTGGTCTCCGGTTCCGGGTCGAGCTGGGACATTGTCGATGCCAATCCGAACGGTTACCGCGTGCTTTATGTCGGCGGTTTTGAGGGTGGGATCTATGGCGGCAAGGGCAAGCTGATCGTCGAGAACGGCGGCAAGGTATCGGCCAAGGAGACCCATGTCGGCGCTCTGCAGGAGGGCGACGGAACGCTCGTGGTGCGCGGCGCCGGCTCCATGCTTGCCACCGACTATCTGGGTGTCGCCGACGGCGCCCTGACGCTCAACACGGCTGCGGTCAGGATCGAGAACGGCGGCCTCGTCAACTCCAAGACGGCTTACTTCGAAAACGGCACGGTTCTGGTGACCGGTGAAAATTCGCGTTGGATCAACACGGGCGAGCTCACGGTCGGCGACAGCCTCACGATCGAAAACGGCGCCGTGGTCTCGACCTACACTGCTGTCTTGCGCGAGGATGAGAGCGTCGACACCATTCAGATCTATGTCGATGGCGCAGGCAGCGAATTCAAGGTCGCCGACAAGCTGACGATCGGCGAAGCAGGAAGGGTCAACCTTTCCGTGGCCAACGGCGCCAAGCTTTCGGCTGGCGGCGGCATCGTGCTTTCCGATATCGGTGGCATAAGCAACGAAGGCATGGGCAACCTGACGATTGGCGGCAAGGTCGACCTGAACAATATCGCTGAGCCACGTGCTCGGCAGGCGCAGGCGGCAGGCACGGTCGATCCGTCGACGAAGATCGATTTTGGCCCGCGGAAGGGCTACGTCAATTTCAACCACACGAACACGGGTTATGAGTTTGCCAACACGCTCGCCGGCAAGGGTACGATCAGCAATTTCTCCGGGGAAACCATCGTCAACGGTGACCTTACGAAATTCAACGGCAAGGTGAACGTTTCCGGTGGCAAGCTGGTTCTGAAGAGCAACCTCGACACGATCGATAACGACCCGGATAACGGCCCCCTGGACTACAGCGAGACCCGGTTCGAAGTGACCGGTGGCACGCTCATCGTCGATGGTGAGACGGGACGGGTACAGGGTGATCGCTTCTATACCAATGAGGTGAACGTGTTCGGCGAGATGAACCGCATCCGCGATCCGAACTCGACCTCTTTCGGTAGGCTCGGCGGCTCCGGCACGGTTGGCGACACGTATATCGACTCCAAGGCGATCATTTCGCCCGGCAACAATTCCACCGGCACGCTGACGGTCATGGGCCGACTGGATATGGCGACCGGTTCGATCTACGAGGCGGATGTTGCCGGTGACGGCCGTTCCGACAGGATCGTCGTCAAGAGCATTGGCACCAACGAAAACTCCGGTATCGCCAAGATCGGCAGCGGCACGAATGTCCAGGTGACCGCCCTCGACCCCAACACGAGCTACAAGACAGGGCAGACCTATACGATCCTGACAGCCGACCGTGCTATTGAAGGAAAGTTTGCCGAGGCTATCTCAAAATCGGCGTTCCTTGAGGTCTCGCTTGACCAGAAGGAGAAGCAGGTCGACCTCAAGATCAAGGTCAAGAACGGCGGTACGAAGCCAGGCGAAGAGCCGAAACCTGGCGAAGAACCCAAGCCCGGTGAACCGAAACCAGGCGAGCCGAAGCCCACCGAGCCCGGCGTCTTCGAAGGCGAGGCTGCGACCGGCAACCAGCGGCAGACGGCACTTGCGCTCAACACACTTGCCCAGAGTGGCCCATCGCTCGGGCTCTACAATGCGCTGACCATCCTCGACGGCGACGCGGCACGTCGTGCCTTCGACCAACTGTCCGGCGAAGTCCATGCTTCGGCGCAGACCGCGCTGATCAACGACAGCAGCCTGCTGCGCAATGCCGCCAACAACCGCATTCGCGACGCTTTCGGCGATGTCGGCGCCGCGAGCGTTCCGGTTCTTGCTTACGGCCCTGAGGACAAGATCACGACCGGTGCCGTCGCCGCCGTCAACGCCGTTCCCGCCGCGCCGCCGGCGATGGTCGGCTGGGGCCAGGTGTTCGGCTCCTGGACCAATACCGACGGCAACGGTAACGCCGGCAGCCTCGATCAGTCGACGGGCGGTTTCGTCACTGGCTTCGATGCGGCAGTCTCGGACAATGCGTTGATCGGCATCATGGCCGGCCACAGCCGGACGAACTTCGACGTCGACAGCCGAGCCTCCAGCGGTGACAGCGACAACTACCACCTGGGCGTCTATAGCGGCGGTCGCTGGAGCGATGTCGCGCTCCGGTCCGGTCTCGCCTACACTTGGCATTCGATCAACACGTCGCGCAGTGTTGCCTTCCCGGGCTTCACCGATCAGCTGAAGGCCGACTATGATGCTGGGACGTTCCAGGCGTTCGGCGAAGTCGGCTACCGCATCGACTTGCCTGATGTGGCGCTCGAGCCCTTTGCGAACCTCGCCTATGTCAGCCTGCACACCGACGGCTTCACCGAGCGCGGTGCCGCGGCCGCCCTGTCGAGCAAGAGCAACACGACCGACACGACGTTTACGACGCTCGGTCTGCGCGCTTCCGCTCCGCTCAGCCTCGGCGCGACAGATGCGAAGGTGCGCGGCATGCTCGGCTGGCAACACGCCTTTGGCGACACGACGCCGTTCTCGACCATGGCCTTCGGCACGGGCAGCGCCTTCTCGGTTGCCGGTACGCCGATTGCCGAAGACGCGGCGATCATCGAAGCCGGCATCGATTTCGCGCTGACCGGCAATGCCAGCCTTGGCGTCACATACACCGGACAGTTCGGCTCCGGCACGACGCAGAATGCGGTCGATGCCAAGCTTGATGTGCGCTTCTGATGCGCCGGCTCGTCTGGCTATCGACAGTGTTGATGGCGACTTTCGTCGCCATCACGCCGCTTTACGGAGAGGACGCGGCGGCCGGGAAGGTTGCCGCGCCCTCTCAGCTTTCTGAAACCTATGAGGACTGGAGCGTCGCCTGCGCCGAGGCCGACGGCAAAAAGCATTGCATCCTGTCGCAACAGCAGTTTCACAAGAGTGGCCAGCACGTGCTGACGCTCGAACTTCGGCCGGCTGAAAACGCCGGTCTGGCGGGGAGCCTCGCGCTTCCCTTCGGCCTCTACCTGGAAAAGGGCGTAACCCTCGGCGTCGATGAGGCGACCGGCGGCAAGCCAACGCCCTTCCGCACCTGCCTGCCCATCGGCTGCATCGTGTCGTTGACGTTTACCGAGGGGACGGTCGCATTGCTGCGCAGCGGAACGGCCCTGAAGATCGGTGCCTTTGCGAGCGATACGGAAAAGAACGTGACGTTCTCAGTGTCGCTCAAGGGATTTGCCGCAGCATTGGATCGTGTGCTTGCGCTCTCGGGCAAGGCGTAAGCCGCTACCGGGCGCGATGCTTTTTGTTACCAAAGCGCCGTTAGGGTGCGGTGGGTTTGTCCCACCCACTTTGCAGGGCCGCGTCGACCGAGCACACCAGGCCCGTGGGATGGTAGCTGATCTCCACCTGGCCATTCAGTTCGGCAGCCAACAGCGTTTGAATCAGGCGCGAGCCGAATCCTTTGCGCGATGGCTGCTTTACCAACGGCCCGCCGGATTCCTGCCAGCGCAGCGTCAGACGGGTCGGCGTGCCGGTCTGGAGCGACCACGTGATGGAGACCCGCCCGTTCCCGGTCGAAAGTGCGCCGTATTTGGCGGCGTTGGTGGCGAGCTCATGCAGCGCAAGGGATAGCGACACGACCATGCGCGGCGGAACCTGGATCTGCGGACCGGAAACGACGAACTTCTCCTGCGAGTAGGGAGAGATCGCCTGGTTGATGATCGCTTTCAACTCCGCCCGTTCCCAGTTTCCATGGGTCAGCAGGTCGTGCGCCCGTGCCATCGAAACCAGCCGCGCTTCAAAAGCCTGCACCTCTTCGGCGTCCGTGCTGTCGCTGCGACCGAGCGTCTGCCGGGCAATGGCCAGGACGGTTGCAAGCACGTTCTTGACCCGGTGGTTCAGTTCACCGACCAGGACGGTCTGCAGGCGCTCGGCCTCCTTCCGCACGGTTATGTCGTGGGCCAGTTTCGAAGCGCCGACGATGCTGCCATAGGCGTCGTAGATCGGCGAAACGCTGAGCAGGACATCGACGCTTCGACCGTCCTTATGGAGCCGTTTGGTCTCATATGGCTCGACCTTGAGACCCGCGCTGACCTGCCTGAGGATCGCGGGTTCTTCGTCAATTCGGTCTTCGGGAACCAGCGTCATGACGGAGCGGCCGACCATTTCCTCGGCCGAATAGCCGTAGAGCCTCTCCGCCCCAGAATTCCAGGTCGTGATCCTCATCCTGAGATCGATGCCGAGAATGGCGTCGTTGGAGGATGCGATAATGGCCGCAAGGCGACGTTCGACCTCTTGGGCCCGCTTGCGTTCGGTGATGTCGACGATGACGGCGGCCGCCTGCCGAAAACTGCCACGCTCGTTGTGAAGTGCTGAGACCGAGTTCGTTACCCAGACAAGACTGCCATCCTTGCGCAAATAACGTTTCTCGATTTCGTAGCTCTGGCCGGTGCTCGCCATCGCCTTGAACAGCCGGGCGCTTTCGGCGACGTCTTCGGGAAACGTGATGTCGTGCATCCGCATCGTCAGCAGTTCGGTCTCGGTATAGCCGACGATTTCGCAGAAACGATTGTTGACCAGGAGGAAGCGGCCCGTCAGGTCCATCTGGCAGATGCCGGCGGCCGACTGCGAGAAAATGGCGCGAAGCCGCTCTTCGTTGGCTTGCAGCGCGCCCTCGAATTTCACGCGTTCCGTCGTTTCGTTGACGATGCAGAACACGCCCCGAACCTTCTGTTCCTCGTCCCGGACGGGCGAATAGGAAATATCGAAGTAAACAGTTTCGGGATAACCGTGTCGCTCGATGTAGAAGGGACGGTCTTTCGCGACCACCGTCTCGCCACGTTCCAGCACGCGTCGCAGCAGAGGTTCGAGGTCGCTCCAGAGTTCACCCCAGTTTTCACGCGCCGGGCGCCCCAGTGCGCGAGGGTGCTTGTCTCCGATGGTCGGCGCATAGGCGTCGTTGTAGAGCGCCACGAATTCTTCGCCCCAGAACATCACGATCTGCGCCTGCGCCGGCAACATGATGTCGACCGCCGCCACCAGACATGGCGGCCAAGCCTCCATGGGGCCGAGCGGGCTGTCGTCCCAGCGGTAAGACTGGATCAACCGACCCATCTCTCCCGCTGCCGTGAAAGGGGCGCTGCTGGGCAGGGTGAGGTACCTCGCTTGAATGGCCAGAGCACTTCAACCCTTTGAGAAACTTAGGTCAATATGCAAAGTGAAAAGCTTTGCAGGCGCAGCTTGCGCATTATGCCTATGGCGCGAGATGTTGCTCGGTCGCAAGCATCTTCTTTGGGCAGGTTGGCGATGCGGCGGTTAAACGAGAAAGCCGGAAACGCCGTCCCATAGCAGTTTCAGCGCCACCAGGACCAGTAATCCATAGCAGGCGCGATAGACCTGCCGTTGGTCGAGAATACCCTGGAGCCGCCAGCCCAGCGTAACGCCGCTTGGAATGGCGAGCAGGCAAATCGCCATCAGCACTGCGAGATCGGCGTTTGGCTTCGCCAGCAACAGCCACGGCAGGGCCTTGGTTGCATTGCCAACGGTAAAGAAAAGGCTCGTCGTTCCCGCGTAGACCTCCTTGTTGAGACCGAGCGGCAGCAGATACATCGCCAGCGGCGGTCCGCCCGAGTGTGCGACCATCGTGGTTATGCCCGAGGCGAGACCGGCAGAAATCGCCTTCGGGGTCGAGCGTGGGCGCGCCGTCACCTCTGCGCCGCCCGGCCTGGCGCTCGGCTTCATCGTGCCGCCCGAGCGGCTACGGGAAAGTGTGATCGCCTCTGTGCGTTCGGGTGGATGGACCGCGACGGGATTTGCCTTTGCGGCGGCCGAGCGGATGATGGCCGATGGCACCGTTGCCGCGCTCATGACGATGAAACGCCTTGATGCGCAGGCGCGGCAGAAGCTGGCCGCCGCTCATCTCCAGGGCTTCGAGGTCAAGGCCAACCCGAAGTGCTACCATCTCTGGCTGACGCTGCCGGCGCATTGGCGTTCGCAGACGTTTGTTGCGGCTGCCGCCAGGCGCGACATTGCATTGACCCCGTCGACGACCTTTGCCATCACGCCGGGCCACGCGCCCAACGCGGTCCGGCTCGCGCTGGCCAGTCCGGCAATGGATCAGCTCGACATTGGCCTCAGCACGCTTGCAGCGCTGCTGAACTCTCGGGAGGACGATTTCGTCTCGACGGAATGAACGTCGCCGCCGCTGCATATTCGGGCTAAATCGGCGTCAACCCGCCGCTTTCCGCTGGAGGACGAGTTTGGCCTTGAGGTTCTGCACCACTTCCCCGTGCTGGTTGATGGTGCTGCTGAGAACGACGGCGATGCCTCGATCAGGCTTCGAGCGGGAAGGTATGATCTCCACGACTTCGCTTTCCACATGCAGCGTGTCCCCGGGGCGCGTCGGAGCCGGCCAGTTGAGTTCTCCGCCTGCGCCAATGAGACCACCGGCAAATGGCAGGCCCGTCTCGACATTGAGACGCATCGTGATGGCGGCGGTGTGCCATCCGCTTGCAGCCAGACCCCCAAAGAGCGTGTCCTTGGCCTTCGCCTCGTCGATGTGAAAAGGCTGCGGGTCGAACTGCATAGCGAAAGCCTTGATCTGTGCTTCGTCGATCGTGTGGGTCCCGCTTGTAAAGCGTTGGCCCACAAAGAGGTCGTCCAGAAAGAGACGACCGGGCGTCGAACTGTTCATAACCTGCCTCCTCTGAGTGCACGTCTTTTGACCTGCAGACATTCAATGGGCGCCGCCCGCACCTGCGCCGCCAAGCTGGATCTTCCGGGTGAAAAGCAGGGCGATGGCGGCGAGCGCCAACACAGTGCCGATCACCGCGAAGGTATCACTGAACCCCAGGATAAGCGCCTGTCGGTGAACCGTCGCGCCGATCACGGCGATCGCCTTGTGTTGTGCAACCGCGACGTCGGATACACCATGGGTCATGAAGTGCTGGGTCAGATCGCTGATGCGGTCACGGACCTCGTCGCGGGAAAGCGTGACGGACTGGCCGATGATGTTGGAATGGAACTGCTCCCGCTTGGTCAACACGGTCGCGAGCGTGGCCGTTCCAACCGCGCCGCCGAGATTGCGCAACATGTTCGACAGGCCGGAGGCGGCGGCCGCGTCGCCAGGCGCGATGCCGGCGGTCGTGATCACCGTGATCGGCGTCAGCACCAGTGCCTGGCCGATGGCGCGCACGATATTGGGCACGAAGAACTGGTCGCCGGCGCTGTCGAGCGAGAGTGTCGTGTTCATGAAACAACTGACTGCGAAGATACTGATGCCGACGAAGCCGACGTAGCGCGCGTCGAACCGCTTCATCAGTGCCGGCACGAGCGGAATGATGAGGAGCTGCGGCAAGCCGGTCCAGGCGAGCACGAAGCCGATCTGCTCGGCATTGTAGCGCTGCACCTGACCCAGATACTGCGGCAGGATGTAGACGGTGCCGAACAGCGCCACGCCGACCAGCACATTGACGAGAACGCCGACGCCGAAGTTGCGCTGCTTGAGCAGGCGTAGCTTGACCAGCGGCTTTTCGACCTTGAGCTCGATGATGACGAAGGCGGTCAGAAACACGGCTGCGATCAAGGCGAGCTTGACGATGAACGGCGACTGGAACCAGTCGTCCTTGTTGCCTTCCTCAAGCACGGTCTGTAGAGCCGAGAGCCCGATCGCCATGGTTACGATGCCGGCCCAGTCGCCCTCTTTGAGCAAGGACAATTGCATCGGCTTCTTCTCGAGCGTGAAGTAGAGCGCAACCACCATGATGATGCTTGGGGGCGTGTTGACGAAGAAGATCGACTGCCAGCCGTAGTTCTCGGTGAGGTAGCCGCCGATCGTCGGGCCGATCGCCGGCGCGAAGGTGACGGACAGGGCGAAGAGTGCCAATCCGAACGGCTGCTGCGTCTTGGGCAACCGGGTCAGGATCATCGTGAAAGCCATGGGGATGAGCACGCCGCCCGCAACGCCTTGCAGACCGCGCAGCACGATCATCGAGCCGAGGTCATGGGCGAAGGCGCAAGCCGCGGAAAAGATCGGGAACAGGATCGCATTTGCCAGGATATAGCGCCGGAACGAGAAGACGCGGCTGAAGTAGTCGGTAAGGGGGATCACCACGATCTCGCCGATCAGGTAGGAGGTCGATATCCAGGCGCCATTGTCGACGCCGGTGCCGATCCCGCCCTCGATGTCGAGCAGCGAGGCGTTGGTGATCTGGATGTTCAGGATCGCCATGAAGGCACCGATCAGGCCGGCGAGCACCGCGATCCATGCCGTCGTGCTCGCTTTTTCAGATGGCGCGGCAGCGGCTGGCAGCGTGCCGGGCGTAACCGCTTCAGCAATGATGGACATAACACCCTCCTGCCTTGTGGTGAGATGGGCGCCTAATCGCCCCCTAGAGCATCCCGCTCTCAAGTGGAATCACTGGAAGCGGAAAGATGCTCTAGATTCAAAATTCTAGAGCGTCCTTTGTGCGTGCACTTGAACGCACGGCGCTCTAGTAGATCTTGTCCGACTTTGACGCGACCTCAGTCGCCGTCGGGTTGGTGTCGATGGTCGGGTAGACTGACATGCCGGGCCGCAAGGTCACCGATCGTGGGGTTCCGCGGTCGAGCACGATCTTGACCGGGATGCGCTGCACCACCTTGGTGAAGTTCCCCGTCGCATTGTCCGGCGGCAGCAACGCAAATTCCTGGCCGCTCGCCGGCGCGATGCTGTCGACGTGACCCTCGAAGACCTGCCCCGGGAAGGTGTCCACTTCGACCGTCACCTTCTGGCCGGGAAAGACGTCGGTGAGCTGGGTCTCCTTGTAGTTGGCGACGATGTAAGCCGCCTCCGTCGGGACGACCGCCATCAGTTGAGTGCCGGCCTGCACATATTGACCGACCCGCAGGGTGCGGTTGCCGATCACCCCATCGATGGGGGCGGCAAGAGCGGTGTAGGAGAGATTCAGGCGGGCCTGGTCCTGCGCCGCCTTGGCGCTGTCGAGTGCCGCCTTCGCCTGGGCGACCTCGGCCCTGATCACGTCGAGCTGCTTGGTTTCATTGGCCAGTGCCGCCGTGTCACGCGTTACCGCTGCACGGGCGGCTGTGATGCGCGAGGCCGCCTGCTGGGCATTCTGGATGGTGCCGAAGCCCTGTCTGGCGAGCTCGGAGTAACGCTTGTCATCCTGCTCGGCAAAGGTCTGGTCGGCCTTGTCGGCCTCGACAGTCGCTCTTGCCGCGTCGATCGCGGATTGCTGAGCCACCAGGGCCGACTGCTTGTTGGCGATGTTCGCTTCGGCTGCCTCGACCTCGGCCATGGCCCGTTCGAGGCTCACCTTGAAATCGCGGTCGTCGATGCGGGCGAGGATCTGTCCTGTCTTTACCCGTTCGTTGTCGGCCACGAGCACCTCGGCGATATGGCCGGAGACCTTGGGTGCAATCGTCGTGCTGTCAGCCTTCACATAGGCGTCGTCGGTCGACACCTGGAAGCGGCCTGTCGTCCAGTACCCCCACCCGAAATCGGCAGCGGCCGCCACGGCCGCGACGGCCACGGAGGCGAAGAGCAGGCCGCGCAGCCACCGCTTCCTTGGCATGTTCGCCGCTGGCGCTACGGCAGGCGGGATCGCAGGCAGTTCCTCCGGGAGCCGGATGGTCGGCATTGTCTCCGCGGTCGGCGAGGGGTTTTCGATGATGGCGATTGGCGTGTGCTGGTTCATGGCCGGTTCCTTTCCCCGGTGTGGCGGGGCGGTCCAAAACGCCGTTCGCCAAATTAGGAAAACCATTGCTTTCTAAAATGCGCGCGAGGAGTTGAATTGTCAATCGAATTTGGAAAGCAGTTGCATTCCTTAATGCCAAAGTCGCAATCGAGCGCCCGCGACGGGGCTTGCGACACGAGGTGACCCAAGCTGGATCACCACCCGAAAGGTCAACGTCCTGCTGGCGCGCGATCCCTGGCCGCAGAACCAGGGCGGGCTTGCGCCCCAGATGGCGCGCGCGAGCTTCCTGCTTCTTCCTCTGAGATGACATCGCATAAACGGAGAGGCCGGCCCCCTGCGGGGCCGGCCTTGCCATTCATGCCGAAGCGATTACTAATTTTCGCTGGTCGCGCTGGGGATCACTTTGCCGGGTTGGGGCCGATCGTCTTGCCGTGGCGGACGCGTTCGTCACCCTTGTGAACCATGGTGACGGCGTAATCGATG
>NZ_JBYTEC010000001.1:1667009-1759200 GCF_058792075.1 Ensifer sp. EB106-03-01-XG145 | reverse complement strand
GTCGCGTGCAGATAGTCGAAGGTGTTCTCCGAGCCCGCAAAGCGTAAGTGCAACAGCTTGCCGGTGGCATCGTCGATGTAGACGAGCAGGGCGCATTTGGGACCACGGTTCTCGAACCACCAATGATGCGACCCATCGATCTGGACCAGTTCGCCGAAACAATCGCGCCGGCCGCGCGGCTGGAAGACCCGCTTCTTGCGTTCGCGGCGCGACACCCAGAGGCCGGCTTCCATCATCCACTGACGCAGCGTCTCCTTGCTGACGGCGATCCGGTGGCGTTCGAGCAGCTTCTCGGCGGCCAACGTCGGTCCGAAATCCACGTAATGCTCACGCACCAGGTCGAGCACCAGGTTGCGAAAATCCTCGCTGTGACGCCGGTTGCTCGGACGGCCGCGCTTCTTCGAAACAAGACCGTCGGCGCCGGCCAGGTCATAGGCCTGCAACAGCCGATGGACCTGACTGCGGCTAAGACGAAGCAGCTCGGCCGCCTCGACGACGGTCAGGCTACGCCCACGAATCCGCTGGATCAGTTCAAGACGATGCAATTCTTTCTGCGACATGGTGATCAAACAAGACATGACGACTCCGAACGCTCATGGTCTCAACCACGCTTCACGTCGCCAGTCTTCCTTCCAAACGTTGACGTTTGACCAGCATCCCGAGAGGCGACGACTGTCGCATCTCTAACTGGCTCATATGTCGCATCTCTAAAATGCCGCTACACACAAGGATCACATAAGATAGATTATGGAACTACCGAATATGCCGGAAAACATGGATTGCGGCTGATCCTTGCCTTGCCGCGCTTGACCCGGCCTTTCCGGCCTGCTTAGCGTTCCAGCACCGAAGCACCACTTTCAAGGCCAGATGTGATGAGCGAATTGCGCGTTCTTTCAGATGCTTTCATTCCAGAACTGCCAAACCGCTACAAAGGCAAGGTTCGCGAAAACTACGATCTGCCCGATGGCAACCGTATCATCATCGCCACGGATCGGCTGAGCGCCTTCGACGTCATCCTGACCTCGATCCCGAACAAAGGTCACGTGCTGACGCAGACCGCGCGCTACTGGTTCGAGGAAACCGCCGACATTTGCCCGAACCATGTGGTCAGCTATCCGGACCCCAATGTCGTCATCGGCAAGCGGCTCGACATTCTGCCGGTTGAGGTCGTCGTGCGCGGTTATCTTGCCGGCACCACCAGCACCTCGATCCTGACCAAGTACCGCAATGGCGAACGTGAGATGTACGGCATCACCTTGCCGGACGGCATGCGCGACAACGAGAAGCTGCCGCAGCCGATCATCACGCCCACCAGCAAGGCTTTCGACGGCGGTCACGACGAGCCGCTCTCGGCCGAAGCGATCCTCGAGCAAGGACTGCTGACGAAAGAGCAGCTGGATACGGTCTGGCAATATGCGCTGGCTCTGTTTGCCCGTGGCCAGCAGCGCGCCGCCGAACGTGGCCTGATCCTCGTTGACACCAAATACGAGTTCGGTACCGACGAAAACGGCACGATCATTCTTGCCGACGAGATCCATACGCCCGATAGCAGCCGCTATTGGATCGCCGACAGCTACCAGCAGAGCTTCGAACGCGGCGAGCGCCCGAAAAGCTTCGACAAGGATTTCGTGCGCGCCTGGGTCACCGCGCGCTGCGACCCTTACAAGGATCCGATCCCAGAAATTCCAGTCGATCTCATCGAGCAGACATCTGCGGTCTATATCGAGGCTTTCGAGACGATCACCGGTCAGCGCTTTGTCCCGGACCTTTCAGGCGCATCGGTTCTGGAGCGTATCCGCACCAATCTGGCGCCCTATTTCTCCAAGTGAATCCGTATATTAGATAAGAATGCTAATCTGATTTACGCGTCACCAGACGTCGGATCGCCGACGTCGAATTCGAGCCGCATCATGTCGTAGGCCGGCTCGATATGATCGGGCGTTTCGCCCTGAACCGTGTCGTAATCCAGCGGCACATGCATGTGCGTCAGTACCGCCCGCTTCGGCTGCAGTCTGGCGATCCAGCCGAGCGACTGCACCAGCGACAGATGGCTCGGGTGGAACTTATACTGCAGGGTGTCGAGAACCAACAGATCGAGACCGTCGAGCTTGGCGACGGTTTCGGCGGGAAAGTCGCTGACATCGCTGCAATAGGCAAAGTCGCCGACTCGGAACCCGAGCGAATGGATGTTGCCGTGAAACTGCATCAGCGGCCGGAACGGGATCGGCCCGCCGGCACCGTTGATCACCACAGGCGATAGATCGTCGGGAATGATCCGCGGCTCGACGATCGGTGGGTAACCGCTGCCGGGCGGTGATTCCAGGCAATAGCCGAATCCCTCGCGGATTCGCCCCATCGTATAGGCATCGGCCCAGATCGGCACCCGCCTCCGGTTTTCAATGACATAACCGCGCAGATCGTCGATGCCATGCAGATGATCGGCATGGGAATGGGTGTAGAGCACCGCATCGATGTGGTGCACCCCTGCTGCAACCATCTGCGCGCGAAAATCCGGACCAGTGTCGATGACGACGGTCGTCTTGCCACCATCGGGCGCGGTCTGCTCGACCAGCAAAGCGGCGCGCATGCGCCGGTTCTTCGGATTGTCCGGATTGCAGGCGCCCCAGTCACCGGTGATGCGCGGCACGCCCGGCGACGAGCCGCAGCCGAGAATGGTGAAGGCGCGCCGGAACGCCACGTCAGACCCTCGGCATCTTGGAGAAGATGCGGAAGGCGTTTTCCGTGGTGATCCTAGCGATCTCCCCGTTGCTCACACCGATCGTTTCGGCGAGCACGGCAGCCGTATGGGCGACATAGGCCGGCTCGTTGCGCTTGCCGCGGAACGGCTTCGGCGCGAGATAAGGCGCGTCGGTCTCGACGATCATCCGGTCGTGCGGCACGGTCTTGGCGATCTCGCGCAACTCTTCGGATTTCGGAAAGGTCAGGATGCCCGAGAAGGAGACGTAGCCGCCGAGCTCGACGCCGATACGCGCGAGGTCAGGGCCGGACGAGAAGCAGTGCAGAAGGAAAGGGAAGGCCCCCTTCCCTGTTTCCTCGGTCAGGATCGCCGCCATGTCTTCGTCGGCCGAGCGGCTATGAATGACGAGCGGCAAACCGGTTTCGCGCGCTGCGGCAATGTGCCGGCGCAGGCCTTCGACCTGGGCGTCACGCGGAGCGTTGTCATAGAAATAGTCGAGACCCGCCTCGCCAATCGCGACCACCTTCGGATGCACCGACAGCCGGACAAGATCTTCAGTCGTGATGTCCAGTTCCTCATCCGCATTGTGCGGATGCGTGCCGACGGAACAGAAGACATTCGGATAGGCCTCAGCGATCGCAAGGATCGTCTCGAACCGCTTCACGCGGGTCGAGATCGTGATCATCTGCTCGACACCCGCCTCATGCGCCCGCGCGACGATGGCGTCACGCTCCGCTTCGAAATCGGGAAAATCCAGATGGCAATGGGTATCGATCAGCATGCTCAAAGTGCCTTATTGCGCTTCCGGTGCAATGTAGCGCGGGAACACCGGCTTCGGCGCTTCAAGCGGCGTGCCCGACACGAGACGTCCCGCCTCGCCGAGGGCTGCGAAGTCGCGCTTGTCGGCGGGCGCCGCCACCAGGTCGAGCAGCTTTGCCGACGAGTCCGGCATGAAGGGCTGCAAGAGGATGGCGATCTGGCGCACCACTTCCGCCGTTACATAGAGCACGGTTCCCATGCGGGCCGGATCGGTCTTCTTCAGGGCCCAGGGCTCCTGGCCGGCGAAGTAGCGGTCCGTCTCGGAGACGACGGCGATGATCGCGGCCAGCGCCCGGTGGATCATCTGATTGCCCATCTCGTCGCGCGTGATCTCGTGCAGCGCATCTGCCGCCGCCAGCATCGCCTTGTCCTCGTCGGTCAAGGTACCGCAGACCGGGACCTGGCCGTCGCAGTTCTTGACGATCATCGACAGCGAGCGGCTCGCCAGGTTGCCGATGCCGTTGGCGAGATCGGAGTTGATGCGGGTCGCGATCCCCTCCTCGCTGTAGCTGCCGTCCTGACCGAATGAGACTTCACGCAGGAAGAAGTAGCGGATTTGGTCGAGGCCGAAATGTTCGACGAGGTTGAACGGATCGACGACGTTGCCGAGCGACTTCGACATCTTCTCGCCCTTGTTGAGCAGGAAGCCATGGGCAAAGACGCGCTTGGGCAGCGGCAGGCCGGCCGACATCAGGAAAGCCGGCCAATAGACTGCGTGGAAGCGGATGATGTCCTTGCCGATCACATGGATGTTGGCTGGCCAGAACTTGGCGCGTGGACCCTTGGGATCGTCGAGATAGCCGGTCGCGGTGATGTAGTTCGTCAGCGCGTCGACCCAGACATACATCACGTGCGCCGGGTCGTTCGGAACCTTGATGCCCCAGTCGAAGGTGGTGCGCGAAACCGAGAGATCCTTGAGACCCGATTTCACGAAGGAAATCACCTCGTTGCGGCGTTCGGCCGGACCGATGAAATCAGGATTTTCCTCATAGTGCTTCAGGAGCTTGTCCTGATAGGCGGAGAGGCGGAAGAAGTAGCTCTGCTCCTCGACCCATTCGACGGGCGTTCCCTGCGGGCCGTAGCGGACGCCATCGTCGCGCAGTTCGGTCTCGTTCTCCTGGTAGTAGGCTTCGTCCCGCACAGAGTACCAGCCGGCGTAGGAATCCTTGTAGAGGTCGCCCGCCTCGCCCATGCGAATCCAGATGTCCTGCGACGCATCGTGATGGCGCTTCTCGGTCGTGCGGATGAAGTCGTCGTTGGACGCATTCAATAGCACGGCCATCTTCTGGAATTCCGCGGAGTTGCGGTCGGCCAGTTCCTGCGGAGTCACGCCTTCCTTGCGTGCCGTCTGCTGCATCTTCTGGCCGTGCTCGTCGGTGCCGGTCAGGAAGAACACGTCACGTCCATCTAGGCGCTGGTAGCGCGCCATGGCATCCGTCGCGATCAACTCATAGGCGTGGCCGATATGCGGCCGGCCGTTCGGGTAGGAGATCGCGGTGGTGATGTAGAAAGGGGACGTGTCTCTCATAGGCGGATTCGATCTATCTCGGATTAAGCTACGCACGCTCTTAGCGCATACGCTCAAAGGAAGAAACATGCGATCCGTGAAAAGCCCGGTCGGAGAGGTCGCCGCTGGCGCAGCCAGCCTTGCGTAATCCGCATGCGCGACCTAGAACAAAACAGAAACAGACGGAAGAGGGTGAATCATGCTGGAGCGACTTGGCAGCCAATTTGAAACCGCCTCCGCCGGCTATGCCGGCGTGCACGGGATCGAGCGCGATCCCGACTGGTTCATCCTGAAGATGCAGGAGGAATTGGGGGAGCTGACGCAGGTCTGGAACAAGCTCAGCGGCCGCGGCCGACGCAACGGGAAATCAACGGACGAACTCAGGTCCCTGATGGCCGACGAGACCGCCGACCTGCTCGGGCATGTGCTGCTTTTCGCCCACCACCACAAGCTCGACCTGCAGGCGGCAATCGAGCGCAAGTGGCGCTTCCAGGCGGCGCTATAGCGCCGCTTTCAAATCGTCGAGCAGCGACAGGATGGTCTGCTTGCGGTCGAGATTGTAGGCGTCGCTGACGGTCAGCCGCTCGGTCACGGAAGCCGAAAGCCGCGCGAAGCGCTCGGCGCGCACGATGTCTCCCGCAATCGCGGCCTCCCGCGCGTCGCGCATGATGCGGTCACTTGCGAGAGCCTGGAAGAATTCGAAGATCGTTTCACTGTCCTTGCCCGAGAGCACGTCGGCCAGCTTGTGCATGTCCTTGCGGACCGCCGGGCCCTGCCCTGCGAGGATTCCTTCGAATGTCGCGGTAATTTCCAGTCCGCCATAATTGATGAGCTTCAGCGCTTCGGCGACGCTGCCATTGGCGGCCGCGACGATGCGCTCGGCGTTCTCGCCTTCGAGATCGAAACCGAGATGCGCCAGAGCCTGACTGAGCGGCGCGACGTCGAGCGGCTTCAGCCGCAGCGGCAGGCAGCGCGAGCGGATCGTCGGCAACAGTTTTCCGGGCGCATGCGTCAGCACCAGGAAGAGCGAGCGGTGCGGCGGCTCCTCGAGGATCTTCAGGATGGCATTGGCCGCATTCCGGTTGAGGTCGTCCGCCGGGTCGATGATGACGATGCGCCAGTTGCCCGTACCTGACGTCTGGCTGAAGAACTTGCCGGCGCGTCGGACCTCGTCAACGGTGATCGCGCCCTTCGCCCTGCCCGTCTTCTCATCGATCGGGCGGCTCAGGTGCAAGAGATTGTGCGAGGCGCCCGAGGCGAGCTGCCGCCCGATGGCGGAAGCCGGATCGGGATCGGAAATCGCTTCAGGCGCTTCCGCGGGTTCCGGATGTTTCAGGATGTGATGCGCAAAGCGAAAGGCAAGCGTCGCCTTACCAATCCCCTCCGGCCCTTCGATCAGGATCGCGTGGTGTCCCTTGCCGGAGCGATAGCTCTGCGCCAGGAAGCTTTCCGCCTGTTCGTGGCCGAACAGTCGATTGTTCTCGGCGGGCGCGATGGCGCCATCCAGGACGCCGCCTCTTTCCGCGCTCATGACACGACTTCCTCGGTCGACGTGTCGGTGCCGTCGCCATGCGGCAGGAGGGCCTCGACGAGGGAAAGCACCTCGGTGGCGATGGCCTCGACAGGCTGCGTCGCATCGACGACCCGGCATCGCTCGGAATCGCGCCTGGCGATATCGAGAAAGGCGTCCCGCCGTTTCTCATGCGTCTCCAGCTGCTCCTTCTCGAAACGATCAGGATTGTCGTCCCCGGCGCGGCGTTGCGCCCGCTCGAGGCCGATGCTCGCCGGCAGATCGAAAATCACGGTCCGATCCGGCACGACACCGTTGATCGCCACACGCTCCAGACTTTCGACGAAGCTTTGCTCCAGGTTGCCGGTGATGCCCTGATAGACGCGCGAAGAATCCATGAAACGGTCGCACAGCACGATCGTACCCTTGTCGAGCGCCGGCCGGATGACCTCTTCGACATGATCGCTCCGGGCCGCTGCAAAGAGGATCGCCTCCATCCTGACCCCGAAGGCCTCCGCGGCTCCCGAAAGAAGCACGTGGCGCACCGCTTCGGCGCCGGCTGAACCGCCAGGCTCGCGTGTCGTCAGCACCTCGTAGCCGCGCCCGCGCAGGGATTCGGCAAGAAGACGAAGCTGCGTCGACTTGCCGGCACCTTCCCCACCTTCGAATGTTACGAACAGACCTTTTTTCAGCGACACCATGCGTTCCCATATCGGCATGCGACCCAGGTCACGATGATTTCAGGTCGAATCGACCTGAAATCATCGTGACCTGTTCTAATAAGCTAGAGCGGAACGCGGGCGGAAAACCGCGCACACTTTCCTCATTCCGCTCTGGCCCTGTTTAACCGATTGGTCCGCCGTGTGAAACCGTCAGGTGGCGATGAATTGGCAGGAACCGCCCTCGCCGCAACCAGCTGCGGCTAAATCCAGAAAAACAGCAGTTCCTGCAGCGCATCGAGAGCACGGCTGGTCAGCGTGCCCTGCCCGACGGCGTTGGCGGTCTTGACCGGCACTTCGCGCAGCAGCTTCTCGCCGTTCCACAATTTGACGACGCCGACTTCCGTCCCCGCAGTTACCGGCGCCCGCAAGGGCCACTTATAGACGATCCGCGCCGTCAGCCGTTCCGGATTGTCGACCGGCAAAAGCACGTCGACCGGACCGCCGGCAACCAAGGCGACGTGGGCGGCATCGCCGCCATAGACGGCCGCTTCGCCAATCGCCTCCCCGTCGGCAAAAATCCGCTTCTTCTCGAAGGCGGTCATTGCCCAATCGAGCACCTTGCGGCTCTCCTCGATGCGCTCCTTGTCGGTTTCGAGACCGCCCATGGCGAGATAGACCCGGCGGTCGCCGCGCTGCAGCGAAGCGGCCAGGGAGAAACCGAAGCCTTCGGCAAAGCCGGTCGCCAGGCCGTCCACACCGATATTGGCCGCGATCAGCGGGTTCTTATTGCGTTGCAGGATCTTGTTCCATTCGAACTCCGGCTGCGAATAGAGCCTGTAGAGATCGGGATGTGCCTCGTGGAGGTGCCGAATGAGCGTTACCAGTTCGCTCATCGTGATCTGGTTGCCGGGATCCGGGAGCCCAGTGGCATTGCGGAACGTCGCAACCGGCATGCCAAGCTCGCGCGCGCGCGCCGTCATCCGCTCGGCAAAAGCGCCCTCATTCCCGGTCATGCCTTCAGCAAGGATAATGCAGGCATCGTTGGCAAGCTGGACCGCCACACCCTGCAGGAGGTCGGCGACGCGGATGCGGGATTTCAATGCGGCAAACATCGTCGAGGTGCCGGCGGGCGCACCGCCGGTGCGCCAGGCGTGCTCGGACACCTCGAAGGTGGTTTCGGCGGAAAGCTCGCCCTTGCCGAGAGCCTCGGCCACGACCTCCATCGTCATCAATTTGGCGAGCGATGCAGGCGGTATCGGTTGATTTTCGGCGCGTGAGAAAAGCACGGTGCCGGTTTCGGCATCGACAAGCAGGATCTGCTTTGCCTTGGTATCGAAAGCGGGCGCCGGTGTCTGCGCGAATACGGCGCCTGTAAACAGCGCAACGCCGAAAAACACCGCCGAAAACATCTTCATGCGCATGGGAAACTCCGGTTTCCCCTTGGGCATAGCAGCGTGGTCATTTTGGCACAACGCCGCCTGCGGTTAACGGACAGAACCGCTTGCTTTCTGGCGCTTGGCGTAATCGACAATCACTTGGGGGGTAAGCTGCTTCCGGTCGACCATAATCGCTTCAAACGGCGATTCGGCGTCGCTGACGCGGACTTCGACGTAAGCTGCAGCATAGGCCATGTTGCCATCGGGCATCGGGATGAACTCGGGCCGCTCACGCGGGATCGGGCCGATTTCCGGCAGCATCACGAACTCGTTCAGCGATTGCGGCTGGGCGAACTGCGGCACGGGAGCTGCGAGCGCCGTCACCGGTTCGCCAACATCGAGCGAGGCCTTTGCGGGGACGGTGATCGTGCCAAGGCTCTGTTTGCGGAACGGCTCGTTGGAGGCGACCATTACGCCGGTCGCGATCTGGCCTTCCGGCATCACGCTCGGGCCACGTTCGCCCTTCTGAACGTAGGACGCCATCAGATAGGGCATGTCGTTGCCTTCAAGCGGCGCGCGGCCGACATATTGCACGCGCACCTGCGCGCTGCCCTTGCGCTTGATATCGAGCATGTCGGCCGTCTTCGAGGAAACGTCGATGATCCGGCCGAATTCATAGGGGCCGCGATCGTTGACGCGCACAATGACGGACGTACCGTTTTCCATGTTGGTGACGCGCGCGTAGCTCGGCAGCGGGAACGTCGGATGGGCGGCCGACAGATGGGCCTTGTCATAGACCTCGCCGTTGGCGGTCAGGCGACCATGAAAGGCCGAGCCGTACCAGGAAGCCGTACCGGTCTTGTTGTAGCCGAAGTCTTCCCTCGGCTGATACCACTTGCCCTTGACCTGATAGGCCTTGCCGACCTGATAGCGTCCGCCGCCCTTGGGGATGTTGTTACCGGTGGCAACGCGCGGGCTCGCCTTCACGCCGTAAACGGATTCGGCGAAGTATTCCTTGCCCCGCGGCTTCTTTTTGATGCTCGACGTGGATCCGCAGGCCGCGAGCGTTACGCACAGCGCAGGAATTGCCGCAAGGCGCAGTCCCTTGACCAGATATGCCGCATTTTTACTGGATGTCATCTGTCCCACAACATCGATCGAATAAGCCGTACTCGAAACCTTCCGCTCGTGCCCCCAGCGGGAATCTCGGCGTCCCGAAACGGAACAGTCGATTAAACATGACAGCAACAAGGCGAAAATGCGAACTCATCCACAGATCAGCGCCGGATTTCATGCGTTATGGTTTACAGATGGTTACCGGCGGAGCGTGCCCGCGCACTCCAGTCCGGCCATCGAGAAAATCTTTCAGCGACGCATGTTAAATCTTGCAAAGCGACAGGGCTTCGCGCAATAACGCCGTGCCCGGTAAGCAGTTGACTGCGACTTCAGGCAAGGACAGGTGGCCGAGTGGTTTAAGGCTCTGGTCTTGAAAACCAGCGTACGGGAAACCGTACCGTGGGTTCGAATCCCACCCTGTCCGCCATTTTCCCAAGAAATATAGTCCGACGATGGACCGCCATCCCTGGCGGTGCTTCATTTTAACGAGCGCTTGTCGGCAGGCGTCAGCGCCGTGTGGTTCGCCTCGGGCAGACGACGACTGGGCCCTCCGCCTTTCACTCAAGCCGCAGGTTAGAGGCTGAACGGATCACGCGCTGAGCGTTTCTCGCTCGGCGCGTTGAACGGATCGGACTTCTTCTCCTTGGATTTGCGGCCCTCGTCGGCGATGATCTCATCCACGGCTCGCTGGCATTTCAGGAGTTCTTCCGCCGCCGGGCCGGTGCCGCGCAGACTGAGGTTTGCGACAACGCGATCGTCAAAGGCGATCGCCAACGTCCTTTTGCGCACGAACCCCGTCAGGAATTCCGCATCGGTGACGTTCACGAACAGGAACTTGCCGCTCTCGTCGCCGGCGGCGGTCGCCGCCGCACTCCAGGGATCGCTCTTGTCGAAGCGGAACGTCAGGTCATAGTCCTTGCCGACCTCGAGCGACTTCCAGTCGTCGCTGGCGAAACTCATGTAGAGTGGCGATTCGGAGCCCTTGGGATAGAACCCCAGGCGCAGCCTGATTCCGCCTTCGAATATCGACGTGATGAAACACGAGCCTTCCATCGACGTGTCGGAAGCAACGGTCCAGCCGCCGACTTCCTTCCATTTGATGATCTCGGACTCCTCAGCCACGGCCGGTCCCGTGGCCATCAGACAGCTCACCAACCCGAACAGCAATCTACGCATGCAAAACCCCCGTTTGCCCGCATTTTGATAGGTCGCCGCGTGACTGTCGAGGGTGGGTGACCCGCACCCATGCAAAATTTTAGGAATATTCACCTCTCCCCGCGGACCGACGCTCACGCCAAAGATCACATGGCAAAGGGATCTTTCGACGACTTGGTCTGGCCGCCGCCAGCAAAGGGGTCATTGTTTGGCGCATTCCCGCCGGCGCCCGCAAACGGATCGGCGGCCGCCCCCTGCCCGCCGTTTGGCATCAACGCAATCACCGCCTCCTGGCATTTGAACATCTCGCTGACGGCCTTCATCGAATCGCGCAGGCTGAGGCTCGCCACGACGCGCCCTTCGAACGCCAGCGCCAGCGTGTTCTTGCGCACGAATTCGGTGAAGAAGTCGGTGTTGGAGAAGTTGACGACCAGAGCCTTCGAGCCTGTGAGGTCCACGCCGAACGCGACAGCCGGCCACTGGCGGCCACGGTCGAGCTGCAAGGCGACGTCATACTCCCGCTGCGGCTCGATCGATTTCCAGTCGGCATTGCCGATCGAAAGAAACGCCAGGTTCGCCGATCCTCTCGGGTAAAAGCCGATTCGAAGGATCATTCCGGCGTCGTAGCTCGTCGCCGCATAGCACGAGCCGCCCAAGGACGGATCGGAGCCCACCGTCCAGGCATTGACCTCCTTCCAGATATTCGAACGCCCTTCTTCAGCAGAGGCCGCTCCCGCCGCCACCAACAGACAGAGAACCGCCAACGACAATCTACGCATGCAATCACCCCATTTTTCCCGCAAAGTTATCGTTTTTTTACTACCTGTCGAGACGTGCGACATCTTCACAACACGGATTTGTGCACGCCCGTAGCGAGGCCGCGACTTGGCGCAACCCATGCGATTGCGGCAAGGACGGCGCGCCAGGCTGAGGCGGCTTCGCCGCTGCGTGCCCCTGGCGCAAAACGGCCACAGCCTGCACCCAAAGAGCTGTTGAACACATGACAGTGATCGCCAAGCTTGCTGGACTTCGGAACGAAAGCGCGGTTCACATCGTTAACCGCCCCGTAGTCCCACCCTTGCATCAAAGTGGACGATCACCGTGCTTGCCGCCCTGCTTCTCGCTTCGATAGTCGCATCGCCTAATATGCCTGACGTCAAGCTCAGCGCCGCCACGGTGGACGAACTTCAGACCGATTTCGAGAGCGCCGTGCCATGCCATCAGATCGATGGACGCAAGGTGTGGAAGGGTGCGATCGCGTTCTACATCCAGTCGTTCGTCTATGATGGCGACAGGCCGGTCGCGACCGATGCGGCGGATGCCGTACTTCCAGAAGACAACAGCGCCGAGACGGTGAAGGAATTCGAAGACGCGTGCGCCGCCACGCAGCCGGCCTAGCCTCTTTGCACAAAAACGCTCGCGATTCGTTCGAATCGCCGTGCGTCGCGTAATGCGCTACGCCGCCGCCCTCCGTTTGGGCACGATCATCGCCCAAAGCCGCTCTGCTCCCGTAAAAGTGACCAATCGACACGCACAGACGCGCCAATTGTCTGAGTTCACGGAATTTTAGGCACTTGCGGAACACATATGGAACAGATAGTGTCTGTTCTTGATTTGTTTCACGCCTCTGGGAGCGACGTGCCATGCTGACCCGCAAGCAACAGGAATTGCTTCTCTTCATTCACGAACGCATGAAGGAGTCGGGCGTCCCACCATCTTTCGATGAAATGAAGGATGCGCTCGACCTGGCGTCGAAGTCCGGCATTCACCGCCTGATCACGGCACTCGAAGAACGCGGGTTCATTCGCCGTCTGCCGAACCGGGCTCGCGCGCTCGAGGTCATCAAGCTTCCGGAGGCTTACGTATCCAGCCAGCAGCAGCCCCGCCGCGGCTTCTCGCCCAGCGTGATCGAGGGCAGCCTCGGCAAGCCGCCAGTGGCCGCTCCTGCCGCACCGCCGAAGCCCGCGCCCGTGGCCGACAACACATCGGTTTCCGTGCCGGTCATGGGCCGCATCGCTGCCGGTGTGCCGATCTCGGCCATCCAGAATAACACGCACGACATTACCGTTCCGCTCGACATGATCGGCAACGGCGAACACTACGCTCTCGAAGTCAAGGGCGATTCGATGATCGAAGCCGGCATCTTCGACGGCGACACCGTGATCATCCGCAATGGCAATACGGCCAATCCCGGCGATATCATCGTGGCGCTCGTGGATGATGAGGAAGCGACGCTGAAGCGCTTCCGGCGCAAGGGCGCATCGATCGCGCTCGAAGCCGCGAACCCTGCCTACGAAACAAGGATTTTTGGGCCCGATCGGGTGAAGATCCAGGGCAAGCTCGTCGGGCTGATCCGCCGCTACCACTGATTCCGAGGGAAACCTGGCATCCGACCGAGCCTCGCCACCGCTTGCGGCTGCGAGGCTCTGTTTATTGAAGGCGACCTGAAGGCACGCCTCTTACTCGTGGATGGTGTACTCGCCGAGCTCGCAGAGGTCCTGCATGTCTTCGGTCGTATCGAGGCCGGAGCCTTCTTCGAACTCGAAGCGCATGTCGTACTTGCAGACCTCCCGGCCGTCGGCGATGGTGATCTCCATGTCTTCCCCTGGGTTCAGCACCTGCCGGCCGAAAACATCGTCTTCCCACTCGTTGACGCCCACAGGCGACGTATAGAAGTTCGTCAGCACTGCGCCCGTGTTGTTCTTCAGCTTGAAAACCAGATCCTCTGCCTGCGCCTCAAATGTGGTCGCAGCGAAGAGGGCCAAGGCCGTCAGGACAAGTTTCGTCTTCATATATGCCATTGCCTCCGTTTTGATGATGACGGACGCTACCGATGCGGCTGATGTCAGCGGAGTCATCGTTCCCCCTCTACCGATTTCACCGAAGCGATAAGATCCGATAGTGGCTTAGAAGACGTGGCTTGTGCGGGCGTGTGGAGGCAAACACACACAATCGCTCTGCCCTGAGGCAGAACGTCTATCCGCACTAAAATGAGGTGAGAGTTATTGGAGGCCTCGCCCGGAATTGAACCGGGGTACAAGGATTTGCAGTCCTCTGCGTCACCACTCCGCCACGAGGCCTCACAGCTCGGATAACCGAGCGTTGGCGCGGATTTAGAATGATTGCAGAAAAACCGCAAGAGGCATTTTCCGAAAAACGCGCCGTCGATTTGTAAGACGGATACTTTCCACAGAGCGATCGCGAACCTCCGCCGATCGCATCTGGGGTGGCCTCAACACCAGGGCGTCGCGTGTCCTGTCCACGGCCGCACCAGCCCCTCGGATACGAGCACACGCCCGATAGACTGGTCGCCGCGGGTGACCAGCCGCAGCTTTTCACCGGCCTTGGCATCCTGACGGCCGCTCGCCGTTTCCAGCCTGAAGTCACCCGCATTCAACAATTCGCGCAGGCGCTGCTTGGCATAGAAGCCGCGCGAACGTTCCTTGTCGCAGCTTGCCTGGCGAATACGCGGCGCATCGACGTCTGCGACGCGGATCGTTTCGCCGTGGTACAGGAAGGTGGCGCCGTCGATCACGCAGTTGTCGTTGCGAATCCCGCAGAAATAAAACTGATCCGTGCGAACGGATGCCGTCTTCACTTCCTCACTGGGCCGCACCACGGGTGTCGGCGCCTTGGCGCCGACGTCAACGGACGGCACCGGAGCGGCAAGGGCAACTCTTGTCACCGGATTCGGCTTCCGCTTCTCCGCCTGTTGCGCGGGACGCTCGTCCGCTTTCTGCGCGACACGAACGGGCTTCGGCCTCGACTCGTGTCGGGACGTGGACGCGACCACGTCCGATACCACCGGCCAATGTTTCAGTTCGGCGCGATGATCGTAAGCGACCACGCCGCCGACAGTGAGTGCGGCGGCCAGATACCACGGCGCCATACCGCCTTGTTTGCCCCTGCTCCGACCGGAATTCCGGCTTCGACGTTTCGTAGTGGCTTTGGCCATGCGTCCCCATCCTGATTCGCGACCGCATTATGCGTTTGATGGGTTGCCGAAAAGTTTTCGGCGGCCTCCCTCAACAAAGGGTTCAGCCGCTTCGCTGGGAATCAATTGGCAGAGAATCGAAGCCGAGGCATCCGGGACGGTTGACCGCAATAGCTCCGGTTCACGAGCCGTTCGAAGAATTGGCTCGTCCGCGCCAGCGCGCCCACCAGACAGCCAGCCGACGCCGGCGACGGCGGACGGATGGGATATCGTGCGAAAGCACGATGAGGCCCAACGGTATCATCCAGAAGCCGAGCACCGGCAGAAAGCCGAGAAAACCAAAGAAGATCAGGAGCGAGCCCAACAGGATACGCAGCAGTGGCGATTCCGGCAGCGTGATGCGCCACTTCCCGAGCACGATCTGACGCGTCTGCGGATCAATCCCGAAATGCGTCTGCTTCCTGTTTTTATTCATCATTCCCTATCCGGCATCTTTTCCCACAATTGGGGACTTCTCCACAGCCTGGCAACCGAACTTGTCATTTTTTTTGAAAAAACCGCTTGGCAAATCGGAAAAGCATGCGTATTAGCAGCCTCACTTCTGAAGCGCACAGCGAAACAGCGGCGCGGATGATCCCTGGTAGCTCAGCGGTAGAGCATTCGACTGTTAATCGACAGGTCGCCGGTTCGAATCCGGCCCGGGGAGCCAGTTTCGAAAAGAGCCATTTGCAGAAATGCGAATGGCTCTTTTTTCATTTTGCACCTAAGTTCCCCCGGTGATCAATCCCAGTCCTAGATAGCACCTATGACAAAGGCGGCGCCCATCATCGTCTGGTTCCGCAAGGACCTGCGCCTTGGCGACAACAGGGCCCTTGCGGCTGCGGCCAATGAGGCTGCCGTCATTCCGCTCTATATCCGGGAGCCGAACGAAAGCGGCAACGGTCCGCTGGGCACGGCGCAGCAATGGTGGCTGCACCATTCGCTGGAAGCGTTGGGGGCTCGACTGGGCCGGATCGGCTCGCGACTCATTCTCCGCTCCGGCGACCCACTGGACGTCCTCAGCGAGATGGCGCGCCTATCGGGAGCGAAGCGCGTCCATTGGAATCGCCGCTACGACCCGTGCGGCATCGCCACCGATACGGCCCTGAAGAAAGCACTCGCAGCTCAGGGCATCGCGGCCGAGAGCTTTGCCGGGCAATTGCTGCACGAACCCATGCGCTTGTTGACGACGACCGGTAGGCCCTATCGCGTCTTCACGCCTTTCTGGCGCGCGCTCGAAGCGAAGGTTGAGCCGGATCCGCCGATCGACGAGCCGCAAAAGATCGCGACGCCGGAAAGCTGGCCCGCTTCAGAACAGCTTGACGCGTGGTCGCTTCTGCCAACGAAACCGAACTGGGCAGCGACGTTCAGTGAAATATGGATGCCGGGGGAAAAAGGCGCGACCACCCGCCTCGACGAATTTATCGACGAAAAGCTTGCAGACTACAAAGTGCGCCGGGACCGTCCAGAGGCTGACGGCACATCCCTGCTCTCTCCTCACCTCGCCTTCGGAGAAATCTCGCCAGCGCAGGTCTGGCACGCGACGCAGGGAATCGAGACCGATGGCGGTGAAGGTGTTGCCACCTTTCGCAAGGAGATCGCGTGGCGCGAATTCTCCTACCATCTGTTGTTTCACTATCCCGAACTCCCGCGTCGCAATCTCGATCGCCGGTTCGATCGTTTCCGCTGGCTGAACGACGACGGCGATTTTTCCCGCTGGACCAAGGGTTTGACCGGATTCCCGATCGTGGACGCCGGCATGCGACAGCTCTGGCGGCATGGCTACATGCACAATCGCGTGCGCATGATCGCCGCCTCGTTCCTCATCAAGGACCTGCTGATCGACTGGCGGAAAGGCGAGCATTGGTTTCGCGACACCCTCGTGGATGCGGATCCGGCCAACAACGCCGCAAGCTGGCAATGGGTCGCTGGGTCGGGCGCGGATGCTGCGCCGTTCTTCCGGATTTTCAATCCTGTTCTCCAAGGCGAAAAATTCGACCCGGATGGAGCCTATGTGAAGCGATTCATACCGGAACTCGATCGGCTTGAGCCACGCTACATCCATCGCCCCTTTGCGGCTCCGGCTGCCGTGCTTTCGGGCGCCGGCATCGAGCTTGGCGCAACCTATCCAAAGCCGATCGTCGACCACGCCCTTGCGCGGGATCGGGCGCTTGCAGCGTTCCGCGAGATCACAAGCCCGCCGAGAGAACCGTAACGGATACAGGCCCCCGGTAGAAATCCATGGTTGGCGTCTCGAGCGATTGCCGCTAGGCTCACCTTACGGATGCAACAGCTGAGGGGGTGGTGTATGCGTGAGCTGGAAGCAAGTCTCGCCGCGTTCAACGGCGCACAGGAGCTTTCCGCCGAGAATCTCTCGATGGTCCTGCGGGATTTCCCATTGAAGGCACGCATGGTGCTCAGCGCGCTCGTGCATCTTCAGGCCGGGACATTGATGCTCACGGTGCCGGATGGCCGCAAACTGGTGATCAGGGGCAAGAGAGCGGGCCCAAGCGCGATCCTCACCTTGAACAACTGGAACCTGCCGCAACGCGCCGTGACAGGCGGCACGATCGGGGCGGCCGAAAGCTATATCGACGGCGACTGGGACAGTCCCGATGTCGGCGCTTTTCTCGAGCTCTTCCTCGTCAATGCCGAGATCGGCAAGCACTTCCCGAACCGGGCGCGCGGCCTGCTTCACCTTGTCGAAAAGTTCCTGCATTGGCGGAATGCCAATACGAAGTCCGGCGCACGCCGCAACATCTCCGCTCACTACGACCTCGGCAACGCCTTCTACAGCGAATGGCTGGATCCGAGCATGACCTATTCGTCCGCACTCTACGCCACCGGTGCCAACGACCTTCGCTCCGCGCAGGCGGCCAAATATCGCGCACTGGCGGAAGCCATCAACCTGCGCGCCGGCGACCACGTGCTGGAGATCGGCTGCGGCTGGGGAGGCTTTGCGGAATTCGCGGCGAGCGAGATCGGCTGCAAGGTGACCGGGTTGACGATCAGCCGCGAGCAACTGGCCTTCGCCCGCGAACGCATCCACCGGGCTGGCCTTGCCGACCGCGTCGAACTGAAATTCCAGGACTACCGCGAGGAAAAAGGCACCTATGACCGCATCGTCTCGATCGAAATGTTCGAGGCGGTCGGCGAAAAGTTCTGGGCGACCTATTTCTCACAGCTCAAGCGATGCCTGAAGCCCGGCGGCAAGGCCGGCCTGCAGATCATCACCATCAAGCCCGAAGCCTATGAGGAATACCGCGCCAATCCGGACTTCATCCAGAAATACGTTTTCCCGGGCGGAATGCTGCCGACGCGCGAACATCTCATCGACCTTGGCCGCCATGTCGGCCTGCGCATGATCAACGATTTCGGCTTCGGCATCGATTACGCCCGGACACTCGGCGAATGGCGCGAGCGCTTCTGGTCGGTCTGGAACAGGATCGAGCCGCTCGGCTTCGACCTGCGCTTCAAGCGGCTGTGGGAGTTCTATTTCTACTACTGCGAAGCCGGCTTTCGCGCCCGCAACATCGATGTCCGGCAAATCGTCTTCGAATAGGGATGCGCATCGCGCGTCTTTACCGCGTCACGCGTTGCGCTTAAGAGGCGGTCGTTCCAATTCTCTTTTGAAGGTTCCGCATGCGCCTTGCATGGTTTTTCCTCGCGCTCGCCATCGCGACCGAAGTGGTGGGGCTGACGGTGATGAAGGCCGCCTCTTCGAGCGGCTCTTATCTCGGCCACATCGTCATGTATGTCTCGATCGCGCTTTCCTACGTCTTCCTGGCCAAGGCCGTGAAGACGATCTCCGTTGGCGTCGCCTATGCGATATGGGAAGGTTCAGGCGTCGCGATCATCACGCTGGTTTCCGTCTTCGTCTTCGGCCATGTGTTGACCGGACGCGAAATGCTGGGGCTTTCGATGGCGATCGTCGGCATATTGCTCGTCAATGCCGGCGAACGCCATGACGAAGCCGAAGCCGCGGTGGAAGGAGCAGCCAATGAGCGCGCCTAGCATCTACTTCGCCTTGGCCGTGATGGCAGGCATCCTCGATGTCGCCGCCAACCTCGCCTCGACGAAATCGGAAGGGTTTGCCCGACGCGGCTGGGGCGCCCTCTCCATCCTGCTGGTGCTTGCCGCCTTCGCGCTGCTTGCCGAGGCCATCAAGGGCATGGAACTCGCTATCGCCTATGCCGTGCTTGGCGCGACCGGCATCTTCGGAACGGCCATCTGCGGACGGCTGCTCTTCGGACAGAAACTGAAGCCGATCGGCTGGGTCGGGCTTGGCCTCATCTTCGGCGCCGTGCTGGTGCTTCACACGGCCTGACGCCGATGCTCGCCGGAACCGGCGTGCTTCTTCGCTTCTCTTGCCTCGGTCACGACACCCGTCAGCCGCCTGATAAGAGCGAAATAGAGGCTATAGGGCAGCAGACGCATGAGCTTCACCGCATAGGTGAAATGCCGCGGAAAGGTGATTTCGAAGCGTCGGGACTTCAAACCCGCGATGATGCGATCCGCCGCCTGTTCGGAGGTGACGAGAGCCGGGCGCGGAAAGCGGATTCGTGCGGTGCCGGGCGTATCGACAAAGCCGGGGCAGATGATCTGCAGGCGGATGCCGATCCGATCGAGATCAAACTTGAGGCTTTCGGCCATATTGATCAGCGCAGCCTTGGAGGCACCGTAGGCGGCGCTGGTGGGCAATCCGCCATAGCCGGCGACGGAAGACACGATGGCGATGTGGCCGAAGCCCTGCGCCTTCATATGCGCGACGGCCGGCAGCAGGCAGTTGACCACCCCATTGAGATTGACTGCGAAACTCTTCTCGAAGGCTTCGCGATGGAGATCATCGCCTCGCACCGGGACGGCCACTCCGGCATTGAGGATCACCAATGACAGGTGGCCATGATCGTACTCGATCGCAGCCAACACGCGCTCCATGTCCTTTGGGTCGGTGACGTCGCCGTCGAGAACCGTGATCCTTCCGTCACCCGCCGCCTCATGCTGCAGGTCCACCAGCTTCTCGTGACTTCTGGCGGTGACGACCACCGAATAGCCTTCGCGCACCAACTTGAGCGCCAGCGCCCGCCCGATACCCGCGCTCGCGCCGGTAACCCAAGCCAGTTTATGTTCGGATTTCGCAGACTGAATACTCATCACTCACTCCTCGGCACGCGCCGGGAAACACGCACGCATCTCCTTGTGGGCGAAAAAGACTTGCCCGGCCCTTCATCGCGGCAACGCTCCTTGCCGCTGAGCCCCACATGCCTTGGAGACGATTTTTGTTCGGGACAGAGCGGCGGCGAAACGCTATTTCTTGCCTGAAGTGCAGGCTGAGCCGAAAACACGCCAACATTTCGGCGGTCCGGGATCGTTGTTGATTTTCGTCAGCCGCCGTTCGTATTTCCCTGGTACGTGTCGCCCTGCCCCGGCGCCTGTCCTCAAACACGAGGTTCTGAAAATGGCCATCCTACCGTCCGTCCTCGAAGCGATCGGCAACACACCCTTGATTCGGCTGAAGGCCGTGTCGGAGGCCACGGGCTGCGACATCCTCGGCAAGGCCGAGTTCCTCAATCCGGGGCAATCGGTGAAAGACCGCGCCGCACTCTGGATCATCCGGCAAGCGGAACGGAGCGGACAGTTGCGCCCGGGCGGGGTCATCGTCGAAGGCACGGCCGGCAACACCGGCATCGGGCTCGCGCTGGTCGGCCAGGCACTTGGCTATCGCACCGTCATCGTCATTCCGGAAACCCAGAGCCAGGAAAAGAAGGACGCCTTGCGGCTGCTTGGCGCCGAGCTCGTCGAAGTGCCGGCCGTTCCCTACAAGAACCCCAACAACTACGTGAAGATCTCCGGCCGGCTCGCCGAGCAACTGGCGAAGACCGAGCCGAACGGCGCCATCTGGGCCAACCAGTTCGACAACGTCGCCAACCGTGACGCGCACGTCGAAACCACGGCGCCGGAGATCTGGCGCGACACGGACGGCAAGGTCGATGGCTTCATCTGCGCCGTCGGCTCCGGCGGCACGCTCGCCGGCGTTGGACAGGGGCTGAAGGCGAAGAACCCGGCGATCAAGATCGGCCTTGCGGATCCGCAAGGGGCGGCACTCTACAACTTCTATACCAACGGCGAACTGAAGTCCGAGGGCAGCTCGATCACCGAGGGCATCGGCCAGGGCCGCATCACCGCCAATCTCGAGGGCTTCACGCCGGATTTCTCCTACCAGATTCCCGATTCGGAAGCGGTCCCCTATGTCTTCGACCTGATCGAGCGCGAAGGCATTTGCGTCGGCGGTTCGACGGGCATCAACATCGCCGGTGCCGTTCGTCTCGCCAGGGAGCTCGGCCCGGGACATACGATCGTGACGATCCTCTGCGACTATGGTAACCGCTATCAGTCGAAACTCTTCAATCCGGACTTCCTGGCCTCCAAGGGGCTGCCGGTGCCAAGCTGGTTGAAGACGTCTTCCCACATTGCGGTGCCATACGAATCAGTTGGATAGGAATGCGATGACCAGGACCGTGACCGCCCTTTTCCGAGACGATTTCTACCTCTCGACCTGCGAAGCAAGCGTCACCGGAATTCTGGAAGATGGCGGGATCGAACTGGATCAAACCTGCTTCTATGCAACCTCCGGTGGCCAGCCCGGCGACACCGGCTTTCTGGAGCGGGCCGACGGCAGCCGGATCGACATCGCGGTCGCCCGTCACGGCGAAACCAAGGATATCATCGTCCATGTGCCGGCCGAAGGGCAGTCGGTACCGGCTGTTGGCGAGAAACTCGTTCTGCATATCGACTGGCCCCGCCGCTATCGCCTGATGCGCATGCACACCGCCTGCCATCTGCTCTCGGTCGTCTGCCCCTTCCCGATCACCGGAGCCTCGGTCGGCGAAGACGAGAGCCGTGTCGATTTCGACATGAGCGAGACGATCGACAGGGACGACGTCACCACGGCGCTGATGAAGCTCGTCGAAGAAAACCATCCTGTCTACGTCCAGTGGATCACCGACGAGGAACTCGCCGCCAATCCCGGCGTCGTCAAATCGAAGAATGTGTGTCCGCCTGTTGGCCTTGGGCGCGTCAGCCTTGTCTGTATCGGCGAAAACTCGGCGATCGACAGCCAACCCTGCGGCGGTACCCATGTGTCGGAAACGCAGGAAGTGGGCGCCATCCACATCGCCAAGATCGAGAAAAAGGGTAAGGAGAACCGTCGGTTCCGTATCCGCTTCGGCATGCCCGAAGATCGCGCATCAGTTTGAGTAGGGAGTTGCGACCGTGACCAACAACAAAAGCGCCTTTGTCGTATCGGCTGATTGGCTGCAGGAGCGCCTCGGCGATCCCTCGATACGGATCCTCGACGCCGCCTGGTACCTGCCGGCCCAGAACCGCAACCCGAAGGCGGAATACGATGCCGGGCACATTCCCGGTGCCGTCTTCTTCGATCAGGACGTTATTGCCGACCACACGAGTGGCCTGCCTCACACCCTGCCCTCGCCGGAAGCCTTTGCCTCGGCGGTTGGTGCGCTGGGCGTCAGCGAAAAGGACACGATCGTCGTCTACGATGGTCCCGGCATCATGACCGCTCCACGCGTGTGGTGGATGCTGCGCATCATGGGCGCCAGGAACGTCTACGTGCTCGACGGCGGCATGGACGGCTGGAACACGGAGGGGCGCCCCGTCAGCACCGAGGTACCCTCACCCAAGCCGGTAACGTTCAACGTCAATTTCAATCCGGCGGCCGTGACCTCCTTCGCGCGGATGACGGAAATCGTTGCCGATCGCTCGATCCAGATCGCCGATGCCCGCGGTGCCGGACGGTTCTATGGCGAGGAGCCGGAGCCGCGTGCCGGCATGCGCTCGGGCCATATGCCCGGCGCGCACAGCCTTCCCTCCGGTACTTTCTCGGAAAACGGAAAGTTCAAGGATCTCGCGACGCTTCGCCAAACTTTCGCCGACGCCGGCGTCGATCTTTCCAAACCTGTCGTTACGACCTGCGGCTCCGGTGTCACCGCCGCCATCATCACGCTGGCGCTGCAATCGCTCGGCCACACGGACAACACGCTCTATGACGGTTCCTGGTCGGAGTGGGGTGGCCGCGCAGACACGACGATCGTAACCGGTCGAGAGTGATATCATGCGCTCGCCAAAGCTCGCCTCCCTGACAGCGCATGTAACCGAACTCGAGATGACGGCACCGCCGAAGCAGAGCCTGCCGATGCCGGTCAATATCCAGACGGCGATCCTGCGTGTCTCGGACATCCCGCTCAGCTACTATCGCTTCTTGTACCTGCGTGTCGGCCGCCGCTGGCACTGGACCGAGCGGCTGCGGATGAACGACGAGGAACTCGCCGCCGTGCTCGGCGACAAGCGCACGAGTGTCACGGTGCTCTATGTCAACGGCGCGCCGGCCGGCTTCTTCGAGCTGCACCAGGGCGAGGACGACGTCGTCGAGCTTGTCCATTTCGGGCTGATGGAACATGCGCTCGGGCTTGGCCTCGGCAAGTGGTTCCTGCTCCAGACGCTGTTTGCCGCCTGGGCGCTGAACCCGAGCAAGCTGACGGTAACGACCAACAATCTGGATCACCCCCGCGCACTGCAGCTTTACCAGCAATTCGGCTTCTCGCCGGTCGCCACCCGTGAGACCACGGTCGAACCTTTGACCGACGACGAACTGCTGACCCTGGCGAAAAATCTCTGACGCATCTCGCCCGGCAAGTTCCGGGTGTCGAAACGATCGCGACCGGCGCAATCTCCTGATCGAACAATCAAACCGATCAAGGAGATGCGCCATGACGTTGCGCTACATTCCAATGTCCGACGACGAAGCGCGGCGGATCCGCGACGGCGGGCCGGATGCCTATGGCAACCGGCCGGAGCGAGAGATATCCGATGGTGACGGCGTGCCCTGCCGGCACTGCCTGCGCAATGTCGGAGCCGGCGAGCCCTATCTGATCTTCGCCCTGCGGCCGTTTTCGTCGTTGCAACCCTATGCGGAGACCGGCCCTGTGTTCATGCATGCCGAGGAATGTCCGGCGCATGACGGCGATACGCTTCCGCCGATCTTGGCTTCGAGTGTCAGCTATCTGCTGCGCGGTTATGGCGAGAACGAACGGATCGTCTACGGGACCGGCGGTGTCGTTCCGACGGAGCAGTTGCAAGCGCGAGCGGAAGAACTGCTGGCCCGACCGGACGTTGCCTCCGTGCATGTGCGTTCGGCCAAGAACAATTGTTACCAGTGCCGGATCGAGCTGACCTGACCACCAAATTCGGCCCGGCATTGATGCCGGGCCGAAAGCATCATTCCGTCAGGCGACGCTTAGCACCGCCTCGGGCGCAAAGGCATCATAACCGAGCGCTTCGGCCACCGGCGCGTTGGTGACGCGTCCGCGATGAACGTTCAGACCGGCACGCAGATGCCGATCCTCGGCAATCGCCTTCAGGCCCTTGTCCGCGAGCTGCAGGCCGTAGTGCAGCGTGGCGTTGTTGAGCGCATGCGCAGAGGTCACCGGCACGGCGCCCGGCATGTTCGCCACGCAATAATGCACGATGCCATCGACCTCGTAGGTCGGGTCGGAATGCGTCGTCGCGTGGGATGTCTCGAAGCAGCCGCCCTGGTCGATCGCGACGTCAACGATGACGGCCCCCTTCTTCATGCCGGTCAGCATTTCGCGGGTCACGAGCTTCGGCGCCGCAGCCCCCGGGATGAGCACCGCCCCGATTACCAGATCGGCGGAGAAGACTTCCTCTTCCAGTGCGTCGATGGTCGAGTAGCGTGTATGCACGCGGCCGGCGAAGAGATCGTCGAGTTGGCGCAGGCGCGGGATCGAGCGATCGATAATGGAGACGTCGGCGCCAAGCCCGGCAGCCATACGCGCCGCATGCAGGCCGACGACGCCACCGCCGATGACGGTCACCTTGGCCGGCAGCACACCCGGCACGCCGCCGAGCAGGATACCGCGGCCGCCATTGGCCTTCTGCAGCGACGTCGCGCCTGCCTGGATGGCCAGGCGTCCGGCAACCTCGGACATCGGCGCAAGCAGCGGCAGACCGCCGCGATCGTCGGTGACGGTCTCATAGGCGATCGCCGTGACGCCGGATTTGAGCAGACCCTTGGTCTGTTCCGGATCGGGCGCAAGATGCAGGTAGGTATAGAGAATCTGGCCTTCGCGGAGCTGCACCCATTCGGAGGGCTGTGGCTCCTTGACCTTGACGATCATGTCCGACCTTTCGAACACTTCCTTTGCCGTCGCGACAATCTTCGCGCCAGCGGCACGGTAAGAATCGTCATCCGCGCCTATCCCTGCCCCGGCCTTGGTTTCCACGATCACCTCGTGGCCATGGGCAACATATTCACGCACCGAGCCGGGCGTCAGGCCGACTCTATATTCATGGTTTTTGATTTCCTTCGGGCAACCGACACGCATCCTCGCGTTCCTCTCCTGTTATGGGCTTTTCGCCACTTTGACGAGGCATTCAGCAAAACACGCCGTGAATCGAATGTCCTTGCAAAGACGAAACCCGGGGCGCATTGATTTCGAAGAATATTGCGTGAAGTGACGCATGATTGAGGGAAAACACGAATGAGCGAACTCGATGCCATCGATCATGCGATTCTGCGCATTCTCCAGCAGAACGGCCGCATCTCGAATGCCGACCTCGCGGCGAAGGTCGGGCTCTCTCCGTCCGCCTGTTCGCGACGAGTCGATATCCTGGAAAAATCAGGAACGATCGCCGGCTATCATGCCCGCATCGCCCATAAGGCGCTCGACTACCAGATCATGGTGATCGTCCATATTTCGCTGTCGGGCCAGTTCGCCAAGACGCTCGCCGAGTTCGAAGCGGCGGTGAAGCTCTGTCCGAACGTACTCGTCTGCTATCTGATGTCAGGCGAGTACGACTACATCCTGAGGGTCGCGGCCAAGGACCTTCAGGACTACGAGCGCATCCACCGCGACTGGCTCTCGGCGCTGCCCCATGTGGTCAAGATCAATTCCAGCTTCTCGCTGCGAGAAGTGATCGACCGGCCGAATGTCGGCATTTGAAGGAATGAATGCAGCCTAACGGCCGACGACGCAGTCGCGGCCCCGTCCCTTGGCGGCGTAGAGCCGAAGATCTGCCTCCGACAACAGGCTCTCGATCGCCGCCCCGTCGTCCGGCGTCGACGATAGACCGATGCTTGCGGTCACCGACCGTCCGTCCGGGGTCGAGACGCGATCCGACACGGCAACGCGAATCTCGTCCGCGCGCCGCAAGGCATCGCCATGGGCCATTGCCGGGCAAAGGATCACGAACTCCTCGCCACCATATCGAAACAGTCGGTCGACCGGACGCAATTTCGACTTCACCGTCTCGACCAGCCGCTGCAGAACGCGGTCGCCCTCCTGGTGGCCGAAGCGGTCGTTGACGCCCTTGAAATGGTCGACGTCGATGATCATCAAGGTGACGGCCGCATTGTCGGCGCTCGCCGCGCGCAGCATTGCCGGCGCTTCGATCTCGAACCGGCTGCGATCGAGCGAACCCGTCAGCGTATCCTGACCGGACCGTGACAGCAGGTCCTCGTAGCGTTCGCGGAACGTCAATGCATTGAAGATATCGCCAAGCGGCCGGTCCGACATCGCCAGGAACGGATGGCGCGAGGCATTGAGATAAAGTCCGATCGCGATCGCATAGAAGGGTGCTGCCAGCATCTTCGCCATCCAACCACCCCAGAAGACCTCGAAGGGTGCACCGTTCCACCAGCGAAGTGCCGCATAGAAAGCAGCCTGATCGAATGTCAGCACGACAACGCCGCAGATGAGAAATCGGAGCGTCACGAAGCGCCGCAACCACCGGCCCAGCCGCTCGTAAAGCAGAATGATCATCAGCGAATCGAAATAGAGGATGGTCGTGCCCCAGACCATCAGCCAGCCCATCTCATCGATGAAGGCGAGGTCGGCGGACCGCTCCGCCACGATCGCTACGGTGTCGTGCTGGCGCAACAGAAGGCTCAGTGCCACCGTCAGGAAGTTGCCGGCGAGCAGCCCGTAGATCGGCTGGCGAACAGTTGCCGCGTCTTCCTTCACATAGAGCAGCAGGATCATCATCAACTTGCCGGAGAAAAGCACAGCAGAGCCTGGCGAGATCACGCCGAACGGCAATTGCACATAGAAGACTGCGGCGAGATAGGTCTCGATGAAGTGCATGACGCCGAGTGCGGCGACGAAGACGCCAAGCCCCAAACGGGCGCGAAGATGCAGCAGCCCGATCATCGCCGTAACGTAGACCAGCGCCTCGCCGACGAAGAGAAGAAGGTTGGCGTTTGGCATGTGCTTGAAAAAGTTCCGTTTCCCGAAGCACGGTTAAACAGGAAGTTTGAAGAAAACTTTAGCGGAACCCGCGGCTGTCAGCCGCCGGAATGCGAAAATCTGCCGCTTTCGGAAATGTCGCCTTTCCGGCATAGTCGCCGCCAACCCACCGTGGTTCGCGCATCTGCGAACAAAACTCCGGATTGCACTCGTCTCGGAAAAACCGGGATCCTTGATAAATGGAGGACCGCATGCCATCGATGACATCCCCGCTCCACCTTACGCGCCGTTCGCTTCTCGCGGGGGCCGCGGCTTCTTCGGCGCTTGTCATGCTGCACCCCTTCTCTGCCCGCGCCGCGGGCAACCAGGCGCATCTCAGAATCATGGAAACGACGGACCTGCACGTTCACGTCTTTCCCTACGACTATTACGGCGACAAGCCCAACGATACGGTCGGCCTTGCGCGCACCGCCTCGATCATCGACGCCATCCGCGCCGAAGCGACAAACTCCATCCTGGTCGACAATGGCGACTTCCTCCAGGGCAACCCGATGGGCGACTACATTGCCTATCAGCGCGGCATGAAGGACGGCGATATCCACCCTGTCATCGCCGCCATGAACGTGCTCGGCTATGATTGCGGCACGCTTGGCAACCACGAATTCAACTATGGCCTGGACTTCATGTTCAAGGTCCTGGACGGCGCGAACTTCCCGCTCGTCTGCGCCAACCTGACGAAGGGTACGCTTGCCGCCAATGCGAGTCAGGATGAGCTGTTTCTCAAGCCCTACGTCATTCTCGACCGCAAAGTGAAAGACGGCTCCGGCACGGAACATCAGGTCCGCATCGGCCTCATCGGCTTCGTTCCACCACAGATCATGACCTGGGATGCCAAGAACCTCGAAGGCAAGGCCAAGGCCCGCGACATCGTCAAGGCCGCCGAAGCCTGGGTGCCACAGATGCGCGAGGAAGGCGCCGACATCGTCATCGCCCTCTCCCATTCCGGCATCGGCCAGCAGACCTATGCGGAGAACCTCGAAAACGCGTCCGTTCCCCTTGCCGCCATCGCAGGCATCGATGCGATCGTCACCGGCCACAGCCACCTGGATTTCCCCGGACCGAAGTTCGACGGCATCGCGGGGGTCGACAACGCGAAGGGCCTGATCTCCGGCAAGCCCGGCGTCATGGGTGGCTTCTGGGGCTCGCATCTCGGCCTGATCGACCTGCTGATCGAACGAGAGGGTGGCGCCTGGCGTGTCGTCAGTTCAACGAGCGAGGCGCGGCCGATCTACCGTCGCGAAGAGAAGAAGGTGATCGCCGAGGTCGCCGACAAGCCGGAAGTCCTGGCCGCTGCGAAAAAGGACCACGAGGCTACCCTCACCTATGTGCGCACGCCTGTCGGCAAGACCAGTGCGCCGCTCTATTCCTACTTCGCCCTGGTCGCCGACGACCCGTCCGTGCAGATCGTCAGCCAGGCGCAGACCTGGTACATCAAGGACATGTTGAAGGAGACCGAGTACCGCGACCTGCCGGTGCTGTCGGCAGCGGCCCCCTTCAAGGCCGGCGGCCGTGGCGGCGCGGACTACTACACCGACGTCCCCGCCGGCGACGTCGCGATCAAGAACGTCGCCGACCTCTATCTCTATCCGAATACGGTGCAGGCCGTCGTCATAACCGGCGACCAGGTGCGCAACTGGCTGGAAATGTCTGCCGGCATCTTCAACGAAGTCAAACCTGGCGCCTCGGACGCGCCGCTGATCAACGGCGGTTTCCCGTCCTATAATTTCGACGTCATCGACGGCGTCACCTATCAGATCGACCTTTCCGTGCCGCCGAAGTTCGACAAGGACGGCAACACGATCAATGCGTCGTCGAACCGTATCAAGAACCTGCAGTTCAACGGGCAACCGATTGACGCAGCGCAGAAATTCGTGGTTGCGACCAACAACTACCGGGCCGGCGGCGGCGGCAATTTCCCCGACATCGCCGCCGACAAAGTGGTGTTCGTAGCCCCCGACACCAACCGCGACGTCGTGGTGCGCTACATCATCGATCAGGGCACGATCAACCCATCTGCCGACGCCAACTGGACCTTCGTGCCACTCGCCAATACGACCGTGACCTTCGACAGCGGCCCGAAGGCCCGGCAGTTCCTGGCACAGGTGAAGGGCGTGACGATCGAAGATGCCGGTGACTCCGCCGAAGGCTTTGCCCGCTTCCGGATCAAGCTCTGAGCTTCAGGCGAACCAGGGTCGGGCCGCCCTGCTTGTGGCGGCCTATCATTTTGAGCGGACGATGCAGATTTAGCTGGTCCGGTGATCCGTACGCAGACCGATGAAAATTAGCACGAGACATTAAGAATGCCCGCTAACCATCTGAGACAATTTAGCTACGTTGCAGGCGGCGTCTGATCAAACCTGACGCGACTGGGCGTCGTCGGAAAACAGCGACGGGCCGGTCTGGTCGATGATCTGGCGTCCCTTGCGCAGAGCGGCATCGATCGCGTCCTGCTCCGAGGTGAAGAGATCGGCGCGGATGAAGCTGCGGGTCTTGGTGCCGCCATCCGCCGAGGCCTTCTCGATGCTTCCAGCCAGACGAAACTGCGAGCCTTCACGCATGGGCGTCGCGCGGATGGTGCATTCGGCATAGGCCTCGGTCTTTCCAGGCGCAGCCTGCGTCTGGTTTTCAGAAGAGCCCGAACGGCCGAACAATTTCGAGAAAAACGATGCCATGCCCAAGACTTAGACGCCGCGGCCGACACTGTCAAAGCCTAAGTACCGATAATCAACCGCAGCGCCCTGATCCGTTTAAATGATGAGATTGGAGAGGATTTCGTTCTCGGTGATGTCCTGGTAGCGAAGCCCCGCGGCGTCGAAGCGAGCCTTCAAGACCGGGAAGTTCTCGGCGTGTTTGGTCTCGATGCCGATCAGAATGGAGCCGAAGTTGCGCGCCGATTTCTTCAGGTATTCGAAGCGCGAGATGTCGTCCTCGTCGCCGAGCAGATTGAGGAAGTCGCGAAGCGCGCCGGGCCGTTGCGCCATGCGCAGAATGAAGTACTTCTTGAGCCCGGCATGGCGCATCGCCCGCTCTTTGACGTCGGGCAGACGATCGAAATCGAAATTGCCACCGGAAACGACGGCAACCACCGTCTTGCCCGCCAGTTTCTCGGGGCCGAGTACGTCCAGGGCTGCAACCGAAAGCGCCCCTGCCGGCTCCAGCACCACACCTTCGACATTCAGCATGTCGACGATCGTCAGGCAGATTGCATTCTCCGCTAGAAGCATCACCTGATCGGCGGAAAAGCGACGGAGCGCTGCAAAATTGAGATCGCCGATCCGTCCGACTGCGGCACCGTCGACGAAATTGTCGACCTGGTCGAGGGTCACGACGCTGCCGGTTTCCAGGCTCTCGCGCAGGCTGGGTGCACCGGCGGGTTCGCAAAAGATGAAATGATCCGCTGCAACCACGTCCTTGAGATATCCCGTCACGCCGGCAGCAAGGCCGCCGCCGCCAACGGGTAGAACAACGAGATCGGGCGTGACGCCATCAGGCAGTTGCCAGGCGATTTCGGCGGCGACGCTTGCCTGACCCTCGATGATGTCGGCGTGATCGAAAGGTGGCACCATGACGCCGCCGATCGCTTCGACATGATCGCGCGCCGCCTTGTAGCACTGGTCGAAGATATCGCCGACCAGGCGGATGGTGATGAACTCACCGCCAAACATGCGGGTCTTGTCGATCTTCTGCTGCGGCGTCGTCACCGGCATGAAAACGACGCCCGGCACGCCGAAGTGACGGCAGACAAAGGCAAAGCCCTGGGCGTGGTTACCGGCCGAGGCGCAGACGAAGGTCTTGCCGGATGCGTCGGCGCCCAGCGCCTTGCGGAAGAAGTTGAAGGCGCCGCGGATCTTGTAGGAACGGACGGGCGACAGGTCTTCGCGCTTGAGGTAGATGTTGGCGCCGTAGCGCGCGCTCAAGTGCTCGTTGAGCTGCAGCGGCGTCGGCGGGAAGATCTCCCGCAAGGCTTCGGTTGCGGCTTCAACATCCTGCTTCATCGCGTGCGGTCTTCCGTTGAGTTGGTCGATGGATGGCTGTGGCTATTGCACATTGCAACGCCCGAAGCCATCGCTTTGACTCGAATCGGACTGCCGTGAACAATGCGACTGCATCCCGTTCGGCCGGGACGTCCGCAACGCTTTCCGGGAAATTGAACGCTTGAACGCAACTCTGATCCGGCATGCTGTGCACATCGCGGCAATCCTCGGCATCTATCTCGCATGCGCGATGCTGGTACCGGCGATGGTTGATCTCTACTACGGCCATCCCGATTGGCAGATCTTCGCCGCTTCGGCCTTTATGGTCGGCGGGTTGTCGCTTGCGACCTTCATGGCGACCCGCACGGGGCCACCGCCCTTCTCCAAGAAGTTCGGCTTCGTCCTCGTCAACCTGCTGTGGGCCGTGTTTTCGGTGGTTGGCGCGATCCCGCTCTGGCTGTCGTCGCTCGACCTCGATTTTGCCCAGGCACTGTTCGAGTCCGTATCGGCAATCACCACGACCGGAGGCACTGTCATCGTCGGGCTCGACGACGCGCCGCCCGGACTGCTCGTCTGGCGCTCGCTGCTCTGCTGGCTCGGCGGCATCGGCATCGTCGTGCTCGGCCTCTTCATCATCCCCTATCTCAGGGTCGGCGGCATGTCCTTCTTCAAGATGGAATCCTCCGATACCAGCGACAAGCCGTTTGCACGCCTTGCCAGCTTCAGCCGCGCGTTCCTGATCGTCTACGTTGTTATCACGCTCCTCTGCACCATCGGCTACTTCCTGACCGGCATGAACCGCTTCGACGCGATCAACCACGCGATGTCGACGGTCGCGACCGGCGGTTTTTCCACCCATGATGCATCCTTCGCCTACTTCGGCAGTATTCCACTGCTCTGGACGGCGACCTTCTTCATGGCGCTTTGCAGCCTGCCGTTCTCGATCCTGATCGTGCTGGTGGCGCGCGGCCGCCTCGATGCGCTGCGCGATCCGCAGATCATCGTCTTTCTCGGCTATCTCTCTGCCTTTTCGGTTGCAGTGGCGGTCTATCACCGCCTGGCGAATGGCGTCGAATTTCACCTGGCGCTGGCGCATTCCTTCTTCAACATCACCTCGATCCTCTCGACCAGCGGCTATGCCAGCCAGGACTACAGCCTCTGGGGGCCCTTCGTCGTCATGGCCGCCTTCATCGCGACCTTCATGGGCGGTTGTTCCGGATCGACGGCAGGCGGCATCAAGGCCTATCGCTTCATCGTGCTCTTCAACGCGATCCGCTCGGGGCTCAACAAGCTCGTCTATCCCAATGCGATCTACGCCGTGCGCTATGGCAACAACACCGTCGATGCCGACACGCAGCGGGCCATCTTCCTGTTCTTCATCACCTATATCCTGCTCTGGGTCTTCGGCAGCCTCGCCATGGGTGCGCTCGGCTACGATCTCGTCACGGCGACATCGGCTGTCATCACCTGCCTTTCGAATGTCGGTCCCGGGCTTGGCCCCATCATCGGGCCGGCCGGCAACTTCTCGACGCTCGGCGATCCCGAGCTCTATCTGCTGTCGTTGATGATGCTGCTCGGCCGTCTGGAAGTGCTGACCGTGCTCGTGATCCTGACGCCGGTGTTCTGGAAGCATTGACCATTGGCCGGCCAGCCCTATCGTCTTGACTTGATGCGGCAGATGCCGAAAGTCGGTGTCATCCGGCGATGGGGGAACGTCATGGTGAAACATATGCTTCTTCTGGCGACGCTGAGTGCCGCCACGACACTATCCGGAAACTCTATCGCCCACGCCGGACCGCTCACCGATGCGGCGGCGCAGGCGGAGAAACTTGCCGCTTCGGGCGATGCGGCAAAGGCGCGAGACCTGCTTCTCAAGGCGATGAGCGACTTTTCGCAAACGCTGCCCTTCGCGATCGGCAAGGCGATCTTCGTCTCCAAGCAGCCGACTGGTTATGCGATGTACCAGCCGCGAGACGGCTCTGTCTTCAAGGAGGGAGAGTCGCTGATCTCCTACATCGAGCCGATCGGACTTTCCTGGAAGGATGCGGCAGAGAAGGGCAAGCTCGAGAGCCATTTCACCGTCGACTTCGATATCCTCAATCCGAAGGGTGACGTGCTCGCCGGCCAGAAGGCCTTCGGCGACTTCACCTTCACCGGTTACCTCAGGAACCAGGAAATCTATTCGACGCTGACCATCGATGTTTCCGGCGCGCCCGCCGGCGACTACGTGCTGCGCTTCCACTTCAACGACGTCAACAGCGGCAAGACCGCCAGCGTCGACCAGCCCTTCAAGATTGCCGGACCGTAAGATCATGCCCCATGCAATAACGACTGTTGGTTTCGATGCCGACGATACGCTTTGGCAGAACGAACAGTTCTTTCGCCTGACCGAGGCGCGCTTCGCCGAACTTCTCAGCCCTCACACCGACACCGAACACCTCTCCGAGCGGCTGCTTGCCGCGGAGAAACGCAATCTCGGTCTCTACGGTTTCGGCATAAAGGGTTTCGTGCTCTCGATGGTCGAAACCGCGGTGGATGTGACGGATGGCAAAGTCCCCTCTTCCGTGATCGCCGAAATCCTGGCGGCCGGCCGCGACATGCTTGTCCATCCGGTCGAACCGTTGCCGCGCGTCAAGGAAACCCTCGACGTACTTCACGGTCAGTTCCGTCTGGTGATGATCACCAAAGGCGACCTGTTCGATCAGGAACGCAAGCTTGCGGCCTCCGGCCTTGGCGATTATTTCGACGCCGTCGAGATCGTCAGCGACAAGAATGCGAGCACCTACGAACGTCTCTTCAAGCGCCATGGCGACGGGCCGCTGAAAAGCCTGATGGTCGGCAACTCTCTGAAATCCGACATCGTTCCAGCCCTCGATGCGGGAAGCTGGGGTGTTTACGTCCCACATGCACTGACTTGGGCATTCGAGCATCACGACAAACCGGCGAACCATCCGAGATTTCGCGAGATCGACGATCTCGGCGGATTGCCACCGATCCTGGAACGCTTGCCGCTCTAGGCACGGGGGGTAATTGTCCTCCTGCGGCCACACCACCAAAAGGCTGCTAGCGAGGCGTCGGAGGCTATCGCGACCGCATCCGCGCTAGCGCGTCCAACGAAATCCGCGGTTGTACCCCCTATTCACCGCACCCCGAATCAGCGCGATATACCATCGCGATTTCGTCAGCGGAGAGAGACAATGGCTCAAATATTCGGTGCAACAATTTCAATGCTCCTGCTCGGCACGCTGATCGGGTGGCTGCTGCGCAAGGTCTCCGCTCTCAGCGTGCTTTCGTCCCGTCTGGCGGGGTTGGTCGTCTTGGCGTTCGTGGCTCCTGCCATCTACGCGTTCAATTCGGGCCGCCCCTATTCCGAAATGTTCATCCTCTGCGGCATCGCCGCGCTCGTCGCAGCTGTCGTCTTCTACTTTCTGAAGCCTAAGCAACAGAACGCCTGAGCGGCAATCCACCTTTCACCAGTCTGATGCACTTGACTGTTCCCCTTGAGTGTTTGATCTAGGGGGCAAAGCGGGCGTGGCGAAACTGGTAGACGCAAGAGACTTAAAATCTCTCGGCCTTGGCTGTGCGGGTTCGATCCCCGCCGCCCGCACCAGACATCCGGCTTTCAATGATTATTCCGCGCACGTGCAGCCGCTCGCTGAGAAGCGAGAGGTTGCTTCAGAGAGCGCGACCGCTCAGCTGTTGTAGTAGTAGCAATCGCATTCGGCCCGGTAGGCATCGTCGTGCCATACCCGGACGGCGAGCTTCGTTGCGCATCCCTGGTTTTCCAGCCTGAGGCCGAGAAGGGAGACCGCTGCCGCCTTCGAATTGGGGGCGTCCACCTCGATTGCCGATCCGACCTGGTGGACTCCCTGCCGCGGGGTCCAGGTGAAGATCTGAACGTTATAGTGCATCGAATATCCTCCGTGGGAGAGATGGTGTGCACGCAATACTCACGCTTGTGTTCGGATTGAGCCGGCTGCCTTGAAGCGTACTAGCCGTCTTCTACGGTCGCTTCCGGCCGATCGCCGCCGTCTGTGTGCTCGAAGTGCCAGTGGCCTTCGTCATCCTGGAAACTGATATCTTCGTCGTCGCCGCCGACCTGTTGTTCGGCGGCGGCAGCCTTGGCGGCGGCTAGCGCCATTTCGCGGCTGGGAAAGGGTTCCGAATATGCTTCGGCGGCCTTATAGGCCCATCCTCCGTCATGAGGAACGATGGTGTAAGTGATCCGCGCCATACTTCCCTCCCAATCGTCCGAAAACGCTTCGGTCTTCGGCGGGCCGTTGCCGCACGGCCCTTCTTTCCTCCTCGTCAAAGGCATGCTCATGCCGAACGCCGCGGATATTACCACAGGTGCGGTGCGAATTGCCACCTTCGCGAATCACTCAGAAACGGCGTGCCGCGAATCAAAAAAGCGGCCCCTCTCGGAGCCGCCCTTGATCAAAAAATCCAATATCTTAAACCAATCAATCGGCGAGCTTCGCGGCGATCTTGGCGACATGTGCGCCCTGGAAACGAGCGGCTTCGAGTTCAACCTCGGAGGGCTGGCGCGAACCGTCGCCGCCGGTGATCGTCGAGGCGCCGTAGGGCGAGCCGCCCTTGATCTCGTCGAGGCCCATCTGGCCCTGGAAGGCATAGGGAAGACCGACGACGACCATGCCGTGGTGCATCAGGGTCGGGATGAAGCCGAGGATCGTCGACTCCTGGCCACCATGCTGCGTCGCAGAGGATGTGAAGACCGAGCCGACCTTGCCGACCAGCTTGCCCTTGGCCCACAGGCTGCCCGTCTGGTCGATGAAGTTGCGCATCTGCGAGGCAACCGTGCCGTAGCGCGTGCCTGCGCCGAAGATGATTGCATCATACTGCGCGAGTTCTTCGACGGTGGCGATCGGTGCTGCCTGATCCAGCTTGTAGTACGAAGCCTTGGCGACTTCTTCCGACACGAGTTCGGGAACGCGCTTCACGTCCACTTCGGCGCCGGCCGATTTCGCGCCTTCGGCCACCGCATAGGCCATCGTTTCGACGTGTCCGTATGCCGAATAATAGAGAACAAGAACCTTGGCCATAAAATGCTCCTTTGGATTCAAGCGATCGCACTTGATCACCGCTGCCGGGAAGATTTATCAAAATGCGGTCGCTTGCCAGGAGCTGTCCGGGAAACAGACTGTTCTCGCCCGTCGAACAATAAACAATCACTGTTAAATGATTGGCTTATATAAATAGGAATTACCGATGAGCACAAAAATCGTCACTGCCGCGATGGTCGCTATCGGCGACGAACTTCTGTCGGGTCGCACCAAGGACAAGAACATCGGCCATCTCGCCGACATGATGACCATGGTGGGGATTGATCTGCGCGAAGTGCGGATCGTCGCCGATGACGAAGCCGCCATCGTCGAAGCGATCAACGCCGTACGCAGCCGCTACGATTACGTCTTCACGTCAGGCGGCATCGGCCCGACCCATGATGACATCACAGCCGATGCCATATCTCGCGCCTTCGGCGTCGAGTGCGACTACGAGCCCGAGGCGATGGCCCTGCTCGGCGCGATGTACGAACGCCGCGGCATGGAGTTCACCGACGCGCGCAAGCGCATGGCGCGCATGCCGCTTGGCGCACGCCACATCCCGAACCCCGTCTCCACCGCGCCGGGCTTTGCGATCGGCAATGTGCATGTCATGGCCGGTGTGCCGCAGGTGTTTCAGGCGATGCTCGACGCCTTGCTGCCCGGCCTTCAGGTCGGATCGCCCCTCCTCTCGCGCACCGTGCGCTCGCCATTCGGCGAAGGCGATATCGGCAGTCCGCTGACGGAGGTGCAGAAGAACCATCCGGAGACGAGCATCGGCTCCTACCCAAAGTTCGACGGCAAGAACTTCTCGACCGATATTGTCGTGCGTGCCCGCGATCCGCAGGCGCTGGCTGCAGCCGAAGCCGATGTGCAGGCGATGATCCAGGCAATCACCGAAGCACGCGCAAAAGCGTGATTACCCCGCAGAGCACCCTTAGCGCATCTTAAAGGACGCGCGGCGCTGTAGAGCCTTGCACTTTGACCGCTATTGCCGTTATTGCATGTCGGCAAATCAGGATGACGCGTTCCCGCCTGCCCGATCTGCCGGACGCTTCGTCTTTATCTCGTACAGACAAGCCGGAGCCCACTGATGTCGCTGCCCGATAAAGCCTTTCCCGTCTCCTGGGACCAGTTCCACCGTGACGCGCGCGCGCTTGCGTGGCGCCTCGCCGACAACGGCCAGGAATGGCGCGCCATGGTCTGCATCACACGCGGCGGCCTGGTTCCTGCGGCGATCATCTGCCGCGAGCTCAATATCCGCATGATCGAGACCGTCTGCATCGCGTCCTACCACGACTATGACACGCAGGGTCAGATGAAGGTGCTGAAGGGTATCGCACCTGAGATCATCAAGGACGGCGGCGAAGGCGTGCTGATCGTCGATGACCTGACCGATACCGGCAAGACCGCTGCCGAAGTGCGCGCGATGCTGCCGAAAGCACATTTCGCCGCCGTCTACGCCAAGCCGAAGGGCCGGCCGCTGGTCGATACCTTCGTCACCGAGGTCAGCCAGGACACCTGGATCTATTTCCCCTGGGATTTGGGCTTCACCTACCAGGAGCCGATTGCCAAGGGCACGCGCGGTTAAGAGCCGGGCAAACAGGCAAAAGCGCCTCGAGCGGTCCCTTCCATGAAGTCCGGCTGCTCGAGGCGTTGCATTTCCGGCCTCACGCCATTGGCGGTATGACGCCAATCAATGTCTCGGCGGTGAGCCCCCGCCCCGCTTGGCTGCCGGCCGCGCCATGTCGCCACACGGCGGCCGCCGCTGCCTCGAAGGCCGGCATCCCTTGAGCAAGATGTGCGCCGGTGATGCCGGCGAGAACGTCTCCCGAACCGGCCGTTGCCAGCCATGCTGGCGCATTGTTATTGACCACGGCCCGACCGTCCGGTGCCGCGATCACCGTGTCTGCTCCCTTGTAGACGATGACCGCATGGCTCTCGCGAGCCGCCTTCTGCGCCCTTTCGATCTTGGAGAGTGCGCCGTCGCCGGCAATTTGGGGAAAGAGGCGGGCGAATTCGCCCTCGTGCGGCGTCATGACCATCTGGCCCCCGCCTCTTGCAAGCGCGGCGAAGAGTTCCTCGCGGTTCGCCTGAAACGACGTGATCCCGTCTGCGTCGAGCACCAGCGACCGATCGCACAAAGCAAGCGCAAAGTCCCTCGCCTTCTTGCCGACACCGAAGCCGGGCCCGAGGACGAAGCTGCCCAAGCGACGATCCTGCAGCCATTTCGTCAGGTCTCGCTTACCTTCCACTTCGTTGACCATCACAGCGGTCAATTGCGACGCATTGATGCCGAGCGCAGCCTTTCCCGTTGCCACCGTGACCAGTCCGGCGCCGGCCGCGAGCCCTGCCGTGGCCGCCAGGCGCGCGGCCCCCGTTGCTTGCCGGTCGCCTGAAAAGACGACGAGGTGACCACGCCTGAACTTGTGCGTTGACGGCGCGAGATCTCCACCCCAGCCGGACCAGACCGTCGGCGAATTCAGACGCAGCGGGCCGGCCTCGGCCAGCACGATGCGCGGCGGGATTCCGATATCGAACACGTCGAGCGTTCCGCACAGGGATCGACCGGGCAAAAGCCAGTGGCCCGGCTTCGGCGCCATGAAGGTTACCGTGTGGCGGGCTGCGAAGGCGGCGCCACGGACTTCACCAGTCCGCCCATCGATGCCGCTCGGCAGATCGACCGCGATGACCGGGAGCCCGCTCGCGTTGATCCGTTCAATGGGCTGAACGACGTCCCCCGAGACATCGCGCGAGAGCCCGGCCCCGAACAGCGCGTCGATGACGACATCGCCGGCCCGGAGTTCGATTGCGTCAAGCGACGCCACCGGTCCCTTCCATTCCGACCGTGCGCGTGCGGCGTCGCCTTGAAGTGCCGCGGGATTGCCGAGTGTAAAAACCGCGACATCCGCCCCACTTTCCGCAAGACCGCATGCCGCGACATAACCATCGCCGCCATTGTTGCCCGGCCCGCAGAGCACGAGGAAACGGAGGGCATCCGGGAAGTGTCGCAAGGCCGCCGCGGTCACGGCCAGGCCGGCATTGCGCATCAGCGTGAAGCTTTCGATGCCGGATTGGGCGGCCGCCTGATCGATCGCCGTCATTTCCGAGGGCGTGATCAACAAGTGCTGAAGTTCGGAGCGCATGTCGCAGACTTATCCACGCCCGGCGGCATGACGCAAGGCCTCACACCCAGCGCGCCATTTGCCTCATAATTATGCATTTGCACATATTTGTTGCTCAAATAACGTGCTTCACCCTGTTGATGACCGAAAGCATCGACCGATGCCGGGCAACTTTCGATCGATAATCATAAAAATTAGGCAGATCCCAGCCAGGAAATGGCATGGAAACCCCGCAATCCGCGTCGCGGCAGTAGATTTTTTGTCGTTCTGACAGATTTTCGCAGAAAAACTGGCATGCAACGTGCATATTCAGGGCGAGCGGGCATGATCCTGCTTTAAAGGGAGAAGCGGAGAGACATTTTCTCATGAAAAAGATCGAAGCGATCATTAAGCCCTTCAAGCTCGACGAAGTGAAGGAAGCCCTTCAGGAAGTCGGCCTGCAGGGCATCACCGTCACGGAAGCCAAGGGCTTCGGGCGGCAGAAGGGTCACACGGAGCTGTATCGCGGCGCCGAATACGTGGTGGACTTTCTGCCGAAGGTTAAGGTCGAAGTCGTGCTGGCGGACGAAAACGCGGAGGCCGTCATCGAGGCGATCCGCAATGCCGCGCAAACCGGCCGCATTGGTGACGGAAAGATTTTCGTTTCCAATGTGGAAGAAGTCATCCGAATTCGCACGGGCGAAACCGGCCTCGACGCCATCTGATATCACGGGCCGTCCGGCCCGGTTCTTTTCAAACCTCGTCATCTCACACAGGGAATAACGGCAAATGACGACTGCAAGCGATATTCTGAAGCAAATCAAGGACAACGACGTCAAGTTCGTCGACCTGCGCTTTACCGATCCCAAGGGCAAGCTGCAGCACGTAACGATGGATGTGGTCTGCGTCGACGAAGACATGTTCGCCGATGGCGTCATGTTCGACGGCTCCTCGATTGGCGGCTGGAAGGCCATCAACGAGTCCGACATGGTGCTGATGCCCGATCCGGAAACAGCGCATATGGACCCGTTCTTCGCGCAGTCGACGATGGTCATCATCTGCGACATTCTCGATCCGGTTTCGGGCGAATCCTATAACCGCGACCCGCGCGGCACGGCCAAGAAGGCGGAAGCCTACCTCAAGGCATCGGGTATCGGCGACACCGTCTTCGTCGGCCCGGAAGCCGAATTCTTCGTCTTCGACGACGTCAAGTACAAGGCCGATCCGTACAACACCGGCTTCAAGCTCGACTCCTCGGAACTGCCGTCGAACGACGACACCGACTATGAGACCGGCAACCTCGGCCACCGCCCGCGCGTCAAGGGTGGCTATTTCCCGGTTCCGCCGATCGACAGCTGCCAGGACATGCGCTCGGAAATGCTGACGGTTCTGTCCGAAATGGGCGTAACGGTCGAAAAGCACCACCACGAAGTGGCGGCCGCCCAGCACGAGCTCGGCGTCAAGTTCGACGCGCTGGTGCGCAACGCCGACAAGATGCAGATCTACAAGTACGTCGTGCACCAGGTCGCCAATGCCTATGGCAAGACGGCAACCTTCATGCCGAAGCCGATCTTCGGCGACAACGGTTCGGGCATGCACGTGCACCTGTCGATCTGGAAGGACGGCAAGCCGACTTTCGCCGGCGACGAATATGCCGGCCTGTCGGAAACCTGCCTCTACTTCATCGGCGGCATCATCAAGCACGCCAAGTCGCTGAATGCCTTCACCAACCCGTCGACGAACTCCTACAAGCGTCTCGTCCCGGGCTACGAAGCACCGGTTCTGCTCGCCTATTCGGCACGCAACCGCTCGGCTTCCTGCCGCATTCCGTTCGGCACCAACCCGAAGGCCAAGCGCGTTGAAGTCCGCTTCCCGGACCCGACGGCGAACCCCTACCTCGCTTTCGCTGCCATGCTGATGGCCGGCCTCGACGGCATCAAGAACAAGCTGCATCCGGGCAAGGCCATGGACAAGGACCTCTACGACCTGCCGCCGAAGGAACTGAAGAAGATTCCGACGGTTTGCGGCTCGCTGCGCGAAGCGCTCGAAAGCCTCGACAAGGACCGCAAGTACCTGACCGCCGGCGGCGTGTTCGACGACGACCAGATCGATTCCTTCATCGAACTGAAGATGCAGGAAGTGATGCGCTTCGAAATGACGCCGCATCCGGTCGAGTACGACATGTACTACTCGGTCTAAGACCATGCAGGCCGGCAGCAACATCGCGTCCGGCCAAGCACTCCAGGTAGAGGGCCGGCGCCTCGCTCGAGGTCGCCGGCCTTTCTTTTTCGACTGATGCTCGCGCTCGTGGAAACGCCGCACCTTTGCGGTGGGCGGCACGCTTTGCCGAATTGTGTGATATTATGTTGACGGCAACTTGTGCGCGTCTATCCGCAAAGCTAGCGCGATTGTCCAACGCGGGGCGGAAGGGAGATCCCTATTGATGTTTTGGGTTCGCCAACCCAGATAATCTCCTGAAAGGATGTGTTGCGTCATGAAACAAAGAAACGCCAAATTCGAGATCGGACAGGTGGTTCGCCATCGGATTTTCCCGTTCCGAGGCGTCATTTTCGACGTCGATCCGGAATACGCCAACACCGAAGAATGGTGGAACGCCATTCCGCAGGAGATCCGCCCGAGCAAGGATCAACCCTTCTACCATCTGTTCGCCGAAAACGACGACAGCGAGTATGTCGCCTACGTTTCCGAGCAGAACCTGGAGTTCGACGACAGCGACCGGCCGATGCGCCACGCACAAGTCGATGCCCTGTTCGACAAGGACGGCGTCGGCCACTACAGGCCCAAGGCGGCTTTCCGTCACTAGGGCTTTTCGCCCCGGACAAATAAAAACGCCCGGACGCTAGGTCCGGGCGTTTCTTTAGGGATAGCGAGAGATCGCTTAGTTCTTCTTGGCAGCCTTCTGGGCTTCTTCGAGCTTCTTGCGGGCGTCTTCCGCCTTCTTCTGCATTTCTTCCTGCAGAAGGCGCTGACGCTCTTCGAGCTGCGACTGCTCGATCGGCTCGCCGTCGAAGATACCGGTGAAGCCCGTGAGGGCCATCTTGATCGGGTTCGGAGCGCGCTGGAAGTTGACCGAGGTGAAGACCACCTCGTTGCCCTTCTTCAGGCTGGCGATCAGCTGGTCGGACAGCGGCGCTTCGGCGACGCACTTGTCCGGCATGCAGATTGCGTAGTCGAGCTTCACCGGCTTGCCGCCGTCGATCTGCATCTGGACGCCCGTCGGGATGAGGCGTGCGGACGGTACGGAAACCTGCAGGACCTTACGGTTGACCTTGCCGCTTACGGTGATGAGGCCGACAGCAGTCACGAGCTGGCCGTTGTTGGCGGTCAGGAGGTTCTGAACTATGCAGACGTCATTGTCTTCCTGCTTGGTGCAGATCTTGAACCAGCCCTGCGGCGGCTTGCCACCCGCCTGCTGGGCGGATGCAACACTCGGTACGCCCGCAGCAGCTACAGAGAGCGCCAGCGCTGCCATACCCGAGCGTTTGGTAAAATTCGACTTGAAGATCATTGTGATTCCGTCTCCTGAAATCCGGTAACGGAACAGTTCGTTCCGCAGGTGAGTATCGTCAGCCGCCGTTGTCCTGTTGGCCAAATAAGGCAAATGCATGACCCCGTTTCCGGAAACACCTGTTACATTGGCTCGCTTCGATTATCCAGTGTTTCCTGTCATTTTTTGACTTACTACTGGGCGGAATTTGGGCGGCTGATCGGTTGGATTCATCAGTCTCCATTGGTAACGTTCAGGGAATCGGCCTGTTGATACCCCTTCACGGGAGGTGACTTTGCGTGCATTTCTTTCCGGTCTGGCTTTGCTCATGACCGCCACTTCGTTCAGCAATGGTGCGGCAGCCGCGCCCGTGCATGCCATTGCCATGCACGGCGAGCCGGCGCTGCCGGCCGATTTCAAGAACTTCCCCTACGTCAATCCGAACGTGAAAAAGGGCGGGAAGATCGCCTACGGCGTCGTCGGCAGCTTCGACAGCCTCAATCCCTTCATTCTGAAAAGCATGCGCACGACAGCGCGCGGCATGTGGGACCCGGAATACGGCAACCTCGTCTACGAATCGCTGATGCAGCGCTCGCGCGACGAAGCCTTCACCATGTACGGCCTGCTCGCCGAATCGGTTGAATGGGATGACGATCGGACCTTCATCCAGTTCAACCTCAACCCCAATGCCCGCTGGGCCGATGGGCAGCCGGTCACCGCTGAAGACGTGATCTTCAGCTTCGAACTGATGCGCGACAAGGGACGTGTCCCCTTCAGCAACCGCCTGGCCAAGGTGGCGAAGATGGAGAAGGTCGGTGACCGCAGCGTACGCTTCACCTTCACCGAAGAAGCCGACCGCGAGCTTCCGTTGCTGCTCGGCCTCTCGCCGGTCCTGCCGAAACACGCCATCGACGTTGCAAGCTTCGACCAGACGAGCTTGAAACCGCCGCTCGGCTCCGGCCCCTATCGTGTCACTGAAGTGAAGCCCGGCGAACGCATCGTCTACAAGAGAAACCCGAACTACTGGGCGAAGGACCTGCCGTCGAAGGTCGGCCAGGATAATTACGACGAAATCTCGGTCGAATACTTCCTCCAGGAAAATTCGCTGTTCGAGGCGTTCAAGAAGGGCGAGATCGACATCTATCCGGAAGGCAGCGCCACCAAGTGGGCACGCGGCTACGATTTCCCGGCGGTCCGCTCCGGCGACGTCGTCAAGGAGACCTTCAAACCGAAAACGCCCTCGGGCATGCTCGGCATCGTGTTCAATACCCGCAAGCCGATGTTCGACAATCTCAAGCTCCGCCAGGGTCTGGCGCTGGTGTTCGACTTCGAGTGGGTCAACAAGAACCTCTTCGATGGTGCCTACACGCGCACCCAGAGTTATTGGCAGAACTCGACGCTGAGTTTCCTCGGCGCACCGGCAGACGACCGCGAACTCGGCCTCATCGGCGATGCGCGCGATCGCATCAATCCGGCAATCCTCGATGGCACCTACCGGCTGCCGGTGACCGACGCCTCCGGGCGTGATCGCAACGTGCTGCGCGTCGCCGTCTCGCTTATGCGAGAGGCGGGCTTCCAGATCAAGGACGGCAAGATGGTAGACGCCAAGGGCGCGCCGCTCGCCTTCGAGATCATGAGCCAGAACGCGGGCCAGGAAAAGATCGCCCTCGCCTACCAGCGCTTCCTCGCGCCGCTGGGCATCCAGGTGTCGGTGCGCACTGTCGACGATTCGCAATACCAGCAGCGCAGCCAGTCCTTCGACTATGACGTGATTATCAAGTCCTTCCCGTCGACGTTGTCACCCGGTATCGAACAGGCCGGGCGCTGGTCCTCCCAGGCCAGGGATCGGCAGGGCAGCGACAACTTTGCCGGCGTTGCCGACAAGGATGTCGACCGCATGATCAACAACATTCTCCAGGCCCGCACGACCGAGGATTTCACGGCTGCCGTGCGCGCCCACGACCGGCTGCTGATCAACAATTCCTACCTGGTTCCGCTCTATCATCTGGACGCGCAGTGGGTTGCCCGACGCAAGCACATCGGCCGTCCCGATGTGTTGCCGCTTTATGGCTATCAGCTTCCGGCCTGGTGGGATCAAAACGCGCAATAGAGGGTTGGTTCCCTTTTGGTAACGCATTGAAAGCCGGATAAAATCGGCTTATCTCGCCGACATACCAAAACAAGGAAAGGCACCCGCACCATGCAAACCGTCAGCATCGATATCGTCTCGGACGTCGTCTGCCCCTGGTGCTATCTCGGCAAGGCAAGGCTGGATCAGGCGATCGCCAATGTCCCGGACGTGCTCGTCACCGTCAACTGGCGTCCCTATCAGCTCAATCCCGACCTGCCGCCGGAAGGCGTCGACCACAAGCAGCACCTGGCGGCAAAGCTCGGCGGCCAGGCGGCCGTCGATCGCGCCCATGATATGCTGCGCGAACTCGGAAACGCCGAGGGCATCGCCTTCGACTTTGACGCCGTGAAGATCAGCCCGAACACGCTCGACGCGCATCGGCTCGTCCGCTGGGCTGCGACCAACGGCGAGGCAGCGCAGACGGCCGTCGTCGGCATGCTGTTCAAGGCGAACTTCGAGGAGGGCCGCAATGTCGGCGATCACGCCGTGCTGCTGGATATCGCCGAGAAGGCCGGTCTCGACCGTCCCGTCATCGCTGCGCTGCTGACCTCCGACGCCGATAAGGACGCGGTCAAGGAAGAGGTCGGCATGGCCCGCGAGATGGGCGTGACCGGTGTCCCCTGCTTCATCCTCGAAGGGCAATATGCCGTGATGGGAGCGCAATCCGTCGACGTGTTGACGAATGCGCTGCGCGAAATCGCAGAGATGAAGGCAAGCGGCAAGCCGAACTGATCCGCTGCTGGCGCTGCCGCATCACGCGGCAGCGCTCGATGCCTGGCATAGGCTATTTCGCCAACCCGGCGAGCTGCGTCATCACCATCGCAGCGCCCGAAAGACGCTTCTCCGGCGTTGCCAGTTCCCTTTGGAAGAAGATGCTGTGGTCCGGCCGGATCTTCGCAAGCGTACCCTGCTTGGCGATGTAACCGACGAGTGCGGCCGGGTTCGGGAACTCCTTGTTGCGGAACTGCACGACGACACCCTTCGGCCCGGCATCGAGCTTCTCGACATTCGCCGTACGGCAGAGCGACTTGATGTAGACGATCTTGAGGAGGTGCTGGACCTCGATCGGCAGCGGACCGAAGCGGTCAATCATCTCGGCGCCGAAGCCGTCGATCTCCTTGAGATCCGTCAGTTCGCCGAGGCGGCGATAGAGACCGAGCCTCAGGTGCAGATCCGGCACATAGTGTTCCGGGATCATGACCGGGGTTCCGACCGAGATCTGCGGCGACCAACCGGTATCGTGGATTTCTTCTTCACCCTTGAGCTCGGCGACCGCCTCTTCCAGCATCTGCTGGTAAAGCTCGAAGCCGACCTCCTTGATATGGCCCGACTGTTCCTCGCCGAGCAGGTTGCCGGCGCCGCGGATATCGAGGTCGTGGCTCGCCAGCTGGAAGCCGGCACCGAGCGTGTCGAGCGACTGCAGCACCTTCAGCCGTCGTTCGGCGGTTCCCGTCAGCGTCTTGTTGACCGGCAGGGTGAACAGCGCGAAGGCGCGCACCTTCGAGCGACCGACGCGGCCGCGCAGCTGGTAGAGCTGGGCAAGTCCGAACATGTCGGCGCGGTGCACGATCAGCGTATTGGCCGTCGGGACGTCGAGACCGGATTCGACGATCGTCGTCGACAGCAGCACGTCGTAACGCCCGTCGTAGAAGGCGTTCATGATGTCTTCGAGCTCGGTTGCCGGCATCTGGCCGTGAGCAACCGCCACCTTCAGCTCCGGAACGTCGGATTTCAGGAAGTCGTGGATCTCCGAGAGGTCACTCAGGCGCGGGCAGACGTAGAAGCTCTGGCCGCCGCGATAGTGCTCACGCATCAGCGTTTCGCGGATCACCAGCGCATCGAAGGGAGAAATGAAGGTGCGAACTGCCATGCGGTCGACCGGCGGCGTGGTGATCAGCGACAGTTCGCGCACGCCGGTTAGCGCCAGTTGCAGCGTGCGCGGGATCGGCGTTGCCGAAAGGGTCAGCACGTGGACATCCGACTTCAGCTCCTTCAGCCGCTCCTTGTGCTTGACGCCAAAGTGTTGCTCTTCGTCGATGATCAGAAGGCCGAGATTGGCGAAATTGACCGACGTGCCAAGCAGCGCGTGGGTGCCGACGACGACGTCGGTCTTTCCGTCCGCCACCTCCTTCTTGGTCAACGCCAATTCCTTCGATCCAACGAGGCGGGATGCCTGCTGGATGCGGATCGGCAGACCGCGGAAACGCTCGGAGAAGGTCTTGAAATGCTGGCGCGCCAGCAGCGTCGTCGGCACGACGACGGCGACCTGTACGCCGTTCATCGCCGCGATAAAGGCGGCACGCAGTGCAACTTCCGTCTTGCCGAAGCCGACGTCGCCGCAGACGAGGCGGTCCATCGGACGGCCGCTGCCGAGATCGTCGCGCACCGCCTCGATCGAGTTCAGCTGGTCCTCGGTCTCGTCATAGGGGAAGCGCGCGGCGAATTCGTCATAGACGCCATCCTGCGCGGCAAGAACCGGCGCCCGACGCGTGTGGCGTTCGGCGGCGATGCGGATGAGACCGCCTGCCATGTCCAGCAGGCGCTTCTTGAGCTTGGCCTTGCGTGCCTGCCAGGCAACGCCACCAAGCTTGTCGAGGATCGCATCGGTCCCTTCTGCTCCATAGCGCGACAGAAGCTCGATGTTTTCGACCGGCAGGAACAGCTTGGCATTGTCGGCATAGACGAGCTCGAGGCAATCATGCGGTGCGCCGACGGCTTCGATGGTGCGCAAGCCGACAAACCGGCCAATGCCGTGTTCGGCATGCACGACGTAACTGCCCTCGTCGAGGCCCGCGACTTCGGCGATGAAGTCGGCCCCGCGCTTGCGGCGCCTCGAACGACGTACCATGCGGTCGCCCAGGATATCCTGTTCGCCTATGATCACGAGATCACCTGTCTCGAAACCGGCCTCGATGCTGAGGACGGTCGATCCCGCCTCGCCCGGCTTCAGGCTCTTGACCTCGGCCAGCGCCTTGATCGGCTTGATGTTGCCGAGTCCGTGCTCGGCAAGCACCTGCAACAGGCGGTCCAGCGATCCCTCGCTCCAGCCCGAAATGACCACCTTGGCGCCCTTCGAGCGCCGCTCGGCAATGTACTTGACCGCCTGGTCGAAGACGTTGACGCGTTCGCTGTCCGTCTCGCCCTCGCCGGCCGACTTGGCCCAGCGCATGCCCTGGCGCGCGTCGACCGATATCACCTGCCGGGCCTCGCCTTCATGCTCGTTGAACGGCGACAGACGAATGGCGTCGCGCGAGGTCAGTGCAGCATTGAAGCCCTGCGAATTCAGATAGAGCAGTTCCGGCGGAACCGGCTTATAGGGCGTGCCCTGGGTCGTCTGCGACTTGCCGGGAGAGGCCGATGCCAGACGGGCATCGTAATAGTCGAGAATGAGCTTCGAGCGTTCGGCCGCAGCTTCGCGCGCCAGATGATCCGTGACGATGCGGAAACCATGGAGATAGTCGAAGACCGTCTCCAGCCCGTCATAAAAGAGCGGCAGCCAATGCTCCATGCCGGCGTAGCGCCGCCCTTCGGATACGGCCTGGTAGAGCGCATCGTCGCGGGTCGTCGCGCCGAAAAGCGACAGATACTGCTTGCGGAAATGGCTGATCGTCTCCGGCGTCAGCGATACCTCGCTCATCGGGTTGAGATCGAGGGAGCGGACCTGGCCGGTCGTGCGCTGGCTTGCGGGATCGAAGGAGCGGATGGTCTCCAGAGTATCGCCGAAGAAGTCGAGGCGCAGCGGCTCGCCGCTGCCGGGCACGAAGACATCGAGGATGCCGCCACGCACGGCATATTCACCGACTTCGCGCACCGTCGCGACCCGCTCGAAACCATTGCGCTCGAGCCGCATCGCGATGTCATCCATGCGCACCTGGTTGCCCGGGCGGGCCGAAAACGCCAGACTCTCGATCACATTCTGCGGCGAGATCTTCTGCAGGGCAGCGTTGACCGTCACCAGCACGATCGCTGCATGCGGTTTCTTCTTGTGCGCGATGAGCGCACTGAGCGCCGCGAGACGCCGCGCTGACGTGTCGGCGCTTGGCGACACGCGGTCATAGGGAAGGCAGTCCCAGCCCGGTAGTGTCAGCACCGGAATATCCGGCGCCACGAAGCCGAGAACCTGCTCAAGATCCGCGATCCGTTGACCATCCGAGAGAATATAGGCGACCGGCTGGCCCGCCCGCGCGAGCTCCGCGAGAACCAGTGCCTCGGCGCCGGCGGGAACCGGGCCGATCGTGATCTCTCGTTGTGCTTCGACAATCTTCTTCGGATCAAGGCCAACCAGCATCATCGCTCTATTTCATCCCTTCGGGAAGCTTGTCGAAATCCGGACGATAGGCGGCAATGCGCTCGAACATCGGCGTCTGATAGTGAGCGGGCACCGGCTGTTCACCGGTGATCCACCTGACGAGATCATTGTCCTCTTCGCGCATGATTGTCTCGAGTTCATCGAGATCCACTTCGGAAAGCGCCGAAAGCTCGGCCTCGGCAAACTGCCCGAGGATCAGGTCCATCTCGCGGATGCCGCGATGCCAGGCGCGGAACAGGATCCGCCGTCGCCGCGGATCGAGATCGGCGCTGGTGCGTGAGATGCCAGTCATGGAATTTCCTTCCTGCCGCCCGCTACCGCGCCGCGCGTCTTCCAAGGCGCACGAAAGTCGCTGTAGCACTTTAGATTGCTGCATGTTTTTGCCCCTAAACCGGATTGGATTTAGGGAGAAAGGAAACATGCAGGAGAGCGCCGCGCATTCGGACGAACACGCGAGGGACGCTCCAGCGCTTTGATTCCAGAGCACCTTGTCGCCTTCAGTGATACCACTTGAAAGCGGGACGCTCTAGGCTACGGTTTGTCGTCAATGGGCTCTATAAACTCTGAATTGGTGATTGTCAGCCTTGCCAAAGCCCGATTTATCATCGCAATTTCATCACCATGCGTCCCGCCCTGCTCGACCCGCTCTTCTCACCGCTCGACACGCTTCCCGGCATCGGCCCGAAGATCGGCGAGCTCTATGCCAAGCTGCTCGGCCGCGAAACGATCGAGGATTGCCGTGTCGTCGATCTTGTCTTCCATGCGCCGCATTCGCTGATCGACCGTCGCCAGCAGCCCGGCATTGCCCATGCGCCGCAAGGGGTAATCGTCACCATTACCGGCCGGGTCGATCGCCATCAGCCACCGCCGCGCGGCAAACCAAACCTGCCCTACCGCGTCTTCCTGCATGACGAATCCGGCGAACTGGCGCTCACCTACTTCCGGGTCAAAGGCAATTGGCTGGAGAAATCGCTGCCGGTGGATGAGACGGTGATCGTCAGCGGCAAGGTCGACTGGTTCAACGGCCGGCCTTCGATGGTCCATCCGGACTACACGGTCCGCGCAAGCGAGGCGGAAAACCTGCCGCTGGTCGAACCGGTCTATGGTCTGACCGCCGGACTTTCGCCCCGGACATTGCGCAAGTCGATCGAGGCGGCCGTCGCCCGGGTCCCGGAAATGCCGGAATGGGGGGACGATGCGCTGCTCACCAAGCAGGGTTTCGCCAGTGCGGCCGAGAGTTTCCGAGCGCTGCATGATCCCCGGGATGCAATGGATATCGATCCCCAGGCACCCGCGCGCCGCCGCCTGGCCTATGACGAATTTCTTGCCGGGCAACTGTCATTGGCACTGGTCCGACAACGTCTTCGCAAGGTCGCAGGTATTCCGGTTCACGCCACCGGCGCGCTCTCCCGGCCGGTCATCGACGCCCTTCCCTTTTCGCTGACGGCGAGCCAGTCCACGGCTATTGCCGACATCCTCAAGGATATGGCAGGCACCGAACGCATGCTGCGGCTGCTGCAGGGCGACGTCGGCTCCGGCAAGACGATGGTGGCGCTGATGGCGATGCTCGCAGCGGTCGAATCCGGCGGCCAGGCCGTGCTGATGGCACCGACCGAAATCCTCGCCCGGCAACACCATGCGACCCTTGCCAGGATGGCCGCTCCGGCCGGCATCACGATTGACGTCCTGACCGGCCGCACCAAGGGCAAGGAACGCGATGCCATCCTTGATCGCATCGCATCCGGCGAGACGCGGATGGTGATCGGCACGCACGCACTTTTCCAGGATACGGTGAACTACAAGGAGCTGACGCTGGCGGTGGTGGACGAGCAGCATCGTTTCGGCGTTCACCAGCGCCTGCGCCTGACCGCCAAGGGAATCTCGCCGCATATGCTCGTCATGACGGCAACCCCGATCCCGCGCACGCTGGTGCTCGCGGCCTTTGGCGACATGGATGTCTCGAAGCTGACCGAGAAGCCTGCCGGGCGCAAGCCAATCCAGACCGTGACGATCCCGACGGAGCGTACCGGCGATATCGTCGACCGGCTGGATGCAGCGCTTCGCGAAGGCAAAAAGGCCTATTGGATCTGCCCGCTTGTCGAGGAGTCGGAAGCAGTCGACGTCATGTCGGCGGAAGAGAGGTACGAAGGCCTCGCCAAACGCTTCGGCAACACTGTCGGGCTCGTACACGGTCGCATGAATGGGGCGGAGAAAGATGCCGTCATGCTCGCCTTCAAGAATGGCGAGATCCGCTTGCTGGTCGCCACCACTGTCGTGGAAGTCGGCGTCGACGTGCCTGATGCGACGATCATGGTGATCGAACATGCGGAACGCTTCGGCCTTGCCCAGCTTCATCAGTTGCGTGGCCGCGTCGGCCGGGGCGATGAGGCTTCGACCTGCATCCTGCTCTACAAGGGACCGCTCAGCGAAAATGGCCGATCACGGCTCTCGATCCTGCGCGACAGCGAGGACGGCTTCCTGATCGCCGAGGAAGATTTGAAGCTGCGCGGCGAAGGCGAGTTGCTCGGCACGCGCCAGTCGGGCACGCCGGGCTTCCGCATCGCCAGCCTGGAAGCCCATGGCGACCTGTTGGAAATCGCGCGGAAGGACGCCGCCTATGTCATCGAGCGCGACCCGGACCTGACGTCGGAACGCGGTGAAGCACTCCGGACGCTGCTCTATCTCTACCGACGCGACGAGGCGATCCGCTTCCTGCGCGCCGGCTAGAGGCGAGAAAGCGTGAGCCGGTTTCCGTCCCGAAGTGTGCCTCGATGTCAGGCGGTTTTCTGCTGGCTGATTTTCAGCGGCGCGTTGGCGAGCGGTTTGTAGTCCGGCGTCACCAAGCCGCCGGAAATCAGCAGCTTGGCTGCATCTTCCGCGCTCATCTCGAGCGGTATGATCTTGTCGCGCTCAACAAACAGCAGAAACCCGGCGGTGGGGATCGGAGTCGGCGGCAGGAAGACCGCCACCATATCCATGCCACGATCGTCGAACTTGGATGCGATCTCGCCCTTAACGTCGGTCGCGATGAACACGAGCGACCAAAGGCCGGGGCTCGGATACTCGATCAGCCCGGCCTTCTTGAAGGAGGACGACTGCTCCTGCAGCACCGTCTGGAAAATCTGTTTCGTGGATTTATAGATCGTACGGACGAGCGGCGTGCGATTGACCAGGGATTCGGCGAGATTGACGATCGACCGACCGACGAGGTTTGCGGTCATGAAGCCGACAAACGTGATCACGAAAATGGCAACGAGCAACCCGAAGCCGGGAATGGCGACGGGCGAATAGGTGTCCGGATTATAGAAATTCGGCAGATACGGCTTCACCCACCCATCGGCCCAATCGATAAACGTGCGCACGAGCCAAACGGTGATCGCCACCGGTGCGCAGACGATCAGGCCGGTCAGGAAATAGTTGCGCAGCCGGGTGCCGATGTAGCCGCGTTTTGAGTGTTCCGTCATGCTTCTTCCGTCTTAACCTCACGCCACCCCAAAGGCCGGATGATAGGCGACCGTGCCAGCGGCCATCGCGCCGGAAAGAGCCAGCGCCATGAAATATTGCGGCGCACAACCGGGGAATACAAGAGCCGATTCGTTGCGGAAACCGAACTTTTGATAATAGGCCGGATCGCCGACGACGACGCAGCCAGAGGCACCCTCGGCACGCAGCCATTCGAGGCCCTCGCGGATCAACTGCCTGCCGATGCCCTGTGCCTGAACGTCCGGCTTGACCGACACAGGCCCAAGCCCGAACCAGCCGGATTCTGCCGGCGTCAGAGTGACGGGCGAGAAGGCGACGTGCCCAACAATCTCGTCGTTCATCTCGGCGACCAACGACACGTTCAGCGCCCCGGCTTCGCGCAGGCGTTCGATGATGAGGGGCTCGCTCTGATCACTGTGCGGATGCCCTTCGAAGGCGGCCGCGGTCACCTCGCGGATACCCTTCTCATCTCCTGGGCGCTCATGCCGGACGTAGATCACTCAACGGTCACCGATTTGGCGAGGTTACGGGGCTGGTCGACGTCGGTGCCCATGAATACCGCCGTATGGTAGGCAAGCAACTGGATCGGCAGCGAGAAGATCATCGGCGCGATGATCTCGTCGACATTCGGCAGCACGATCGTCGCCATCGTTTCGAGCTTCGAGGCAGCAGCGCCCTTCTCGTCGGTGATCAGGATGATGCGGCCGCCGCGCGCGGCCACTTCCTGCATGTTGGAAACCGTCTTCTCATAGAAGCGATCGTGCGGCGCAATGACGATGACCGGCATGTTTTCGTCGATCAGCGCGATCGGTCCATGCTTAAGCTCGCCGGCGGCATAACCTTCGGCGTGGATATAGGAGATCTCCTTGAGCTTCAGCGCGCCTTCCATCGCCAGCGGGAAGCTGGTGCCGCGCCCGAGATAGAGCACGTCGCGGCACTTCGACAGCTCGCGCGACAGAAGCTCGATCTTCGGCTGGATGGCGTTCAACACCTGGCCCATGATACGCGGCATTTCCGAGAGGTAGCGAACCAGCACCTGCTCCTCGTCTGCACTGACCGTGCCGCGGGCGCGTCCGGCGCCGATCGCCAGCGACGCCAGGACGGCCAGCTGGCAGGTGAAGGCCTTGGTGGAGGCGACACCGATCTCCGGACCGGCGAGGATCGGGAACACGGCATCGGACTCGCGTGCGATCGTCGATTCGCGCGTATTGACGACGGCGCCGATCTTTAAGCCCAGCTCCTTGCAGTAGCGCAGCGAGGCGAGCGTGTCGGCGGTTTCGCCCGATTGCGAGATGAACAGTGCTGCCGACTGCGCCGACAACGGGATTTCGCGATAGCGGAACTCGGAAGCGACGTCGATTTCCACCGGCAGGCGGGCATAGCGCTCGAACCAGTACTTGCCGACGAGGCCGGCGAGATAGGCCGTGCCGCAAGCGGAAATCGCCAGACTCGGGACCTTGGCAAAATCGATCGTGCCGCCGAGTGCCTTGATGCGGTTGCCGGCAAAATCGACGTAGTGACTGAGCGCGTGCGCGATCACCTCCGGCTGCTCATAGATCTCCTTCTCCATGAAATGCCGGTGGTTGCCCTTGTCGATCATATAGGCGGCGGCCGACGAGATCTGCTTCGGGCGATCAACGGCATTGCCGGCGAGATCGAAGATATGCACGCCGTTTGCGCCGATCACCGCCCAGTCACCGTCGATCAGATAGGTGATCTCGTTGGTGAAAGGCGAAAGTGCAATCGCGTCGGAGCCGAGGAACATCTCGCCCTTGCCGTGGCCGATCGCCAGCGGCGGACCGTTGCGCGCCGCCATGATTGTCGACGGATCGTCCTCAAAGAGCACAGCGAGCGCATAGGCGCCGGTGACCCGCTTCAGCATCGCATGCATCGCCTCACGCCGGCCAAGGCCCTCGCGGCGGAACCTGGAGAGCAGATGTGCCACAACCTCGGTGTCGGTGTCCGTCTCGAACTTGGCGCCGTCGGCGATCAGTTCGTCCTTCAAATCGGCAAAGTTCTCGATGATGCCGTTGTGGACGACGGCGACACCGTCGGTGAAGTGCGGATGCGCGTTGCGCTCGGTCGGCGCGCCATGGGTCGCCCAACGCGTGTGCGCAATGCCGATCGTGCCGGCGAGCGGCTCTTCGCGAAGCCGGATCTCAAGATTGACAAGCTTGCCCTCGGCACGCCGGCGCTCCAACGCTCCGCCGTTGACGGTGGCGACACCGGCAGAATCATAGCCGCGGTATTCGAGGCGCTTCAGCGCATCGACCAGGCGCTCCGATACCGGCTGGTTGCCAACGATGCCAACAATACCGCACATAGTCGTCTCCGATTTGTCCCCGCGCCCGTCGTGGCGCCTCAGCCGATGAGGGCGGATGTCCCGCCCGTTGCGCTGCCTTGGTAAAGCATTTGTCGGGCGAGGCAATCCGCCCCGATTTCACTTTCGGTTTCAGTATTTAACGCTCTGCAGGCTTCCTTGAATCGCAGCCGATTCAGGCAAGAAAACATGCAGCAATCAAAGCGCCACAGCGACCTTTGCGCATCCGATTAGGCGCGCGGCGCCGTAGATCTACTCGGCCGTTTTCGCAGCTTTCTTGGCTGCCTTCACAGCCTGGTAGCGCTCGCGCAGCAGCCGCGCCCGACCCGGCTTGATCTCCTGGCGCGCGCGGCCGAAGGCAACGGCATCTGCCGGAACGTCCTCGGTAATCACGCTGCCCGAGGCAACCAAAGCCCCATCGCCGATCGTCACCGGTGCGACCAGCGACGAATTCGACCCGATGAAGGCATTTTCGCCAATCCGGGTCTCATGCTTGTTCACGCCATCATAGTTGCAGGTGATCGTACCGGCCCCGATGTTCGAACGCGCGCCGACGAAGGCGTCGCCGATATAGGTCAGGTGGTTGACCTTGGCGCCGGCGCCGATCTCCGCCTTCTTGACCTCGCAGAAATTGCCGACCTTCGAGTTTTCGCCGAGATCGGCGCCCGGGCGCAGCCGAGCAAAGGGACCAACAGTCGCCCCTGCCCGGACCGTCGCGCCCTCGACATGCGAGAAAGCGTGGATGATCGCGCCGCTCTCGACGCGCGCGCCGGGACCGAAGACGACATTCGGCTCGATCAACACATCCTGCTCAAGCACCGTATCCCAGGCGAGGAACACCGTTTCCGGTGCGATCATCGATACGCCCGACAACATCAGTTCGTGGCGCCGCCGCTGCTGCCAGAGCCGCTCGATGAAGGCGAGTTCGGCACGCGTATTGCAGCCGGTCAGCTCCTCCTCAGGCGCCTCGACGGCGATCGCCCGTCCGCCGATCTCGCGCACGATCTCGACGAGATCCGTCAGGTAATATTCGCCCTTGACGTTGGCATTGCCGATGCGTCCGAGCAGATCGAGCGCCTTGCGCCCGTCGATCGCCATCAGTCCGCCGTTGCAATAGGTGATGCGGCGCTCTTCTTCGGTCGCATCCTTGTGTTCGCGAATGGCGAGCAAGGCACCGTCCTTGACGATCAGGCGGCCATAGCCGCTCGGATCCGCCGCCTCAAAGCCGATCACCACCACGTCGTTGCCGGCGGCAAGGCCATCACGGGCGGCCTTCAGCGGCTCCGGCGTGATCAGCGGCGTATCACCGAAGACGACGAGAATATCGTCATAGCCTTTCGCTATAGCGTCACGCGCGGCCAGCACTGCATGACCCGTGCCCAGCCGTTCCTTCTGCAGATAGGACGAGACCGACACGCCGCCGACATCGGCCGCCGCCGAAACCGATTCCGCATCGCGACCGACCACCAGGGCAATATCGGAAATCGAAGCGCTTGCCAGCGCCTGGACGACATGAGCGATCATCGGCCGGCCGGCGACCGGATGCAGCACCTTCGACATGGACGATTTCATCCGCGTGCTTTCACCCGCAGCCAGAATGATGGCCAGGCACGTCCGTTCCATACAATAGTCTCCTTGGTCTTTCCGAGGCCGACGCCTCCTGCACAATTTCTTAAATCGAAATCGCCTCAAGTACAAAATCACGCACGATTCGGCGCTGTGGTATCGCCAAGATATTGCGAGAAGCATAATTCTCACAATCACGTCGCATTAACCGGCTTAAAACCGGATGATGGCATAAGAAGGCGCGGAGCCTGTGTCAGCAAGCAGTGCGGGTGCATCGCTCCCCGGGGGAACGAAACCGCAATGCATAGCCGCACCGAACTGGATGTACAGGCACGACAGGCGAGCGTGGCCCTTACCTTCGTCCGCTCACCATTGTTCTTGCTTGTCGTCACCCTCGGCGTGCTCGCGCTCCTGCTCTCCATCACGATCCCGCAACCGATCGGCCCGATGTTCTGGGATCACTACCTTTACCTCGATGCCGCCAACCGCATACAAGACGGGCAAGTGCCGTCAGTCGACTTCTTCACGCCCGTTGGCGCGCTTGGCTACTACCTGTTCACGGGTCTCCAGGGCATCTTTCCCAACGGCCAGCCGTTGCTGCTGGCGAGCTGGTGCTTGCTGCTCGTCACCGGGCCGGCGATCGCGCTCGTCGTCTTAGACGTGCAAAAGCGCTCTGCGCTCCTTGCCTATGCGATCCTGCTGCCGTTCCTGGTCTTCTCGGTGCTGCCGTTCAACACCGGCGATTTCTACTCCTACCCCGGCTCCGATGGCTTCGGCATTTACAACCGCCAGGTCTGCCAGCTCCTCTACGTGCTGGCAGCGGCATTGGTTCATGTTCGCGACCGTCGTATTCTCGTGGTCGTCGTTGCAGGGGCGATGGCCGCTCTCTTTTTCGTGAAGATCACGGGCGTTATCGCCGGCACGGTTCTTTGCCTGATGGCATTTGCCGCAGGCCGTATCCCCTTCAAATCAGCGGTAGCCGCAGCGTTGCTGTTCTTCGCCGTGCTGGGCGTGGTCGAGAGTTCGATGGGCGCGGTGTCTGCCTATATCGACGACATCCTTGCGCTGCTGGCCGTCAATGACGGCAGCCTGTTGCCGCGCCTGCTGCAGGCAGCGTCGCTCAATGCCGGCCTGCTGATTCCGGCCGGACTGCTCGCGCTGGTGCTTTTCGCGGCGCACCTTCGATCCTTTGCGCGCTCCTTGCGACAGCTTGGCGGGAACCCCTCCGCATCGGCACTCGCGGGCGTCTTCGACCAATCGTTTCTTTGGCTGGCGGCCTTCGTTTTCGCCGGCATTCTCTTCGAAAGCCAGAACACCGGCAGCCAGGCCTTTATCTTTCTGCTGCCTTTGCTGCTGAAGATCGTTGTCGACGAGGTCAGCGGTGCCGCGCCCAAGCCACGTGCGATCACAGTGGCCATTCTTGCCCTGGCGGCCGCCCTGCCGCCGGCCACCGCCATTGTTCAAAAGAGCGCTCGCGCCTGGATCGGCGCCGTCAACAATGTGCCGCTCGAGAGCCGAAACCTCAAAACGATGGGGGCAGTCAATCTCCGGCCGATTCTCGAACTGCGCGCCGAGCGCCTGCGCGATATCTATGCGGCGCATCGCCCCACATTCGATGCCATGGCGGATGCCGGCGAGCTGCCGTCTTTCCTGCTTTACAGCGATTTCGATTTCCAGGCCGGCTGGCTGACCAATGTGGATGAAGCCATCGATGCGATGCGCGCCTATGAAACGGCAAATGGCGTGCGTTTCGAGACGATCCTCAACATCGATTTCACCAATCCTTTTCCCTGGCTGATGGATCGCCGCGCGCCGGAACATGTCGCCATCGGTGCCGATCCGTTCCGCGCAGTCCCTCCGCCGGATGAGAATGTCCGCGCTGCCATTCGTTCACTCGACATCGCGCTCGTGCCGACTTGTCCGGTCACCAACGTCAATCGCATGCTGCTTTCGCTCTATCAGCCGAGCCTTGAACCCGGCCACACCCGCGTGATGCTGACGAAATGCTATGACGCCTTCATCCGCGACGAACTAAAGGCCGCCGCGCCCGCCGCCAGCGGCTCTTGAGATCTGACGATTAGGCTTCGGGCCGGAGACGGCTTTCAGTCAAAAGCCCGCTCTCCTCCAGGATCGGATAGGCGACGGACGCGATATGCGCGTTGACGCGCTTGAGATCGCGCAGCATGTCGAGATGCAGCGAACTGGTCTGCAGGCTTTGAACCAGCCCGTCGCGCAGCCGCTCGATGTGCCGCTCGGCCGAGCGCTTCTCCATGTGGCGAACGCTCACCTTCACCTCGATGAGCTGGCGGGCGAGATCGGCATTGCGACTGACGAAGATGGATTGGGCAACGCGAAGATTGTCGATCGTAAGATTGAACAGGCTTTTCAGCTCCTGATAACCTTCCTCCGAGAACTTCAGACCGTTGTTGACCTTCTTGGCGATCTCCTCGCAGAGCCCCTTCTCGATGATGTCGCCCATATGTTCGAGGTTGATGGCGTAGTCGATGATGACGATCGAGCGCCGACCATCCTCCTGGCTCAAACCATCGCGCCCCAAGCGCGACAGAAAGATCTTCACTTCCTGTTGCAGCTGGTCGACCTGTTTTTCGAACTTGGCGATGTCGCGAATACCGGAAAGATCGTTGTTCTCGAAGGCATTGGCTGCGCGCATCAGCATCATCTCGACCAGGTCGCCCACACGCAGCACCTCCCGGGTCGCTCCGGAAAGCGCCATGACCGGCGTGTGCAGGGCATTTTCATCGAGATAGCGCGGCCCGCTCTCTTCCGTCTCCGTATCGGGAATGAAGCGAACCATCAATTGCGACAACAGGCCGGCAAAAGGCCAGGCGAGGATCGCGACGGCGAGATTGAAGGCAAGGTGGATATCCACGGGCAGGTTTTGGCGCGGCAGCGGCAGGCTCTGCAGAAATTCGACGCTCATGCTGGTCAGCGGCAGCGCGATCAAACAGCCGACCGCACGAATGACGAGATTGCCGAGAGTGACGCGGCGCGCGGACGGGGCAGAAGCCAGGGTCGCCATGACCGGCGGGATCGCTCCTCCCAGATTCGCGCCAAGCACGAGCGCCACCGTCAGCCCCACCGTGAGAATGCCCGCGGACGAAAGCGACAGGACCAGCATGACGACCGCCAGGCTCGAAGACGAAGCGAAGGAAAGCCCGGCAGATATGATGAGCGCGACGGGCCAGGCGCTGTCGAGCATGCCGAGAAAGGCGGCGAGCGCCGGAGAATCACGCATCGGCTCGGTCGCCGAGCCCAGCAGATGCAACGACAGCAGCATGAGGCCGATGCCGACAAGGGCCGCCCCGAGACCCTGGCGGGCATTCGAGCGGCTGGCACGGTGCAGAACCACGCCGACGAGGATCACGAGCGGCGACAGCCACTCGATGCCGGTCGCGACGATCCAGGCGGTCATGGCGGTTCCGACATTGGCGCCGAGAAGAACGATCTGCGCCATGCGCGAGCGCACGAGCCCCTTCTCCACGAAGGAAGCGGTCATCAAGGCGGTGGCCGTCGAACTCTGCAGGGCCAGCGTTGCGACAAGTCCGGTCGCGAAAGAGCGCACGGCCCCGTTGGTTCCTTGGGCGAGACCGGCGCGCAAGCGCGCACCGAAGGCGCGTGTCACGCCATCCTTGACGAGCGACAGACCGAAGAGCAGCAGCGCGACTGCTCCAAAAAGATTGACCATCACGATTGTCGACTGCATGGCATGCCTTCCTGCGGGGTCTTCAGAATCGCCCCTTGCCTTGCAACAGAACCACAGTTCCAAGGCGTATTCGACACAATCTGACAGATAAATTTCGATTGCCGGCTAATGAATCCGACATGGATTGTACTGCTCGCGCCCGACGGGTTGGCAGGCGGACCGGCGATCTCACGCGCGCGTCGCAATGCGCCGGTGGCAAGCGCTGAAAACCGGGCGGTCGGGATCGACCAACGATCCCGTGAGCGCGCGCAATTTGCGGCAAACAACCCTTCATTTCCTGTTTCGTTTGTTTTAAGGAACGAATTCGTTTGGCCAATGGCCGCCGCATTGCAACGAGGTTTCTGCCCCCATGCTCGAATTCCTGAGAACTGCCGCCCAGACCTGGGTTGTCAAAGGCCTGCTAGTCATTCTCGTGCTATCGTTCATGGTGTGGGGCGGCTCATCTCTGACGATGACGAACCAATCGGATGCGGTGGTGGTCGTCGGCGACGTCAAGGTCAAGGCGCCGGAGTTCCGGCTTACCTATGAAACCATGCTGGCTCAGGCCTCCCGCCAGCTCGGCACGCGGCTGACGCCACAACAGGCACGCGCCTTCGGCATCGAACAGCGGGTCTATTCGCAGGTCGTCGCCGGCGCTGCTCTCGACCAGCTTGCAGACGACATGAACCTCGGGCTGTCGCAGGACCGGCTGGCCAAGCTGATCGCCGACGATCCGGCGTTCCACAGCGTCAACGGCCAGTTCGACCGTCTGACGTTCTCCAGCGTTCTGCGCAACGCCGGCCTGCGCGAACAGGACTACATCAACAGCCAGAGCCAGACCGCGATCCGTTCGCAGATCGTCGATGCCCTCTCGGACGGTTATGCCGCTCCCAAGGTGCTGACCGACGCGATCGGCGCCTACCGCCACGAAAAGCGGACGGTCGACTACCTGCTGCTCTCGAACGCCAATATCGACGCTGTGAAGGCACCGGGCGACGACGTGCTGACGCCCTGGTACGATGGCCGCAAGGCAAACTACCGCGCCCCGGAATACCGCAAGGTCAGCTATGTAAAGCTCGAGCCGGTCGACGTCGCCGACACCGCAGCCGTGACGGAAGATGAGATGCGCACCGAGTATGACCGGCGCAAGGAGAGCTTCCGCACCGTTGCGACGCGGACCATCGAGCAGCTTACCTTCCCGTCGCGTGCAGCGGCTGACGCCGCAGCGGCCAAGCTCTCGTCCGGCACGAGCTTCGACGATCTGGTGAAAGCCGAAGGCAAGACGTCGGCCGACGTTCTTCTCGGCGAATTCTCCAAGGATCGCGTGCCCGATGCCAAGGTCGCCGAGGCGGCCTTCGCAGTTGCCGCAGACGGCGGCGTATCTCCGGTTGTCGAAGGCGCCTTCGGTCCGGTCATTCTCCGCGTGACGAATATCCGGCCGGAAGCGGTGCGCAGCTTCGACGAAGTCAAGGAAGAGCTGCGCAAGGACATCGCGCTTTCCGCGGCGAGCGAAGAAGTCATGCGCCTCCACGACAAGATCGAGGACGAGCGCGCTTCCGGGGCTCCGATCAAGGAAGTGGCCGACCAGCTCAAGCTGAAGCTGGTGACCATCGATGCGATCGATGCAACCGGCAAGGACAAGAACGGCGACGACGTTGCCGGTCTGCCGGAGCAGGCAGCCCTTCTGCAGGAAGTCTTCAAGGCGGATGTCGGCGCAGAAACCCTACCCGTAAATGTCGGCCGCGACGGCTATGTCTGGTTCGACCTCGATGAAGTTACCCCCGCGCGTGATCGCACGCTGGACGAGGCTCGCGACGAAGTCGGCGCCGACTGGATGGCCGAACAGCAGCGCGCAGCACTTGCCAAGAGGGCCGGTGAGCTGAAGCAGCGTCTCGCGCAGGGTGCAAAGCTTGCCGACATTGCCAATGAACTCGGCCTCGCCGTCGAAACGAAGTCCGGTCTGATGCGCTCCACTTCGGACGCCGCCCTTAGCCCGGCGGCTGTCGTCGCCGCCTTCTCGGGCCCGAACGGTTTTGTCACCAACGCTGCCGGCATCGGTGGCGAAGGACAGGTGCTCTTGCAGGTGACGGCGGTCGAGGATGGCGGCCCGACGGACGCCCTGCAGGACGATAGCCGTCAGATCGAGGCTCTGGCCGGCGTCAGCGGTGCAGATATTGTCGATCAAATGGTCGCCACGCTGCAAGCCGCCTATGGCGTGACGATCAACCAGACGCTCGGCGAAACCGCAATTGCGCAACGATAGGCTTCGAGGAAACAAACGATGAGTGATCTGAAGCCATTCGTCGCCAAGGTGGCCGCCCGTGAGGCGCTGAACCGCGAAGACGCGCGTGCCGCCTTCGAAATCATCATGTCGGGGGCCGCGACGCCATCGCAGATCGGTGGCTTCCTGATGGCGCTGCGCGTGCGCGGCGAAACGGTCGATGAGATCGTCGGCGCGGTCGGCGCCATGCGTGCCCGCATGCTGCCGGTCGATGCACCAGCTGATGCCGTGGATATCGTCGGAACCGGCGGCGACGGCGCCGGCACCTATAACATCTCGACGCTCGCTTCGCTCATCGTCGCCGGCGCCGGCGTACCTGTCGCCAAGCACGGCAACCGCGCGCTGAGCTCGAAGTCGGGCACCGCCGACGCGCTCTCGTGCCTCGGCGTCAAGCTCGACATCGGCCCCGAAGCTATCTCGCAGTGCATTCGCGAGGCGGGCGTCGGATTCATGTTCGCACAGCAGCATCATTCGGCAATGCGCCACGTCGGCCCAACGCGGGTGGAGCTTGGCACGCGCACGATCTTCAACCTGCTCGGCCCGCTCTCCAATCCGGCGGGCGTCAAGCGACAGCTGGTCGGTGTCTATGCGCCGCAGTGGGTGCAGCCGCTCGCGGAGGTGCTGCGCGATCTCGGTTCCAAAAATGTCTGGGTCGTTCACGGCGAAGGCCTCGACGAGATCACCACGACCGGGACGACGCAGGTCGCTGCCCTCGAAGACGGCAAGATCTCGACTTTCACGCTGACGCCGGCCGATTTCGGGCTTCCGACGGTGACGCTCGATGTACTGAAGGGTGGCGACGGCGCGCACAATGCCGTTGCGCTCCAGGCTGTGCTCGATGGCGCCGAGAACCCCTATCGGGACATTTCCCTTGCCAATGCGGCCGCATCGCTGATGATAGCCGGACGGGCGAAAGACCTCGGCGAGGGCATGGCGCTCGCCCGCCAGTCGCTTTCGAGCGGCGGCGCCAAGATGGCGCTGCAGCGCCTGATCAGCGTTTCGAACGCAGCCTGAGGAAGGATCGGCAACGATGACGGATATCCTGCGCAAGATCGAAGCCTACAAGCGCGACGAGATCGCGGCCGCGAAAGCACAGACGCCGCTTTCCGAACTCAAGGCGCGTATCGCCGAACAGTCTGCCCCGCGTGGCTTTCACTCGGCGCTCACCGCGCGCCAGTCGGCCGGCACATTCGGGCTGATCGCGGAGATCAAGAAGGCAAGCCCATCCAAGGGGCTCATTCGCCCGGACTTCGACCCGCCGGCGCTTGCCAGGGCCTACGAAGCTGGTGGTGCCGCCTGTCTCTCGGTACTCACGGATGCGCCGAGCTTTCAAGGTGCACCGGCCTTCCTGGAAGCCGCACGCGCGGCCTGTGGCCTGCCGGCACTGCGCAAGGACTTCATGTTCGACAGCTACCAGGTGTTCGAGGCTCGGGCCTGGGGCGCGGACTGCATCCTGCTGATCATGGCTTCGCTCAGCGACGACGACGCCCGCCGCCTTGAAGATGCGGCCTTCGAGCTTGGCATGGATGTGCTGATCGAAGTGCACGACGCTGAGGAAATGGAACGGGCGCTCAAGCTCGCCTCCCCCCTCGTCGGCATCAACAACCGCAATTTGCGCACCTTCGAGGTCAACCTCGCCGTCTCGGAGCAGCTAGCAGGCATGGTCCCTTCCGACCGGCTGTTGGTCGGCGAAAGCGGCATCTTCACCCATGAGGATTGCCAGCGCCTGGAAAAGAGCGGCATCACCACCTTCCTCGTCGGCGAAAGCCTGATGCGCAAGAGCGATGTGGAAGCGGCCACGCGTACCCTGCTGACCGGCGCTGCAAACACGTTGGCGGCCGAGTGATGGGTAAGCCGACGCTCACGCATCTTGGTGGCAGCGGCGAAGCGAACATGGTGGATGTCGGCGAAAAGGCCGAGACGGTGCGCATTGCGGTCGCCGAGGGCCATGTGCGCATGAAGGCGGAAACGCTGACGCTCATTCTCGAAGGCGATGCGAAGAAGGGCGATGTCATCGGCACCGCGCGGCTCGCCGGCATCATGGCCGCCAAGCAGACCGCCAATCTCATCCCGCTCTGCCACCCGCTGATGCTGACGAAGGTTGCCGTCGACATCACGCCCGACCCCACGCTTCCCGGCCTCCGGGTCGAGGCACTCGCCAAACTCACCGGCCGCACCGGTGTCGAGATGGAAGCCTTGACGGCTGTGAGCGTCGCGTGTCTTACCATCTACGATATGGCGAAGGCCGCCGACCGCGAAATGGAGATCGGCGGGATCCGGGTGGTCAGCAAGTCCGGCGGTCGGTCCGGCGACTTTCGGCGCGAAGGGAACTGAGGTCATGTCGCTGCTGTCCGTCGAAGATGCGCTCGACCGAATTCTCGACAGCGCAACCCCGAGACCACTGGCAGAGCGTGTCGATCTTCACGACGCTGTCGGCCGCGTCCTTGCCGAGGATATCTCGGCACTCGTCACTCATCCCGCCTTCGACAATTCCGCGATGGACGGCTATGCGGTTCGCCATCAGGATATCGAGACCGTTGGCGCGGAACTTATTGTGATCGGCCAATCGGCTGCCGGCCATGGCTTCAAGGGAGAGGTGGGGCCTGGAGAGGCCGTCCGCATCTTCACCGGAGCACCCCTGCCTGCCGGTGCCGATACGGTCATCATCCAGGAAGATACCGAGCGCCGGCCGGAAGACCGGATCCGCACCAAGTTCGTGCCCGGCAAGGGCCGCCACATCCGCTTGGCCGGACAGGACTTCGCTCGGGACGAAACGGCGCTATCGGCTGGCGACGTACTCGATGCCGGGCGGCTGACACTGGCCGCCGGCATGAACCACGCGAATCTCCCCGTTTTCAAGCGGCCGAAGATCGCAATCCTTGCGACCGGCGACGAGCTTCTGCCTCCCGGGAGCAAGCCGGGGCCGGACCAGATCATCGCCTCGAACAGCTTCGGCGTCGGGGCAATCGCGCGCGACAATGGCGCGGAGGTCATCGATCTTGGCATTGTCGCCGACGACCAGCAGGCGATCGCCGCCCAGGTCGCACGGGCTCAGGCTGCCGATGTCGACGTGCTTGTCACGCTTGGCGGCGCGTCGGTCGGCGACCATGACCTGGTTCAGGCAACGCTACTTTCCTGCGGCATGACGCTCGACTTCTGGCGCATCGCCATGCGGCCGGGAAAGCCGCTGATGGTCGGCAAGCTCGGAGGTACGACCGTGCTCGGCCTCCCCGGCAACCCGGTCTCGAGCCTCGTTTGCGCGCTGCTGTTCCTGGAGCCGCTGACGCGCAAGCTCGCACGACTGCCGTCCCGCGCGCGTATCGCGACGGCCCGGCTTGCGAGCCCGCTGCCAGCCAACGACGTTAGGCAGGACTACGTGCGTGCGCGCCTGTCCACGGACGAAGACGGGAGCCTCGTCGCCCATCCCTTCTCGCGGCAGGATTCGTCGATGATGAAAGTCTTTGCCCAGTCCGACTGCCTCATCGTGCGCCGGCCGCACGCTGCAGAAGCACCCCAGGGCGCATCCTGCGATATCCTCAGGCTTCGCTGAACCGCGGACTGCGGGCGAAGCGTCGCCGATACTGGACGGACTCATTTCTGCTCCGGAGCCGTGGCTGGTGTCATGGCGCCGACATCATAGCTCTGTACAAGGAAGCTACTTGATCATCGCCGAGGACCTCCGACTACGGATGTACTAGCGGACCCGCGGTGATCTGGAAAAAGGTCGGGCTTAGCCCGGCCTTTTGCATTTGCGGCGGGTGAGGCAGTCCATAGCGACGCTACCGCCTCGAGCCGAGAGCAACTGCGTTCCCGGCCTCTTCGACAATTTTCATGGACTGGATCAGTTGGCCGCTTCGTCGCTTCGGCTGACCAGGATCTTGTCGATCCGGCGTGCATCCATGTCGATTACCTCGAACCGGTAGCCGTGAGCGATGGCGATATCGCCCTCCTCCGGCGTCTTGCGCAGCTGCTGCACCAGGAAGCCGGCGATCGTCTCGAAGTTACCGTCGGCATCGATGCCTTCGATGCCGATCGTCAGGTGAATTTCGTCGATCGGCGTGCGGCCGTCGACGAGGTAGCTGCCATCCTCACGCACACGGATCAGCGCGTGTTCGATGTCGTCGTAGTTCGACGGCAACACGCCGACGATCGCTTCGAGGATATCGGCGATGGTGATGATGCCTTCGGTGCTGCCATATTCGTCGACGATCATCGCCAAATTGATGCTCGACGACTTGAAGGCTTCCAGTGCCTTCAGGCAGGAAGCCGTCTCCGGCAAGGTGTGGATTTCCTTTATGTACCTGCGCACATCGAACGGACTGGAGGTCGGGGCGTTCAGGACCTCCTTCGCCAGGACTGCGCCAAGCACGTCGCCGCTCGGTCCATCGACCACCGGATAACGGGAATGGTTGAATTGGCCGATCTTGCGGCCCACCGTCTCCAGACTGTCGTTAACGTCGATGAAGCTCACCTCGGTCCGGTGTGTCATGATCGACTTCACGTTGCGGTCGCCGAGCCGGATGATGCGGCGGAGCATCTCGTGCTCCGACTTCTCGATCGCGCCGCTTTCGACACCCTCGGCCATGATCGCGTGGACTTCCTCCTCCGTCACATGGTCCGGATCATCCGGGCGCATGCCGAGGAGGCGCATGGCGACCGATGCGGCCGTTTCGAACAGATAGACGATCGGAGCCGCGATCCGCGACAGAAGATGCATCGGGCGCGCGACGAACATCGCCAGCGCTTCGGAATTCTTCAGTGCCAGTTGCTTCGGGATAAGCTCGCCGATCACGACCGAGAGGAACGTAATCAGGGTGACGACGAGCGCGACGGCGACCGTATTTCCGTAGGGATGAATCCAGGCGATTTCATCGAGGGTCGGTGCGATCTTGGCAGCGATAGTCGCACCGCCATAGGCGCCGGCCAGCGTGCCGACCAGCGTAATGCCGACCTGTACCGTGGAAAGGAATTTACCGGGATCTTCCGCCAGCCGCAGCGCCACCTCGGCGCGAGTGTTTCCCTGTTTTGCCATCTGGCGAAGCATTGGCTTGCTTGCCGAGACGATTGCCATTTCCGAGAGAGCAAAAAATGCATTAATCAAAAGCAGGACGAAAATGACAAAAAATTCGGACATGGTCTCCAGATCACCGTTGACGAAAGCCGCTCCGCTGGGAACGACCAATCACCAGATAAGGCCAGCGGGCGATCTGAGCAAGCGCAAGCATTGAAATCTATGCGATCTGCTGAACATTGGAGATCATCAATAGCGGAATTTCGAACAATCCCGGAGAAGCTGAACTCAGGCGCGGTTATGCAAGGCGCTGCGGACCCGCTCGCGACCGATCTTGATGACATTCTCCATCGCGAGCCGGGCGCCGACTTCGTCGCGCCGGCCGATTTCCTCAACGATGCGGATATGGTTGCGGGCGACCTCGTCGATGCCGCCCCTTTCGGCGACAGGCGAGCTCAGCTTGAAGACGCCAACCAGCGCCGCTTCAATCAGCCCGCCGACCGTCCGCATGAACGGGTTTCCGGAGGCTTCGGCGACCGCGAGGTGAAATTTCAGATCCGCCACGGCAAGGCTCTCTGCCGTGTGTCCCTCTTCGCCCATGGCAACGGCGAGCCGCATCATACGGCTGATTTCCGCTTCTGACGCGTTTCGCGCGGCTAGGGCTGCCGCGTGCGGCTCGAAGGCGAGGCGCACTTCACTCAGGTGGTAGAGAAAATCTTCATCGACCCCGCACTCGAAATGCCAGGTCAGGATATCGCTGTCGAACAGGTTCCAGTCGTTGCGCGGCGTTACGCGCGTGCCGATGCGGGCACGGGGCACGACCAGCCCCTTGGCGGCAAGCGTCTTCATGGACTCGCGCAGTACTGTTCTCGACACCTTGAAGCGCGCGGCGAGCTCCGGATCTCCTGGAAGGATCGAGCCCACAGGAAACTCGCCGGATATGATCGCCTTTCCAAGTTGATCGACGACATGCGCATGGCTCGTGCGTTTGCGCGAGCCGGACACAACGGTTTCCAGCAAACTCCTGTTCAATCCATCTCCTCCAGGCACTCCCCTGCCTGACTTTGCCGACACACGGATATCGGTGCTGCGAAGCGCCGCCGACGTTTGCCCAAACTTGCGCAAACGAGTGTAGTTTGATCGACCGATTCCGGAAAGCCCCCGGAAAGACAAGCGAAATCGGCGTTGGCAAACGATGTCCGATCGTAGCCGCACAGGCTTGCCATACCCCATTCTGAAACGAACAAACCCCGCCACGCGGCGGGGTTTGCCCAACTTCACTTCTGTGCAGCCGCTTACTTCGGCAGCTGGTCGTCGACGCCCTCGACGTAGAAGTTCATGCCGAGCAGGGTGCCGTCATCGGACGTTGCACCGGCTGCGAGCCATTCGCTGCCGTCCTGCTTCTTCAGCGGGCCGGTGAAGGGCTTGAGCTCGCCCGACTTGATCTTGGCTTCGGTTTCCTCGGCCAGCTTCTTCACGTCATCAGGCATGTTGGTATAGGGCGCCATCGTCAGGATGCCGTCCTTCAGGCCGTCCCAGCTCGATGTCGTTTCCCACTTGCCGTCGAGGAAAGCCTGCGTGCGTTTGATGTAATAGGCGCCCCAGGTGTCGACAATGGCCGTCAGCTGCGTCTCCGGGCCAGCCTTGATCATGTCGGAAGCCTGGCCGAACGCCTTGATGCCACGTTCGGCGGCAACCTGCATCGGAGCCGTCGTGTCGGTATGCTGCGTCAGGATATCGACCCCCTGGTCAACCAGCGCCTTGGCAGCGTCGGCTTCCTTGCCGGGATCGAACCAGGTGTTTGCCCATACGACCTTGATCTTGAAGTCGGGGTTTACCGAGCGCGCGCCGATGACGAAGGAGTTGATGCCCATCACCACTTCCGGGATCGGGAAGGATGCGATGTAGCCGGCGACGCCCTTCTTCGACATCTTCGCAGCGATCTGACCCTGGATGTAGCGGCCTTCATAGAAGCGGCTGTTGTAGGTCGCGACGTTCGGCGCGGTCTTGTAGCCGGTGGCATGTTCGAACTTCACGTCCGGGAACTTCTGCGCGATCTTGATGGTCGCATCCATGAAGCCGAACGACGTCGTGAAGATCAGGCCGCAACCCGAGCGTGCCAGGCGCTCGATCGCGCGTTCCGCATCGGGGCCTTCCGGCACGCTTTCAAGATACTGGGTCTCGATCTTGTCACCGAGTTGCTTTTCCAGCTCCTGACGGCCGATGTCGTGCGCCTGGGTCCAGCCGCCATCGGTCTTGGCACCGACGTAGACGAAGCAGACCTTGGCCTTTTCCTGAGCGCTGGCACCCGTGGCGAAGCCGATCACCGCCGCGGTGCTTGCGAGAGCGAGCAGTAGTTTCTTCATTTTTTTACCCCTGTCGGTTTGAGAAACGTTTGTCTGAAATTCTTGAAATCACCGGTCCGGCACGAACGGTTTGCCGAGCGATGCCGGTGTATTGATCAAGGTCATGCGCCGGTTGTGCGAAATGAGAATGAGTACGACGATCGTCGCCACATAAGGAAGCGATGAAAGGAGTTGTGAGGGAATACCCAGACCGAAGGCCTGCGCATGCAGCTGGCTGATCGAGACCGCACCGAAGAGATAGCCGCCGGCCACCAGCCGCCAGGGCCGCCAGGAAGAAAAGACCACCAGCGCCAGCGCGATCCAGCCGCGCCCCGCCGACATGTTTTCCACCCATTGCGGCGTGTAGACGAGCGACAGCTGCGCACCGGCGAGGCCGGCGCAAGCGCCGCCGAACATGACGGCCAGATAACGGGTGCGGATGACGTCGACGCCGAGCGCGTGCGCGGAAGCGTGGCTGTCGCCGACAGCCCTGAGCTTGAGACCGGCGCGGCTGCGAAACAGGAACCAGTGCACGCCGGCGACAATCGCAATCGATAGATAAAAGATGATGTCCTGTCGGAACAGCAGCGGACCGATAACCGGAATGTCCGCCAGAAGCGGTATCGTGATCGGCTGCAGCTTGATGCCCTGAAGGCCGAGGAAACTCTCGCCCATCATGCCGGAAACGCCGATCCCGAGCAGCGTCAGGGCAAGGCCGGTCGCCACCTGGTTTGCCACGAGCGTCAACGTCAGGAAAGCGAAGAGCTGCGAGAAGATCGCGCCGCAGACAACACCTGCAAGCATGCCCAGATAGGGCGAGCCGGTAATCTGGGTGATCGCGAAGGCGGAGACCGCCCCCATGATCATCATGCCTTCGACGCCGAGGTTGAGAACGCCTGAGCGTTCCGTCACCAGTTCGCCGATCGCGGCGAGCACCAGCGGGGTCGCGGCGGTGATGACACTCAAGAGGATCGCTTCGACAATACCCATCAGCGGCTCACCTCGGTGTTTGTCGCGGTCAGCCGGTCGAAGACCAGTTTGATGCGGTAGTGGATGAGGGTGTCGCAGGAGAGCACGAAGAAGAGCAGCAATCCCTGGAAGACGCGCGTCACCTTTTCGGAAACGCCGATCGAAAGCTGCGCCGCTTCACCGCCGAGATAGGTCAAGGCGAGCACCAGGCCGGCGGCCACAATGCCGAGCGGATTGAGGCGACCAAGGAAGGCGACGATGATCGCGGTGAAGCCGTAGCCGGGCGAGATGACCGGGCGCAGCTGCTGGATCGCACCGCTGACCTCGGATATGCCGGCGAGCCCAGCCAAGGCGCCGGAAAGCAGCATCGAGAACCAGATCATGCGGCGCGACGAGAAACCCGCAAAGCGCCCTGCCCGCTCCGACTGGCCGAGAACGGAAATCTCGAAGCCCTTCAGCGTGTAGCGCATCATGAACCAGATGAGGACTGCCGCGATGATGGCGAAAGCGAATCCCCAATGGGTCCGTCCCGAGGCGATCATCTCCGGCAGGATCGCATCGACGGCGAAAGTGCGCGTCTCCGGAAAATTCATCCCACCCGGGTTGCGCCAGGGGCCACGCACCAGCCAGTCGAGAAAGAGCTGAGCGACATAGACCAGCATCAGGCTCGTCAGGATTTCATTGGTGTTCATATGCGCCTTGAGGAAGGCGGGAATTGCCGCAAACAAAGCGCCGCCGAGCATGCCCATTAGCATCATCAGCGGCAGCACCAGCGGCGACTGCCAGTCGTAGAAGACCACCGGCAGGATCGAACCGGCGATGGCGCCCATGATGAACTGGCCCTCGGCACCGATGTTCCAGTTGTTGGAGCGGAAGCAGACCGAAAGCCCGACGCCGATCAGGATCAGGGGGGCTGCCTTGATCGCCAGTTCGTGCAGCGACCAGACCTCGCTCAACGGTTCGACGAAGAAGCTGTAGAGCGCCATCACCGGGTTCTTGCCGAGCAGCGCGAACATGATGCCGCCGAAGACAATCGTCAGCAGGAAGGCGATGAACGGCGACAGGATCGAAAACAGCGTCGAGACCTTGGCGCGCTTTTCCAGTTCAATGCGCATGTGCGGCCTCCGTGCCTTCCGTCTTGCCGTACATGCCGCCCATCAGCAGGCCGATCTTTTCGCGCGAGAGTTCTTTCGCCGGATAGGGATCGGAGAGCCGCCCGTCGCTGATGACGGCGATTTCCGTCGCCACCTCGAAGATCTCGTCCAGATCCTGGCTGATGACGAGAACAGCCGAGCCCGCCTTGGCAAGGTCAACGAGCGCCTGGCGAATACGGCTGGCGGCGCCGGCATCGACACCCCAGGTCGGTTGATTGACGACGAGCACGCTCGGCTGCCGGTCGAGCTCACGGCCGACGATGAACTTCTGCAGGTTGCCGCCCGACAGCGAGCCCGCCGGCGGGTCTTCGCCGCTCTTGCGCACGTCCATCGCCTCGGAAATGCGCTTCGTGGCGCTCGTCACCGCATCGCGGCGGATGATCTTGAGGAAACCGCCACCAAGGAATGCCTTGGCGTCCGAACGGCTGCGGGCAAGCACGAGATTGTCCGAGAGCGGCAGCGCCGATACGGCGGCATGGCCGTGGCGCTCTTCGGGAACGAAGCCCGCGCCCATCAGGCGGCGGGCATTGATGTTCCTGTTGCCGACCGGCTTCTGCCGGATCTGCACGGCATTCTCGTCAACGACCGGATACTCGCCCGACAGCGCATCGAAGAGTTCGCCCTGGCCATTGCCGGCGACACCGGCGATTGCCAGCACCTCGCCGGCGTGGACCTTGAGACAGATGTTCTTCAGCGAAACGGCAAAGGGTGTGCGGGCCGGAACCGTCAGATGCCGCGCCTCGAGCTGCACCTGGCCCTTGGCGCTGGTGCCTTCGGCCGTCACGGCCGCGACGTCACTTCCAACCATCATGCGCGCCAGCGACGACGGGGTCTCCGCCTTCGGGTCGCAGGCGCCGGTCACCTTGCCGTGACGCAGCACCGTTGCGCGGTCGCAGATGCGTTGGACCTCTTCGAGTCGGTGGCTGATATAGAGAACCGAGCGACCCTCTGCCTTCAACTTGTAGAGCGTTTCGAACAGGCGATCGGCTTCCTGCGGAGTCAGAACCGAAGTCGGCTCGTCGAGAATGATGAGGCGCGGGTTCTGCAGCAGCGCGCGCACGATCTCGATCCGCTGGCGCTCGCCCACGGAAAGATCGGCAACATGCGCCTTGGGGTCGAGCGGCAAGCCGTAGGCATGCGACAGGCGCGAAGCCTCTTCCGCCACCTTCGCGAGCGAGATGTTCGCATCCATGGAGAGCGCAATGTTTTCGGCGACGGTCAGCGCCTCAAACAGCGAAAAATGCTGGAAAACCATGCCGATGCCGAGCTTGCGCGCGGCGGCGGGATTGGCGATGCGCACGCTCTGGCCCTGCCAAAGGATCTCTCCTGCCGTCGGCGCCAATACGCCGAACAGCATCTTCACCAGGGTCGATTTTCCGGCACCGTTTTCGCCGAGAAGGGCGTGGATTTCGCCCTGTTCAATCTGCAGATTGATCCCATTGCAGGCCGCGAAGCTGCCAAACAATTTCGTCAGGTTGCTCACAGCCAATAGGTGACCGTTCGCCGCTACTCCCTCAACAGGCACGCTGCCCTCTTTCCCCTCTGTTGATCTGCGTCCGCCTTAAGGCTTCGATCACGGAATCAGCAGTGTTGTTCCACTTGTTTTTCTTGTCTCGAGATCCGTATGCGCCCGCCCTGCATCGGCAAGCGGATAAGTCTGATTTATATTGATACGCACTTTGTTGCTTTGCACAATATCAAACAGGGAATTTGCACACGCTTCCAGCGCAGGCCGCGTGGCAACGTAACCGAAGAGTGTCGGACGGGTCGCGAAAATCGATCCCTTCTGCGCCAGAATGCCGATGCTAAACGCGTCCACCGGACCGGACGAATTGCCGAAGCTGACCCAGAGACCGCGCGGCTTCAGGCAGTCCAGCGACGCCGGATAGGTATCGCGCCCGACGGAATCATAGACGACATCGACACCGCGGCCATCGGTCAGTTCCTTCACCCGCGCGACGAAATTGTCGGTGCGGTAGTTGATGACGTGGTCGTAGCCGTGCGCCAAGGCCAGATCGATCTTGTCCTGCGAGCCCGCGGTGCCGATCACGGTGGCGCCCAGCGCCTTTGCCCACTGGCCAGCGATCAGACCGACGCCGCCGGCGGCCGCATGGAACAGGATCGTCGTGCCCGGACCGACCTGATAGGTCTGGTTGAGCAGGTACTGCGCCGTCATGCCTTTCAGCATCATCGCCGCTGCGGTCTCGAGCGTGATGCCGTCTGGCACTTTCACGAGTTGGGAGGCATCGACATTGCGCTCACTGGCATAGGCGCCGTCGGCCGAGGCATAGGCGACGCGATCACCAACGGAGAAGAGGCTGACGCCATCGCCAACCGCCGTAACGATGCCCGCGCCCTCCTTGCCCGGCACGAAAGGCAGGCCAGAGGCGGATTTATAGAGGCCGGTGCGGAAATAGACGTCGATGAAGTTGAGGCCAACGGCAACCTGGCGGATCTGCACTTCGCCCGGACCCGGCGGCGAGAGCGTGACGCCTTCGAGTTTGAGGACCTCCGGTCCACCGAGTTCGCGTACCACAATCGCCTGTGCCATTGCCTGCTCCTATTTCCGGCCGAGACTTGGAAAAATCTGCAGCACGAAGCCAATCACGTAGAGATAGATGCCTGTGACGACAAAAACGGTCACGACCCAAGCCGGCGTCGCGAAATGCAGGAGCAGCGCATAGACACCCAGCGCCGACCAGATCAGGAAGACGCCGAGGTTCAGCGGCCGCAAACGCTGGACGCGGACTGGGTGAAGGAAATTGATCGGCAGGAAGGTGAGCACCACGGAGACGAAGACGACGACCGACGCCGTCACCTCGCTCGCCTGGATGACGAACAGCGTGAAGACCACCATGTTCCAGACGACCGGGAAGCCCGAGAAGAAGTATTCGTCCGTTTTCATGCCCATGTCGGCATAGTAGATCGCGCTCGATACGACGATTGCGCCCGCCGCCACGAAGGACCAGGGCTCGCCGATCATGCCACTCTGATAGAGCGCAAAGGCCGGCAGCAGGACATAGGTCACGTAGTCGATGACGTTGTCGAGCGTGTCGCCCGACCAGTTGGGCAGCACTTCCTTGACGCGGACCTTGCGGGCGATCGGCCCATCGATACCATCGACGAGCAGCGCCAGGCCCAACCACCAGAACATATCGACGAAGCGGTGCTCGGCCGCCGCAACGACGCCGAGGAAAGCAAGAAACGATCCCGAGGCGGTCAAGATATGCACGGAAAAGGCGCGAATCTCGGCGTAGGGAACTCGTTTGTAGTTAAAGAACTTCATCTGCGGACGCCGCCCACCCCTGCTGTTTTCCCCGTACGGACCCGCAAGCCCGCCTCAACCGCTCTGCGGCGCATTGCGCGTAATATGCACCCTTTGCAACGCATCGCCACTAAAATTCAAGCTCGGTCGCTTCCTGCAGCCCTATTGTCCTGTGGACACCTGCAAATTGCTTCTGCGCTGATTCTACCCATTTATTTCGCTCTCGCCCGCGACTAGAGGTATGATCGAGGCTCGGCCAAGACGCCTCGCAGCGCGCGTGAAAGGTTGGTTGCCTCATGGATCACTACGACATCGCCATCATCGGTGCAGGTCTCGCGGGATCGCTCGCGGCCATCGCGCTTGCTGACGCCGGTTACCGCGTCGCCCTGATCGGACCTGAACCGGCGGTCGCCGACGGACGCACCACGGCGCTGATGGACCAATCGATCGAGTATCTCAAGAACCTCAACCTGTGGGAAAAGGTCGAGCCGCTGACGGCAGCGCTCTCGACCATGCGCATACTCGACGGAACCAACCGGCTGTTGCGTGCGCCGCCGGTCAACTTCCGCGCCTCGGAAGTCGGGCTCGACGCCTTCGGTTACAACATCCCGAACGCGCCTTTCATCGACATTCTCCGCCAGCGGGCCGAAGAGAGCCCGACGCTGACGCGCATCACCACCTCCGCAATCGGCTTCGACCTTTCGGATGCTGTCGCGACGATCGAGCTCGCAAACCGCAGCCAATGCAGTGCGCATCTGCTCGTCGGCGCCGATGGTCGCCGCTCGCCGGTGCGCGAAGCGGCGAAGATCTCCGTCAGCACCTGGTCCTATCCGCAGACGGCGGTCGTTCTGAACTTTGCGCACGAACTGCCGCACCAGAACATCTCGACCGAGTTCCACACCGAAAGCGGCCCCTTCACCCAGGTTCCCCTGCCCGGCAACCGCTCCAGCCTCGTCTGGGTACGCAAACCCGACGATGCCGCACAGACGCTGACGTTGGATCTTGCTGCACTCTCCCGCGCGGTCGAGGACCGGATGCAATCGATTCTCGGCAAGGTGACGGTCGAGGGCACGCCGCAATCCTTCCCGCTTTCGGGCATGACCGCGCGGCGCTTCGGCAAGGGGCGTGTCGTGCTCCTCGGCGAGGCGGCGCACGCCTTTCCGCCGATCGGTGCCCAAGGCCTGAACCTCAGCCTGCGCGATGTGATGACGCTCGTCGATATCATCGGTACGGCCAGTGGAGAAACGCTCGCCGGCGATATCGGCGATCGTTTCGATAGCCGCCGCCGGCCGGACATCATCAGCCGCACGGCGAGCGTGGATCTGCTCAATCGCTCGCTGCTTTCCGGCTTCCTGCCGGTGCAGGCGCTACGCGCCCTCGGGCTGCACGTGCTTTCCGCCGTCGGGCCGCTCCGCAGCCTCCTGATGCGCGAAGGCGTTCATCCCGGCAGCGCGCTTCACGCCTTTAGGGATAGCCTACGGGAAAAGATCGGGCGGAAGAGCGCCTGAGCGGATCAGGTAAAGCAGGCCGGTGACGGTTGCGACCGACAGCGTCGTTGTGATCAAGATCGTCGCCGAGGCCCGCTCCTGCCATACGCCATACTGATGGCCGATGACGAAGACGTTCGTTGCCGTCGGTAGTGCTGCCAGCAGCACCGCGGTCTGCACCCAGATCGGATCATAGTTGCCCGTCAGGCTCATGGCCGCGAACATGACGAGCGGATGTAAAAGCAACTTGGCCGGGACGATGTAGCCGATCTCGACGGGAATGCGCTTGATCGGGCGCAGCGCCAGAGTCACGCCCATGGCAAAGAGCGCGCAAGGCGCTGCACACTGCGCGAGATAATCGATGAGCCGCTGAACCGGCACCGGCGGCTGCACCGCGAAGAAGGCGGCGACGACGCCAGCGAGCGTCGCAAGGATGAACGGGTGCAGGATGATCTTGCGCGCGACACTTGCGGCAAGCACCAGCGGTTTTTCCTGTCGGCCGCCTGATATCGCCATCATCGCCGGCGCGACGGCGAAATGGGCTGCATTCTCGAAGCTGAAGATCAGCGCAACCGGCACAGCGGCCGCATCACCCAAAGCAAGAAGCGCTAGGCCGGGGCCCATGTAGCCAATGTTGCCATAGGCGGCCCCAAAGCCCTGGATCGTCGCCTCGGCAATGGAGTTGCGCCTGATATAGACGCCGATGAGAAAGATCAGCGAGAACACGATATAAGTCGCCCCGACCGTCGTCAGGATGAAGTCGGCGCGCGCCAGCTGCTCGATCGGCGTGCGTGAGACGAGCTTGAAGAACAGTGCCGGCAGAGCGAGATAGATGATGAAGGTGTTGAGCCACCCCATTGCCTCGCCCGGATGCTGGACGAAACGCGCCGTCAGATAGCCGAGAAAGATCAGGCCGAAGAACGGCATCACCAAGCCCGCGATTTCCGTCATCTTTCCCCCCGCATCTTTCACTTCCCCGCGCCGGCACCTCAGCGCCGCGCGTCTTACCAGACGCGCAAAGGTCTCTGTAGCACTTTGAATTGCTGCATGTTTTTGTCCTTTAGTCGGGTACGATTAAAGGAAACATGCAGTAGCCTTCGCACGCCTAGCCCATGAACCGGCCTGACGATTAGGCCGGCCCTTAGGAAAAGTGATTCCGAAATACGAGGGTATGCCCTAGCCGATTTTCATCAGGATCGGGAAGGTCGTCTGGAACCAGATGGCGACGGAACTGATGAAACCGAAGAGGAAAGCGAGGCCCGCCAGCACCAGCAGGCCGCCCATCAGCTTCTCGACCAGGCCGAGATGACGGCGGAAGCGCAACATGAAGCGCATGAAGGCGCCAGAGAAGCCAGCCGCGATCCAGAACGGAATGGCAAGTCCGAGCGAATATACGGCCAGCAGCATGGCGCCGTCAGACACGGTGTCGCGCGCGGCGGCAACGCCGAGGATCGTGCCGAGCACCGGACCGATGCAGGGTGTCCAGCCGAAGGCGAAGGCTAGCCCCATGATATAGGCGCCGGAGAGCGTCGCCGGCTTGCCGCCGCCCTGGAAGCGTGCCTCGCGCGCCAGCAGCCCGATCTTGAACACGCCGAGGAAATGCAGGCCCATGATGATGATGATCACGCCGCCGATGCGCGACAGGAGATCCATATGCTGCCTGAGCAGCATGCCGATCGACGAGGCCCCTGCCCCAAGGGCCACAAAGACAGTTGCGAACCCGAGCGTGAACAACAGCGCCGCCGGCAGGACCGCACGCCGGGTGCTTCCGACCGTCGCCGCATCGCCGCTACGAAACTGGTCGACCGAAACGCCCGCCATGTAACAAAGATAGGGCGGCACGAGTGGCAGAACACAAGGGGAAAGGAACGAGAGGGCGCCGGCAAGAATGGCGGTCCAGATGGAAATATCGGCGATCGACAACGGCAAGAACTCCGGCATGCGGCATTTGGGCCATTCCTTAGCCGCAGGATCATGATGATACCAATCACCTTTTGGCGATCATTGCGCCATGCACCGTTTCTTCACAAAAGCCGCAATTTTTCGGTTGACCGACAGGAAACACGCGTGCATATGTCCGCCCACTTCCGCCGGGCTTCACAGCCGCGGCCAGGGAGCGCGTAGCTCAGCCGGTAGAGCAACTGACTTTTAATCAGTAGGTCCAGGGTTCGAATCCCTGCGCGCTCACCAACGAATTCAAGGGGTTATGGCCATTCCTAGCCCTTTTTCATGCGCCCCAGCAGTAACATGCTTTCCCTTATTCTCCGGGCTTTTTCAGGCGCTTCCCGCCCTTCCCGGTATCAAAATGGTCTCACGAAAACATGAGGGCGGAACGCCTTCAGAGCCGTAGGCTCCAGAGACCCTTGCATGCGCCCGGAAGTTGCCACTTGGATGTGGCGCGGCGGCGGCTTTGGCACACATTTGCACTAGCTTTGTCACAACGAGAAATCCGCAGCGCGCCTTTTTGGCGACGGTCACCCCGAGGCCCGCAACTTCCGTCTAGTTGCATTGCCGCAGTGTCGGCTCATAATCGCCCCATCGCCGGGCGTAGATGAGGGCCTCGGCGGCTGGAAGATCATCACGCTTTCGCCCCAGTATAGGAGGTCGCGCGATGTCTCCGACGACCAATTCGAAGATGCTTCTCCCCCACGAAATCGACCAGATAGACCAGATTTTTAAGGACGTCCTGCGTGGGCTCGGCCTGTCGCGGAATAGTGAGGCCGCAGAGGCGATCGCAAGCCGCATTATCAATTGCTACCAAGGCGGCGTTCGTGAGAGCGGCGCTCTGAAACACATGATCGGATTCTACAAATCCGCTGCGTTGGATCCGAACGCGGACACTCTTCGGCAGGGCAACCAAGAGGTCTCGATGGAGGAGATTGCGGGAGGCCTAAACAGCCGGATCACCCCGGACGAACTAGACATGCTTCAACGGACGTTCGACCGGGTGTGCATCTGGTGCAGTATCCCGCGTCATGGAAAACGCGCCGATTTACTGGCCCGGTACATCACCGATCAATTCCGCGAGGGACTGAGCGACGAGGCTGCGCTGTTCGGCGACGCCATGTGGCGGGAGCAGAATTCCGACGCCGCTCGATATCGCCCGGATGCCTAGCTCTGTTTCGGGATATCACACTGGACTTAAGTTCAAGATCACCAGCAGGCTATCTGATCTGCAATAATGTGAGGCGCGTTGGCAGCCTACATTGTGCACTCTCGCCACTATGAGGGGGTCATGCCCGAGCGCAAGCCGACGACCTCATCGACCTGCTGAATGTCCTCACGCGATTTCCGCTAGAAATCGAAATAGACCGTAACGCCGGATCGACGCTGGTAGCGGTAATAGTCGCGGTAGCCATAGTAGCCGCGGTCACGGTATCCACCATAGTAACCGTAATGGCGGGGGTAGCACCTGCCATAGTAACCGCAGGCGTACCGCCTATCCCACCGACGATCCCACCGGCGATCAGCGCGCCAATGACGGTGACTCCGGTGCTTAACCAGGTCGACGGTGTCCGTCTGCACTTGGACGGGCTTCGGCACGAAAATCGGAGCGGCGCTTAGCGGCAGCGCGAAAGACGCAGCCAAGCCAATCGCTGCGAAGGCGGATAAGAGCTTTTTCATCGTAACTCCTCCTATCTGGCGATTACTGTGGGCCGATCAGCCTGAACCTCCGATGAACAATGGACCCCGCACGGGCTGAGTGGCCTCGCACCATCGGAGCCGTCCACGCGAGCGCTATGGCGGCGGCGCAGGCGTGCAGTTCCGGAACTTCCTGTCGAATCGACAGTTCCTTCCCTGACCACCACAAGGAGAAACATCGTGGCGAAAGATCTGAAAGCGGGCTTCACCGGAAAACCCATCGAACCACCTACAGGCGCCCGCAAGGTCGCAAAGACAGCCGCCGACGCCGTGAGCCGTGAGGCAAACGCCGCGGCGGTCGGGGTCGCAGATCACCCGTACGCTGCAGCCGGACTAACGCTTGCCGTCGGCTTGCTTGCGTTTGCGATTGGCTACGTCATGGGCCGATCGTCAGTCGACAGCGGGCAAAGCTACTGGCGATAGTTGCCCCTGCGCTTAGCCGGTTGGTGGACCGCCGGCTGTGGGCCTCGAGCGAGCAATGCCTGACCGTCAGAGATTCCTTGCTCCCGGCAAAACACCACTATCGACAATTGCGCGCGTTGCGTAGATGCTTAAGCTCGCGCTGAGGATGCAGATTGGTGAACTCCCAGGTTGATTTGTAGCAAAGGGGTGAAAGCATGAAAAAGCTTATCATTGCGATTGGAATGATTGGTACGCTTGCGTCCTGCACGCAGACCGAGAAAGGGACGGCTATCGGCGCTGGCACCGGCGCCATCATCGGGGGCGCTGTGAGCGATAGCTGGGGCGGTGCGGCAATCGGCGCTGTCGCCGGCGGCGTCATAGGCAACCTGATCGGTCGTTCGCAAGAGCGCGCCGGCTATTGCATCTATCGTGATCGCTACGGTCGGCGATACGAAGCACGCTGCCGATAACAGCAACATTCGGAGCGGACGGGGTGTCAATTTCGACGCTCCGTAGCTTCGAACCTGGCCAGGGGGGCCTTCCCATCGCCAACAACCTGGCCGCCACGCGTAACTGGCATGGGGCGGTCGGGCCGTGTTTTGGATGGGGCCAAGCCGGCAGTAGCTTCTCGGTGCCATCGACAAGCCGCCATCGGGACGGGACATCCCGCTAAGTACAAGATGACGGTGACGGCTGGCATCGCTGCACGCCGGAGCAACGATAACTGCCGAACAGCATGAGACGTCCTTTATCAAGCGTGTTAGACTGTGGAAATGACTGACGAAGAGCAGACGTACGAGTATTCAGAATTTTCCGGCCAGTTCAGTGACGACGGCGTCGTCGTCGAATTGCGCATTTATCGGCCAGCGGGCTCGAATCTCGATTGGGTCCTCGAGGTTATCGATGAGGAAGGTTTTTCCACCACGTGGGAGGAACCTTTCCCCACCGATCGCGAAGCCTTTGAGGAGTTCATTGCGACCGTGCGGCGAGACGGCATCCAGGCGTTTACCGACGAACCGCCGCAGACGGTCCACTGACCCCTAGTCCTGATCTGAATATCTGAGATGTCTACAGCGCCGCGCGTCTTATCAGACGCGCAAAGGTCGCTGTAGCACTTTGAATTGCTGCATTTTTTTTGTCCTTTAATCGGGTACGATTAAAGGACAAAAACATGCAGCAGGCGCGTTTGGCCTTTGCCAACGCTAAGCCGCAGCCGCTCGCCGCGCCAGCCGCATCTTCAGTGGGCTCATGCCGTATTCGCGGCTATAGGCACGCGAGAAAGCCGACAGGCTGTCGAAGCCGCAGCGGAGTGCAATCTCGCGAATCGGGCTGCCAGAATCGCGAACCAGACGGTGTGCGACCTGAAGGCGAAGGCGCAGATAGTAGGCGCCGGGACTGGTCGACAGTCCCCGCGCAAAAAGTAACTCCAGCTTGCGCTGCGAAATCGACAGCCGCTTCGTTAAAGCCGCGATCGTCAACGGACGCTCAAGGGTGCGCTCCATCAGCCGAATCGCCTCGGCGAGCTCCGGGTCGCGCGTCTCGATGCGCCCAAGCGAAACGAATGGCTGAACGTCGGTCGCGTTGTGCGTTTGGTCGTAGACGAAGATGCTGGCGACATCGAGTGCCAGCGCCGAACCCAATCTCTGCGTGATCCAGTGCAGCATCATGTCGAAGGTCGGCGATGCGCCGCCCGATGTCCAGAACTTGCCGTCGGCGACGAAGCGGTCGCCAAGCACGGTCAAGGCCGGAAAAGCCTGGCTGAAATCTTCGAGCTCTTCCCAGTGGGCGGTCGCCCGCCGGCCATTGAGCAAGCCGGTTCGCCCGAGCAGCCAACAGCCTGACTCGATGCCGGCGACGATGTCGAAATGCCGGGAGGACTCCTGCAGGATCCCGATGAATTTTTTTCCCACATGCCGGTCGAGATTGAAACCGCCAATCACCAGCAGCGCGTCGCCGGCGAGCGGCTGGGCAAAGGTGCCATCGACCACGATCGGCACGCCGCAGGTCAACGTCACCGCCTTTCCATCCGCCGAGAGCAACCGCCAGCGAAATACATCGCGACCGCAGATGCGGTTGGCAGCGCGCATTGGATCCAGCACCGAGGCGAGCGACATGATCGACGACTCCGGCAGGATGACAACAGAAACTTCGATCACAGATTGTGGGCGTCCATCGGAGGGCATGCGGGAAATGTCAATTTTTGAGCGATAAATGTCAATTCCGGAAATGGCGTTCGGGCATTATCAGTCCGTATCGATCTCCCTACGCGCGGCGCTGCAGCCCCGCGCAGAGACGTTCCCCTTTCCGCCTTTTGCCGGAACGGGCCGGTTGGAGCCATCCACCGGCCCGTTTTTTTATGTGTCATCACAAGAGGAAGGGCCGCAGGCGGCCGTCACAGACATTGTCGACCAGGCTCACCTGGTCCAGTCTTCGTGCGGACGTCGAGGATCGGCACGGCGTGAGCAAAATACAGACCAATTACAACTTCTACCGGATGTTAGCGAACATATCCGCCACTGGCTCCGGACGTTTCGCACCATCCGCTGACACTGCAGTACTCAGCATCAATATTTTCGGATATTTCGATCGATGTCGTTTTTTTTGACGGAGACTCTTCTCTCCCTGTAGCTGGATGTGGCGTCATGAGCATCACAAGATTTCTACTCATCTTGCCGCTGGTGGCGGTGCTGACCTATCTCGTTCTTCTCGGCCTCATCTATTTTTCGCAGCGCACCCTTCTCTATCCCGGTGCCGACGCCACTGCCGCACCGAACCCAGCGAGTTGGGGTGAGAACGTCTCCGTCAAAACACCGGATGGTGAGACGCTGCACGGGCTTTATAGTCACGGTAAGCCCGACAAACCCGGTGTGCTGCTCTTTTTCGGGAATGGAGATCGAACAGACAACTATGGGTTTCTCGCACAGGCATTGGCTGCGCGGGACATTGGATTGCTTGCGATTTCCTATCGCGGCTATCCGGGATCGACCGGCTCACCAAGCGAGGACGGCTTGCTGACCGACGGCATCGCGGCGTTCGACTGGCTGGCGCATCGCAACAAAGGGGGCATCGTCGTGCTCGGCCGCTCGCTCGGCACCGGCGTCGCCGTGAACACGGCGGCACAAAGGCCAGTCTCCGGCGTGATCCTTATCTCCCCATATCTGTCGGTTCTGTCGGCCGCCGAAGCGCGCTATCCGTTCCTGCCGGTCGCGCTTCTCATCAAGGATCCCTTCCGCTCCGACCTCAAAATAACGACGGTGAAGCAACCAAAGCTTTTCATTCACGGGCGGTTGGACGACAGCATTCCCCTGTCGTCGGGCGAGGCGCTCTATCGCATTGCGCCTGAACCCAAGCAGATGCAGATCGACGAGCGCGCCGGCCACAACGACATCTGGAACGACAATACGGTAAGCGAGGTTATCCACTTCGTGGAGGCGCTGAAGCGGAACGCCACATAGGCCGCCCTGCGCACCTCGTGACAGGATCCACAAATTCTATCGAAGAAACAGATCGTTAGAAACTTGGCGACCCCTGCAGGATTCGAACCTGCGACAACCTGCTTAGAAGGCAGGTGCTCTATCCAACTGAGCTAAGGGGCCGTCCCGGGCTTCGCCCGTCGAATGCGACCGGAGGACTTAGTGGGTCCAGGGCTGCATCCGGTTGAAACGGAAGTTGTCCGGATAGGACACGCTCTTGCGCGTCGCTTCCTTCGGCGCGATCACGCGGTATTCGATGCCGTTGCGCTCCGCATAAGCGATGGCCTGCTCGGCGTTTTCGAAGGTCAGCCGCAGCTGCTGCTTCATGTCGCCGGAGCTGGTGTAGCCCATGATCGGGTCGATCGTGCGCGGCTTTTCCTGATCAAACTCCAGCACCCACAGATTCGTCTTGGCCTTGCCAGACTGCATGGCGGTCTTTGCTGGACGATAGATCTTTGCGGACATGGTTTCGAACGGCTCCATACTTTCGCTGGCAACATTCACGGGCGCCAGCATTCCGTCATCCCATAACGCAGATTGATTTAAAACGGAATGACTTTTGGCCGGATAAATTCGGCTTTTCGGCTAGACGACCGCGCGGGATACAGGTTCCGCTGACACGGCCCTGCAGTCGCCGTTCAACAAGTGCCCAAAAGGCAATATCTGACGAAGTGAAAAGACGCAGGGAGATCAGGAACGCCACCTTCGGCGTTACGATGGTCGGAGTGGAGAGATTCGAACTCCCGACCCTCTGGTCCCAAACCAGATGCGCTACCAGACTGCGCTACACTCCGTGCCAACGGCGCCGGAGATACACGCTTCGCCCTTGGGCTGCAACATGTAATTTCGTTGACGTCCACACTGATGAAACCTGCATTCGTCCCACCCACAGTCCGTGGCAGGCAGAAATGTCCCGAAATGGGACAAAAGTGTCGGTCTGTCATTCGAGTTTAGTAATCGCTAAATCCATTGCGGCTAGAGCCAAGGGTGCACAACTGCACCGCGCCAGCCTCCCAAGCCCGCCCGAGCATCATTCCATGAACACCCAACTCGATCTCACCACCGTTCTGCTGCTTCACAAATCGTCGTTCCTCGTCGGCGCGTTCTGCTTTCTTTATGCCCGCTGGCAATCGCCGCGGGATGAAGGTCTCGGAATTCTCGCGAGCGGCTTCTTCTTCCTAGCTCTTGCGTCGACGCTCGCCGGCTACGGCGAACAGCAGCTGCTGCCGGCCTATCTGTGGACGCTTTCGAGCTTCACGCTCGGGATCGGCGGTTATGCGCTGTTCTGGATCGGTGTGCGCCGCTTGAGCGCTGGCCGGCGACGCAAGGCGGACTGGCTGGCACTTTCGATACCGGCCGCGGGCGCAGCAATCGGTCTTGCCACGCATTTCCATGTGGTCAACTACATCCGCGCCAGTGTGTTCAATGCCACCGCCTTTGCATTTCTGGCGGCCGCCGCCCTCGCCGTCATCGCCGATCGCAACAGGGAGCCGCTGCCGGTACGCGCGCTGTTTGCGGCGGCCATGACCGTCGGTGCCAGCCTCTGCCTTGCCGTGGTGATCGGTCTTGTGAAGCCGGGCGTCATACCGATCACCACCACCTACGCCTTTTTCCTCTCGATCATATGCCACTTCGCGATCGCCCTTTTTGCGCTCGTCCTCGTCAAGGAGAGGGCCGAAGCCGAGCTCAGGTGTTCAGCCGACACCGATGCCTTGACCGGCGCGCGCAACCGACGCTGGTTTCTCACGCAACTGCCTGGATCAAACTGGCATGGCGACTGCCTCATCGTCATGGATCTGGACTTCTTCAAGCGCATCAACGATCGCTATGGCCACCAAGCCGGCGACCAGGCGCTGATCGCCTTTGCCGATCTGATGAGGAAGAACCTCAGAAAGGGCGATTGCTTCGCCCGCCTTGGCGGGGAAGAGTTCGGCCTCTACCTGCCGCAGACCAGCGAAACGCAGGCGCTTTTCATCGCCGAGCGCCTGCGTCGCGCCGTCGAAGAACTCGTGGTGATCGGCAACGAGCAACACATAGCGCTCAGTGTCAGCATGGGCCTCGCAGCCGGCGGCAACGAAGGGTCGTGGGAGGACTTGTTCAACAGGGCAGACGCGGCGCTCTATGAAGCCAAGCGCGGCGGTCGCAACCGCGTCACGTCATTTTCCTCAGTGACTGCTCCTGCTTCAACGTCAATGGAGCTGAGTTTCGGCCGCGTCGGCTGAGGAAGAACGGCTACGCCGTCCAAAAAAGAAGCGGCCGTCCCAATGCAGAGGCCGCTCCAGATTGGAGGTGTAATGCCTCATACTACTCCTATTGAGCGAAATTGCCTGTGGCCAAATTTCACCTATTCCGAGCAAAAAGCCACCATGGCGCGTAGGCATGTCAACTCCGCACTTTGCGCGGCACACGCCGCGGTGTAGAACGGGCACGCAGCCACAATCGCGCTCTCCTGGAGTCTCGCTTTGCCTTTGTAAAATCCGGTCTCGCTAGTTTCACCCCGTACGCCCGATAGCGCCCGACGCTACCGGTATGATATTTCATGCGTTCGTTGAGGTGACGGTTCGAGACCGGAATGGCATTGCCGATCTCAAGCCCGGTGCAACACCACCAGGCGGAACCATCACCTACAAACGCTGCCAGACCGCGTCCCCGGAACGGGTACTCAAACCGTCGTCTCGATGGACTTCCTATTGGAAGAACCAGACGACATGTCTCACACATTGACGGTCCTGTGGACCATTGAACCACACGCCGCGCCGCGCCCCTGGCTCGCCTGCAGCCGTTGCCGCGGCGCGCGCCCATTCGAATGCAGCGGCAAGACGCGGCTGAACGCCAACGGCCGGCGGCTGGATGCCTGGCTGATCTATCGCTGCGCCGACTGCGACGACACCTGGAATCGCCCGATCTTCGAGCGGCAGTATGTCCGCGACATCGCACCTGAAACGCTCGATGCGCTTCAGAACAACGACCCGCGCTGGATTCGCCGGGTCTCGTTCGACGTCGAGGGCCTTCGGCGAAGCACCGACAGGATCGAAGAATTCGCCGCTTGCCATGTGACAAGGCGCGTCGTCGCTCGACCGCGGGACGTCTGTACCCATCTTGAGATCGTCCTTGAGGTGCCGTTGGCAGTCAGTATGCGGGCGGATCGCCTGCTGTCGGCGGAACTCGGCCTGTCGCGCAACAGGCTCGTCCGGCTTGAGGAAGCAGGACGGCTGACGCTGCTGTCCGGCTCACGCAAGGCGTTGCAACGGCCCATCCGGGACGGTCTCCGCGTGGCTCTCGATCTCTCGGACGAAGGCGATCGAGGCGAAATTGCCGATCGCGCAGGGGGAATATTGCAGCCTGCATGAACGAATCAAGGAAGCGGCGGCCAGATGCTGGCGCTGCCTGCGCATTGGTCAGAATTTTACACCGACGCCGATGGTGAACTGCTGCTGATCGAGATCGACGTTGACGCCGCCGATGTCCTTGTCGCCATAGTCGTTGTAGCGATACTCGGCGCGCCCGAAGACGTTGTCGGTGAACGAATAATCCACACCGGCGCCGATCGTCCAACCGTTGAAGGTCTCTTTCTCCTTCGAGGCTCCGGGCACATCGACGAAGCCGCGGGTGACCGCCCAGCCTCCTGCCCCGTAAAGCAGCGCTTTGTCGTTCAGCACATAGCCGACGCGTCCGCGTATCGCGCCGGAGACATCGGTGCCGACTTCGGCGGAGGTTCCGCCAACATCGACGCTCTTGTCATTCCAGTTGTAGTTGACATCGCCCTCGATGCCGTAGACCCAATCACCCTGCTGATAGTTGAAACCGGCAAAGGCACCGAGCAAGCCGCCGTTGAAATCTTCTGAACCGCTGCCGCCGGGCGCGCTGAAATCGCCATTCAGCCAGCCGCCACCGCCCTGAAGGCCGACATACCCGCCGGTCCATACGAAAACGGGCGGCGTTTCGACAACCGGCGCCGGCTCCAGCGCCGGCGTCAGGTCTGCCGCCATCGTGTTTTGCGCGAACGCAGCGGCCGCCACGATCGCAACAACCACACTCCGGACCATCACAGATGCCTCCTGTCGTCTTCGGCAGAATATTAGCAACTTATTAAGTTGAAGTCTGCCCAAAAGGCTTTGCAGTCGTCATCGAAAGGATCGATTCGTCTCGATACAGGTGATTTAGGCGCTGATGCCCAAACTACAAGGCCAACGGATGCCAGCTGTCGATTTGTGATCATCTCCCCCGGGATCATCGCCCCGGGATTCGAGCGCCTTCAAGACGGTCTCCGGCCCGAATAGCAAGGCGTTTGACAGTGCCGGCATTGAGCTCGAGAACGAAGGCGACCGGCTCGCCGGAATCAATGATCGCTTCGGAAAATGGGACGGCGCCCTGGTGGATCGTCCGCACCACGCCCTTGTTGTCGATGAACAGCATGTCCAGCGGCAGATAGGTGTTCTTCATCCACATCATCACGCGGCGGGTTTCACCGAAATCGAACAACATGCCGTGATCCGGCGCCATCGACCGGCGGAACATCAGTCCCTGCTCACGCTGGTCGGGATCGACGGCAAGCTCGACGGTCAGTTCGTGCACCTTCCTGTCGGCGGTCACGAGCCGCATCTTGTCCGTGGTGAACTCAACCTCCGCCAAAGCCGCAGCGGCAAAGGCGAACAACAAAAAAAGCGCCACCAGGGCGCTTTTTCCGGAAAGATCTCGTACCGCGAGCATCAGTGCGACCGGCTCGTCGGCGACGGGCCGTCCGGATGGATCTCGGCGGCCATCAGGCCCTTTTCGCCATCGCCGAAGCGCACCAGGACAACCTGTCCCGGACGAAGCTCCGTGAGGCCGAAGCGCCGCAGGGTCTCCATATGAACGAAGATGTCCTCGGTCCCCTCGCCGCGCGTCAGGAAGCCGAAGCCCTTGGTGCGGTTGAACCACTTGACCAGGACCCGTTCGAGGCCGCTGGTCGGCGTCACCTGCACATGGGTGCGCACCGGCGGAAGCTGAGACGGATGTACGGCGGTCGACTGATCCATCGACAGGATGCGGAACGCCTGGTAGCCGCGATCGCGCTTCTGGATGAGAGCCACGACGCGCGCGCCCTCGAGAACCGTCTGGTAACCGTCGCGCCTCAGGCAGGTCACGTGGACCAGCACGTCCTGCATGCCGTTGTCAGGCACGATGAACCCGAAGCCCTTGGCGACGTCGAACCATTTGATCACGCCCGTGATTTCGATGAGGTCGAGAGCGTCACTGCCAAAGTCGTCACCATGCATGACGTCTTTTGAAGATGTCCTATCCGCCATTCTCTCCCAGCCCCTCGTTTACGCGCGACTACCGATACGGTTAACTGATTCTTATTGACCAGAATAACATCGTCCCGCCGCGGATACGCAAGACCCTCGGCATATTTTGGCCGAGATCTAATATGCGGACGCAGCCTTGCCTCTGGCTTGCTGGCGGCTCAGTATACGCCATCTTCTGCAAAACAGGGACATTGCAATGCGCTATCTGCACACGATGGTTCGCGTCAAGAATTTGGACGAGGCCTTGAACTTCTACTGCACGCTTTTCGGCCTGACCGAAATCCGCCGTTACGAGAACGAGAAAGGCCGCTTCACGCTCGTTTTCCTCGCGGCCCCCGGCGACATCGATCGCGCACGCGGAGAACTCTCACCCTGCCTCGAACTCACCTACAACTGGGATACGGAAGATTACACCGGCGGGCGCAATTTCGGTCACCTCGCCTATGAGGTCGACGATATCTACGGCTTCTGCCAGCATCTGATGGACAATGGCGTGACCATCAACCGCCCGCCGCGCGATGGCCATATGGCCTTCGTACGTTCCCCAGAGGGCATTTCGATCGAAATCCTGCAGAAGGGCGAGAACCGTCCGGCGCAGGAGCCCTGGGCTTCGATGGCCAATACCGGCGCATGGTAAGCCCCGCGCAATTCTGACTGGCGAGGATGCCCCTATGTGGCCGGTCATACCGGCTGGCATGGCCGAGTCGCCGATCAGCAGCAGCAATGAATGATCCAAGGCCCGGTCGATCCGGGCCTTTGCATGTGTGCAACATGCGGGCTCAAGGTTAGCGCCGGTTTACAAATCGCGTGTCGTTGAGTATTTTTTCGCGCGAAACGTTGATGCCGGGTCCTATCCGCGATGTCTCGTGGCGGCGACCCCCTTTGTACTTGGCCTGATCTTTTCCCGTGGCGTTCTTTCGGACCGCCGCGAGAAACATGAGTTTGTTTGTTCTGAGCGATGTTTCGGAACTGAGACTTAATGCACGACAAGGCGAAGGTTTCGCCCGTCATGCACGGAGAGCGGGGATAGGACGTTGCAACATCCGGATACGAAGGGCGCAGTGCTCGCTGCCATTGCGCGGGCGGCAGCTTTATCCGTCTCACTCCTGGCACTCAGCGGCTGCGTGTCGGCCGTTGCCGACAACGACGTCACCGCCGGGCTGGGCCTTGAGGGACAGACAGCGGCCCAGGCGGCCGAATCGGCCGAGCAAGGCACGGTCCGGGATGCGCAGGTGGCCGCGCTCGGCAGCGATCCGCAGGCGCAACAGACCGCCACCACGCAGGATTCCGGGCAAGCCCAGTCCCTGACGATGCAGAACACAGGCCTGCGTGCCGCTTCTTCCAGCATCTACGGACAGGCAGCGGCGACGCAGGGCATGCCGAATACCCAGCCGCAGGCCAATGGAACTGTGCCGTTGCCGGCGGGCCAGCCCGCCATGAACGCAACCACCAACAGCTTGTTCAGCGGCACCCAGCGACAGCCTCAGCCCATCATGACGCCGCAACAGGGTGCCGCGAACGAGGCCACCGCTGCGCCGGCAGACACGGCGGTCGCAGCCTACGCTCCCGCTCCGGCGCCGGACGCCCTTCCCGCAGCCGTCCCCGTACCGCTCAGCGCCGAGGCGGCCGCCGGCGGCGAAAAATCGGCTGCACCTCAGGCCGTGGCCAATGCAGAGGTTGCGCCAGCCGCGGCTGAAGTGGCGATCGCGGAACCGATGCAGGCGACCGCGGAGGCAAAGGAAAGCGACGGCGACAAGGAAGCGCCGAAAACCTGGACACTCGCAACGCTCTTTGCCGGGAAACGCAAGGAAAAACAGCAGGAAGCACTGCGCGCCGCGCAACCAGCGGAAAAAAAGACGATTACCACCAGCAACGCGAGCCGGCCGCAGACGGCCTCCCTCGCCTACACGCTTCCGGGCGTCAAGCTGACTTCGCTCTATAATTTCGAGCACGAGGAACATCTCGGCGACGACGACGATGGCGCGCCGGTTCAGGTCGCATCCCTGTCGGGCCTGGCACGGCTGGCCCCGAGCGGGTTGATCCTGCAGACCGAGAAGGTTGATGCCGGCTGCTTCAAGCCTGAGCTCATGCAGATGCTGAAGAAGGTGGAAACGCATTACGGCAAGCAGGTGATGGTGACCTCCGGCCTCAGGCCGATCAAGGTCAACCGGGCGAAGCAGTCGCTGCATACCCGCTGCGAGGCAGCAGACATCCAGGTCCAAGGCGTCAGCAAGTGGGATCTTGCCGAATTCCTGCGCAGCGTTCCCGGTCGCGGCGGCGTCGGCACCTATTGCCATACGGAGTCGGTCCATATCGACATCGGCGCTCAGCGAGATTGGAACTGGCGCTGCCGGCGCGGCAAGGGCTGAAGCCAACCGCTTGTTTCCATGGATTATTCCAAGGAATCTACCCTTCGGCTCGCGACTGTGGAATTTTTACAGAAATATGAAGATTGCCGCTTGCGGTTCTCAAATCCTCTGGCTATAAGGCGCCCACACAGCGAGTGCGCCCTTCGTCTATCGGTTAGGACACCAGATTTTCATTCTGGGAAGAGGG